>JAFYRW010000042.1 GCA_017546785.1 Bacteroidaceae bacterium | reverse complement strand
GGGTTCGAATCCCCCAGCTTCCGCTTATTTTTGCAAACGGCGCTTTCGTCTAGTGGCTAGGACACATGCCTCTCACGCATGGAACACGGGTTCGATTCCCGTAGGCGCTACAAAAGGTTTAGAAGAATGGGAACAAAGAGTAACAATACAACCTTACCAAGCTTTGAGACCTTTTAATCAGAATGGCGCTTTCGTCTAGTGGCTAGGACACATGCCTCTCACGCATGGAACACGGGTTCGATTCCCGTAGGCGCTACATAAGTTGGCAAAAAACAAAAAGATGGAAAGAAGAATAGGAAAATAATCCTGTTCTTCTTTTTTTTTGTTATATACGCTAGCTAACAAAAAAAGTGGCTAGGGCACACGCCTCTCACACATTATCTTGTTACAAACACAGCCTCAATCTCCACAGGCACTACAAAATGCAAAAACACTTTTCCCCTCTTTTTAGTTAAAATAACAACAAAAAGAGAGAAAATAAAAATGTAAAAATGTATCTTCGCGCAAAATCCACAAAACAAGATTCTGCAACAAATGAAAAATAGCAAAAAAATCATAATCCTACCGGCTATAATCGCTGGTTCGTTACTATTATTGGCATTCAGCAGCCGACGCAATTTTGAACTGTCACAGCAGCTGAATATCTTCAACAACATAATAAAGAATCTCGAAATGTTCTACGTCGATTCCATTCAACCGAAAAAAATAATAAAGACAGGAATAGACGCAATGCTAGCGAGCCTCGACCCTTACACTGTCTACTACCCTGAGGATGAGAGCGACGAACTAAAGTTGATGATTACAGGAAAATACGCAGGAATAGGCTCTGTGATACGTTACCACGAGGGCAAAAAGACCACTGTAATTGTTGAGCCGTACGATAATATGCCGGCAGCAAAGGCGGGACTAAAGATTGGCGACGCCATCCTGAGCATAAACGGAACAGATATTCACGGGATGAGCACCGACAGCGTGAGCCATATGCTGCGCGGAGAGGCTGGCTCTACAATCACCCTTAAGATTGAGCGCCCCGGAGTAAAAAAGCCGATGACAATAAAATTCGAGCGTGCAAGCATCGCCCTTCCGCCAATAACACACTACGACATTCTGAACGACAGCATAGGCTATATTTCATTGGAGAGCTTCACCGAGGAGTGTTCAAAGCATATGCGCCGTGCTGTGGTGAATCTCAAGGAGCGCGGAGCAAAAATGTTCATCATCGACCTTAGAGGCAACGGCGGTGGTTCGTTGGTCGAGTCGATAAACATTGTAAACCTTTTTGTTCCCAAAGGAAAGACTATTGTAACCACAAAAGGCAAGAGAGTGCAGTCGAACGAGGAGTATAAGACCACCCGCGAGCCATTGGATACAGAGTCGCCTCTGATTGTGCTTGTAGACGGTCAGTCGGCGTCGGCTGCCGAGATTGTATCCGGAGCATTGCAGGACCTCGACCGCGCGGTAATCATCGGTTCAAGAACATTCGGCAAAGGATTGATACAGAGCACTATGAGCCTACCATCCAACGGCAATCTAAAGCTCACAACGTCTAAATACCACATTCCCAGCGGACGCTGCATACAGGCGCTCAACTACTCGCAACGCAACGACGACGGCACTGCCTACCGCGTGCCCGACAGCCTTACGAACGTGTTCTACACCGAGGCGGGACGCGAGGTTCGCGACGGCGGAGGCATACGCCCCGATATTGAGCCTAACAGCGAGCTTCTTACCACCCTGCTCTACTATCTCATACAGGATTTAGGGATATTCGACTATGCTACGCTGTACACATTGGAGCACGACAGCATTGCACCGCCCCACTCATACAAAATATCGGACAGCGACTATGAGAAATTCAAGAAGCATCTTATCTCGTCGGGATTCAACTACGATACTCGCAGCGCAAAATTACTGGCAGAGCTTAAAAAGATTATAGAGTTTGAAGGTTACACCGAGATTACAAGCGAGGAGATCACCTCGCTCGAGAAGAAGCTGCAGCATAATCTTGAGCGCGACCTTGACCATTTTGCAAAAGATGTCAAAGAATTGATAAACAACGAGATTATATTGCGTTATTACGGTCGCCAGGGAGCAATTTCATACAGTCTACTCAACGACAAGCTACTCGAGGAGAGCTACAGACTCTTTGCCGACAAGGAGCGGTACAACAAGATTCTTTCCCCCACAAAATAACAAAAAAGGTTCACTCAAAAGTGAACCTTTTTCTATTTCAGAGGAAACAGCGCTCTACTCTGTCATATTCAATTTTACCCCCTCACGGCCCAAGCTTATCACTCCGCGGCCCTGCTTTTCCTTAATCTCGTGAATAGAGACAATATCAGTCTCACGCTCCACCACAAGCAGCGCATTATCCACCGCAAAGCGGTTCACCGCAACCACCGTATCGACATTCACCGGCACACCCTCGTAGAGAAGGCTGTCGTTAAGATAAAGGTCATAGTTCTTACCCGAAAATTCTGAAGAAAATACAAACTCATACCTCAAAGAGGTATCTTGTGGCTTATCCCAATATTGCTCGAGAGTAAAATAGCTGAACAGCACAATTGTCATAAGCAGTATGAAGAAGAAAAACACACTGCCGAAAAGGAATCTCATATTGGTATCTTTGCCGCGTCTTTTGTACATAATGAAACATTTTTTGTCTAACAGGCGCTAAGATAAATAAAAAGCGGCAAAAGGAGCCTAAGAGCACTTTTTTTTCGTCAAACGGACAAGAAAAAAGAGCAAACATTTGGTAGCACCGTTAATTATTATTACATTTGCAATGTAAATGAGGATTGAGAGGGGCTGAAAAGCCCCTCTTTTTCATACAATAGACACAAGAAACATTATCTCCGTTTTTTAGAACTGTATCAAACCTATGATTGACAAGCAGAAAGTAATTGAATTAACTCGCGAATGGCTCGCCGACAAAGAGTATTTTTTAGTAGACGTAGTTATCAGTAAGGACGACAAGATTACCGTTGAGATTGACCACTCCGACGGAGTGTGGATTGAGGACTGCGCCGAACTCAGCCGACACATTGAATCGGGCCTCAGCAGCGACATTGACGACTATGAGCTCGAGGTAGGCTCAGCAGGATTGGGACAACCCTTCAAGGTTCTTCAGCAGTATATCAACTACATAGGAAAAGAGATTGAGGTACTAAGCAAGGACGGTAAGAAACACAAAGGTATACTAAAGTCTGCCAACGAACAGGAGTTTGTTATTGGAGTAGAGAAAAAGGTTAAGCTCGAAGGCAGCAAACGCCCTCAGATTGTAGAGGAAGAAATACATTTTGCTTACAACGAAATTAAATACGCAAAGTATATCATCAATTTCAAGTAAGCCCACTAGACGAAAAAGTTAATTAAAATATAAATCAAAAAGAAAATGGCAAAGAAAGAAGAAACAATCAGCCTTCTTGATACATTTCAAGAATTCAAGGAGTCGAAAAACATCGACCGTACAACAATGATCAGCGTACTCGAGGAGAGTTTCCGCAAGGTATTGGTAAATATGTTCGGAACCGACGAGAACTACTCGGTTATTGTAAACCCCGACCGTGGAGACTTTGAGATTCAGCGTCGCCGCACAGTTGTTGCCGACAAAGAGGTTAAGGACGACAACTTTGAGATTTCTTTGAGCGAGGCACAGCTCATCGACGACTCGTTCGAGATTGGCGAGGAGGTTAGTGAGATTGTCAATTTCGCTGAGTTCGGCCGTCGCGCAATTCTTAACCTTCGTCAGACATTGGCGTCTAAGATTCTCGAATTGGAGAAAGACAGCCTCTACAACAAATACATCGAGAAGGTAGGTACTATCGTAAGCGGCGAGGTTTACCAAATTTGGAAGAAGGAGATTCTTTTACTCGACGACGAGGGTAACGAGCTTATCCTCCCCAAGAGCGAGCAGATTCCCTCGGACTTCTACCGCAAGGGCGACAACGTTCGCGCTGTCGTTGCACGCGTAGACAACCAGAACAACAACCCTAAAATCATTCTCAGCCGCACATCACCTATGTTCTTGCAGCGTCTCTTTGAATTGGAGGTTCCCGAGATTAACGACGGCCTTATCACAATAAAGAAGATTGCCCGCATCCCCGGCGAGCGTGCAAAGATTGCCGTTGAGACATACGACGACCGCATCGACCCCGTAGGCGCTTGCGTAGGTGTAAAGGGTTCACGTATCCACGGCATTGTTCGTGAGTTGCGCAACGAGAATATCGACGTTATCAACTACACATCAAACATTGAGCTCTTCATCAAGCGTGCATTGAGCCCCGCAAAGGTATTTACAATTTACCTCGACGAGGAGAAAAAGACAGCCGACGTTTATTTGAAGCCCGAGGAGGTTTCTCTTGCTATCGGTAAGAACGGTCTTAACATCAAGCTCGCAAGTATGCTCACAGAGTACACAATCGACGTTTACCGCGAGATTGAGGAGAATGCTCAGGAGGATGATATCTACCTCGACGAGTTTGCCGATGAGATTGACGAGTGGGTAATCTCTTCAATCAAGAAGATTGGACTCGACACAGCAAAGGCTGTGCTCAACGTTCCCCGCGAGGTACTCATCGAGAAAGCCGACCTTGAGGAGGATACAGTAGACAATCTTCTCGAGGTTCTGAGAGCCGAGTTTGAGGATGAGAGCGAAAATAACTAAGAACAACTAAAAACAGAGTGAGCTAATGAAGATAAGACTAAATAAAGTACAAAAAGAACTCAATATCGGATTGAACACCATCGTAGAGTTCCTACAGAAAAAGGGCATCGAAATTAAAGAGGATCCCAACGCTGTAGTACCCGAAAAGGGCTATGAACTATTGATGGAGGCGTTCAGCGCCGATAAGAATGTCCGTCTGGAGTCGGACAAGTTCACACAGGAGCGACAGAACAAGGAGCGTCCCAAAGCAGCAGCCGAGACAGAGAAGGCCGTCGTTGAGGAGCAGCCCGCAAAAACCGAGGCCCCCGTTGCAAAAGAGGAGCCCGAGGTTAAGGCTGAGGAACCTGTAATTAAGGTTATGCGCACTATTGACCTCGATTCACTCAACCGTCGCTCGGCAAAGAAGGAGAAACAGCCCGAGAAGAAGGCCGAGGCAAAGCCTGCCGTTAAGGAGGAGAAGCCCGCAGCCGAGGTTAAGCCCGTAGTAAAAGAGGAGCCTGCAAAGGTCGAGGAGCCTGTAAAGGTTGAAGCACCCGTTGTTGAGAAAAAGGCAGAAGAGCCCAAGCCTCAGGCAACAGGATTCAACATTGTAGGTAAGATTGACCTCTCGGCTATCAATCAGCAGACCCGTCCCAAGAAAAAGAGCAAGGAGGAAAAGCGTAAGGAGCGCGAGGAGAAGGACCGTCAGCGCGAAGAGATGCGCAAGCAGCACAAGGACAATTCTCAGCGTCAGCAGCAGGGTGGCGGTTCACAGAACGACCCCAACAACGACAAGAAGAAGAAACGTGCGCGCATCGGCAACCAGCGTGTGAACATCAATCAGGAGGGTGGCGAGCAGCAGAACGATTGGTCGGCTAACCGCAACAAGAACAATAATGCAAACAACCCCTCACAGGGCAGCCGTCACGACCGCGACAACAAATACAAGCGTTTCGACAAGTCTGACGTTAGCGACGAGGATGTTTCTAAGCAGATTAAAGAGACACTCGACCGTCTGACCAACCGCAACAAAGGAAAGTCGGCTAAATACCGTAAGGACAAGCGCGAATTGGCAGCTGAGCGTCAGCAGCAGATGGCAATGGACGAAATGGAGCAGAGCAAAGTGCTCAAACTCACTGAGTTCGTAACAGCCAACGAGCTTGCAAGTATGATGAACGTCTCTGTAACACAGGTCATTGCAACCTGTATGAGCATCGGTATTATGGTATCTATCAACCAGCGTCTCGATGCAGAGACTATCAACATTGTTGCCGAGGAGTTCGGATTCTCTACAGAATATGTCAGCGCCGAGGTAGCCAATGCCATCGAGGAGGAGAAAGACTCTGAGGAGGATTTGCAGCCCCGCGCCCCCATTATTACAGTGATGGGACACGTAGACCACGGTAAGACATCGTTGCTCGACTACATCCGTAAGTCTAACGTCATTGCCGGTGAGGCCGGAGGTATTACACAGCACATTGGTGCATACAATGTCCAGATGGAGAATGGTAAGCACATTACCTTCCTCGATACTCCGGGACACGAAGCCTTTACAGCGATGCGTGCGCGTGGTGCCAAGATTACCGATATTGCCATCATCATCATTGCTGCCGACGACAATGTGATGCCCCAGACAAAGGAGGCCATCAACCACGCAATGGCAGCCGGCGTACCAATTGTATTTGCCATCAACAAGGTCGATAAGCCTGCAGCCGACCCCAACCGCATCAAGGAGGAGCTTGCCAACCTTAATATGCTCGTCGAGGACTGGGGAGGTAAATACCAGTCGCAGGAGATTTCTGCAAAGAAAGGTATGGGCGTTGAGGAGCTTATGGAGAAGGTCCTTCTCGAGGCCGAAATGTTGGAGCTCAAGGCTAACCCCGACCGCAAGGCTACAGGTTCTGTTATTGAGTCTACATTGGACAAGGGCCGCGGATACGTTGCTACAGTCCTTGTTCAGAATGGTACATTAAAGGTTGGCGACATTGTTGTTGCCGGAACACAGTGGGGTAAGGTTAAGGCTATCTTCAACGAGCGTAACCAGCGTATCAAGGAGGTTAAGCCCGCAGAGCCCGCACTTATTCTGGGACTCAACGGTGCTCCTGCTGCCGGTGACACATTCAACGTTGTTGATAGCGAGCGCGAGGCACGCGAGATTACAGGTAAGCGCGAGCAGTTGCAGCGCGAGCAGGGCCTCCGTACACAAAAGATGCTTACTCTCGATGAGGTTGGCCGTCGTATTGCTCTCGGAACATTCCAGACACTCAATATCATCGTCAAGGGTGACGTGGACGGTTCAATCGAGGCATTGAGCGACTCACTTATCAAGCTCTCTACCGAGACTATCCAGATAAATGTTATCCACAAGGCTGTGGGACAGATTTCCGAGTCCGACGTAAGCTTGGCTGCTGCATCCGATGCTATCATCGTCGGATTCCAGGTTCGTCCTTCTGTTATGGCGCGTAAGATTGCCGAGAACGAAGGAGTGGATATCCGTATCTATTCTATCATCTACGATGCTATCGAGGAGGTTAAGGCCGCAATGGAGGGTATGCTAGCCCCCATTGTCAAGGAGGAGATTACTGCTACTATCGAGGTTCGCGAGACATTCCACATCAGTAAGGTTGGTACCGTTGCTGGATGTATGGTCCGCGAGGGTAAGGTCAAACGTACCGACCGTGCACGCCTCATCCGCGATGGTATTGTTATCCACACAGGTAACCTTGCAGCCCTCAAGCGCTTCAAGGAGGATGTTAAGGAGGTAGGTACAAACTACGAGTGCGGTATTAGCCTTGTTTCTCAGGACGATATTAAGGTAGGTGATATCATTGAGACATTTACCGAGGTTGAGGTTAAGCAGAAACTATAAGATTTTGCAAAAGAGATGAACACACTGGATATTGTTCTTTTAGTCGTCCTCTCAATAGGAGGTATCTACGGATACATAAAAGGACTTATCGGTCAATTAACGTTTGGAGTGGGCCTCGCTGTAGGCCTTCTCCAAGCGATATTTATCTATTCTGTCGTCGGCGAGCGTCTCTCTCTGTACACAGGATGGAACATCTACCTATGCGAAATTATCTCATTCATAGGTATAATAGCTATTATCTCTCTAATTTTCAAGATTATAAGTGCAGCAATAACAGCATTGTTAAAGAAGCTACGCATAAATATCATCAACAGGATTGCAGGTGCCACGCTGAGCGCATTCTTTGCATTACAGTTGTTCATCGGAGCTATAAAGGCCACAAATACTCTATTCCCCGAGATAGAGATTACAAGTAAAACAACACAGGAAAACTCGATGTTATATAAGCATATAAGCCGAAAGACATCAATTATAATAGAGGAGGTGAAACAAGAGATAGATGAAAAAACGAAATAACAACATATTCCGAAAAATAGCCGATAAAGCCTATGAGTATGGCTTTGTCAGCAACATTAAGACCGACATTATAGAGAGCGGACTCAACGAGGATACCATCAGACTTATTTCGCAAAAGAAGAACGAGCCCGAATGGTTGCTTGAGTTCCGTTTACAAGCATATAAATATTGGCTGACACAGAAGATGCCACAGTGGGCGCATCTTGATATTCCGCCAATTGACTATCAGGCAATTTCCTATTACGCCGACCCGTTGAAGAAGAACAAGAAGCAAAGCAACGAGATTGATCCCGAGCTTATGAAGACATTCGAGAAGCTGGGAATTCCTCTCGAGGAGCGCTTGGCATTGAGCGGCACAGCCGTAGATGCTGTGATGGACTCTGTATCGGTAAAGACAACCTTCAAGGAGGAGCTCAAGGAGAAAGGAATAATATTCTGCTCAATGAGCGAGGCTATACAGGAGTATCCCGACCTTGTAAGAAAATATTTAGGAACAGTGGTGAACTACCGCGATAACTTCTTTGCGGCACTCAACAGCGCTGTGTTCAGCGACGGTTCATTCGTATATATACCCAAAGGGGTGCGTTGCCCTATGGAGCTATCGACCTATTTCCGTATAAACGCAGCAAATACAGGACAGTTCGAGCGTACACTCATCGTTGCCGACGACAACAGCTATGTATCGTATCTCGAGGGCTGTACAGCGCCTATGCGCGACGAGAATCAGCTACACGCTGCCATTGTCGAGATTATAGTGTGCGACAATGCTGAGGTTAAATACAGCACCGTACAGAACTGGTATCCCGGAGACTCCGAGGGTCGCGGCGGAGTATACAACTTTGTTACCAAACGAGGCGATTGCCGAGGCATCAACAGCAAGCTGTCGTGGACACAGGTAGAGACCGGTTCGGCAATCACCTGGAAATATCCCGGCTGCATATTGCGTGGCGACAATTCTCAGGGAGAGTTCTACTCGGTAGCACTCACCAACAATTATCAGCAGGCCGACACTGGAACGAAGATGATACATTTGGGCAAGAATACCCGCAGTACCATCATAAGCAAGGGAATATCGGCAGGTAAGAGCCAAAATTCCTATCGTGGACTGGTGCGTGTGAGCAAGAATGCCGATAATGCCCGCAACTACAGCCAATGCGACTCACTATTATTGGGAAGCAAATGCGGTGCACACACATTCCCCTATATGGACATACACAACGACAGTGCAGTCATTGAGCACGAGGCAACAACCTCAAAAATTTCCGAGGACCAACTATTCTACTGCAATCAGCGAGGAATAGGCACCGAGGAGGCTATAGGCCTCATAGTTAACGGCTACGCAAAAGAGGTATTGAACAAACTGCCTATGGAGTTTGCAATAGAGGCGCAGAAACTGCTCAGCGTCTCATTGGAAGGCTCGGTAGGATAACACACAACAACAATGGAAAATCTGATTGAAATAAAGAACCTACACGCCACAATCGATGGCAAAGAGATATTAAAGGGAATAAACCTCACTGTCAAGCCCGGTGAAGTTCACGCCATAATGGGACCCAACGGTTCGGGAAAGAGTACACTGAGCAATGTGCTTGTAGGACATCCTGCATACACCGTTACCGAGGGCGAGGTAATATACAAAGGCAAGAATCTGCTCGAGCTATCGGCCGAGGACCGCAGCCACGAGGGAGTATTCCTTTCGTTCCAGTATCCTGTGGAGATTGCAGGAGTAAGTATGACCAACTTTATGCGTGCTGCAATAAATGCCAAGCGCGAATATCTTGGACAGGAGCCTATGAGCGCAGGAGATTTCCTGAAGCTTATGCGCGAGAAGCGTGCCCTTGTGAACCTCGACAGCAAATTGGCCAACCGTTCGGTGAACGAAGGCTTCAGCGGTGGCGAGAAGAAACGCAACGAAATATTCCAGATGGCAATGCTCGAGCCCACATTGAGCATCCTCGACGAGACAGACTCGGGATTGGACATTGACGCCCTGCGCATTGTTGCCGAGGGAGTGAATAAGCTCAAAGGTCCCGAGACATCGACCCTTGTAATCACCCACTATCAGCGACTGCTCGACTACATAAAGCCCGACATTGTACACGTGCTTTACAATGGCCGCATAGTAAAAACCGCCGGCCCCGAGCTTGCATTGGAGCTCGAGGAGCGCGGATACGACTGGATTAAGAACGAGACACTCTAAGCATTGGTGAGCAATGAACAACGAACAGCAATATATAGATATATTCGAGCAGCATAGGGAGCTCATCGAGAAACCTTGTGCCACCCTGCTCAACGAAGAGCGCCGCAAGGCATACTCCAGATTCAAGGAGCAGGGATTCCCTGCACTCAACGACGAGGAGTACCGCCACAGCGATGTATCGAAGCAGTTCGCGGCCGACTATGGTATGAATCTCGGACGAGTGGAGAACCTTACTGCCCCCTACGAGTCCTTTACCTGCGACGTTCCCAACCTTAAGGCACATCAGGAGTTTATAATAAACGACAGCTATCTAAAAGGTATCGATCACAAGACAGCGTTGCCGCAGGGAGTAATGGTAGGCAGTCTGAATGAGATTGCAAAGAGCAATCCTCAGCTCATTGAGCCCTACTACAATAGTCTGGCGCAGGATGGCGACAGCATAGCTCAGTTCAATACGACATTCGTGCAGGATGGTATTGTCATCTACGTACCCAAAGGTGTGATTGTCGAGGACACCATACAGTTTGTAACCATACAGAGCACCAATATCGACATTATGAGCAACCGCCGCATACTCGTTATTCTCGAGGAGCGAGCATCGCTCAATATGCTTGTGTGTGACCACACGCTAAGCAACCACAAGACCCTATCAACACAGATAACAGAGGTTTTTGTTGGCGACGGTGCAAGTATGAACCTCTACGACCTTGAGGAGACATCGGAGAGCAACACACGCATAGCACAGCTCTTTGTACGTCAGCAGGGTAACAGCCGTTTCAACCACAGCAACATTACCCTCACCAACGGATTCACATACAACCGCACACAGCTGTCGATGCAGGGCGAAGGTGCCGAGAGCGATATTTCGGGCCTTGTCATAAACGACAAGCACCAGCACACCGACAACCGCACATTGGTTGAGCACAAGGTGCCACGCTGCAACAGCAACGAGCTATATAAATATATCCTCGATGAAGAGTCGGTAGGAGTATTTGCCGGCAAGATGCTCATACAGCCCGATGCCCAGCACACCAATTCGCAGCAGACGAACCGCAATCTCTGTCTAACAAAATGTGCGCGAATGTATGCACAGCCGCAGTTGGAGATATATGCCGACGATGTAAAGTGCAGCCACGGCTCTACTGTGGGACAGCTCGACGAGAATGCACTCTTCTATATGCAGCAGCGCGGAATACCCATCGACGAGGCACGCCACCTTCTGATGTTCGCCTTTGCCGGTGAGGTGATAGACAAGATAGCCATCGAGGGTATACGCAATCGTCTGCATATGCTTGTCGAGAAACGCTTCCGCGGCGAGCTCAGCCGTTGCAACGGCTGCTCACTATGCCACGAGCGCGAACAAAAGAAAACAAACTAATAAGCCTCCCCACCATTTGGTGGGGAAGCTCTATTCTCCCGAGGAGACTAACTGTATAAACAACAGACAAGATGTTAAATCCCAACGACATACGCAAAGAGTTCCCCATACTCGAACAGACAGTCTATGGTAAGCCCCTAATATATCTTGACAACGCGGCGACAACCCAAAAGCCACGCTGTGTAATTGACTCAATATCACAGGCCTACCTTACAATAAACTCCAACGTCCATCGTGGAGTACACCATCTCTCGCAGGTAGCAACCGAGAAGTTCGAGGAGGCACGCGACAAGGTACGCGCACATATAAACGCAGGCGACAAGAGCGAGATTATATTCACTCGAGGAACAACCGAGAGCATCAACCTTGTAGCATCGTCGTTCGGCAACACATTCCTAAAGGCGGGAGACGAGGTAATAATATCCTCTCTCGAGCATCACAGCAACATTGTCCCCTGGCAGATTCTGCGCGACCGCATAGGCATTGAGATTAAAGTTATTCCGCTCGACAGCAACGAGTCGCTCGACTTTGAGGCATACAAGGCACTATTCGGCGAACGTACACGCTTGGTGAGCATAGCCCACGTATCCAATGTTCTTGGAGCAACAACGCCTGTAAAAGAGTATATCGACTACGCGCACACACTCAATGTCCCTGTGCTTATAGACGGCGCACAGAGTATCCCTCATAGCAATATAGACGTAAAGGCTCTCGATGCCGACTTTTTCGCATTCAGCGGACACAAGATGTACGCACCCACAGGCATTGGAGTCCTCTATGGCAAGAGCGAGTGGCTCAACCGTATGCAGCCTTACCACGGAGGAGGCGAAATGATACAGACCGTACGATTCGAAAAGACAACATACAACGAACTACCCTATAAGTTCGAAGCCGGCACTCCCGACTATGTAGGAGCAATAGCCTTAGGACGAGCAATAGACTTTATGAACGAGATTGGAGTAGATGCCATAGCACAGCACGAGCAAGCCCTCACACGCTACGCAGTAGAGCGTCTGCGTAACATTCCATCGATGCGCATCTTCGGTAACCCCGACAGCTCGGCAGTATCGTTCCTTGTGGGCGACATTCACCCTGCTGATATGGGCACACTGCTCGACCGCTTAGGCATTGCCATACGCACAGGACACCACTGCGCACAGCCCCTTATGGAGATATTGGGAATACCAGGAACAGTGCGTGCCTCATTCGCAATGTACAACACCGTAGAGGAGGTTGATGCGCTCGTAGCAGCCATTGAACGCGTAGCAAAAATGTTTGCATAAAGGAGAAAAGAAAAAATGCTCAAAGCTTACCTACACCCCAATACAATAGAGGCAGGATGCGACGAGGCAGGACGCGGCTGTCTCGCCGGCGACGTATATGCCGCAGCAGTCATACTGCCGCCCGACTTTGAGAATGAGCTTCTGAACGACTCAAAAAAACTCACCGAGGCTAAACGCTACCAGCTACGCGAGATAATTGAACGCGAGGCATTGTCGTGGGCTGTAGGCATTGTAACAGCCGAAGAGATTGATAAGATAAATATTCTGCGAGCATCAATTCTTGCGATGCACAGAGCCGTAGATAAGCTGAATATTCGTCCACAGCATCTGCTGATAGACGGTAACAAGTTCACCCCCTACCCCAACATTCCCCACACAACAGTGGTTAAGGGCGATGCTACATATATGAATATTGCCGCAGCGTCGATATTGGCAAAGACCTACCGCGACGACTATATGCTGGCAATAGCGAAAGAATATCCGCAGTACGACTGGGAGAGCAACAAGGGATACCCCACCGAGAAGCATCGTGCCGCCATACGCGAGTTTGGAACAACACCCCACCACCGTATGAGCTACAATCTTTTGGGCGAGGAGCCCAAACAGCTATCGTTCGACTTTACCTTCAACGAGGAGTAACGGCAAGAATCACTTTTTTATAGACGTCTTCACGGCAATGCCATCAACAAGATACCTTTTATTCCCAATCTCGAAATAGAGCCTTTCACCCTTTCCGGTGAGATAAAATGTGTATTTTCTCTTGCTCTTGATGTTCATAAATTTACCCGAGCATCTCTTTCCTATGCTCGTACCGTTCAGCCTTATGATATTATGCAGCGCATCATCGGGCACAGGCATAAAAACCGCGTCAGAGGTATCGACCACCCTCTTTCCTAGAATATAATTCACCGTAAGGATGTTACCATCGATAGTGTTCTTAACAGGAATACTCGTTAGAATAAACAGAAGAACCCCTGCAAATATTAAAATCCCCGACAATATCTGTATCCACATAATTATTTTATTCATACAAGATTCCCACAGGCGCACAAACGACGCCCACAATGCAAATATAACATAAGCGAGCGAGATTTATAAAGTTTACTTTAATATTTCACAGCGAGCGAGAATATATTAGATGTTTTACATCAAATATAACATAAGCGAGCGAGATTTATAAAGTTTACTTTAATATTTCACAGCGAGCGAGAATATATTAGATGTTTTACATCAAATATAACATAAGCGAGCGAGATTTATAAAGTTTACTTTAATATTTCTTACAGCAATACTATTACTTGGAGAATTATGCAGAAACAATAGAAAAGCCCTTAATCCCCCATTTTTCTGAGCAGAAATATGCAAAAAACAATTGCGGAGCGCATAATGCGCTCCGCAATTGCTCTATATATTACAGTATTTCTCTTAATCCCAAAGATTACCCCACTCGCCTCGGTCCTTGTTGCTCAGCTGACCACCATTGCCGGTATTTACGCTACCACCATTGTTAATATTTATCGAAGAGGATGCTATCATAGAAACACTCTCTACATTTATCACAACAACCGAAGGTTTAATATACTCTTTTTTCATATTATAGTTTCAATTATTATTCAACAACACTCTATAATCTCACTTAACAAGAACCAACTGGCCGTTCACAATGTAAAGACCGGGAGCCGATAGTGAATTTACACGAACACCGCTTATAGTGTAGATAACATTCTCGCTATTCTCTGTCTCTACTCTCTCCACAGGGGTTGTTACGCCCTCATCGAATCGGAAAGAGAAACTATTGCTCTGTGCAATGTTAGGCACAAGAGAAGCAAGAAAATAGGCTTTGTGAGAGCTATTCAAGAATGTTCCCTGTACATAATTATCTGTTATTGGTCTATATAATCCTACACCATTGTCGCCTATACCAAGAATATAAGCATCGGCTGTTACATAGGCTGTATTAACGGTTCCCTTTAACAAATTATCCTCTATGGGCTCAACATCTTCATCAATAATAGCAAACTCGTATGTACCCTGATTTGCCTCTATAATAACACCGTTATTTGCAGGAATTTTAGTAACCTTAGTCAATGTCGCAGCCTCTTCGTTCTTTAATCCCTTTATCACGTATGCATTTACATTTTCGGGAACGCTCACAGCAACAGGAGTGTACAATGTACCCCAACCGGCAGCAGAAATAGTCACAGGAAGATATTCAGCCTCTTCTACAATCCATACAGTTCTATCATTTGCAAGAGCACTATTTCTATCAACATTTGCAGTTTCATTAGTCCCTACTGTATGATGATACAAATATCTACCGTTAGTTCCTTGCTGGCTACCCAATATATTAAATCCATTCTCAACGCCATCTACAGCAACAAAACTTATAGTTTGTGTTACACCGTCGATAGTGGCTGTTTCGCGAGTATTATTTATTCCAGTACCTGTTTTATAGTTTACCAACTGATTCTTGCTGTCAAGATAGAATATAGACGCTCCAACCTCGGGCGAAATATCCACCTGCATTCTTGTTCCGGCACCCATAGACACCATATAGGCATTGTTATTATTGTGTCCCTTAAAGCGGTAATATTTGTTTCCGCCATTGAGTTTAATAGCAGCCTCGACAGCTATAAGCTTCTCAAGCTCTTCGGCATAAGCAACATCGGGGTTAAATGTCTCGACCAAAGACTCAGCAGTTTGCAATACTGAATTCAAATTGCTCAGAGATTCCTCTGTTATTGCACCAAATTCTGTACCCGAAACATACTGTTTGGCCTTAATCTCATCAACAAGCTCACCAAGAGTATAATACTCATTTTCGGGCAACTGCATTGCAAAAGAAATTTCATCGAGCAATTCCTCCTTTGCTGCAACATTCAGATTGTCGAGATTGTCCATCTGCTGCAACAAAGTCTCTATAGTTCCCAGAATAACTGACTTATCATCGTATTCTACAGTCAATGGTATCTCGTAAAGGTTAAATTCCGCCATATGGAAGAACACCTCTGAACTTTTCACCTTAAAGCGCAAATAACGATACTCCTCTTTTGCAAATATTGCATCCAATTCAACCTTTGTATTAGCCGTTTGAGGCAAATTACTGAATTCTGCAATTTTAGCAAACATCACACCATTATTGCTACCATACACCTCTATATTTTTAGGGAAATGTGCCTGCGCACCCTTACGTGTAGTATAGTCGAATATAAAATTCTTCAAACTTTTACCATTGCCCAAATCAATCTCAAAGAAGTGGTAACCCTCTTCTGTACCCGACTGACCGCCGTAAGCCGTGTGGAAGAAATTAACATCCTCACCAACGATACCGTCGATAAGATTCGACAAATCTCCTCGTGTAGCACTCTGATTGTTATGCTCCTGTGTAGTAGCGGCATTAGTACGGATGTAACCGGGCTCTCCCTCTTCTATTGTCAATTGAACCTTATTACGGGTATTATAACCCGATTGTGTAAAGACTCTATTAGCCTCAAACAAATTCATTACGACATTGCCCTTCAACACTGTCTCCGAGATAGTTTCAATCTCAGTATTTTCAAGGCTCAACGCAGCAAGCTCGGTACCAAATTCAATCAAATGAATAGCGTACGGGTCGGTATAAGAATATTTGTATAGGTCAAATTCTGCCAAATGGAAGAAATTGTTATTCTGCTTCATCACAAAGCGCAAATAACGATACTCTTTTTGAGCAAATATTGGAGCCGATTTATAATAGCTGTTATTATTCTGAGGCATTCCACTATTTATAACCTTTATCTCATCGTAATCTTCCTTATTGTTACTACCAAGAATCTTGCAATAGTTAGGGATATTGGCAAGCGCCTGATTATTTTGACGGGTAGTATAGTCGAAATAGAAAGTCTGTATTTTATTATTTTCGCCGAGGTCTATCTCGAAATAGTGCTCGGAATCGGTAGTCTCACCACTATAGGCTGTGTGGAAATAGTTGTTTGAATTTCCTACAATACCATCAATAAGTTGACTCAAAGGACCCTCATTTGCAGACTGTGCATTAGTCCAAATGTAACCGGGCTCTCCCTCAGTAGTAGTCAATGAAACATTCTCAACATTTTTATTCAATTCGTTCAGCAACTCAAAATATTCCGCATCTACTACTTTTAGAGTAAAATCCAAAATTGCAAGATTTTCATTTGCATTGCCATCGTGTCCTACAGACTTTACAGGATTTATACTGCACCAGTCGTATTTTGCACGCAAACGATAGTTTCCCGGAGTCGATGGAGCTACAAACTCTGGCAAGTTAAGAGTGTTACGACTGTCTACGGTCAATTCAACACCGGCACTATTCCAACCGGACGTATCACTATCACTATGATTATTAAAGAATGAATATGACACAAGATCACCTTCAGGCTCATAGTCACTACCCTCTTTAATAGAAGCCGAGAAACCATTCTTATCCTCATCAACATATATGTATGCGTGCATCCAGTCGGCATTATCCTCCATTACAGCTTTAATAGTGGCGCCGGCCTCAACCACAAACACAACATCTGTTTTATCGACATATTTCTGACTCTGCTCGGCAGATGAAAGACTATATACCTTCTCACCAATCTTAAAAGAGGTTACTTTACGATCGCCTTTTGTTCCTGTGCTTTCGGGAGAATAGTCGCTCATTTCTGCCTCATAGAAAGCTATAGGATAGGCTGCGGCTTTGTCTCCTTGATAGTTGTTACCACTAGTGTTCAAAGATTTACCATTTCCTGCAACAACGGCAAAAAGATTATGCTCTGCAGTAATATTGGCAGGAGCTACAGCATTAAAGTTAATGTCAAGTCCCCATACATCGTTACCACACCATTCACCTTTGCTATCAACAATGGCAGCGCCGGCGTTTCTATTGGCATAATTTACCAAAGTAAATGTTTGATTATCACCTACTGTATTGTTGTTTACAGCACCACCGACACCCCAATAAGTATTTGCACCAAAAGGCTTAAATGCAAGTTTAGGCTGTTCGGCTGTAGAACCTTCGAGAACCTCAACCACCCAAACGCTGCTACCGTTATTTACATAGCTTGCATAGGGCATTACATTCTGCAATCTGGCAGATGTTCCGCTATGTTCGTAAATTGCAGTATATTCGGTTGTACCATTCACCATACAAGTAGAGAAGATAATAACCTTATCTCCTGTCTCGAAAGAGCTCTTGCGCTCTCCTACGGAAAACGAATACTGCGCCATTGCTGTTGCGCACAGCATAAGCAACAAAGTGAAAAGTAAAGTAAATCTCTTCATAGATTATGTTTTTTTATTTTTTCCTAAACAGCATTTACACCATAAAAAAGGCGTTACAAAATAAAATTTTACCCAACGATGCAAAATGGGAGACAAAGATAGCAATTTGTTAGCACACAACAATATAAATATCCGTTTTTTAACAGATATAATTTTCCTTTTTTATAATATTTTAAGCCTTTGAATATGAACAAAAAAGTCTATAAGCCACAGAGAGAATCCACAGCCTGCTACCCACATAAAAAAGATAAAAAAGTATCTATTTTATCAGTATTTTCTTGGCATCGATAACATACAACCCTGCAGGCAACGACAACATTTCATTAACAGAGTAGGCTGCAGCTCTACCATAAATATCATATACAGCCCCACCTTTCGACATAGTCTGAACATCGACAGATGTTGTAATATCGAGCTGCGGCTCTTCCGGCTCGGGCTGCTCAGGAATCTCTGGTTCGGGAGCTACATACGAACCATCGAGAGTAAATCCTCCTCCAGCCTCGGGAGTCAAACAAGAGAGCGTATAAGCAGCACCGCCAATCTCCTGCAAGCGAATAATTCCGGTACGCACCGTGCGTCGGGCAGTAATAAAATCTATCTCTTTCTCGCCAATCTTGACATCGGGCAAAAGAACAGTACACTCGCCATCGAGCGCCGGCACAGAGTCGGCAAGCTGATACTTGAATGTCGCCCCAAAATCATCGGAAAGCATCACCCGCAACTGGCTGTCAGCGGTAAAATAATCCCCATTCACGCCCCAGCGCAAAGTAACGGCATCACCCGGAGAATAAGCATCTTTTTCAGAGTCAATAGTCAAACTAAAAGGCTCTCCTGCAACTATTTGCACATCAGCATTCCACAAAGAATAGTAGCTATAGAAAGATGCTTTTTTCATTGTCGGAAATGAATAATCGACACTATTCGGAAGGTCGTTCACAGCAATTGTCAAGCTATATTTTCCCGGCCCATACGAAGGAATATCAGTGCCATCGACAATATAAAAATAATCGTCGTAAAAAATATCTGCCGAGTAACGCGGACTATAATCTATCGTAGAATTGCCACAAGGAGCAAGCACCATAAAATCGTTGCTCTCCGTTGCATAAGCGAGCCTATCGCCCTCGGCGTCGGACACAAAAGCCTCGATAGAGAGACACGCCCCACGAGGAATACGATACAGGCTCTTCATCCTCTCCTCATCAAAGACGGGAGCGCTATTCAACACCTTTTGTCCATAGACATAATATCCACCGCGATTCGCCCCGACAAGCTGAGTACGCGCCTCGTCGGCATAATATGCCGAATTTTTATCGGCAACAGCAGCGCGAATCTCTTTTATCGACTGCAACGACAGAAAATCGCCACCCGTATCCATCAGACTGCCATCGAGAGTATGTCCCGCCCCCAAAAGATGCGCTACCTCGTGAGCCACCACCCACGAATCACACTCGGCATATCCCGAAGCACGCGTACCGGCACTAAAAGCACCACCGACAACAGAAAGACCCGTATTTTCGCTCTCTTTAGGACGATGGGTTACCCACATACCAATATCGTAGAACGAAGCACCAACCGCTTCATCCAAAAGCTCCGTACCATAGCTCGGTGCCGAATAATAATTCTCATCTATCATATTACGCTTGCCCATCACAAGACAGTCATCCTCAAGAACATCAAAGCAAAAGCCCAACGGCACAAACACACTGTTCATAAACGTCTCGGTAGAACGCCAAAAAGCAAGCACATTATCATAATCCCCCTCAAAATCATCCTCATAGGCCGACAATGTCACGGGAACCGCCATTCTATAGTAACGCATCACCCCATCGCCCGTAACGCCCTCGGCAACAGCAGATAAAATGGTGAAAAAGATTATAATAAAGGAGAGAAAAGCTCTTTTCATACATTCAAAGTTTATACCATTATGGTTGAATTATTCAGCAAAAATAAATCTTTTCTGAATCAAATAATACAAAAAATAGTTAAACCGACAACACCAACTAAACAACAGATTAGTATTTTTTTGACGAAGGCAAAGAAATACAACACAAAGTACTAAGCAGCAAAAAGCAGTCTATCAAGATTTTAAATTCTCACAGCAACAAAAACCGAAAGAAAATACCGACGCAGTACTTTTTGCCGACCCTCCGACGCAACATTTACTACAAAAGGAGCACTCCAACAGCCACCAAGAAGCGTTACACCACCCTATTAAACGCGGGAAGAATGCAAAATACCCGTACAGCAGAAACTTATACAAATAAAAAAGCACAGCCTATCAGCTGTGCTTTTTTGAATATTTTGCGTTAAAATTACTCAGCACGGAGTGTAAAACGCTGGAAGCCTGTTGCAGTAAGCTCCTTGTCGAAGCCCTTCAAGAAATCAGCAACAGTGATCTTCTCATTCTGGCAGTATCCCTGCTGCAAGAGGCAAACCTCTTTGTAGTACTTCTGGATACGACCATCAGCGATACGAGCAATCATAGCCTCAGGCTTACCCTCCTCACGAGCCTTCTCCTCAGCAACAACACGCTCTTTAGCGATCAAAGCGGGATCGAGGTCCTCGCTTGTAAGCGCAAGAGGAGCAGAAGCTGCAATCTGCATAGCAATCTCGTGACCAGCCTCATCGTTAGCCTGGCTAAGAGCTACCATTGTACAGAGCATATTCTTCTTCTGGTGGTTGTATGTGTAAACATTCTCACCCTCGAGAGTCTTATAACCATCGAGCTCCATCTTCTCACCTGTGATACCTGAACGAGCAACGATAGCGTCCTGTACAGTACCCTCACCCAAAGGAAGAGCCTTAACCTCGTCGATAGTAGCACATCTTGCAGCAATTGCAGCGTCGAGAATGTCGCTTGTAAGCTTAATAAAGTCAGCACCCTGAGCAACGAAGTCAGTCTCGCACTTAAGAGCGATGATTGCAGCGAAGCCGTTGTCTGCCTTTACAAGAACACAACCCTCAGAAGCCTCACGGTCACTACGTTTAGCAGCAACCAACTGACCCTTCTTACGGATAATCTCGATAGCCTTGTCAAAATCGCCCTCACCCTCGGTCAAAGCGTTTTTACAATCCATCATACCAGCTCCTGTCATAGCGCGAAGCTTGGCAATATCAGCCATTGTAACAGCCATAGTATTAAAAATATTTTAAAGTTAATAATTATTCTGCAGCCTCATCTGCGCCCTCAGCAGCCTTAGAAACGCGAGCCTTTGTTGCGCGACGACGTACAGTCTTTTTTGCATCTGCATTCTCCTCGTTTGCCTCAACCTCGTTGTCGAGCTTCTCTACCTTACGCTCCTCGAGACCCTCAGCAATAGCCGAGCAGCAAGCGTCGAGGATAACCTCTACTGACTTTGTTGCATCGTCGTTAGCGGGGATTACGAAGTCCACATTGTTAGGATTAGAGTTTGTATCAACGATAGCGAATACAGGGATACCCAAACGGTTAGCCTCGTGAACAGCGATGTACTCCTTCATTACGTCAACAACAAAAATTGCTGAGGGAAGACGAGTAAGGTCGGCGATAGAACCGAGGTTCTTGTCCAACTTTGCACGCTGACGAGAGATCTGAAGAATCTCACGTTTAGAGAGGTTAGAATATGTACCGTCCTGTGTAAGTTTATCAATTGTAGCCATCTTCTTCACAGCCTTACGGATTGTGGGGAAGTTTGTGAGCATACCACCGGGCCAACGCTCGATAACGTAAGGCATACCTACCGACTGAGCCTTCTCAGCTACGATATCCTTCAACTGCTTCTTTGTAGCAACAAAAAGAACCTTCTTACCGCTCTTTGCAATCTGCTTAAGAGCATCAGCAGCTGTATCAACCATTGCTGCAGTCTTGTGCAAATCGATGATGTGGATACCGTTACGCTCCATAAAGATATAAGGAGCCATTGCGGGGTTCCATTTACGTTTCAAGTGGCCAAAGTGTGCACCGGCCTCCAAAAGTGTTTCAAATGAAATTCTAGACATTGTTTTTTAAATTTTAAATCGTTTACCTTCTTTTTAATTACTTTGAACCAACCTCTCGGGTAGCCCACCGTTATATATATAATAGGTGAAGTCCCGAGTGGTTTAGATACTAAACGTCTCTTTTCGGGCCGAATATTAACGTTTACTGAACTGGAATCTGCGACGAGCTTTGGGCTGTCCGGGTTTCTTACGCTCAACCTCACGAGCATCGCGAGTAAGGAATCCTTCGGAACGTAAAGCCTTTTTGTCGTCAGCGTTGATTTTTACCAAAGCACGAGCAATAGCCAAACGCAATGCCTGAGACTGACCGGTAAAACCACCACCGTCCAAATTAACTTTAATATCGTATTTCTCAAGAACATTCAACTTCATCAGAGGCTGTTTAACAACATACTGAAGAATGCTCGAGGGAAAATAATCCTGCAGATCCTTTTTGTTAATAGTAATTTTTCCAGTACCTTCAGTAACGAAAATACGGGCAACTGCGCTTTTACGTCTGCCTAATGCATTTACCATTTCCATCTGCTATCTTATTTATAAGAGTTAATATCAATTGTTTTAGGAGTCTGAGCTGCGTGGTTGTGCTCGGGACCCTCATAAATATAAAGGTTGTTCAGCAAATGATCGCCAAGACGAGACTTGGGCAACATACCGCGTACAACGTGCTTGAACAAACGCTCGTAGCCTTTGTAACCCTTAGCAACATCTGCAGGGCTGAAAGACTTCTGACCACCAGGGTAACCAGAGAAACGAAGATAGATACGGTCTGTCCACTTGTTACCAGTCATTCTAACCTTGTTAGCATTGATGATGATAACATTGTCACCGCAATCTGCGTTGGGTGTAAAACAAGGTTTGTATTTACCTCTAAGAATCTTGGCAACTTTTGAGCCAAGGCGACCAAGTACCTGGTCTGTAGCATCTACAACAACCCACTCTTTCTGTGCTGTTGCTTTGTTTGCTGAAATTGTTTTGTAGCTTAAAGTATCCACTTTAAAAAATCGTTTAATTTGTTAATAATTCCATTCCCGACACCTCTCTGCAACACCCATACGGAATTTTGGGAAAAAAGCAGAAACCCTCTTCACGTTTCGTCAGGACAGTTGGCTAGACCGTCTCACGACTAACTCAGAGACCTAAAGTGTCATTAGCCCGTATAGGGGCTGATAATAATCGGCTTGCAAAATTAGTTCTTTTTGGTGGAACAGACAAGAAAATAAAAAGTTTTTTCAAAAAAAAGCGAAAAATATTTGGAGATACAAAAAAAAGGCGTACCTTTGCATCGCAATTCACAATTGCCCAGATGGCGGAATCGGTAGACGCGCTGGTCTCAAACACCAGTGGGGCAACCCATCCCGGTTCGATCCCGGGTCTGGGTACAGAAGAGAGGCTCGAAAGAGCTTCTCTTTTTTTATACTTTTTTTTGGGTAATTGCAGCCAAATTAAAAGCACAAGCAGTTATTTATCAGCCTATTACAAAAACACACAATAGCAACCATTGGTTGCGCAATGCGATTGCAAGCAATCCCGCAAGGTTAAAGATGCAAAAAAAGGCAATGATTAAGATTAAATGTATTATATATAAATAATGTCAGCAATGATTTTATCTATGAGATTAAAACAATTTTATACTATCGCACTACTTTTATGTATGTGTGTCTGCAATTTCTCGTGTTGCGACGATAAAGGAGGCGCAGAACCGCCTTTCAACAAGAGCACACTTGTTGGCGAATGGAAGGCAGTAGAAATTGAGGTAACGTCGGTAAGCGGCAAAGTTACGACAATCACCGACCCAGACTACATTAAGGACGAACTTGAGGATATGGCGTGGATAGGACTTACCGAAAGACACATACGTCCTATGAACTACCGTCACGTTGTCCTACTGCCTTACGAGATAATAGAACAACGTATTATATTCGAGAGCGGAGAGAGCAGCGTCACATACGAGCTTGTGTCGGTAACAGCAAACGAACTGATTATAAGATACATTGGTTCCTGGACCTCACTCATTACATACAGCAGGATTACAAAAGAGGCTATTGACAGCAAAATGCTTCTCGGCGAGTGGAGAGCAACGCTAATAGATTCGTACGGTTACGAAATTACCGACGAGGAGAAGATTAAGAAGAACCTACAGGGATTGGAGTGGGTTATATTAACCGAGGATAGTCTAACAATGGTAAATAAGGCTTCGTCGCTGTCCTACTCAGTAAAGGATAACTATCTGCTGATAAATCAGGGAGAGACGCAGCTATCATTTGCCATAGAGTCAGTATCGGAAAATAAGATTGTGATAAACAGCACCGATGCGCTCATCACATACATACGTATCCAAAAGAGAGACTACAATGTAATAGGTAAGGTGGAAAAAGGACCATTCATCAGCGGTTCATCGGTTACTCTCGATATTTTGAATTCCGGATTACGCAGCACAGGAAAGAGCTACAGCTGCGAGACAACAGACAATGCCGGCACATTCTCTTTCGACTGCAAAGGGGTAGACGAGGCGTATGTAGAGCTTAAGGCCAACGGATATTTCTTCAACGAGGTTCAGAATACTCTCTCCAACGGGACATTGACGCTAAAGGCGCTTGCCGATTTAAACAAAGGTTCGAATGTCAATATAAACATACTGACACACATAAAGTCGGCAAGAACAAAAAATCTTGTATCGTCCGGAATGGATTTTTCATCAGCCGACAAAAAGGCGCAAGAGGAGCTGCTCGATGCGTTCAAACTCGGCTCTACCATAAAAAAAGATGTTACAGCAATCTCTATTGCCGACGGCACAGAGGAGGCTGCGGCATTGATAGCCGTATCGTCGCTTATTCTTATGGAGAGAACAGAGGCTGAATTAACCGAATATTTAGCTGCCATAAGCTCCTATTTTGCCGAGTGTGGCAGCCTGCCGGAAGAGATAATAGATTCCATCGAGTCGGACAAAAAGGATTTAGCAAAGATTCTCCCCGACATTGCATCGAATATCGCCGACAGATACTCAAGCATAGGAACGCCAATTACCGTCAAGAATCTATTCAGTTGCATCGATTGGAACAACGATGGCATTGTCGGCAACGAGACATTAACAGATGATGACAAGGTTATTGTTACACCCTCACAGATTGAGGTTCCCAATGAGGGCGGAAGCTACACTGTGCATATAAGCTCCCCTATTGCCGTTTATCTGGAGTCGCAGATTGATGACGATTCAGAAATGGACAATGTTGTCATATTTCAACCGTCAATTTCAGGCGGCGGCGCAACATCAAGAGTATCGGCAAGCAAGAGCCTTATAAAATACGAATGCGAGCTATACGACAATATTCTCTATATAAACGTTGAGCCATTAGCATCGAGCTTGGACCAGCAAGAGACCATTTCTCTGTACGACTATGCGGGCAATGCAGTAGCCACCATTGAATTAAATCAGAGAGGAGCAGCTATGAGCATCGACTTTTGCGCAAATTATGCAGAAAGCGGCACAAGAGCTGGCAACGGAATTATACCGCAATTCAGCGTCTACGGCTCAAAAAACAACGAAATTTTGTTCGACGGCACAGAGATTGTATATAGCGAGTGGAGCAACCGTTGGTACAATATGTATCAGAATGAGGTAAAATATTGGAACTCTTTGTCGAAATACACTTTTACAGCCATAGTAAATGCCACTGAGGTATTGACAGACGAGAGCGGTATGCCTATGGAAATTCACTTTGTATCGGATGGTACAACTGACCTATTGTACAACAAAGAGCCTGTTTATGTGACGACCGATGAGAATTCAGTGCCACAGAGTGGTGTAAATGCCGACGGCTATGTACCTTTTGAGTTCAGCCATCTGTTGGCGAGAATAAAGTTTGAATTCGCAAGCAACAACAACATAGACTCCTACAAAATTAAGAATATAAAGATTAGCGGAGTAAACAATAAAGGCAGATACATAACCGACAGCAATATGTGGGAGTTTGAAGAGGGAGAGACGGGCGAAATAAGCTTAGGTGACGCATACAGCAAGAACGAATCGACTGTCACATCAGACTACCGCTTGCTTATTCCCGGAATACACTCCTTTAATATTTCATACGACATTGAGTTTAATGGCGAAAAGAATACTACTAATCTAACAATAAACAATATACCTACTCAAATAGGTAGCACAACTGTTTTATGTATAGATGCAGAAAATCCTACAAACTTTAATATTCAGATTGTATCGGGAGAGGAGAATCCCGACATACTAACAGCAAAATAAAAAAGCTCTATTTACAGCGAGAGAATAGAAGATACTTTTTGCAAAAAGTAGAGCTACCCACAATAAAAACTGCACAAATAATTAAATTTGTGCAGTTTTTATTATATTTGCAGCCCAATCTTAAAAGAAAAAATATGAAAAAGATTATAAACCCGTGGATTAACCTTACCGACAAAGGATACAATTGCTTTGGTTGCGCACCACAGAATCCCTGCGGATTAAAAATGGAATTTTTCGAGGATGGTGACGACGTTATCTCATATTGGACACCCGGCGACAATTATCAAGGGTGGATAAAGACTCTGCACGGAGGCATTCAAGCGACACTATTAGACGAGGCTGCAGGATGGCTCATTTCGCGCAAATTCCAGACATCGGGAATGACCACCGACCTAAAGGTGAAATACAAAAAGCCTATTCCTACGGGAGAAGATATAAAATTAGAGATTCGCGCACGCATAAAAGAGGTTAAGCGCACCTTTGTATTCATCGAGGCAACAATATCATACAACGGCAACGTACACACCATTGGCGAGCTTACATTCTTCTGTTTCTCAAAGGAAATTGCACAAAAGGAGTTTCTTTTTCCCGGCTGCGAGGTAGAAGAGTAACAAATATCATACAATAAAATATCCCCCTATCAGCAGATAGGGGGATATTTTTTATTTCTAAACGATAGAGATAACTATTTCGCCAATTCTACCTTCATTACCTGCGTCATACAGTGTGCCGCACCATAGCCCTTTATTAGTGTTTCGAGAGGGATCCACTCTACCTTGACTCCATTTTTGGCAAAGGCATCCTGTAGCTCCTTCGACTGATTGCCTACAGCCATAATATGACGAGGAGCAATAGTCAGGAAATTATTTGCATAGTGAAGTTCATCCTGTAGCTTTATTGGGATTATTGTAAATCCTCGTTCCTGTAAAAAGTTCACAAAGGGTACATCCTTTTGTGTGAGAGCATACTCCTTTTTACCATCCTCGCGAGTATAAAGGTCCACTGTCACCCACTCGGGTTCTCCGAGCTTTGCGTAGTATCGGCTCTCGACGAGTGTACAAAGATTCTTGTCTATTATATTAAAATAGGTATCAAGATGCATCTGCATTTGCCACCATTTGTGGTCATTGACAACAGCTATAGTATCGTGCCCAAAAGCATCGGCATCCATTATCTGCCTTATCGCCTCAATATTTGTACGCATTCCGCATCCTATATAGGAAATATCGCCTCCACGCAGATAATCGCCGCCCTCCAATCGGCCGTCACCCGTAATAGAGAGTACTGGTTTTACGCCCAACTGTTCATAGCACAGCGATATTATCTCTGTCTCATAGGCACGCTGCGTTGAGTTCATCTGACCAATAATGTGTCCACGAGGCGTTGTTATACTCTGATCGCGAGTAAAATATAGGTTCATAAGAGGCGAGTGTGTATATACCGCTTCGACACCGGTGTTTGTATCGGAGCCGTACAGTGTCACTGTGGGACGCAGCAGAATACAGCGGATAAGGTCGGCCCTTGACATTTCACCAACAACATACATATAATACTTATCAGACTCCTCGGGAGTCATATTGGGAATATTTGTTATATCGTAGGTGAGGGCACGCATAGCACAAGCGCGCAATTTCTCTATAGGCACGCGGTTGAGCAACTCTTTTACCGTATAGACCTCTACTCCATTATTCTCGAGTGCAGCAATATATCCTCTATGCTCCTCGGCAGCTTTATCAACATCGAAATAGTATTCGAATAATCCAGCGTATGGATGAATAACGCCGTCAAAAAGTTCCTCACCGGGAGTGTGCATCAGTATAGCTCTTGCATAATCCCACTCCGAACGGGGAAATGTTGCATTCTCTTGTGCAAACGCAGCAAACGAGGTCGTAAAAACAAACGACAACAGGAAGAGTATGTGTTTCATAGTAAGGGATTATAGGGTTTATGAATAGAGAGCTTTTATCCTATATATTATATAAGACTCTTGATAAATGCTCTTACCGCATAGTTGGCATAATAATATACCGAGGTAAAGAAATTCAATTTCTCCACATTACGATAAATCTTCCACTGCCACGATAAAAGGTGCAACTTACGCGACGACACTGAATTAAACGACACACGATAGAGCGCTGTAACCTCTCCGAGATTATAGGCAAGATAGCCTCGTTTGAGAATAGAAAGCCACATTGCATAATCCTCGTGGCGCACCTGCGGGAAATAGACCTTACCAACTCTTTTGGTGTCGTATATTCCTGTTACATTGCCAATGACATTACCCAGAAGCAGACGGCGGTAGGAGACGCGACGCGGAGCAACCACCACACGCGCTGCACGTTCGCCATATTCATTAACCTTCTCGTAATTCGAAAAGACAACGGCCACCTTTGCATATTTGTCGAACAGCGGCAACTGACGCTCCAATTTATCGGGCAACCACATATCGTCGCTGTCGAGAAAGGCAATAAAGCGGCCTCGCGCCATATTGACGGCAAGGTTACGGGGCGTTGCAGGATACCCTGTGGGGGCATCGTTCGACACGTGCTTTATTCGGCTATCCTCGCTGGCGAGACGATCGACAATGACCATAGAAGAGTCGGTAGAGGCATCGTCCACCACCAGCAGTTCCCAATTACGGTAGGTCTGCTGCATCACCGAGCGTATAGCATCCTCTATAAACTTCTCGGCATTATGTACGGGCATTATAACCGACACCAACTCACTCATACTCTATTTTTTTGCAAAAAGGAAATTCTTCAATCTACCAAAAGCCTTCAGAGAACGTTTAAAGTCCGACGGATCAGTAAGACCTACACGCAGACGGTGCAAGATATATCGCGGACGAAGATAATATTTCTTGCGCGCCATATTACAGAATGCCACCATCTCCTCGGCCGAAAGGTGAGGCATAGAGAGCACTGTGTTGTGTGTTCCATCGGGCAAGCAATACTTTTCGTAGTCAAGCTCAATGTATCCGTTGCTACGGGCCCAATCGTAGCCCTCGGTGCCGGGATAAGGGATAAGCGGGAAGAACTGCGCTGTATCGGTATTAAGCTCAAGAGCCAATTTAAGAGTCTTCTCCATTGTCTCACGAGTCTCGCCGTTGTTACCAACCATATAGCAGGCGTGAATAAGCAGACCAGCCTTTTTTGCATTGGCAACATACTCATAGAACTGCTCAACCTTTGTACCCTTTTTAATATTATCGAGAATCTGCTGGCTACCCGACTCAATTCCCGGGATTATGAGACGACAGCCGGCCTTTTTCATTGCCTTCATTGTCTCAAGGTCGAGTTCTACGCGAGCATTACACAACCAACGCAAACGCTTGTGGAGCCCCTTCTCTACAAGCAGACGACAAATTTCCATCACACGTTTCTTGTGTGCGGTGAATGTATCGTCCTCTATCACAACCTCTTTTACATCGGGGAAATTGTTTGCGATATATTCAAATTCGGCAACGACATTCTCTGCCGAACGCGTGCGAAAGGCGTGTCCGTGCATTGTCTGAGGATATACGCAGAAATTGCAACGGAAAGGACAGCCGCGTGTGGTAAATATCTGAATAGAGGGATAGGTTGCCGCCGCAAAGAAATAGTCGCGAGGGTCGAGATATTCAGCAATGAACTGCGAAGCAAATGGCAGTTCATCGAGATTACGCATTGCAGGCATTGGAGCGGTGCGCTTGCAACCGTCGGCACCGTTTATACAAAGGCCACGTACGGCTGTAACATCACCACCCTGCTCAAGAGTATCTGCAAGTTCAAGAACAACATTGTCGAATTCTCCTATTGCAACAGCATCTATCAGTGGAGAATAGCCCAAAGTCTCCTCGGCACAAGCCGACGGATGGGTTCCTACCAACAGAGCAAACGACTGCGGGAAACGCTCTTTGAGCGTTGCTGCGAATTTTACATCGCTCTTGATTGAGGGTGTGCTTGTGTCGTAGACAAAGAGCATTGCATCCGAAGCATTCTGCTCTATAGCCTCGAACGACTGCGCCTCGTTCATCTGCTTGGCAGGAGCGTCGAGAAAATATACATCGTGTCCATTTTTCTTGCAGTATGCCGCAGCGTAAATAAGCCACAAGGGGTAATATAGCGCTCCACTCTTGGTTATTGCCGGGCTACGCGACTCACGAGAAAATTTTCCAAACTCAGCTTTGAACGGGGGATTTATAAAGCAGATTTTCATATTGCTCCAAACTTTTATACACAAACAATCTAAGGAGAGCACAAGCCCCCTTATTTCCAATGGCAAAAATAAAAAAAAATATGTAAGAATACTATTTTAAAAAGGTAAATTTACCCTTACGACAAAAAGTGCCTGCTTTGAGACTCACTTTCAATCGACCTTACGATAGTGCAGGCGCTTGAGAAAATTGAGTCCAAAGAGCTTGATAACTATTCTTTTCACAAGGTCGAACGACCAGAAATAGAAATAGCAGAATTTGGCAAGCATACGGCTGCCGCCATTGTTCAGCACAATATGCTCAAGGTCGTATCGTTTCTGAGGGATAGAGGCCACCGACACTCCTCCCAGGCGAAACTCCGCAACATCAACGGGCATATATTTGAATATTGCGCCACCCTGATAGCAACGAGCCAAAAAGTCGTGGTCCATCATATAGCGGAACTTCTTATCGTAATAGCCCCAGCGCTTGTGTGCCTTTGCCGCAACGAATGTACCCTGATGATCGACATTCACAAAGAATGGCATAAGAGGGAATTTCATCGACGGAATATCGCGTCCGGTAAAGTTTGTCTCTTTGTTGCGTATTATGACATTACCGCGATAAATATCGGTCGCCTCGTCGTAATATTCGGCAACCTTGTCCAGCACACCCGGCAGCAGAATATCGTCGCTGTTTATTATTGCGATAATATCGCCCTTTGAGTTCTTTATTCCCTTGTTGAACGCATCGCTGATACCCTCATCAGGTTCGGAGCGGAAATAACCCAGCTTATCCTTGTATCGCTCCACAATATCTATAGTTCCATCGGTCGATCCACCGTCAATTATCACATAATCGAGCAATGGATAATTCTGCCCCAACACACTGAGGATTGTCTCCTCTATGGTTGCCGCACTATTGAAACAGATTGTAACTATTGATATAACAGGCTTTTTCATTGTGTCAGAATATTCTAAACAGAATAGCTATTTTACTTGTAATGTTTATCGAAAGGGGAGCACACTTTGTCTTGCGTGTGAAGAACAACTTAATCCACGATAGGAAAGAGGTTCTATATGTAGCAGCGAGTGTTGTCAATGCCTTATGCTCGGGCTGCATCTTGCTGCCGTAGCCACGCAATAGTTCCTGCGCCATAATAGACCTTATATGCTCGTTCTTTGCTATGCGTTCCAATCGGTTGCGCCACACGAATCTTTTTGAGTTCTTCTGTCCTACGACATTGCTGCCGTGCTGTCGGTAGCTCATATGAGGAGTGCTGTCGAAATAAATTTTTGCTCCCACAGCCTGCGCAACAGAATAAATCCATATATCGTGCATTCTCATATAAGAGGGAGTATAGCACAACAGTTCGCGACGCATAGCATCGTTAAACACCATTGTACAGCCGGTAACAAAATGATAAACAAGAGATTCTCCATATGTCAGGAGAGGATCGATTCTTACGCTGGGAATCTCTACAAGAGCCTCATCGGTAAGTCGTGTCTGACAGAAATAGAGCGCAGGAGTATCCTCCGAAGTGCGCAACTGCTCAACAGCAACCTTAAGCTTGTCGCTGTCCCAAACATCATCCTGATCGCAGAATGCATAGTAAGCAGCCTCGGGAGCCTTATGCAGAGTATCCCAAAAACTAAGCGCCGGACCAAGATTACCGCCATTATACCACTGCAGACGTCCGGCAGCCTGCTCCTCATCCAACAAAGCACAGGTACCGTCGGTCGAAGCGTCGTCACGCACAAGCAGAGCAACAGAAACACCCTCCTGCGAATAGACCGAAGCGAGCTGCTCGGGCAGGAAACGCATCCCGTTATATGTAGACATTAAAACCTGTACTTTATCCGACATATTATCAAACTATTTTCTCCAACAATATTCAACCTTTTGCTTGGTGGTGCAAAAATACACATTTTTTGCAAGCCTTGCACATTTGTACTATTGCAAATTCTTAACAATTTTTAAATTTAGGCTATTCTTCCTCTTTTTGTGTCAGACTGCGCTCTACCCTATCAACATAGCTATACATTGAGAGAAGCACCAACATTCCGGTCGAAGAGAGCAATAGAGGGTTGGTTCCGGCAATCACAAGGTATATAATATATGTAAGACACATTGCAAGCACCGAATCGTTGCGACGTTCGCGACGCATCAACGAGAAGATAGGACACAAAAGCACATATAATATAGGAATGCAGAGCAATCCATAGTTACGCACCATTTCAAGATAGGTCCATTCAGTCTTTAGCGTAAAGCCGCTGAATCCCTTTGAATAAAAATCGGTCGCAGGACCCTGCCCTATGAGCATATAATGAGGATTCTCGCTGAAAAGTTCCACATAAGAGGTCAAATGGCCATATTTGACCATATTGGAGTACTCGTTGCTCTCAAGCAGCAGCATTCCCAACAGCACGACAAAGAGGAATATGAACAGCGCAAATGCCGGATAGAAGATATAATTAAGATACCTTCTATTTCGGCAATAGATAAAAAGTATTACAGCCGCAAGCAGCACCGGAAGCAGGATAGAGCTACGCGTTCCACTAATAAGGAACATATGCATAAGCATAGCCACCGGGAAAAGTTTAGAAAGGGTTACCTTCTTTGTCTTCAACAGATTATAGAGAGTCCAACCAAAGACAGGCAGGAAAGCTACCGTAGATTTTGGATACATACAGAAGAGCTTCACTCCGATAAAATAGCGGTTGGTCATCATAATTGTTCCTCCGTGCTTCATCATATATACATATATAGGATGCTCCAATTGAGGCACAAAGAATATTATCCAAAAGAGAATAATTACAATAGTGGCAGTAAATACCACCGGAAGAATAGACAGACGCACAACGTCGTATCTATCGTTCCACATTAAAAGCAACATTGGAAGAAATGCCGTATATACACCTTTGAGCTCGTCGGCATCGACAACAATGCCACGCATCATTGCAATAACCCACGAAAAAGTTATTGCAAGGACAGGAATAAAAAAGTAGACCAATTTTTTCCAATCGGTTCTAAAGAATGCAAGATTATAGCAGAAGAATAGCGCAAAAAGAGGGTTCTTTGCGTGCAATATAGTGTTTGTCGGGTCGGCAACAAACAGAAATATCAAAAGCATATATAACCAGTTGCCGATCTTCTGCTTTAAATCGGCGCGGTTCATTTCTTGCTGCTAATTTTTTTGACAGATATTTTTATGGTGGCTGCCAAGAAGCCTATAAAGACAAAGAAAATCAGTATTATCATCTTGCGGGGCGAAGATGCCAGCACAGGAACATAAGCCGATTCTATAAATGTATAGACTGGGATAGACTCCATTATCTTAGCCTGTGCCATCTGCTTCTGCGACGACACCTGACTATATGCCGAATAGGCAAGAGATACCTCGTTTGACAAGAACTCCATCTGAGCCTTATTCACAGGAGAATAGATATTCGTATGCGATGCCACATAGTCGGTGTAACGCTTCTGAACGTCGAGATAAGCACTCTTTGCACTATCGCAGATGCTTGAGATATACTCATAGTCGGCACGAGCCTTACGTGTTCTGTAGTCCATTATAAAGTTGTTGAGCTTTGCCACCACCGAGTCGGCCACCATTGCCGATATTTCAGGGTCCTGATCGCTGACAGTAATTGTGATAATGCCAGAAACGGCATTCACAAGGCAACGAATCTTTCCTTTTATGGTATTGCAGGCAACATACTCCTCTTTTGTGAGTCGTCGGCTAAGAGCGGGAAGGAGCTCTTCTTCGGCCTTCTCTTCTTTGTCGGACGAGAGAAGCTCACCCAGCCATATTCCGGGATAAGACCACCACGCCGACTTTTGATACTCCGAAAGATAGACATTATAGGTCGTATCTATTCCCTCGGCAAGCGACACGACCCTCATATCATATATATCGAGAAGAAAGTCTCTCGACGATATTATTGTAGGATAAAGATCGACAGTATAGGCATCGTCATTCATATTACCCATACTTATTCCTGCGAGATTGGCAAGTCCCGACAATCCACCCGAAATATCGTTTTTTGTCTCGGGTGCCAACATTACTGTCGTTGAATAGGTCTTAGGTATGCTGAAAGCAATTACAAGAGCCACCACTCCTGCAATGGCCATATATATAATATAGGTTACACGACAGCTCCACATAAAGCCTACGAAGCGCTTCAGTGCCATAAAGTCATCCTGCAATTCCTTTATTCGTGATTTATTTTCCATAATAGGTCAGAATAATGTTTACTTAAGAACATTTATAAGTGTCACGAGCATCGACACAATTGAGAGTGAAGATGTACTTACCGACATAATCTCGGCAGAAGTCCAACGACGCTCATTCTTACGCGGAACGATAATCTCGCATCCGGGCTCTATCGATTTTGACGATGTCTTTGAGATTTTCTCGACACTACCATTCATATAAACAGCGTATACTCCGCTCTTCTTGGCAGCATCGGAGTAACCTCCTGCGTGCTTTATGTAGTAGCTCAACTTTTTACCCTTTTCCCAAGTAATTGATATAGGATGACGGACCTCTCCGCTAATCTTCACTGTCGAAGAATACTCGGGAACGCTCACGATATCACCGTCTCTCAGAGTAAGGTTCTCGCTGCCCGAGGGGTTGTTCAAGGCATCCTCAAGGTTTATCGCAACGGGATAATAGTCACCGAGATTCAATTTCAACTTGTTCAAAGAGTCCAATGCCGCGATATTGGCGTTACCGCTCTTCAGACGCTCCTCGTATAGCTGAATCTGTGAATTTACCTGAAGAATCTCGCGCTGCTCAAGTTCGTCTACCGTTAATTTGCGGTAGAGATAAGCTCCGCGAGGATGGGCTGTAATAGAAAGGCCGCCGGCCGACTCAACAAGGTCACTCAAACGATAGTTCTTGTTTACCATAGCATACTCACCGGCAAAGTTCACCGCACCCTTTATTGTCACATTCTGAATATCGTTGTACAACGGACTCTTGCGCACATAAACCTCGTCGTAGGGCTTAAGTATAAAGTTCTGACCGTCGCCTACCATAAAGCCGTCCTTAAGCTCAAAGCTGAATGTCTCTGATATCTGCTCCGACTCCTTGACTGCCTTAGGATCGTACAACTGACGGAATACATCGACCTTTACCATAGAAGCAGCACGAGTAATACCTCCGGCTTGTAGTACAGCATCCTCGATGGTTGTATTCTCGGCAAATTTATATGTACCGGGATAACGTACCTCGCCACCCACTTTTATTATCTCATCGCCACGCATCTCACTCTCGCTGGGAACAAAGAGTACGTCGTTGCTGCGCAATTCAACGTCGGGAGATGTTCCGTCAAGAATTCCGGCAAGATTCAATGATTTTGCCTCTATCGTATTATCGAAATTATGATGATGCAACAATACGCGATTCAAGAAAGCATCCTCGCGAACGCCTCCTGCTGCCTCAACAAGTTGACGTACTGTGCGTATTTTCTTTCCATACTCATACTGTCCGGGGTAGAATATCGCTCCGTTAATCTCTAACTTGTTAGCAAAACGAGGAATAACAGAGTCTACAAAAACAGAGTCTCCATCGTGCAGTGCAAACGCCGACAGTTCATCCCGTCCTACTGTGTGGATAGAATATTCGCGTCCACTCTTGCGTATCACGCGAAGATTGTTCTTGTATGCGTCGCCCGAGAATCCACCCGAATATTCAACAAGAGAAGAGAGCTTCTCGTCCTCTTTCATTTCGTAGAACATAGGACGCTTAACCTTTCCCTGAATATTTACCAAAGCATCGTATGCACCGACAACAATTACATCGTCGTCCTGCAGACGCACATTGCCGCTGGTATTTCCGTTAAAGATATATTCGTAAATATCGATAGTAGAAATAAGCTTGCTGCTGCGATAGACCTTTATTGCACGCAAGGTACCGAACTCACTTATGCCTCCTGCTGCATACATTGCGTTAAAGGCTGTCGAGAGAGCGCTCAAGGTATAAGTTCCTGGAGTTGTTACCTCACCCATCACCTGAACCTGTATTGTACGTATTGTTCCAACGGTAAGACTAATCTGTGAGCCATTGTAAATTTCGCCAAGCGCACCCTTTACATATTCGTTAGCCTCGGAGATAGTCTTTCCGGCCAATCTCAAAGGACCATAACCCTCGGCAACGATGAATCCATCGGGAGAAATTTCCTCGTCGATGATTGTCTGAGAAGCACCCCAAATATCGATTATTACCTGATCGCCCGAGCCCAACACATAGTTTGCTGGAATAGGGATATTCACCGTAGGCTCAAAGGAGATAAGTTCATTGTTGAAGATATTGCGTCCAAAGACAGGAATCTCGTCCTTGAAAAGATTCTCGTAATAGAGCACAGAGTCAATATCAAGGAATCCCATTTCATCCTCGAGCATCAACTGCTTGTCGCCCGCACTCATTGTGCTGAATGAGTTAGCCTCGCGTGTAGAGCGCACCATATTGCTCTGACGACGTTGCTTATTGTCCTTCAACTGAGCTTCGGTTGAACGCGAACGGTCGGTCTTCATATCAGTACCCAACAAATCAACAGCACCGGGAAGAGAGCCCTGAGCATTGAATTTGTCGCGTATGCTACGCAAACGATCAACAGTTACACCCTTCTGTACGAGTTTGGCAGCAATGGTCTTTTGGTCGGTACCCTTCTGCTGCTCCATCATCACATAATTGAGAATCTGATCATCGGTAAGGCTCTGCTGCGCAAAAGCGAACTGCACTAACAGCACAAAAACAGACAATATATATAATTTCTTCATAATCAATATTTTAAATTAAAATTTCTTTCCGCTTACAATGTAAAGCACTGTTTTAACTATTATCTTTAAGTCCAACAACAGTGAACGATTCTGCAAATACTCAAGGTCCATATCAAGGCGAACAAGCATCTTTTCCATTGTGTCGGTGTAACCATTGTAGAGTGTAGCCAACGAGGTAAGGCCGGGACGCATAAGATAGATATAATCGTAATTGGGATTATGCTCCTTGATTTTGTCTATAAAATATTGTCTTTCGGGACGAGGGCCCACAAACGACATTTCTCCACGGAATACATTCAAAAGCTGAGGAAGTTCGTCAAGATGATGCTCGCGCAAGAATTTTCCGACCGGAGTGAGACGCTCGTCACATTTTGCCGCGAGTACAGGCGCATCATCTTCCGAGTCTACAATCATTGTACGATATTTGAGAATATAGAAAGGCTTACCCTTGTATCCTATTCTCTCCTGTCTGTAGATTACCGGTCCATCACCCTGACGACGCAAAGCAATGTATATCACCAAATAAGCCGGAGACAAGCATATCATACCAAACAAAGAACACAGAATGTCGAAAGACCTTTTAACGAAACGCCCCACAACACTCATTCCATCGCAAATAACGATACCAACAGAATTCTGCTCCATTTAGTTTTATCTTTTAAAGAGAAAAGAAAATTTTAACAAAAATATTGTGCCGTCATCCACATTTTAACATTATACAACATTTGTTGTATAAAAAGCCCCACTAAGGCACTATACATTTACAATTCTGCAAAGATAATAATTTTCTTTCACATTTCAACAGAACAGACTCTTTTTATATTATAAAAAGCATTTATACACTATTACCCTCATACAAGAACCGATTCAAGATAGGAACCGGGATAATAATGCGAGAGAATTTCTTCATAGGAATAGCCTTTTTCGCCCATCACAGCCGCACCTATCTGACAAAGCCCTACGCCGTGTCCCCAGCCGGCACCCTTTATCACAAAATAAGACTCTTGCGACTCCCCATCAAGCTCCTTATCAACCACAAAGGCCGAGCTATAAAGATGAGACTCCGACAAGCTGCGACGGATCTCTAACTCCTTACCAATGATGCGAGTAGCCTTTTCGCCGAGAATCTTCAGACGTACGATGCGCCCTGAAGCGGCCCTCTCCAAAGGAAGAAGCTCATAAATTGTTCCAAAATCAATACCCGAACGTCGCGCTACAAGCTCCGACAACTCTTTTTGCGAATACCGCACACGCCAACGGTAAAAATCGGCAGTCTCGCAATCGTAACCATTGAGTACCTGCGAAAGGACTGCCTTATCGACATTAGAGCAGAATGCATCGGGCTGCGATTCTATCCAAGCACGAGCAGCAGCCTCATCGCAAAGTTCGATAGGCTGTTCCGAGACATCGTCGCGCAGAGGCACAAGATAAGGCTTGTCCTCATTCTCCCAACAAGCCGAGAAGCGCTCGGTTACTCCGCCGCAACATTTGCTGAAACGCGCATCGCACACATTGCCGTCGTATTTAAGGACAATATCGGCAGTCTCCTGCACCGCCCTACGCACATTAGGATTAGCCGCACGGGTAATTCCCTGATAGCGCTGACAATGATCGTCGGCGCAAAAATCGAACAAAGTATGGTCGTCCCTATCGTACCAGCGCACAATCTCCTCGTCACTACTCCACCCTTTGACAGCTTCGGTGCATTTTTTACGCCCCAGCTGAGCATAGAGCCAACTGCGCGAGATTATCGTATGAGCCTTAAGAAGCTCCAAAGAGCTTGTCGCCGACATTTCCGACGATATTACACTCACAAGATACTCCTCGACAGAGAGACGATTGACAGCACGCAGCCTACCCGACTCGAGGATAAATATAAGTTCGCCACAGAAACGCTGATTCTCGCAACGTTGCCAATGGAAATTCACTCCAATAACAACGTCGTGCAGCAGAAAGCTCGAATCGCCACCCGAAGGCACAAATTGCAGACGCTCATAATGCGCACCGTTGAACAATATCCTGCCACCATCGACAGCAACGGTACATTGCCCCGAGAAAGCGACTCCATCGAGCAAATATTCGCCGATAAAATCGAAATTTATCTGCTCCGACAGCAGAATTCCAACGTCAATAGTTCTCACCTATCCCCTAATTTTATTTTCTATTTTTTCGGCTGTATCATCGTCGATGCCAACCTCTGCAAAAATTCTCATTATCTTTTCGTCGTTCAACGAATTATAATCACCCTCACGAACGGTTACCACAAAGCCGGCAACATCTAGAAACCCGGGGCTCACAAGGCACTGCTCAGCGCCATCGGCATAATAGCACGACGGGCGATGCTCGGCGCGCGGGAAGAGATAGAGAGTATACCCCTTCTTGCGTTTATAAACTGTCACCACATTCATTCGGGGCTCATATTCTCCCTTTTTGACAGGCATTGCCGCAATAACCCTATCGACAAGCGCCATTGCCGCATCACAGTCGGCAGCCTCAACAACAAAGAGAGGCATAAGATACGTAACAACACGGTGTATCATATTTCCGGAAGAAGCATACAGAGGATAGGCTCCCGCCGCAATTCTATCCTGCCACTGCTCACCGAGCAAAGGAACGTCTGCGCCACGCACAGCCTGCAGATGAGAGTGGTCGGGAGCCGAAGCACCACATTTTGGTCCATTATAGAAGAGCGCCATTCCCTCCCAGCGTTTAGCAAGCAGAAGCATATCACCGAGCATAGGCAAGAATTCCTGACGGGTATGCTTTTCGAGTGCAAGAGTAAAATGGAACGGCAATATAGGATAAGGATTTACAAGAATATCGACATTACCCAAGGCTCTCTTGTTCAGCTGCTCAGAGGGTCGGTTGGTCGAGCACAGAAAGCAGGGACGCTCGCCGACAGCCTTTGAATCGACCTTTGCCGCCGCCGAGACAATACGTGCAGGATTATATTGCAACGTAACGCCGCAATCCAATCTGCGCGTAAGGACATTCTCCAATGCTGCATATTTCTCTGCAGCAAAGGGCCACTGTGCCAATTGTTTATCGAAATATCGCTTGAGAGAGGACAATGTTGGCGGCCGCATCTTTTTAAGATACTCCTGACGCGCAACAAGTTCCTGCGAACGCAAGGAATCCTTGTAATAATTATGAGCATTGACCTTTTCGTGCGACAGCGCAGCGTCGGAGTTTCCGTCCCAACGACGGCACAGATAGAGGACATCATAAATGCGTCCCACCCTGTAGCGGCGCGATATTTGCAGTCCTACGGCATAATCCTCGCCATAGCTAACATTGGGAAAGCCCACCTTACGTATCACAGGAGTATAGAAAGCACGAGGAGCGCCCAATCCATTTATCCTCAAAGCATTATTGCGACCATTCTCCTCGGTCCACTCTTTGTGGTCTATGACTCCAGGAGGCAATGTCTCCAAATTAAAATTACAGATTCTGTAAGTACCCACAAGCATTGCACACTGTTGCTTATAGAATTCATCCACAATGCGTTGTAATGTATTTTCGTCACTATAAAGGTCGTCGCTGTCCAATTGCACGGCGAATCGTCCGCACAGCTTGTTATGAACGGCATAATTCCAGCAGCCGCCTATTCCCAGCGTGCGGCTCTCGGGAACAAGATGCACCACTCGAGGGTCGGCAAAAGAGTCTATAATTTCGCCAGTTCCATCGGTAGAATGATTATCCACGACAAGAATATTGAACTTAAAATCGGTCTTTTGCGACAGCAGAGAGCCTATGGCATCGGCAATAGTCGCCGCACGGTTGAGCACAGGGATAACCACCGATGCCTCAACGGAGAATTTACCCTTCTTAAGGTCTATTTTTTCATATTTATAGGGTAGCAACCAACCATTTATGCGTTTAAGATGCTCGGTGCACACCTTTTCCATTTCAATCTGAACCTCGCGCTGCACGGGATTCACATAGTCGAACTGTTTTTCGCCGCTCTTGCGTGTGTCGTTCTCCTGTTCAGTGTAAAGCGTCTCGCACAGATGCTGCAATTTTCCTAAACGACTAAGAGCCAATCGCAACTGATAGAATCCTGCATATTTATAGTCGCCGAGATTCATCGTCTGATATTTTTTCAACGCCGATGTCCTGATAGCGACAACCGCGCCAAAATCAAAGTCGTTGCGCAAGCTACCCGTCTGATAATCAATAGTCGGTGCCTCAACAGTATCGTCGCCGACAATTTTATTATAATCGCAATATAGCATAGAGGCATCATCGTCCATAGAATCGCACATTCGCAACATATTGTCGAGCGACGGCAATGCAGCAAGTTCTTTGTTCACACACACCACAAAGGGCGCCTCCGCTTGCCGGGCCATACTGAGATAAAGCCCGCTGTCGGACAAAGAACCGACAGACAAGAATTCAATCTTTTCTGTCGCCGGACGGCTCTTTACACCACCCCATAGATATATTTTATTCACCCTCTCGGAACGCACAAATTCCGAGAGCACATTCACGTCAAAATCCTCGGTAAAAACAGGAAAAAACAGGTCAAAGGCTCTATTCATCAGTTCTATTTTTTATTCTATTGCGAAAATAATAAAAAGCGACGAATCTGAAAGCAAAAGGAGACCACAAATTGTTTTATATAATAAAACTTAGATAATTTTATAATATAATCGCGAAAAAGCAGTATATTCGCACAAATTTGCAGTAATGTGCAAAAATAGACAACAAAGATGAGCAACGCAAAGAGAGAGTTTTTAGGAATGACACTCGGACAGCTTAAAGAAGCTGTTGCCGAGGTAGGAATGCCTGCATTCACAGCAAAGCAGATTGCCGACTGGGTATACAAGAAGCGCGTCGTGAGCATCGATGCAATGACAAATATTTCGCAGAAGAACCGCGAAAAGCTTAAAGAACAATTTGTTGTAGGAATAGAGCCTCCCGTAGAGGCGGCACGTTCAGTCGATGGCACAATAAAATATCTTTATCGTGTAAACGACAACCGTTACGTCGAGGCGGTATATATTCCTGACGGCGACCGTGCAACACTCTGCGTATCGTCACAGGTAGGCTGCAAGATGAATTGCCTTTTCTGTATGACAGGCAAGCAGCGCTACACAGCCAATCTCACAGCCAACGAAATTGTGAACCAGATTTTTGGTCTGCCCGAATTTGAGAAGCTCACCAACATTGTCTTTATGGGAATGGGAGAACCTTGCGACAATCTCGACAATCTTCTGCAGGCCATTGAGATTCTCACCGCCGAGTATGCGACAGCGTGGAGCCCTCACCGCCTGACAGTATCGTCGGTGGGTATACGCAAAGGACTCGAGCGACTGTTGGACTGCGGCGACTATCATATTGCCATAAGCCTCCACCACCCCGTCCCCGAGCAGCGTAGCGAACTTATGCCTGCCGAGCGCGGCTATTCAATCACCGAGATTATAGAGCTTCTCAAGCGCTATGACTTCAGCCATCAGAGACGACTCACATTCGAGTATATTGTATTCAAGGGAGTAAACGACACTATGTTCTACGCACGCAAACTGTTGCAGCTGCTCGAAGGCCTCGACTGCAGGATAAACCTTATACGCTACCACTCAATCCCCGGAGTACCTCTCGAGGGAGTGAACGAGGAGGGAATGACACGCTTGCGCGACTACCTTACAGCCAATGGCATATTCACGACAATACGTGCATCGCGTGGCGAAGATATATTCGCCGCCTGCGGAATGTTGTCTACCGTAAAGCAGAATCAGGAGAATCACTAAAACATAAATATTATGAGAAAGATTGCATTTATATTATCGTTGCTCATTCTGACAGCGTGCAACGATGGTCCCTCTCTTTTCCGTCCTTCGTCGAGCGGACTACCATACGAGGTATTGGTCGTATGCAGCGACGAACTATGGGAGGCACCCGCGGGACGTGCCATTTTCGATGTTCTCGACACCGACGTACCGGGCCTTCCGCAGTCGGAGCGTTCATTCAGAATATCACACACGCAGCCTTTGGGTTACACCAATCTGTTAAAGAGATTCAGAAATGTGATAGAGGTAAATATCGACCCGACCCTCTACACTCAGACAAAGATGAAATACAGCCGCGACAAATATGCTACCCCGCAGATGATTCTGAGCATACAGTCGCCTAGCGCCGAGGAGCTACAGGAATATGTATCTAAGCACACTCAGACAATAGTGGACTTTTTCACCACCTTTGAGATGAACAACGAGATTGCCTATCTTCAGAATCACCACAATATGCAGTTTCTCGACTCTGCGCGCAGCAAATTCGGTTGCGACCTTTACATTCTGCAGAATATCACAGGCATAAAGAGCGGCAAGGATTTTCTATGGGCGTCGGATATTTCGAACAACAACAGCAGCATACAGAACTTTGTTATGTACAGCTTCCCCTACACAAGCCTCGACAATTTCTCGTTGGAGTACTTTATGCATATGCGCGACTCCATTATGCGCGTAAATATACCGGGCAACCGTCCCGACCGCTATATGACAACAGAGCACGACTTTGTAGACATTAAGGATTCATCGTTCCGTGAACGTTATATGCAGGTAGCACGCGGCCTTTGGGCTATGGAGAATGATATGATGGGAGGTCCGTTCGTATCGCACAGCATTGTCGATGAGAAAAACGGCAAGGTCATTGTTGCCGAGGCATTCATTTATGCTCCCAACAGCAAGAAGGGTAACCTTATGCGAAAATTGGAGGCTGCACTATTCACGCTTAGACTACCGGCCGACAAAGATATTGAGAATAGCATACACATTCCCGAGATTGTCATCGAGGATAAAGAAAATACAACAATAGAATATAGAAATGAGCGATAATAGACGTAAGATTAAAGTTGGTATCACACAGGGCGATATCAACGGAATAGGATACGAGGTTATATTCAAAGCATTTTCGACACCCGAAATGTTCGATATTTGCACTCCCGTAATTTATGGTTCACCAAAATTAGCGGCCTACCACCGCAAAGCCCTCGAGCTTGACATACAGTACAATGCAATAGAAAGCCCCGAACAGATAGAGGATGGCAAGCTGAACATTATAAATTGCAACAACGACGAGGTTCACATTGAGCTTGGAGTAGCCACCAAAGAGAGCGGTAAGGCAGCCTATGAGGCACTCGAGAGAGCTGCAAAGGATTATCAGGAGGGAGCCATCGACCTATTGGTAACAGCACCCATAAACAAGAACTGCATACAGAGCGACGATTTTCATTTCCCCGGACACACAGAATACCTTCAGGAGCGTTTGGGCGAAGATAGAAAATCGCTTATGATACTTTGTGCCGACGACCTTCGTTTCGCCGTAGCAACATCACATTTGCCCCTACGCAAGGTTCCCGATGCAATAACCCCCGAACTTTTGGAGGAGAAGATAAGAATATTCAACCGCAGCCTCATAGAGGACTTTAACATCGATGCACCAAAAATTGCGGTCCTCTCGCTCAACCCCCACGCAGGAGACAATGGTCTTTTGGGACGCGAGGAGATTGACACCATAATACCCACCATCGAGAAGATGAGCAAAGAGGGCATACTCTGCTACGGTCCTTTTGGTGTGGACGGCTTTATGGGCAGCGGCAAATACACACGCTTCGACGGCATTCTGGCAATGTATCACGATCAGGGACTCGCGCCTATGAAGCTGTTGGCAATGGAGAATGGAGTAAATTTCACTGCCGGACTCCCTGTTGTACGCACCTCTCCCGCTCACGGAGTAGCATACGACATTGCCGGAAAGGGCGAGGCCGACGAGAATTCTTTCCGTCAGGCAATATATGCGGCAATAGATATTTATCGCAACCGCTCACAGTACGAATACGTGCATCGTTCGCCTCTACGCAAGCTCTATTTCGAGAAGCGCGACGACAGCAACCGTCTGAACTTGCAAGCAGAAGAATAAGGCTATGAATTATGCTATAATAGCTGCAGGCGAAGGTTCACGTTTGGCAAGCGAAGGAGTGGCACAACCAAAGCCGCTCACTCCGCTTTTTGGTGTACCCATAATTGAGCGTCTGATTGGAATTTTTATGCGCAACAATGCCGACAGCATAAGCATAATAATCAACGAGCAGCAGCCCGACACTCTCGCCCTGCTGAAAAAGTTGCAGGAGAAATACCCGTTGAACATTGTCGTAAAGAATACCACAAGTTCAATGCACAGTATGTATGCCCTGTCGTCCTATCTCAAGAAGGGTAAATTCTGCCTGACAACGGTAGACACCATCTTCCACGAGAAAGAGTTTGAGAGCTATATAAAGGCTTTCGAAGAAAGCGACTGCGACGGCATTATGGGAGTAACGGAATATATTGACGACGAAAAGCCTCTATATATCACCACCGACGGGCAGATGTTCATTACCGGATTTCACGATACTATGCCACAGGATGCACGCTACATTTCGGGAGGCATATACGGACTATCGGCAGCAGCAGTAGAGACACTGCAAAGATGCATAGAGAGCGGACAGTCGCGTATGCGTAATTTCCAGCGTCAGCTAATTGCCGACAAGCTGCAACTAAAAGCCTTTCCTTTCGGCAAGATAATAGATATTGACCACGCGACAGATATTCAAAAAGCCGAAGAACTAATCTCTGAAGAATGAAAATTGCAGCAATTCCTCGTAACAGTTCCGACTCTCCCAATATGACGGAACACGACAAGGCCATACTCCTCGCTGTTGCCGAGAAGCTTAAGAGCAAAGGCCACAGTGTAGATATTTTGAATGATGACGAGAGCAATATTCCCGACGGCTACGATGCGCTGTACCATATGTCGCGCACAGGTTCGGTGCTATCGGGAATAAGAAAGATGGGCGAAAAGGCAATGAACAGCGTAGCATCAGTCGAGAATTGCTCACGAAAGAGATTTATGCAGCTGCTATCCGACGCGGGGGCATCACAGCCCCCATTCTGCATTACAGAGACCGAGGGAGGTATTCCTGCAATAGATTATCCAATATGGTTAAAAAATGCCGAAGGATGGTCGGCTCATCCAAAGGATGTTCAATATATCACAAACGAGTCCGAGGCACAAGAGGCACTGCACGACTATAGGGCACGCGGACACAAGGAGATTATCTGTTGCCGCCACACAAAGGGCGATATTGTAAAATTCTACGGAGTAAAAGGGAGATTCTTTCATTGGCAATATCCCGATCCGCAAAAAAGCAAATTCGGATTAGAGAAGATTAACGGAGCGACAAGCCACAATCCGTTCGACGAGAATGCTCTACACATAAATGCTCAAAAGGCAGCCGACGCCATTGGCTTAGAGATTTACGGTGGCGACGCCATAATAACCAAAGAGGGAGAGATTTTTATAATAGACATTAACGACTTTCCGAGCTTCTCTTGCTGTCGCGAGGCTGCGTCGGAGGCTATAAGCGAATATATAATATCAAAATTAAGAGTATGAACGAAGCTGACAGAAAACAATATCTTGCATCAATAAAATCGTTGGACACCGAAGAGTTTATCGACCTTTGGTTCTACCGTCCGTTAGGATTCCGCTGCGCGCTATTCTTCCGCAACAGAGGCATTCACCCCAACGTAATCACAATAGCGTCCATTTTCTTGGGAGCAGCGGCCGGAATATGCTTTATACAGGAGAGCCTACAATGGAATATGCTCGGTATACTGCTGCTTATGTGGGCCAATCTCTACGATAGCACCGACGGTCAGCTGGCACGTATCACAGGACAGAAGACACGCTGGGGACGCATTCTCGACGGCTTTGCCGGCGACGTATGGTTCTTCTTCATATACCTTGCCATAGCCATACGTTCGAATTACGACCCAATTCCATTTGCTCCCGAGTATCAATGGGGATTACCCATTTGGATTATGAGCTCTTTCTCGGGATTCTGGATACACGGTTCGCAGTGTCAATTAGCCGACTACTACCGCAACATACACCTTTACTTTACCAACGAGGCCAACGGCAACGAATTCGACAATTCACAGGCGCAGCGCGAACGCTTCAAGGAGACTCCGTGGAAAGGAAATTTCTTTTGGAAGATATTTCTATTCTTCTATATAAACTACACAGGTAACCAAGAGAGAATGTCGCCAAAATTCCAGATATTCATAGAGACTGTGAAGCAAAAGTATGGTACAGATATTCCAATGTGGTTGCGCAAGGAGTTCCGCAAAGGCAGCCTCCCTCTGATGAAATACACCAATATCCTGACATTCAACTCACGATTCATAATGCTGTGGTTCACACTGCTTATAGACCAGCTATGGTTCTATCTCTTCTTTGAGCTTGTTATCCTTATGATACTGTTCGTATATATGAAACACAAGCACGAGAGCTTGTGCGTAAGACTCACCAAAAAGATATTGGAAGAAGATGCAAGAGATTAAAGGAGTAATATTCGATTACGGCGGCACAATAGACACCAATGGCGACCATTGGGCCGAGGTTATATGGGATCAGTATCTTGAAGCCGAAACAAATATTGGCAAGGAACTCTTCCGCGAGGCCTATGTACACGGAGAGCGCACATTGGCAAAGATGCCTATAATAGAGCCTTGCGACACATTCAAGATACTGTTAGAAAAGAAGATAGAGATTCAGGCAGAATATCTCCGCGAGAAAGGCGCCCTTATTAGCGATGCACAGAAAGAGAGAATATCGGCAGGTTGCTACCAGCGAGTGCTATCGACACTCGACACGACACGCAACGTCGTTGCCACACTCTCTGAGCGCTTCCCTATGGTTCTTGTAACAAATTTCTACGGCAATATGCCGGTGGTACTGCGCGAATTCAAGCTCGACAGCTTCTTCGGCCGAATAATTGAATCGTCGGTAGTAGGCATAAGAAAGCCCGACCCTGCGCTCTATGCTATGGGAGTAGAGGCACTGTCGCTCCCCGCCGAGAATATTCTTGTCGTAGGCGACTCCTACCGCAAGGATATATATCCGGCAAGCACATTAGGCTGCGCAACAGCGTGGATAAAGGGAAAAGTGTGGGAAGAGGAAAAAATAGAGCCGCAGGCTATGCCAACCGTCACAATAAGCAATATTGCCGAACTACTCGACATTTTAGGCTAACGGGTCGTAAAGCACGACAGCACCCTCGGCCATTGAGCGCCTGACATCTATCAGACGCTGATTGCTGCTGCCGCGGAAAGGCAACGATTCATCGCGCAGCGACTGCACGAAAGGACCATCGACAAGAACATCGACAAGTTCCAGCAGAGCCCTCTGCTCGTTGTTCTTAAGGATATTTTCGTACAGGAATCCTGTATAGCACCATATATTCTTGTTACTATGCTCACGGATAGCCTTTGCAAGCCCAGCAAATTCCAACGGCTGAAACATAGGGTCACCACCCGTAAATGTCACGTCGGCAAAAGGGTCTGTAAGAATAACATCAAGAATCTCCTGCGTAGTCATTGAACGGCCGTTAGCAATGTCCCACGACTGCGGATTATGGCAGCCGGGACAGGCATTGGGACACCCCGCCGCATAGACCGAGGTTCTAAAGCCCGGTCCATCGACTGTCGTATCCTCTATAATCTCAAGAATGGAGAGCATTCTCATTCGTGTATCACTCTATCGTTCAATTCAGCCAATTTTGCTCTGTTCCAGCGGTCGGTTGTTCCTACAAGATAGCCTGTTATACGCTGCAGACGGTCGATACTGCTGCTGCCGCATTTAGGGCACTGCTGCATAAGAGCGTCGGCATTCTCATAGCCGCAGGACATACAGCGGGTGCGTGTATGATTCACCGAGCCGTAACCCATATTATATTTGTCCATCATATCAACCATACGCATTATGGCATCGGGATTATGCGTTGCATCGCCGTCAATCTCAACGTAGAATATATGTCCTCCGCGAGTAAGATTATGATAAGGAGCCTCAATCTCGGCCTTGTGGCGCGCGCTGCATTTATAATATACTGGCACGTGATTCGAGTTTGTATAATAGTCGCGGTCGGTTATTCCCGCAAGCACTCCAAAATGTTTACGGTCTACACGGGTAAATTTTCCCGACAATCCCTCGGCAGGAGTAGCAAGCACACTATAATTATGCTGATATTTATCAGAGAATTCATCTGCTCTATCGCGCATATATGTTACTATGCGCAATCCAAGCTCCTGAGACTCCTCGGACTCTCCGTGATGCTTGCCAGTGAGCGCAACAAGACATTCGGCCAATCCAATGAATCCAATACCCAATGTTCCCTGATTTATTACCGAAGCAATAGTATCGTTCGATGATAGATTCTCGCTGCCAATCCACAAAGAGGACATAAGCAGCGGGAACTGCTTAGCATAGGCAGTCTTTTGGAATTCCATACGTTCGTGCAGCTGCAATGCCGTAATCTCCAAAAGTTCATCAAGCTTTGCAAAGAACTGCGCCACTCGCAGCTCTTTATCCTCGACACCCATACACTCTATAGCCAGACGCACAATGTTTATGGTAGAGAAAGAGAGGTTACCGCGACCAATAGACGTTTTTGGACCGAAACGATTCTCAAAGACTCTTGTTCGGCAACCCATTGTAGCTACCTCGTGCTCAAAGCGTCTAGGATCATCGGCGCGCCAAGCATCGTTGCGGTTGAATGTCGCATCAAGATTCAGGAAATTGGGGAAGAAACGACGCGCCGACACCTTGCATGCAAATTTATAAAGGTCGTAGTTGCGGTCATCGGGTAAATAGCTTACTCCTCGTTTCTTTTTCCATATTTGTATGGGGAATATGGCGGTCTCACCGTTCCCTACTCCCTCGTAGGTGCTTGTAAGAAGCTCTCTTATAATGCAGCGTCCCTCTGCCGATGTATCTGTACCGTAGTTTATTGAGCTGAATACTACCTGATTGCCTCCTCGCGAGTGAATAGTATTCATATTATGGATAAACGCCTCCATCGCCTGATGCACACGCGCCACGGTTCTGTTTATCGCGTGCTGCACAATGCGCTCGTCACCCGACAGAAGATCCAGCGGCTGCTTCACAAAGTCATCAACCTGCTTGCTGTACAAATGGGAATAATTTACTCCCATAAGAGTCTCCAATTGCTTTACCTCCTCAATATAGCTTGCTCTGACAAAAGGTGCAAGATAAAAATCGAAAGCAGGAATTGCCTGACCGCCGTGCATCTCATTCTGCGCAGTCTCCATTGATATACAGCCCAGAATGCTGGCCGTCTCTATGCGCTTGGCAGGGCGCGATTCTCCGTGAACTACCGACAGTCCATTGGAGAGAATCTTATCGAGAGGATGCTGCACGCAGGTAAGGCTCTTTGTGGGATAGTAATCCTTATCGTGAATATGGAGATAATTATTCCTCACCGCATCCTGAACCTCGCTGCTAAGCAGATAATCATCTACAAAAGGCTTTGTACTCTCGCTGGCGAACTTCATCATCATTCCGGCGGGAGTATCGGCATTCATATTGGCATTTTCGCGGGTAACGTCGTTGGACTTTATCTCAATAATCTCCAAAAATATATCCCTAGTCTTTGCCTTTCGTGCGATACGACGCTGGTTGCGATAGGCAATATATACCTTTGCCACATCCTTGCGGCTACTCTTCATCAGCTCAACCTCAACCATATCCTGTATGGCCTCAACCGTCATTTGAGCATCACCCTTGAATGTAATATAGTCGGTTATCTGACTGATAAGACGCTTATCCTCGCCCCTATCAGTATGCAGCATAGCCTTGCGTATGGCAGTTGCTATTTTCTCCTCATTAAAGCCGACAATGCGCCCATCGCGCTTAACAACAGTCTGTATCATAATTGTATATATTAAACAAAAGTAGCACTGTTCTTCTAACCCACGAGTAAGAACAATTTAAAAGCCGATGGCAGGTATTCTGACTTAATCCTCGGTCTATTGCCTTCCCAAGATTACACTCAGTGGCCAAGAGTTATAAGACGTCACAGGAGATTCACAGCAGCGGGACTGTCCGGGATTTTCACCCGATTCCCTATTCACCACCCACGCAGAAGAGGCACAGGCGGAACCATCACTATGCAAATATACAACAATTATCCAAACAAAGGCAATTGTGCGAAAAAAAATTATCAACACCGTCTGGGCGTTAAACATAAAAAAAATGGAGCCATAAGGCAACCACACAGCGAACAAAGCAGGCAGCGACCTTATTTATATCAAGTAAAGGATAAGCAAACTTTTAAACAACAACAATATGAAAAGGAACCAATCATTACTCTTTATTCTTGCTCTATGCCCGTTAATCACAAGAGCGCACACCATCACCCCCGACAGTTGCAGCCTTCGTCACGACAACAGCTGTTGGTACGTAACAATGAATTACACAATCGACAAGGTACCCACAAGCGACGAACTGATACTGCACAGCCAAATATGCAGCCCCGACACCTGCGTAAACAGCGGAGTAAGCCGCTTTCAGGGCCGACGTTACGCAAAAGAGTTCAAGAAGAAGTACGGCTATAAGACAACATCAAAGCCTCAGGGACACCACCGCTGTACACTGATAATCCCCGAGGAGAATATCGCCAACAACCTTACAGGCATCACATACAGCGAATATACATCTCCACAAGGCACAATAGGAAATATCGACTCCATCAGAATATTTATGCCCGAGTGCCAACCAATGCAATTGCGCCCAATATCGTCAGCGCTTACCGCCGGCGACCATCTGTCGCAGCGTCACCCCTATATATGCTCTATGAACAGCTACAAGATGCTGAAGGGCGACAGCGTACACATTCCCCACAGCCAGACGAACCACGTTCACTACCCTATGAACAGCGCTCACCTCGAAAAGGGATATATGAACAACGGCAGCACACTCGACAGCCTCACCGCCTATATAAAAAGAATGCTCAACGACGAGCGCACAAATATAGCCTCGATACAGATTTTAGGATACACAGCTCCCGATCACGACGACGAGATTACCCCAAAGCTAGGATACAAACGCGCACAATCGATGCGCGACCAGCTTATGCAGGCCTGCGAGCTTCCCGCCGAGATATTCGAGATTGCCGATGGAGGCAAAAATTGGGAGCAAATATACACAATGCTCGCCGCACTAAGGACTCCCGCGAGCGACAGCCTCATAAGGCTGCTATACAACGAACCAAAAGCCTCCAAACGACTCGCCACCCTGCGCAATTTTGACAAAGGAAGCTACTACAATGCAATAAACGCACAAGAGCCTGAGAATCTGCGTGGCGCCTGCTGCACACGCATCTATTATGTCAATACCCCCGACAGCATAGCCGACGAACTAAACAAGATTATTCGGGAGATAATATTATCCCCTCACCCCGACTATCACCGTCTGAGCGACAAATTGAAGATATACAGCAGTGACCCCCGCAGCCTTAATCTGCAAGGAATCATAGACTATCGCCGTCACAGACGCAGCGCCGCCGAAAAGGCATTCCTCGAAGCGGCAATGCAAGGAGACGAGCAAGCAGCAATGAACCTCTCCATTCTGGAACGTGAAAAAAGATAGCAGAGACCACCCATAAACAAATTCGGGCAGACCAAAAGTCTGCCCGAATTATCATATATCACAACCGGGAATTACTTTACCAACTGTTTTACACCATTTACAATATAGATGCCGGGAACGACAATCTCGTTCACACGACGACCGAAAATATCATAAATAGTATTCTCTGCGTCTACAGACTCTACATTCTCAACGCCTGTAGTATTCTCAGGCTCTTCAACAACAGGAGGAGCAGGAGGCATTGTCAAGAAGATATCCACAGGACCCTCCTCGCGAATATTATACCAGTTACCCCAAGTCTCTGTATTTCTGTAATAGTTCACACAGCCGGCAGGCACAATGAGTGTACCCTCGTAGTTATAAGGAGTACTGCGGAAAGCACAGGGAGGAATAGGGAATCCCTGTGTCATACCATTCTTAGTGGGGTCCCATTTAACCCAAAGGGTTCTCAGGTTAGCACAGCCATAGAACTGGTTAAATCCGAATGTGCTCAATGTCTCGGGAAGCACAATAGACTCTATACCAATGCCATAGAAAGCATTACTTCCGAATCCTGTGAGAGTCTCGGGAAGATAAATATGAGTAATAGAAGCTCTACCTTCGAAAGCACGATCGGGGAAAGTATTATTCTGAGCTCTTGCCTCTGACATATCAAGTACATTCAAGAAGGGCATATCATCGCGTATGGTAAAGATATCCTCGTGTGACACCCATCCTGTAAGCTTAAGATAAGAGACACAATCCATCTCTTCCTGAGTAAGAAGGTCTCTCAGACGTACCTGATAGTCCAATGCAAGATTACGGTAAGGAGTAGAAGTATGAGGATTGAATACTCGAACCTCTACGTCAATATCACCCTGTACATTGTTTAGAGCATAGTAGCCGTAAGTCTCAACCAAAGGAGAGCCGTTAGCCTCAACAATAACCTTAATATCCGAATTATCGGGAATTACGTAGAAAGAGTAGTTGCGTCCGCGAACAATCTTGTCGCGATAAAGAGTAGCATCACCCTTCTTTATTGTTACACCGGGGATATTGTCGGGAAGGTTAATCTTGTGGAAAGGAATCTGGTAGTTCTTTGCAGGGATATTTGTAACAACACCCGCATAAGTTGATTTAATCTCCTGATACTGTCCGTTCTTCATTGCCGATACAAGCATAATGATATCATCATCGGCAACATAAGTATTCTCGCTAATCTTACAGTCGAACGAAAGAGTGGTATTACCCGAAACACCCTTTGTTGTCTCGGCAAGAATCTCCTTCAACGCACGGTTGCTAGCAACAAGAGCAACAGCCACTTTATCGGAAGCAGAGCCACCGGTAAGAGTTCTGGCCATAATTGTAAACTCATCACCGCCTTTCAAATTAAGAACAGTCTCCTCGATAGGATATTTAGGCTCGAGCGACAATCCAATATGATCGCCCATAGAGGTAAGCTCCATAGAAGAACCATATCCAATATAATTCTGTGCAAATGACATCTGCGCACATACAAGCGCAAAAAATGCCAACAATGCTATTCCCTTGTTTTTCATATTCTTATAAAAAATACAATTAAACAAAAGACACCACTACCCTAATATTAAGGTAGCGGTGCTCTATGATTATTAAAGAATTACGCGACGTACAGTTGTACCAACCTTAACAATGTAGATTCCGCGTGCCAATCCACTAACCTCGGTTGTTACACCATTGTAAACACAAACACCGGTCAAATTGTAAACCTCTACTGCAGCCTCCTGCGCGATGCTTATCACACCACCCTGAACAGCAATAGCAGCCTCATCCTCAACAGCATCAACAGCAGTAGTATTAGCATTTGAGCTATAAGTTGCAACAACAGCAATATCACCGCTCTCGCTGTCCATCAAGCAAACAGAGAAATCAGAAATGGTTACATTACCCTCCTCGTCGATGGTAATTACCAATTCACCCTTGCTCTCGCCATCAACATTACGAACCAAGAGATACTGCTCGCCCTGTACAACAGCCTTCAAATATCTTGTACCGCTGCTGAGATCAACCTTGATTGTGCGAATATCGTCAGCATCAACCTCTATGAGGTAACCACCCTGATTTATCAAAGAAATATCACATCCGAGGAATGAGCTGATAGCAATCTTAGACTCGCTGAACTCTGTGAAGGCAATCTCCCACTCTGTAGGGAACTCAATAACAGCATTCTTGACATCAACATTGCTTGCATCATACTTCACAGTGTAAGACTTTTTAAAGTCGATAGGCTGGGGAGCGTCACCAAGCACAATTGTATTAGACTGGAAAAGAGCGTTGATTGTAGATTTATTACCATCGTAAATATAGGTTACAAAGTCGCTCATTGCAAGAGTACCATCGCTATTCATTGTGATAGTTACCTTACCCTTGTCGCTACCCGACTGGTCGTACAATACAACATATTTATTGTTTCCGAGGCTCATCACACGAGAATCGACACCTACAGAAATCTCCAATTTTGTAGGATCCTCGGCAGAAATAGCTGCGGGGATACCTACATTGTTGTTAATGTCCTTAACATCTTTATCAAAGAACTTTGTGATATAGTAGCTACCGTCGGCAGCAGGCTTAACCTCAATCTCAAAAGATTTAGGATAAGTTACATCGCTGGTTGTTGTTGTAACCTTCTCCGATGTAACCTTGTATGAGCCTGTAAAGTCTGAGGCCTCAACAATTACCTCTTTAACTGCTGAACCAAAAGAATAGCCCTGAATACCGATGATAGTATCGTTACCCTCGACTGTTTTAGTCTCCTGCGCGATACGCAAACCGCTAGAGAGAGTCATTGTTGAATTTGTAGAACCCTTCTTGAAACGGATATTACCCTGACGTTTGGGGCTCATATAAGTATAAAGAGCAATCTTCTCATCAACGCTGATATATGAATCATCGATAGGAATAATAAGCTCATCACCGTTGAATGTAGCATTATTGATAGAAACTGTCTCGTATCCCTCGAACATAATATCTACAGAATACTCGCTGAGCTCCTGATTGTTTGCAACAATATCCATTTTGAACTGTGTGGGGAATGTAGAGTCATTCTCGAAAGTTGTTGCAGTAAAGTTCCAGTTACCAGACATATCCTCGAGAACAATTACCTGCTTGTTCTTAAGAGTCAATTTACAATTTGTAAACTGAGCAAGGATAGTTGCTGTTGTAGCATTATAGTCGCTTACACGAACCAATGCAAAGTCGGGGATTGTGATATCACCGTTTGCATCATAAGTAAACTCCAAATAGTAACCGCCGTTGTAGGGGTTAGCACCGTCGGGAGTTGTCATACCGATTGTAGAAGCAACCCAGGGAGAGTTTGAGTTTGCATTGTGAGTACCGAAAGTCTTTTTGTCGGCATCAAAATTCTGAATACCCATAACACCGCCGCTAGCACCTGCCAATCCGCTAACCTCGGCAAAGTAAACGTCGTTCTTTGAGATAACAACATCGCTCTCTTGGGCGAAACGTCCAGCCTTAAAGAACTTCTCTCCATCAGTTGTAACAGTCATATTTGAGGTAAACTCATACTCACCAAACAAGTCTGTCATACTGCTAATTTGCGCTTTTGCTACAACAAACAAAAAGCACATTGTTGTAAAAAGTAAAAATTTCTTCATATAAATAATGTTTTTAGTTTTCAAATGAGCTGCAAATATAGTCTATTTGTTGTATATATTGTGGCGTTTATACGTTTTTTTTCGTATATCAATCCAAAATAATAGCAAAATGCTTAATAAAATACATTTTTTGACAGCACGCCGCGGATTCCGAATATGAGATTAAAAACAAATTAGAGCCGCAAAAATTACGGCTCTAATTATAAGAGTAAACTCTTTTTACTTTTAGTTCAGCTTCTGCCAATAGAGAGTAACGCCTACTCCCATTATTGTTCCGCGCAATTTAAGCTTTGTAGGCTCAATAAATTCAGCCGACACATTAACCTTTAATCCCTTAGTAGGATCGTAGATTTTTGTACCGCCCCACTTTTTATCTTGAGCGTCGTATTTAAGGCCATCTACAAGAATCACCTTGTCAATATCCACATTACGAAGGCTCTTATCGGGGTTCTTAACATCCTTACGCTTGTTGCCGTTCTTGTCGATAGCATTCTCTACCCAAAAAACCTGAGCAGTATATGTGCCATTATCGTTTCGTGTAACACGAACCTTGCTTTTGCTACCGCCACGGTCGGTAAGATACTCTCCCACAATATTATCGCCATTGTCATTCAAATTCTGAGAAGAGACAGGAGCCACAAACGCAACCAATGCAAGGAGTGCAAATAAAACATTCTTCATTTTGTTCATTTTTTAAGGTTATACCATTAAATTTATTATACCTTTTGGATATTTTGGCACAAATATATGTACATTTTTAAACAAAATAGTGTTTTTCGCCACACTTTTTGCACAAATTGCACCAAAAAGTACAATCAAGAACAAAGAAGAGTAAAAAAGTACAAAAAAAATGGAGCCCACGGGCTCCATTTTTATATAGGACAGATACTTTTTATTCAGCAGCGCCTACAAATTCCACTCTGCGCCATACCTCAGAAACAGAGATTCCGGTCTCGTTATTCACGAATGTAACGTGCATATACTCCTTATTCTCATCATCGAACTTATAGTTCATCACAGAGGTAGTATTTTCAAAAGGCTTGTGGTTGTGCAATTCTATATACTCGTAATAAACGCTGTCACTTTCAATCTCATAGCGTCCCTTCTGTGTCAAGAAAGTTCTTACCTCCTGCATATTATTCTCGGCATTCTCAACGGCAGTCATTCTACCTACGCACACATAATATGCTCCGCGAGAATCAATTACCTTATAAATAGGACGATGAGTATATGAAACATCACCATCGGCACTAACGATAGGTTGGCAATATTGCCACATACCCTCGAGAGGCTCACCGGTTCTTACAACATCAACATCACAACAAGCAGTCACAAAGCCCAAAGAGATAAAGGCCGCAATAGCGTAAAACAACTTTTTCATAGCTATAAAGTTTAAATGATAAATAATTCCCGTTAAACATTACTTATTCTCTATCAGCACCTTATTCTCTTGCGGAGGAACCACGCGTGTCCACATTTCGGGAATCCACTGCTGCAGGCTCTCGTTGTAATATTCAATGCGTAATAGATTTTTCTGAGAATCGCAGAATTTATATTTCAACTTTGACGTTGTAATAACCAATGCCTTGTTCAAATAATGGTCTGTTATAAATTCGTTGTATACAGAATCATTCTCAATTTCGTAGGTACCCTTCTGGGCTATCACAGTACTGTTTGTCTGCATAGGCATATTGCTTGGCAGAGCATCGTCGGGAGAGATTGTTGTCACATAGTCAAGAATACCCACATAAGTACCGTCGTTGTTCACAAGCTTATACACCGGCAGACGGTTCAGAAACTCCCTGCCATCATTCAATTTTACAACATTAGTCTGTTGCCATAGTCCCACAATCGGATGCACCTTCTGTGCAAAAGCAATAGATACAGACAACAGCATAAGTGCAAATATTGTAAACTTTCTCATCATCATTATATTTATTAAAGCGACTGCAATATACAACGACTTTTTTAAGAAATCACACTTTTATTAAATTTTTATTCGTCTACTATTATAAAAAAATCGTTACTTTGCATTTTAAAGCGTAAGGAACAATTTATATGAAAACAATATTGGCAATTTTAGGAACAATATCATTAGGATTAGGCGTAATAGGCATTTTCCTGCCCATTTTGCCGACTACGCCATTTTTGTTGCTTGCCGCCGCGCTCTATTTCCGCAGTTCACCGCGCCTCTATGAGTGGTTGCTCGAGAATCCCAGATTCGGACCTTATATAAAGAATTTCCGCGAGCACAAAGCAATTCCTTTGCGTGTAAAGATAGTATCAGTGAGTATGGTGTGGATTACCCTGCTCTACTGCACCTTTTTTATTGCCGAGGCTGTGTGGTTCAAGCTTTTCTTTGTTGCATTGGCCATTGCAATATCCATACACATTCTGCACTATAAGACTCTAAGATAGAGAGCTTTACAACAGTTTCACAATCCTCTCGAGCCACAATTCATCAACTGCGTCGAACATTGCAAGATGCTCACTGTCAATATCGAGTACAGCACGCACCGCACCATCGGCAGCAAACAGCGGCACGACAATCTCGCTGCGCGAAGCACTGCTACAGGCTATATGCCCCGGGAAAGCCTCAACGTCGGGAACAACAATCGTACGCCTCTCGAGCCACGCTGTGCCGCACACACCCCGTCCGCGTGATATACGCGTACAGGCTAATGGCCCCTGAAAAGGCCCCAGCAGAAGAATATCCCCCTCCACACGATAAAAACCTGTCCACCAGAATCCGAAAGTATGGTGTATCATAGCCGCGACATTTGCCATATTGGCAATAATAACATCTTCGCAGGATACCACACTCTTTATCTGCGCATACAGCAGGGCATATTTTTCCTCTTTGCCACCCTCCGATATTTTAAGTTCTTCGGCCATTATGAGTTATATTCTACCGACAATCAATTAAAATCACTAATATCTATGAGTTTATTCATTATGGCATAGACGGTAAGTCCCGGGATACTGTTAATTCCCAATTTACGCGATATATTGCGTCGGTGCGATATTACCGTATATACCGATATATTATACTCATCAGCAATCTCCTTATTTGTCTTTCCCTTTGCCACTGCCACAAGAATATCGCGCTCGCGGGTAGACAGTTCATTAAGCTCATTCTTCGGCGACTGCTTGGCTTCCTCTATTGCTGTATGCAATTTCTGGAATATTCTCGCGGTATTGTCATAGATATTTATGCAGCCGTCATATTGACGCATAACATTCTCCTCGTAGCCGCTGTTGGTCAGCGCAACAATGCAAATATCCTCATCATCGGACAAGAAATAGGAGCGGATATCGAACCGTTCATTATAGTTTATCACAGCAGGATTTATAACAATAATGTCGCAATGAGCCTGTGCAGGAGTATAATACGATAGATTCGACAGAGTATTTACAATCTCAAAATCGGTACTTTTAGAGACGACAGCCCTAAAGCCGGAAGCTATAATCTCCGACGGCTCAATAAGCAGAATCCTATATTTTTCACTACTACTCATAGCTATTCTCCAAATTTTGCACAAGCGGCACAAGCAGCTTATTCTCTATAAGAGAGTGCTTGCGAAGCTCATTCTCCATAGCACAAATTTCCTTAAGAATCTCGAATCTCATCGGAGAGGAATATTTCTCGGGTAGATACTTTATGAGAATATTCTTAAGGTCGTTGAGTTTTTCACCTATATTGCTGTGATTCTCCTCGAACTTAACGATAGAAAATTCATTCTCGCCAGCAAAGACGGCATTGAACAGCGAATCGATATAAGGAAAAACCACATTCTCCTCGAAATAGAAGTGGTTGTTTACCTCATTATCATAATCGTCGTAGAACTTATCTATGAGGCGACGGTTAATATCATCGAGTCCTTCAACAAGCTTGTGAATCTTATTATGAATACCGGGGAAGCACACCTCTTTATAATACTTATGCGACACACGCAGATAATTTATTATATGCACAATATCATTTTTGTCCAAAGAGTCCATTGCCGGAGCATAGTGACGAAAAGAGTAAATGTTGCATATTACAAGGAAAAGAGATTTTGAGAGTCCGTAGCGCGCACAGACATCGGCTACCGTTGCCTCGCCGAATCCAAGTTCAATTCCCAGACGTTGCAGTATCGACAGGAGGTTACCGTCAGCAGCAACAAGCTCTGCCATCTTCATCCTGTCGGAGTATAATGTATTGTCACTCATAATTCTTATTATCAGTTGTCAGTAAATATCAAAAAAGTCCGCCTATAATGTACACAATATATCCAGCAACCCACGCTACCGTAGTATTATATACAACCGCAAACACAGCCCATCGACGGCTGCCTGTCTCCGAGGCAATAGCTGCTACGGTTGCAATACAGGGGAAGAACAGCAATATAAAGACAAGGAACGCCGCTGCCGAGCGTGGGGTAAAGTCGCCCGACGACACAAGGCTCTCCTGCAGTCCCTCCTCGCCGTCGCTGCTGTAGAGCACTCCTAAAGTACTCACCACAAGCTCTTTGGCAGGAATACTTGTTATAATACCAATAGTCGCACGCCAATTAAGTCCCATAGGCTCCATTACAGGCTCTATGGCCTTTCCTATCATTCCAATAAACGACTGTTCGTAATTCTGCGCGGCCATCTGCTCTGTATCGGCAGCAGCAAGCGCCTGCCCGTCAATTTCGGGACGTGGATAATAGCTCAGGAACCATATTATCACCGTCGAAGCAAGGACAATAGTACCAATCTTGCGCAGATACTGCTCGCATTTATCCCACATATGACGCAATGTAGCAAGCAATGTAGGCATACGATAGGGCGGAAGCTCCATCACAAACGGAGTCTCATCCTCCTTGAATTTTGTCTTACGCAGCAGACGCGCAGTTAAAGCTGCGACAAGAATTCCCAATGCATACAAGCCTATAAGCACCAATGGCGCATATTTAGGGAAGAATACACCCGCAAACAATATAAGCACCGGCAGACGCGCACTGCACGACATAAAAGGTGTTATAAGAATTGTTATCAGCCTGCTGCTGCGGCTCTCTATCGTGCGTGTAGCCATAATCGCGGGGACATTACAACCAAAGCCCATAAGCATAGGGATAAACGACTTTCCGTGCAGCCCCATCTTGTGCATTATACGGTCCATTATAAATGCCGCACGAGCCATATAGCCCGAATCCTCCATCAACGAAATAAAGAGATAAAGGATAAGAATCTGCGGAATAAACACCGCCACACTGCCTACACCGCCTATTATGCCATTGACAAGCAAATCCTGAACGGCTCCGGCAGGCACAATATCGGCCACCCAATGGCCAACAAGCTCAAAAGCGGCAGCAATCCACTCCTGAGGATAAGCACCAAGATAGAAGACAGCGGTAAACATAAGCCACATTAGCGCAATGAACAGCGGGAATCCCAACCATTTGTTTGCCACCAAACGGTCTATGCGTCGTGTCTTACGCTGCGTATCCTTGTCGCCGGGAGTATAAGTCTCCTGCAGCGCACCGTTTATAAAGCCATATTTTGCATCGCTTATGGCAGTCTCAACATCAATGCCCAACTGATTATGCACTCTCTTTGCAGCAAGAGCAGCTTTTGTATTCCACTCTTTTAGTTTTTTGCACGACTCCAACAGATTGAGAGCCTCGGCATCCTGTTCCAGAAGCTTCAACGCCCAATAGCGCACAGGAAACTGCTGGGGAAGGTCATCGGCACTATGCAATTCCTGCTGCATAGGAGCAAGCTCATTCTCGAGCACATTGCCATAGTTTATATGAATGTGCCTTATTGTCTTGTTGTTACCCTCGAAAAGTTCAATAACAGTATCAAGAAGCTTGTCGAGGCCTTTACCCGCCTTTGCCACTGTAGGAATCATAGGAACACCCAACATTCCTCCCAAATGATAATAGTCGAGCTTGGCACCGCTCGCCTCAAGCTCGTCGAACATATTGAGAGCCACCACCGTACGCAGATTCATATCAATAAGTTCGGTGGTAAGATAAAGGTTGCGCTCTATGTTCGATGCAACGACAGAATTTATTATAACATCGGGAATCTTATCGAAAAGATGGCGACGCACGTATCTCTCCTCGGGCGAATAGGCCGAAATAGAGTATGTTCCTGGAAGGTCGGTAACATTTATTCTGTAGCCTTTGTAGCTGAGGCTGCCACTCTTGGCATCTACAGTAACGCCGCTGTAGTTTCCAACGTGTTCACTGCTACCCGAGAGAGCATTGAAGAGCGACGTTTTTCCGCTATTGGGGTTACCTACAATAGCAACGTCAATGACATTATTGCGTTTGGTAGATGCGGGGCGGTATATACAATTGCATCCTATACTGCTGTTGCAGCTCTCGCACACCGACGAACAGCCGAACGAATGTATGGGAGTAAGCTCCTCGCGTGCCTCCTCCTCGGGAAGAACCTCAATCATAGCAGCCTCGTTGCGACGCAACGATACGTCGTACCCCATCACGTGATATTTGACAGGGTCGTGCATAGGAGAATCGAGCACCGACTTTACCTTTTCGCCGCGCACGAATCCCATTTCCATTATTCTTTTACGGAAGCCACCGTGTCCCGAGAGACGTACAATAACGGCAGTTTCTCCATTTTTCAATTCCGAGAGTTTCATCTTTTGGACTATTATGCTCCAAATATTTACATTTAAAATTATACAAAAATAGACATCTTATATTAAACAGGCAATAGTTGTTTTTATTATTTATAGTCTCCTTTTAGTCATTTATTGCTACCGGCAGGCAATAAAAAACCCGAGGCACGGACTTTTCGTGCCTCGGGAACCACTTTTAGTGGCTAACTAACTATAAAACTCACATTTACTTTCTATGCTCTCAGTTTGCCAACAATGCTGCCAATCCAATTACTCCAACTGCTATGGCTGCCGCATTTACAGCGTCATTGTCGTTGTGGTCGCAGCAATCTACTATTACAGGCTGGGGAGCAGGCTTGTGAACCACAACGGGTTTCTCTTTTACAATAACTTTAGGTGCTTTTTCTTTAATGATAACCTTAGGAGCCTTTTCTTTAACCACCACTTTGGGAGCGGGCTTTTTCTTGTCAATCTTAGGCGCCTTCTTGTCATTCTTCTTCACAAGATCCTTGTTATTACCCTTCCCAAAGTCACCTTTGAAATTCTCCTTTTTCTTATCCTCTCTCTGCTTCTCGATACGCACTTTTCTATCGCCTCTGTCATTCTTGTTACCTTGTGCAAAAACCTGTGCAGGAATAAGCATCACGCTTACCATCGCTGCAATAATCATCATCTTTTTCATAACTGTAAAAATTTAAGGGGTTAAGTTTTTTCGTTTATCTCTGTCGCAAAGATAGAGGCAGAAAATACCCCCTGCAACGTTAAATTCCTAATCGTCGCAGGGGGGTTCCCTAATGTTAAGAGGAGAATTCCCCTCACCTTTTTATTGAATAGATGTACGGCGAACGTATTCCGGGCTTAAGCTCGCCACAGACAGAGTAAATTCTCTCTCTGTCGGCAACGATAGCCGCTCCTGCTCGAGCAAAGGCAGCGTCGCTGCGCAGTAACGACCAACGGTCAAGCTCTACATTATACAAAAGCATATTATTGTTGAATCTGTACCATTCAGCCGTCTGATGCATATAATTCTCCTTTTCCACCATCGTGTAGCGTCCCGACACTGCATCGGCAAAAATATCCCTGTTCACTCCACCGGCAGCAACGATAGTGCCGTCGTCGAGAAGAGTAGCCGCACCACCCGAGAGGGTTAGCACATTGCCATCGAAGGAAATATCGCCTAACGGGCTCCACTCTTTTGTAGAGAAGCTGTAACGGCAACCGTCGGTGTGTACAATAACATCACCGTCAGCGTCGGAAGGAGAAAATCCCCCCCACACATAAAGAGCGCTGTCCGTAGCCACGCACACAGGCTGCACGCGTCCGCGCGAGGGCATCACTGGCAGTTCCTCCCACTGCGCGAGAGCATCGGATACATTCAACAAGAACACTCTGTTCGATGCCTTTCCGTCGCAATTGCCACCAACGACAAACAGCCTGTTGCCGCTGAACGCTCCGGCACAATTGTCCATAGCAAAGGGCAAAGAGGCAAGAGTATCTACCCTGCAATGCTCTTTAAGGTCCACACTAATAACACTCTTTTGCGCTCCGCAGGGGGTGACACCACCGGCAATATACAAGCGTCCGCCATCCGAGGCAAAGGCACCGTATGCCGACTCACAAGGCAACAAAGCTACACTCTCCCAAACGAGAGTATCGCCCACAGCAGCCTTGTAAATACCCTTATAATATCTTTTAGAGCCACCATTGGCAGCAGGAACATCGGGGAAATTACAGCCTCCGGCAATATATATGCAACCATCGTAAAGAGCAACGTAACAGGCAGAGACTCCCTGCTCCATTCCATTCTCGAACGAAGGCACCGCTCCCACAGCCTTTACAGGCTCAACATACGCTCGGTTGCAACAGCCCACGAGCAGAGGAAAAAGCAGAATTATAAAAAAAGTTCTTTTCATCACTCCATATTCTGTGTCTTAGGACGCAGGAAGATAATCTGAATGAGCAGCGATAGCACAGTAACGCCTCCCAGAAGCGCAAAGCCCGCGCCCAACGAAAGGTTGCCAAGCACAGTTGTAATTGCCGCACCGCCAAGCACTCCCGACATATTTATAAAGCCATAGGCTGTAGCACGCAGACGCGAGGGCACAAACTGACAGAGGATAGGCATATTATTGGTATCAAAGAATCCATAGCCTATACCAAAGCACAATATTGCAAGAATAACAGCAAAAAGACTATTTCCCAATCCCATAAACACAAGCGAGGGGACAATAAGCGCCAATCCTATACAGCTTGTATACACGCGGCCGCGGACATTCTTCTGCACCCATTTATCCGACAGACGGGCACCAATCATAGCACCCAAGAACGACGCTCCTGCAAGACTTATCACAGCAATAGGACCGGCATAGTTCATAGCCTCGGCAGGCTCCATAGCCCAACTACCGGCAATAACATTGGCCAAAAGTTCGGGCAGCCAATTCTTTGTAGCCCAACCTGGCATACTCAGAGTAGTGAACACAAAGAGCACGGCCCAAAAAGCCATATTACTGAGTACCAGCATTATACTCTTAGCAACGCTAAGCTTATTGGGGTCGGCAGCAACAGCCTTCTTCTCGCGTCCGGGGTCGCTTATAAAGAGTACAAGCACCAATGCATATACCATTCCCACAAGACCGCAGATAAGGAACACAGTGTGCCAATTGAGCAGCCCCGAGAATATAGAGCCGAATCCTCCGGCAATCTGTCCAAGATAGAGTCCTGTCATATGTATACCAATAGCCATTGAGCGAGTCTTTCCACTATGAATATCGGTAATAAGCGACAGAGCAGCAGGAATATATAGCGCCTCGCTGAATCCCATCACAGCACGCAATATATAAAGTTCAACGTATGTATCGACATAACCCATAAGGAATGTTACAGCCGACCACACGAACAGACTGCCCACGATTAGCTTCTTGCGATTGAGACGGTCGGCAATAGCACCCGATACAGGGCTCATAAGACCGTAAATCCACATAAAGGCAGCCATCAGCGCACCCCAGCCCCAAGGACCTGTGTAGCTTGTAGCAACCTCAATAATATCCTCCGACATAGCGAATCGCATAGTACTAAGCATCTGTCGGTCCATATAGTTTAGGAACGCAACACCCGACAGCAATACTACCACCAGCCAGGGATACCACTTTTTATCTTTTATAGCACTAATCATACTCTTTTACTGTTTATCTATCAGAATGTTACAAAGGTCATAGCTCTTCACCAACATACGGGGAATGTGGAAAGGACCTTTAAATATATTACCTTTAGCAGGCTGCGCCACTGTACCGTCGCGGTGCAGATAACCGTACCACTCGCCCATCTCCTCATCTGGGAAGTGAGCATAGGTCCAGTCGCTTATCTGCTTGTGCCATATAAGATATTTATCGTCACCGGTAGCCTCGTAAGCATATAGCGTTGCTATTATTGCCTCGGTCTGCGGCCACCAGAATTTCATATCCTGTGAGTAATCCTGAGGAGGGAGATTGCGACAATCGCGGAAATTTATTATTCCACCATACTGCTTATCCCAGCCCCACTCCCACGACCAGTCGAGAATCTGCAGAGCCATATTTGTCAGTTCACTCTCCCAGCCGCGACGCTTAGCCTCTTCGAGCAGGAACCACGCAGTCTCAATGCAGTGACCGGGGTTTATCACGCGACCGTTGCAGGTATCAATGAACTCACCGTTAGGGCCTACCATTTCGAGCAGAGCCTTAAATTCGGGCTTCATAAAATCCTTTAGCGAGAGAAGCGACTCATCAATCTGCTTATCGAGTTCAGGATCCGATATTACCTCACGTATACGCGATGCGGTGTTAATCATAATCATCACCAACGAGTGTCCTTTAGCCTGCAACGTATCGAGATATTTTGCAGGCATATATCCGGGAGTAGATACAAAGCGACGAATATCCTTAAAAAGTTTCAATGCCTTTTCGGCATAAGTGCTATCGCCCGACGCCTTTGCATACTCCGACATTGCAATAGCAGCAAAAGTCTCCGAGAATACGTAGCGGCGCTTGCGCAGAGGCTGTCCGTCGGCTGTTACCTCGAAATACATACGGCCGTCGCTGTCAAAGCAGTGAGCCTCAATAAAATCAATTGTACTCTTTGCGGCAGCAAGCCACTCGGGGTTCTTCTCCACTGTATTATAGGCGAAACTGCACACAAAGGCAAAGCGTCCCTGGAACCACACCGACTTTGTTGTATCTATCAGCGAACCGTCTCTGTCAAGGCAGGTATATACTCCGCCATTTACTCTGTCGAGGCCATTCTTGAGCCAAAAGGGCATAATATTATCGACAAGGTCGCTACGATACTTATCCTGCCACTCCTTTAAATATTTTTTCCAATCCATAGTATGATATATATATGAATTACAATTTGTTGCAACGCTCAAAGAAGTTAATCGCCTCGAGTTCCTTACGCATAGCAGCCTCCTCCTCGTCTGTCATATTCTGGAAGGGAGTGCGGTTCTTTCCTAAATCAAGACCAATGAGTTTCATTATTCTCTTACCACCAACGATATTTCCTCGGTAGTGACAGATAACATTTATCACCTCCTGCGAGAAATTCTGCAATTCACGAGCCTTCTCAAGGTCGCCGGCATTCCAAGCGTCGATAATTCCCGCAAGATTACAACCATTGTAGTTGGTTGTTCCGCCTATACCACCCTGAGCACCACCCATTGCCAAGCAAGGAAGAATGGTCTCATCCTGTCCGTGAAGCATATCAAACTTACCATTCTTGTACAGACGGCACTGGTTATATTCGTACATACTCTCGAAAGTATATTTTATACCCGCAAAATTAGGGATACGGCCATCAACAGCCTGCAAGAAGCTTACCATCGACAGATAAGCACCGTTAAATGCAGGAATATGATAGAAATAGAAAGGAAGCTCGGGAGCCGCCGAAGCAATCTCCTCGCAATATTTGACAAGCTCCTCAACGCGGTTAACTTTAGGGAAGGGAGGCGCCATTGCACCAATGCCGAATACACCCATCTTCTGTGCGTGCTCAGCCATTCTGCGGCTCGACTTTACACAGGTACTACCAACGTGAACGATAATCTTAAAATCCTTAGGAGCAGCTGCGACCCAAGCCTCGGTGAGCTTAATTCTCTCCTCCTCGGTGAGCATATAGCCTTCGCCCGAAGAACCATTTATAAACACACCTTTAAGACCATTTTTAGCCAACATCTGCGCATAGGCAGGAATAGGTTCGTAGTTCACCTCACCATTCTCATAGAAGGGAGTAAAGGGGGCATTTATCAAGCCATAAATTTTTTCCATAATGTTAATTATTTATTGTTGTTTTTAAGCATAGTTTGTAACGTACAAAAAAAATAAAAAAAAATTATAATCACAAATTTTAGCGCACACTCTCTGCAATTTATAATAAAAGAGGTGCCAAAAGAATATTGGCACCTCTTTTTATTACCGACAACAGACGCTATTTAAGGAAATAGGCAACAGTAGTCACCACTCGCACACGCTTGATATGAGGAGTAGTCTCGTCGCTGTTACTTATCGAGAATTGCCCCTGATAAGCCTGCTTTATACCGCCCAGACGACTCTCGGAATCATCGGCAAACTTTTGCGCCACAGCACGGGCGTTGCGGGTAGCCTCCTCTATCATCGAAGGCTTAAGTTCGTTCAACTGAGTAAACTCGAATCGAGTCTGCGACATATAATCCTCCGATATTATAACGCCCTTTTTAAGCAGTTCAGCCTGACGCTCCTTAAGCTCTATCACCTTTGGCACCTGCGACGATATTACGGTAATAAGCGACTCCACGCAATACCTATATTTCATATTATCAGGGATATAGCTCTGCGCCTCACGGTCGGTAGCCTTTGGTGCCGAAACAACAATCTCTTCATCGGTTATCCCATTGCTCTTAAGAAAGTCTATAATTATATTAGAGTTATTCTCAACGGTATTATACAGCTCATTCAAATTATTGCCTACACAATTAAAAGGCAATGGCCACACAACCTTGTTGGCAAGCACCTCACGCTCGGCAAGGCCCTTAACCTCAACATACCGACCTATTTGCATAAAGGACTTCATACCTCCTGCAACAAGATAACCCAACACAATGGCGCCTACCATAAGCAGCAGCGACGCGCCAATAAATCCTTTCAATTTAACAATCTGCATAATTCCTACATTTTACGATAAACAACTACAGAGCCTTGATATACTCTATTTTCTATGGCAAAGAAAGCATAAAGCAATTTAACAACAAGAGATTATGTTTTAAAAAACATTAAAGAAGAAACAAAGATAATATTTACACCACTCTTCCTCGAACTGCAAAGAGAGCAAGAATGCAATATATAACAAAAAAGGCAGTCATCAGACTGCCTTCTAGAGCGGAAAACGAGGCTCGAACTCGCGACCCCAACCTTGGCAAGGTTGTGCTCTACCAACTGAGCTATTTCCGCGTTTTTTGCGTTGATATTCCATTCAGTAGACTCCTTGCCAAGGTTGGAAACCTTTTCTTTTTGCGGCAAGGCTGTACTCTACCAACAGAGCTATTTCCGCGTTTTGGTATTTTTTTCTTTGGTGAAGAAGATGAGACTCGAACTCACACGACCCAACGGCCACTACCCCCTCAAAGTAGCGCGTCTACCAATTCCGCCACTTCTCCATTCCCAAAAAATCGCGCAGCACCGGTGCCCAGAACAGGACTCGAACCTGCACGTCTCTCAACACTCGCACCTGAAACGAGCGCGTCTACCATTCCGCCACCTGGGCATTTGTTAAACACATCGATTCTGCGTTGTTTGATTGAGCGGAAAACGAGGCTCGAACTCGCGACCCCAACCTTGGCAAGGTTGTGCTCTACCAACTGAGCTATTTCCGCATTTTTGCGTTAATATCCCATTGAGTAGATTCCTTGCCAAGGTTGGAAACCTTTTCTTTTTGCGGCAAGGTTGTGCTCTACCAACTGAGCTATTTCCGCATTTTTGTTTCAATTTGAACAGCCTTTTTTAGAATCATTCTCTAATAATTCAGAGGCGTTGTTCTTTTGACGAGTGCAAAGGTACTGCTTTTTTCAAATTCTCCAAAATTTTTGAGACATTTTTTTGCAAAAAGTTCAAAAATATTTTTCGCAAATAGGTAAATGTCTTATTATGCGGCATTTGCGCATTAAAAAAATAACAGCATTTATTGCACAAATTCAATTGCGGCAGCACATTCGTACCCCTCATTGTATAAATCCAGCAGTTTCTGCGTGTCGCGCTCCATTCTATCCACAACAATAGGCTTTTGCGGACGTATCACAGTAAGTTCCCTCTCCTCCTCTAACTGCTCCACCAACGACAACTGATTATTATATAAAATGTTGCGTTCTTTTATAGCTCTGCGCAACTCGGGGTATTTGTGATAAAAGAAAGGCGGCACCCTTGTTGGCTTCGACGGCTTGCGATAGCCTTTATTGCGTGTAAGAACAACTAAATTGTTGTCGTACCCCTGCTGACGGGCACGCAAAAGAGGAATAGAGTCCGATATTCCACCGTCGAGCATAGGATATCCGTCAACATAGCTTATAGGTGCCACAAAAGGCAGACTGCTCGACGCCTTTACAATCTCAATCACACGCTCGGGATTCTCCTTCTCCTCGTAATAGCAGGGCTTTCCGCTACGACAGCTTGTAGTCACAATCTCGAATCGTTCTTTGCCCTGCGCCAATCGTTTGTAGTCGTAAGGATATATTCTTTGTGGAAACTCGTAGAACAACAGGTCAAAATCCATTATATTGCCTTTTAATAATAGATGCTTCAGCCCAATGTATCGGCGTTCTTCCAAAAGATTTATATTGCTGTACTTTGAGCGGCCTCGTTGTTCCGACAGATAGGAGAGAGCCGTACAGGCTCCCGCACTTACACCTATTATATAAGGGAAACGTACGCCGCGGTCCATAAAATTATCGAGCACTCCACTCGTAAATATTCCGCGCATACCTCCTCCTTCGAGCACAAGCCCCGACGTTGGTGTAATCTTGTAGACTTTCTTTTCCATTAGCATTGTATAAGGCGGGTAAAGTTAATAGAAAAATCAATTCACTTACAGCCGCAGCGCGTTTTTTGTATTTGCGTCCACAAAAAAAAGAGAAAAGCAGAGACACCGCCCCACCCTGCACAGTAATATAAATCACAAAAAAGAGCGGTACCTTACCCGCTGATAAAAAACAAAAAAGTATCACTCTCTTGTTAAGAGATGAATTTACGTTGCAAAATTATGTAAAATATTGCAAACGAATGCTTTTTTATAGATAAAAAATTCTGGTTTAAAGTGTTAATTTTTTTGCTTTGTTGATTCTATGCCCTTGTGGCTCAATATTTATCTTGCAGTGATTTGTCTCTTAACAAGAGAAAAAGAGTTTTTTACACACTATAATTCTGATTATCAAGAAATTAGTGTGCACAACTTTTTTACCGTTTATCGAAGATAATTTACAAACACATAATTTATTAACCTAATTTTTAAAATCTATGAAGATTAAGAATTTATTCTTTGGTATGCTTGCATTTGCAGGTATGCTCGCTGTAGCATCTTGTTCACAGGATGACTTCGTAGGTGGTGAGACAGCAGGTGATTATGTAGACGCTACATTCACCGTTTCTACCGCTGACGGTATCAGCACACGTGCCACTATTGGTAACGGAGAGACCGTAAACAAGGTAGCTTGTACAATTTACGACGCTGATGGCAAAGAGATGGACCTCTATGCTACTGTTCCCGTAAGCAACAAGAAAGCTACTTACAGTGTTCGTTTGGCAAAAGGTCAGGCTTATAAAGCTGTATTCTTTGCTTACAATGACAATGGTGATTACTATGACGTAACAGACCTTAAGAACGTTGTAGTTAAAGGTAATCAGAAATGTAACCTCGAGGAGCGCGACGCTTTCACCGGCACATACGAGATTACAGCCGAGGCTTCTATGAACACAATCAACACAGAGGATATTCTATTGAAGCGTCCCCTTGCACAGCTTAACCTCGGTATCGACGCTACTGAGCTTGCAGATGCTGCAAATGCAGGTATCGTAATCGAGCAGAGCAAGATTAAGGTTAGCAACGTTTACAGTGCATTTAACGCTTACAGCAACGAGGTTGTAGGTAATCCTACAGAGGTAGTATTCGAAATGAACGCAATTCCTACAGAGGCTCTCGAGGTTGAGTTGAACGGTACTGAGGGTATTCAGGAGGATGAGAAATTTACTTATCTTGCATTGAACTATTTGCTCGTTGGTGACCTCAATTCAGAGAAGACTTTGACCGACGTTGAGTTCGTATGGACTGCAGTAGATGGCAAGACAAACGTTCCTTCTACAAACTTCCCCAACGTTCGCACACAGCGTAACTACCGTACAAACATCCTCGGTAAGCTTATCACTAACCCCGCTACATTCAACGTTGTAATTGACGAGCGTTTCGACGAGAACAGCGATATCAATATGCACTATGTTGCAAACGAATTTGACCTTCAGAAGGCTATCGACGCTGCTCCCGTTGGCGAGTCTACTATCTACGTTGCACACGACATTGTTGGCAATGTAACCGTTGTTCAGAAACCCGGTGTTAAGATTACTATCGATGGTTGTGGTGTAAAATTCAATGGTGCAATCAAGGTTCACAGCAACTCTGAGTACTATGCTGATGCTGCTTTGACTATCAAGAACCTTAATTTCGAGACATCAACAGCTTCAGTTAACTTCATTGAGGCCCTTGAGAATGGTTCTGAGCGCTACTCTTCAAACATCACAGTTGAGAATTGTACCTTCACTGCAAAAGATGCGGCTGTAAATACTGCTGTAGGTGTTCAGGTTAAGGCGACTCGCGGTGTAACTGTAAAGAACTGTACTGCAACAAATATGCACTCACTTATTCAGGCTCAAAGCTGTGATACAGGTGATGTGAAGGTTGTAAACTGTACAGTAAATGGTAAGAATGGTGTTGCATTCAAACAGGTTAAGTCTGCTACAGTTGAGGGCACTACTATCAACGCAGCTGCTTATGGTATCCGTTTCGACGGTAACATCGACAACTACGGCATCGTTGTAAAGAACAACAACGTAACAGCAATTCAGCCTCTTATCGTTCGCAAGATGACTGCACAGAACAACACTATTGCATTGGAGGGTAACAACTCATTCACTGTATCAGGAACACGTGCTGCGCTTGACGCTTATCAGGTTATCATCACTAAGGGTAGCGACGATGAGGCATATGTTAAGCCTACAGGTACTTATACATTGACAGGCGCTGATGACCTCTGTGTTTATCCTCGCGACTACTACGCTCCCGTTGCTTCTTGGGACGAGTTTACTGCAGCACTCGCAGCAGGTGAAGGTAAAATTGTATTGACCGAGAATATCACATACAATGCTAACTACCAGTTGCAGAAGGATGTAATTCTCGACCTCGATGGTAAGTCTATGACATTGCCTATGATCAACATTCATAAAAATGTAACTATTAAGAACGGTACTATCAATGGTAAGATGTATGCTCGCACTGGTTGTAAGGCGACTCTCGAGGGCTTGACATTCAGCGGTACTATTAGCGACGACCTTTCAACAGAGGGTCACCTTCAGGTACAGGGTGGTTGCGACGTATATGCAAAGAACTGTACATTTGCAGCAACAACGGTTAATGGCTCACAGACAAGATCTCTTTCTATAGAGGGTTCTTCAAGCGGTATACGCAAGTTTGAGGGCTGTGATTTCAAGTTCGCTTCTTTTTTAAGTACAGTAGGTAAGTACAAGAAAAACGTATATATCAATACAATGAGTGGTACTACTACAGTTGATTTTACAAATTGTAAGCTCAACGGTAAGGCTCCAAACATTATTTTTGCAGCAGCTTACCCATTGACAAATTTGACAATGAGCGGTTGTGATAATACAGGTCCTACACTTGAGACTAACCGTGCTAAGGATGCTGTTACTGAGGCTGATTGGGCACACATTAGCAGTTTAATTGCTAATAACAAGTTTGCAAAGGTTCGTCTATACTACGCTGGTGGTTCAAACGAGTATATCGAAAAATAATTATCCTAAACAATGAGGCTGACTAACAGCCTTAGTCAGCCTCATTGATAATAACTAAATAAGGTGTTTCTATCATCAATTTGATAGATTTACAATTTTAAAATGTTAGAAAAGTAGCCTTGCTATTCGTTTGAATAGCAAGGCTACTTTTTTATTGTGGCCGCAGAAAAGAATCCTCTATTATATAAGGCTGCATATTCTGTCTATAAAAAACAATTCATTTGTTTACCGGCGATACTCTTTTTTACTAAATTTGCACTATGGAGAATTGTACAATTATAATACGTGAGGCGCAAAAGAGCGACGCAGAATTAGTTGCCACGGTGGTGTCTATGGCTCTTGGTGGCGAACCAAAGGCTCACACGCTGTTCCCTATATTCCGCGAGCTTGCCGGCCGCGAGCTTTCGCAATACAGCTACCGCAACGCGCTTGTCGCCACAATAGACGGCGAGCCTGCCGGTGCCATTGTGGGTTACGACGGTGCGCGTCTGCAAGAGCTTAGAGCGCCGCTCATCGCATTGATTAAGGAGCAGTTAGGCGAATCATTAGAGATTGAGGAGGAGACAGCAGCAGGAGAATTCTACATTGACTCGTTGGCAGTGATGCCCTCTTTTCGCGGCAAGGGAGTGGGCCGCAGACTGCTTGCGGCTATGCGCGACAAGGCTTTTGAAAGGGGCTATGAGCGTGTCGGCCTGCTGGTGGACTTTGACAACCCACGAGCCGAGAAGTTATACTCGTCGTTGGGATTCAAACGAGTAAACGAAACAACCTTTTTGGGCCATCGTATGTGGCATATGCAGGCAAAAAAGGTGACGTCTGTTTGTAAATAATTGTTTATATGGCTTTTAACGGAAAATTGGCGCTTAATGCGCTTGTAAAATATTCTTTGGGACTGTTTTTTGTGTCGTTACTGCTCTTTCTTCCGGCGGGCAGCATAGAGTATGCAGGAGCGTGGCTGTTCATTGCCCTGCTGTTTGTGCCGATGCTAATTATGGGCGTTGCTGTTTTTATTCTCTCTCCGCAGTTGCTGGAGCGCCGACTAAAGTCAAAGGAGAGCCGCGGAACACAGAAAGGAGTGGTTGCTCTATCGGGAGTGATATTCCTCGTTGGATTCGTGGTTGCCGGGCTCGATTTTCGCTTCGGCTGGAGCGCTGTTCAACCGTCAGTGCGCATTGCAGCATCTTTGCTGTTCCTTTTATCCTATACTTTATATGGCGAGGTAATGCGCGAGAATGAATGGCTGTCGCGCACTATTGGGGTGAGCAAGGGGCAAAAGGTTGTATCCACAGGGCTGTATGGCATTGTGCGCCACCCAATGTATTTTGCCACTATACTGCTGTTCCTATCTATTCCTTTGATTCTTGGTTCGTGGTGGTCGTTTGCAGCTTTTCTATTATATATTCCGGCAATTGTTGTACGCACGCTCGACGAAGAGCGTCAGTTGCTGCAAGAGCTCGACGGCTACAAGGAATATTGCTCGCGCATACGTTGGCGCATACTCCCCTTTGTGTGGTAAAAAAAAGAGCCTGCAATGCAGGCTCTTTTTTTATTATCAGCACATTCTGTCGCGATAATCCTCGTAGGCAAATATTTTGAACATTTCCAATTGACCATCCTCGCGCAGCATTGCTATCGACGGGTGGGATATTCCATTGAACATATTGGTCTTTACTGTAGTGTAGTGTATCATATCCTCAAAGACTACCTTGTCGCCCACCTTTAGAGGCTGAGGGAATTTCCAGCTACCCATATAGTCGCCACTCAGACAGCTGTTGCCTCCGAGACGGTAGATATTCTCCTCGAACGGCGCACCTTTGACAGCCTCAGCATCGAGACTCTCGGCGCCGGTAACCTTTGGTTGGTAAGGCATTTCGAGACAGTCGGGCATATGGCAGGTGAAGCTGACATTGAGTATCGCAGTACGAATGCCTCGACTCTCAACAATATCCACTACCGACGACACAAGAGAGCCTGTCTGCCAAGCAAAAGCAGAGCCCGGCTCAAGAATAATCTGCAGATTAGGGTAACGACTGCGCAGCCCTTTGAGCAAGGCTATAAGATGTTGTGTGTCGTAGTCCTTGCGTGTCATAAGATGTCCGCCACCAAGATTCAGCCATTTGATGCGGGGCAACCATTTTCCGAATTTCTGCTCAATGTGCTCGAGAGTATGCTCGAGAGCGTATGAGTCGGACTCACAATGGCAGTGACAATGGAATCCCTCGATGCCTTCAGGAAGTTCTTCGGGCAAAAGGTCGGCTGTTACACCGAATCGGCTGCCGGGAGCGCAGGGGTTATAAAGCTCTGTCTCAATCTCGGAATATTCGGGATTTATACGTATGCCGCACGATATTGTGTGGTCGGCCTCTTGTGTGCGCTTGTAGAAACGCTCATATTGTGTAAGAGAATTGAATGATATATGACTGCTGCAACGCATCATTTCGTCGAATTCCTCGTCGGTGTAAGCAGGCGAGAAGGCGTGTGCCCTGCTGCCGAATTCCTCGTATGCGAGCCTTGCCTCGTGTATTGAGCTTGCTGTCACCGAGTTTATATATTCGCGAAAAATGGGGAAGCTTTTCCACAATGCAAAAGCCTTGAAGGCGAGTATTATCTCGACTCCCGCTTCGCGTGCAACACTGCTTATGAGATTAAGGTTGCGACGCAACAGTTTCTCTTCCATTATGTAGCAGGGCGACGGCGCCTGCATAATCTCTTCTTTAGTCATAATTATATTAGTGTTAGTTTCGCAAATTTAAGCAAAAGTGTCTTTACTCCCGCGTTGCGGAATTTTATTGTAGCTTTTGCATTGTCTCCTGCTCCCTCGAGCGTGAGTACCTCTCCTACTCCGAAGCGGTCGTGCTGTACAATAGCCCCCACCGACAACATTGGGGCAGGAGCAGAGGGTGACGAGTGGCGTATAGCGTCGGACACCTTCTGCAGATTATGTGTAGAGTATGTCCGGTTCACAGGACGCTCGACAGGCGCGGGCTCTCTTTGTTGGAAGCGCTCCTGCACAGAGGGCTGCTGGCCGAATGAGCGTCGTTCGTTGGTGGCGGCAAAAAGACCGGCACGCATACCCTGCGGCGGCTGCGGTCTGCTGACAGCGGGCGATGCACCGTTGAACGACAGATACTTACGGTCAATCTCCTTTAAGAAGCGACTGGGCTCACTAAAGCCGAACGCTCCGTAGCGGTAGCGGCTCTTTGCGTATGTGAGTATACAGTGGTCCATAGCACGGGTTATTGCCACATAGAAGAGACGGCGCTCCTCCTCAAGCTCGCGCAATGAATTCTGCGCCATTGCATTGGGGAAAAGTTCCTCCTCGAGGCCCACCACAAACACAGTCTTGAATTCCAATCCTTTGGCCGAGTGTATGGTCATAAGAGTCACATAATCCTCGTTGCCATCGCCCTCTGTATCCTGGTCAGTGAGCAGCTGCACGCTGCTTATATAGTCGGCGAGCCTATTATGCTCGTCGCCCTCCTCGTTGCGCATCTGCACAAACTCGGAGATACCGTTTATAAGCTCCTCGAGGTTCTCTTGTCGGCTCTTTCCCTCGACGCTGCTATCGTGATATATTTCTGTTCTTATGCCCGACGACTGTATAATTTCCCTTGCAGTGGTAAGCGCATCGTTAGTTGCTGCCGATTCTGCAAAAGCCTCAATCATCGATGCGAACGACTGCAATTTTGTAAGAGTGCCCTTATTTACCTCGAGCCCATATTCTGCCGGAGAGAGAATAACACGCCACATACTCACATTGTGCTCTATGGCAGCTCTCTTTACCTTTTCTATTGTTGTATCGCCAATGCCTCGGGCAGGATAGTTTATGATGCGCTTCAGTGCCTCCTCGTCGTGACAGTTGCTGGTGAGACGAAAATAGGCAATAACGTCCTTTATCTCTTTTCGCTGATAGAAAGAGAGGCCGCCGAATATGCGGTAGGGAACAGAGCGCTTGCGGAAGGTCTCCTCAAAGAGACGCGACTGCGCGTTTGTACGGTAGAGAATAGCATAATCGCTATAATCGTAACCCTCTTTACGGCGCAATTCCGATATTTTATTGGCGACAATCTCAACCTCTTCGTAGTCGGAGTATGCCTGATAGAGCGCCACAGGATCGCCCTCGCCGCGCTCGGAATATACGGTCTTATGAATCTGCTCGCTGTTCTTTTCTATGAGGCTGTTGGCAGCATTCACAATCATCTTTGTCGAACGGTAATTCTGCTCCAATTTAAAGATTACGGCATTCTCGTACTGCTTGGTAAAGCCGAGGATATTGCCGATATTGGCTCCACGGAACGAATAGATACTCTGAGCATCGTCGCCCACCACACATATTGCCTTGCGCGTCTGTGTAAGCAGCCACACAATGCAGCCTTGAACGTAGTTAGTATCCTGATACTCATCGACAAGCACATAGCGGAACTGCGCGGCATACTTCTCGCACACCGCCGGATAGTGGCTGAAGAGCTTATAGGTATTCACCAAAAGGTCGTCAAAATCCATTGCATTGGCCTGCAGACAGCGGGCAGCGTAGCGGCTGTAAATTTCGGCAGTCGATGGTATGCGGGCGCGTTGGTCATCCATCAGCAGTCCCTGGTCGCGAGAATAATCCTCGGGAGTTATAAGGCGGCTTTTAGCGGCAGATATTCGTTCGGCAACTGAGGCCGGCTTATAGGTCTTGTCGTCGAGCTGCATCTCTTTTATTATGCTCTTGACAAGGCTGCGCGAGTCTGTTTGGTCGTATATAGTGAAATTAGGGTCGTAGCCCAGCAGATGAGCCTCGCGACGCAGAATCTTCGAGAATATAGAGTGGAACGTTCCCATCCACAAATAGGATGCTGTGCGCTCGCCCACCTGACGTGCGATGCGCTCTTTCATCTCTTTTGCGGCCTTGTTGGTAAATGTCAATGCCAAAATGGACCACGGCTCATAGCCCTGCTCAAGAAGGTACGATATTTTATATGTCAGCACCCTTGTCTTTCCCGATCCGGCACCGGCAATAACCAGCGCAGGGCCGTCGAGATAACGTACCGCATCAAGCTGTACCCCGTTCAACTCTTCTTCGTAATTTACAAACATTCCTTTTCTTATTTCCTCGCGAAGATAAAGAAAATTCACAATACAGCCGAACATAAGGGCATAAACCTTGTTATAAAATCATACACTTTATAATAGAATATCTATGAGTACAATTTTCAAGAGTAAGACAACAGGCTATCATATGCCCATACTGCCCTACCCCAACAGCGCATTGTCGCCCGTTCTTAGTCAAGCAACAATAGAATATCACTACGGCAAGCATCTGCAGACGTATGTGGATAATCTGAACAATCTGGTCGGCGACACAGAATACGAAGGAATGACACTGCGCGAGATAGTAATTGCCGCACCCAAAGGGCCATTGTTCAACAATGCAGGGCAGGTACTCAACCACACACTCTATTTTGAGCAGTTCACCGCTACCCCTTTGCCAAAGAACCAGCCATCGGGGGCACTGATGAGCGCCATACGCTTTGATTTTGGCAGCTTCGACACAATGAAAAAGAAGATAGAGGATGCCTCGGCGGCACTATTCGGGTCGGGCTGGGTGTGGTTGGTGCAGGACGACAGCGACAAATTGAGCATAGTAAGCTGCCCTAACGGCGACAATCCTATACGTCAGGGGCTTACACCTCTCTATGGCATTGATGTTTGGGAGCACGCCTATTATCTCGATTATCAGAATAGACGCGCCGAATATGTTAAGCGCCTGTGGGATATTGTCGATTGGGAAATGGTTGAGAGCCGAATGAACATATAATGCAGCCTTTGGTTAGCGGCAGAGACTCTGCCGCTAATCTTTTTTAAGGTATATTATCACCGGCAGATGGTCGCTGTAGCCATCGAGCCACTCTCGCCCCGACAGCGTGCGCTTGGGCGAGCCTTTATGCTTACCACTCTTATGCAGCATATAGTCGCGGACAAAAATCTGCGCCTTATGGAATTTCAGTGTAACACCTCTCTTGCCCACAAGATTACCGCCAACGATTATCTGGTCGAAGAGATTCCATTTTCCCTTATATTTGAGTGTTCCCAGCCTGTCGCGACGCAGAATATTCCACCAGGGGTTGTAAAGGTCGCCCGCGCTCTTAACCTCGACAATATTCTGCTTTGCGCCCAAAGAATTTTTCACACTCTCATCGTCGGGGTCGTCGTTAAGGTCGCCCATAATCACAATCTTGGCGTCGGGAGCAACCGCCACAATAGAGTCCTTTATAGCCTTCACAAGCACTCCGGCACGTTCGCGGGCGAATGATTTTGTGTAGCGCGACGGCCAATGATTCACAATTATATATACCTTTTCGCCGGCAAGTTCTCCGGCGACAGTCAAAAAACCGCGAGTCTTATAGCTTGCGTCATTGTCGGCGGTAGTATAGGGCACGAGGCGACTATCGAGAGGGGTAAAAAGCTGGGGATTATAGAGCAGCGCACAGTCGGCTCCGCGCTTGTCGGGACCCTCGACGTGCACAATGCCCCATTTACGATGCGCCAGAATTTTGTGATTAACAAGGTCTTTGAGCACTCTTATATTCTCAACCTCAGAGACTCCGACGGCTGCAAGCCCCATAGATGTTTCATCGGCCGACATTTCGTTGAGCACCGTTGCCATATTCTTCAGCTTACTGCGATACTTCTTTGTATTCCAACGATTAACGCCGTCTGGCAGATATTCATAGTCGTTTTTTCCTTTATCGTGAATAGTGTCGAAGAGATTCTCGAGATTATAGAATCCTATGCTGTAAATCTCCTGATTCTTCTGCGCAAAGAGCATATTCACACTCAGCAGCAGAGCAAACAACACAAAAGAGAATTTTCTCATTTTCCTTTTTCTTTAGCGTGGTAAAAATAGGCAATAATACGCTAAATAAAGCATATTGACCGGTATTATTTTCATCGGACGTTTTTTATTATGTACGGCCACAACAGTAGAGCTACAGAAAAACCGTCAGGCATTTTATAGGAACACAGAGACAAGCGCACCGCACTTATTTTAAGAAAAAAGATGTTATCTGCACACAAACGGGTAAAATTTAAATAATTTAATATAACTTTGCGAAACACTAATATCTCAAAAATATGTTAAAGAAATTATTTGGATTCAATCCCGCGGAGACAACCATACGTACCGAAATTCTCGCCGGTATTACAACATTCTTTACAATCTCCTATATTCTTGCGGTAAATCCTTCTTTGTTTAAAAATCTCGAGGGAATGCCCGAAGGCGCAGTATTTACCTCAACAGCCCTTGCGGCCATTGTAGGCTGCCTTGCAATGGCATTCATCGGCAAGCTACCTTTCGGACTCGCCCCCGGAATGGGACTTAACGCCTTTTTCGTCTACACCATCTGTTTAGGAATGGGATATTCGTGGCAGTTTGCTCTGACAGCCGTATTCCTCGAGGGTCTTATTTTTATTCTGCTAACGCTTACCAACGTACGCGAGGCCATTGTGAACGCAATACCTTTGAGCATAAGGAACGCCATTGGAGCGGGAATAGGACTATTCATTGCCTTCATTGGACTGCAGAGTGCGGGCGTTGTCGTTTCGAACGATACGACAATAATTTCTCTCGGCGATATTACATCAGGGCCGGCGTTGTTGGCACTTATAGGAGTGATAATCACAGGATTTATGTACGCCCGCAATATACCCGGAGCTATCCTCGGCGGAATCATTATCACAATGATCATAGGTGTTCCTATGGGTGTCAGCCAATTTAAGGGAGTACTTTCGCAGCCTGAATCGGTAATGCCTATATTATTCAAGTTCGAATGGAACAAGATATTCACATTGGATATGCTGATTGTGGTATTTACATTCCTTTTTATTGATATGTTCGGTACAATGGGAACATTGGTCGGTATATGTACAAAGGCAAAGATGATTGACGAGAAAGGAAATATCAACAGACTAAAACAGGCCTTCTTGTCCGATTCTATTGCTACTACCGCAGGAGCCATACTCGGAACATCCACTACCACAACATACGTTGAGAGCGCTACAGGAGTAACACAGGGCGGCCGTTCGGGATTTACAGCATTCGTCATTGCCATCTGCTTTGCAGTGTCGCTATTCTTCTCGCCGCTGTTCCTTTCGATTCCCTCGGCAGCTACAGCACCCGCGCTTATCATTGTGGGAATGTTGATGATAGAGCCTATCAAAAAGATTCCGTTCGACGACCCCTCGGAGGCTATTCCCGCATTTATATGCCTTATCACAATGCCTCTTACCTATTCTATTCCCAACGGAATACTTTTGGGTATGATTACTTATGTTGCAATGAATGTCATTTGCGGAAAATTCAAGAAATTGACTCCAGCAATGTATATTCTGGCAATATTGTTTATTCTTAAATTCATTTTCATCTGATAAAAAAATGCAGCCTATCGACGGGCTGCAGGGCTAAATATAAAAAATGATGCGTAGCATTGCTACGCATCATTTTTTATGCTATTGAATATAGCGCCACTCATACTCGACGCCGCTGTCGGAGAGACGCACACAGAGATATTCCGCCTTCTCAAACTCTTTGCGTATGGCACCGACTATAGTATAACGCACTCCTTTGAACATTACATCCTCGCGATAATGGTCGTGTCCTTGCAGACAGAGGGTAACATTATGCTCGCCGAAAATATCGAACAGCAACAATGTCTCCTCTAAAGGAAGATTACCCGAACTTACCTGAGAAGTGTCGGTATAAAGAAGGTTAGTGTGGGTGAACACAATGCAGTGACGATAATTGTCACGCACAGAAGCGAGAAACTCCTGCAACCATTCAATTTGCTTGGCTCCCAGCGTACCGCTTGCCGTATCAAGGGTGATAAAGAGGTCTTTTCCGCCATCGTAGATAGTCTCGAACCAATAGACCGATGCTCCCAAAAGATTGCGAAAATGGTCCCACCCCTCGAAGAAGAGGTCGTGGTTGCCTATCACCGAGAAGATTGGAAGAGGATATTTCTGTTCATCAGCCTTATAATCGATAGCATCGCAATAGAGAGGCATACTGCCGCGCTTGTCGATGCAGTCGCCGAGCATAACACCAAAGAGAGCATTCCCGTCGTTGCGCAGAGCATTGGCAAACTCCTTAATATTTCTTGTATCGTCGTTTATATGAGCATCGGTAGATACATAAAAGAGATAAGAGTCGGTAACAGCAATAGAGGCAACAGAAGCGCCCTTATGAAGCTCGAAGCTCTGTTCGTAACGGCTGTCCACCATATCACCGGTAGCCATCACAAGACCTTTAAAATCAATTTTGTCGCAACCGCAAAGCAGTAGTAACAGCACAATATAATATACTTTTTTTACCATCTGTAGCATCCTCCAATATTTGCATATAATTGATAATAGTCACTCGACAAATTAAACATTCCTGCTGGCTTATAGCACACACCCAATGTTATGCCATATTTATCGGCAGGATACCACCAGGCATCGACAAAGAGCGAAGGCTGATAGTGTCGTTCCAATTCAAAAATACGGCAATTGGACAGAGAGACCATTAAATCCCATTTTGAGACAGAGGGCAGGCAGTTCACAGTAAGCCCATAATAGATATTGAAAGGCTCATTCAGGCTACTTCCGGCTGTGGATAATGCACGATAATAATAGCCCATTGTAAGCGAAATATAACGCGAATCAAAAGCTACTCCACCGCCTAAGGCATAATTATGTATGCCCGAATATGGTGAATAATGCAAAAGAGCCTCAACACTCAGACGGCCGGCCGGAAAATCGCAGAAAAGAGAGGGGCGCGCCTCGGCAACAAGACCTTTAGCTGAATTATAGAGCAATCCTCCTTCTACCGAAAAATATTTCTCCAGACTATGACGCGCATCGAACGAGAGAGCGACAAAATGGCCTAATGCCGCATTGTTTCCACCCTTTAGATTCATATTCAGACGTCCCTCTTGAGCCGACAAAAGAAGCGAAAAGGGGGACAGCAGCAATAAAATAAGAAATTTTAATTTCATTTTACATTTTTTACAATTTGCGCTAAATTATAAAAAATTGAACTTCCAACAAACTTAAATAGATATTTTATGCAAGCTACACATTATTAAATAGATAAAAAAGGTTCAATAAATAGTGTAGAAACTTTTGTAAGTCTTATATTTGCCAAAGAGGATTTTATTTTATACATCTTATTTATATGAACAATAAGCGACGAGTATTCATTACGGGAGCTGCACACGGAATAGGACGTGCCATAGCAGAGGCCTTTGTTGCCGCCGATGACATTGTAGCATTCTGCGACATTGACACAAAAAATGGAGAGGAATTTGCAGCAGCTACCGGCACACGCTTCTTTGCCATTGACGTATGCGACAAAGAGGCATTGGAGAATACCCTACAGAGCCTTTACGACGAATGGGGCGACATTGATATTATTGTGAACAATGTAGGAATAAGCGAATTTGAGCCTATCACAGAGACCACAGTAGAGCATTTCGACAGGGTGCTGAGCACCAATCTTCGCCCCGCATTCATCACAGCACGTATGATGGCCATACTGCGCAAGAAAAGCGGCAACACGAACAATTACGGACGAATAGTAAATATTTGCTCCACACGCTACCTGCAGAGCGAGCCCGGCAGCGAGGCCTATGCAGCGTCAAAAGGCGGAATATGGTCGCTCACACACGCATTGGCAGTATCGCTTGCCCCCTATCATATTACAGTAAACAGCATTGCTCCCGGCTGGATAAGCGTAAACGAGAATGAGATTCTACGCCCCGAGGACCACGCCTTTCATCTGTCGGGACGAGTGGGCCACGGCGAAGATATTGCACACGCCTGCCTATTCCTATGCGACAAAAAAAGCGAATTCATCAACGGGCAGTGCATAACAATAGACGGCGGAGTAACAAAAAAGATGATATACCCCGAATAACAATGATAGAACAGTTTTTACACCCTCTTGTATGCGAGCGCTTTTTAAACGACGCGCACTATCGCGACGGCCATTTAAGAGTGATAAACGCACTACCCGACAGACAGGTATTGGGGCTACACTCCCCCGAAATGAAGCAGACAGCCAAGCAACTGTCGCGCAGCAGCACAAGCATCACACTACCCGACGGACAAGAGAAGCTATGCAGCAACGGCGATTCTGTAATCCGGGCATTCGAGAGCAGCGACGAAAAGAGCCTCAGCTACGAAGAGACGGTAATATGGGGCTTTCTCATAAACCTACAGAAATACACGCTGACCGAACGGTTAGAAAGGCTCACCCACTATGTGCCCATAATTGACAATTGGGCAGTATGCGACTCCTATTGCGCCCACGCAAAATGGATGAAAAATGCCGACAAAGAGGCTGTGTGGGAGTTTCTTCAGCAATATTTTGAATCGACGCGAGAATTTGAGGTTCGCTTCGCCACAGTCTTTGTAATGACCTATTTTTTGGACGAAGAGTGGATAGATAGAGTATTCAATCGCATAGAGAGCATTCCCGTAGAAAATATAAAGTCCTGTTACAGGACAGCAAAAGGAAAGCCAAAAAAGGCACAGCAAGGCACCGTACAGGGCGCAGAGCCTTATTATGTGCGTATGGGCATTGCTTGGTTGCTGGCTACGGCATTAGCAAAATTCCCCGAACGTACAAGAAGATTCGTAAACTCATCGGCTCTTCCGCAGGATATAATCAAGCTATATATACGCAAGGCACGCGAATCGTTCCGCACACGCACCGTAGAGGCATTATAAAAAAAATCAGGTAACGTTGTTACCTGATTTTTTTCTGCGGAAAGGGAGGGATTCGAACCCCCGGTACCTCTCAGTACGTCGGTTTTCAAGACCGGTGCAATCGACCACTCTGCCACCTTTCCTAAAGTTTTTCAGCTAAATGATTATGGTCGTCTCTCATTTAACGCTGCAAAGATAAGGGTATTTTTTTTACCCACCAAACATTTTGCGAAAAATTTTCAAAATTATTTAGAAAAACTTCGTAATAGTGCTATTTCTTCAGCCCAACGGGTCTCATCGGGGGTCTCCAATATAATAGGAATATTGTCGAAACGCGAATCCTGCATAAAACGCTTGAAGAAATCAAGCCCCAAAAGACCGGTTCCGACAACCTCGTGTCTATCGACGCGCGAGGCCAACGGCTTTTTTGTATCGTTAAGATGAATTCCTCTAAGATACTCAATACCTACAATGCTTTCGAGCGCTCCAAAAGCTGCATCATAGTCGTTCACAATATCGTATCCTGCAGAATAAAAATGGCAAGTATCGATACAGACTCCCACACGACTCTTATCCTCGACGCGGTCTATAATGTATCGCAATTCCTCGAGACGATTACCCACATTGCTGCCCTGCCCCGCCGTATTCTCAATGACAGCTGTAACACCGCTTGTGAGCGAAAGAGCCCAATTTATATTATCGGCAATCTTATCGAGACACTCCTCGACCGATATTTTCTTAAGATGACTTCCCGGATGGAAATTAAGCATTTTAAGACCAAGCTGTTCGCAACGTTTCATTTCGTCCAAGAAGGCTGCACGCGACTTTTCCTGCCCCTCCTCTTCAGGGCTACCAAGATTTATAAGATAGCTATCGTGAGGCAATATATAGGCTGGGTCCAATCCCCCACGCTCACAATTCTCCTTAAAAAGCCTTATACTCTTTTCGGTAAGCGGTGCCGACACCCACTGACGCTGATTCTTTGTAAAAAGAGCAAAAGCATTAGCACCTATCGCAGCGGCATTCAACGGAGCATTCTCCACTCCACCGCTCGACGACACGTGAGCACCTATAAATTTATTGTTTCCCATACTGTTGTTCATTTATAAAGAACCGACGGATAATTCAGAAGAATCTGTAATATCCGCCGGCATCATATTACATTATTATATTATTATTCTTTTACCTCTTCGTCTACCACCGGCGCAAATAGCTTATTGCTACCGCGCAAAAGGTTACGAACCTCACTGAGCAACTCGTGAGACTCCTGAATAAGATTCAGATATACAAAATCCATTCTAAGGCTACCGGTCTTTTGATGCAGACGAACAGTCTGTACCTTACGCAAGTTTGCAAGCGAATGTTTAAGGTCTTTCGCACGCTCCGACACCTCCATAGTGTTTGAATAATCGCCAGATACTATAATCTGGTTGATATCCATTAGAGCCTTATAAATATCGTTGCAATAGGGAGTAAACTCCTTAACATACACTTTAGACATTGGGCTGAAGCTGTTGTCGGTATGCTCTTTCATAGGCTCACCTATACGGTTGAGCGTGTTAAGCATCTGCTGACAGCTATTGGTACAAAGATGATACCAAGTACTGCGCTCAATAGCCAGCGCCTGGTCGATACGCTGCAATCCGCGAGTCTCTGAACGGCGCATCTTCTTCATAAGAGCCTTCTCGTCCACAATCTTATGCATTGAGCCTCTAAGAGGACGAGCATCGTCATTTGCAAACGCCTCGAACATTCTCTTATATGTCTCGGCCGAGAATTCAAGAGAGTGAGAGAGTGTCTCGGCAGCGTGCTGCTGAAGAACGCCCCACACCTCATTCTGATCCTCAGACGACATTATCACCTGCATTTTCTTGTCTACATTGTCCTCTTGCTGTTTCTTGTTGTATTTAAGATGGCTGTGAATGAGCAGATATATCACAATGGCAATCATCACATACATTGCGGGGAGACCACCGTAATACATTATGGTAGCCACCAAAGCTGCAAGGATGAACGCCGCACCGGCTGTAATGAACCAACCGCCAATAACCGATACAACACCTGTTACACGGTACACGGCACTCTCGCGTCCCCAAGCTCTGTCGGCAAGCGAAGAACCCATACCAACCATAAATGTAACGTATGTTGTAGACAAAGGAAGTTTCATTGATGTACCGACAGCAATAAGCAAGCCAGCAAGTACAAGATTTATCGACGCGCGGACAAGGTCGAAAGCAACATCCTCGCGCTCCTCAAGCGGCTCGAAGCGCTTGTTAATCCACAGCTTTACGCTGTCGGGAGTCTTACGCGATACCGAATTCACAAGATTGGTAACCACACGCACCACATTTCGTGCAAGAGGTGACGAACCGAACATTTCATTCTCCTCGTTCTGCTTGCTCGCAAGGCTGATTGATGTTTGGAGCACCTTCTTTGCCTTTTTGCTTGTATACAGCGCAAATACCATCACCGCGCCAGCACCAATGAGGAAGAAGACAGGAGTCTTTGCCGAGGACATAAGAGAGTCCATAACAAATTGGTCGGCGGCAAGGCCGTTGGCATTGGCTGCAAAATCCTGATAAGATGACAATCCCGCAAGGGTTACACCAATAAAGTTCACAAGGTCGTTACCGGCAAATGCCAACGCCAAAGAGAATGTACCTATGAGCACAATAATTCTAAGGACATTGACCTTACACCAGTGCAACAGCTGCATAAGCACGGTAAAGAACGCGAACGATGCAAGCAACAGCATTCCTGTATGATTGTTGATATACTCCTTTACATCGGCAGGGATAAGTGTGCTGCCCTTCAATCCCTTGATGAGCATAAAATAGAGGATTGCAGTAACGGCAATACCACCGTACACACCAATCTTTGACGATAGCTTGCGGCGGAAGCTGAAGGTAAACACTATGCGGGCAAGCCACTGCACAATAAGACCGAACACAAAAGCTATTGCCACCGACAGGAAGATTGATATAATCATTGTCAGCGCCTTATCGGTGTTCAGAAGGTCCACCATATGAGCCGATGTTGCGCCCGATGATATCTTTATCAATGATATTATAAATGATGCTCCCAATAACTCAAAAACCATTGAGACAGTTGTTGATGTAGGCAATCCCAAAGAGTTAAAGAGGTCGAGCAAAAAGACGTCGCTGATTACTACTGCCAAGAAAATGCACATTACCTCGCTAAAGACAAAGTAGCTGGGCTGAAAAATTCCGTGGCGAGCAATATCCATCATACCACTACTGAACGCAGCACCCACAAAGACACCTATTGCCGCAACAAAAAGTACTGTTTTAAGTTTCGCCGCCTTACTACCAACCGCAGAACTCAAGAAGTTTACCGCGTCGTTGCTAACGCCGACTGTAAGGTCAATTATAGCCAGCATAAACATAAACGCAACAATCAACAAATAAGAAATTTCCATAGAAGTTTAATTAGTTATTTTGTGTTCGAACCACAACAGGAAGAGCAAAAAAAACGAACTCCCGCATTATAATTCGCAGGGCAAAAATATAAAAAAAAAGAGCAATAACAAATTTTGAGCAATAAAAAAAACGACAATTCCGCAAATACCCATAAGGATAATCACGGAATTGTAGCATATAAAAAACTCTATGTTTCAAGTACTTTTACACCATTCAGAAATTGTATCGCGCAGCAATATTCACGCGGTTGGAATTATATATCTTTTCGTTAAAATCGATGCGCCAACCGTGTAGATACTCCACACCAAGCTGCAGATTATTGCTTGCATTCACAAACATATTGGCTGCAAGATACTGTCCGCGCTTGTACATCGATGGCGCCGACGAGCCTATATTGTTGCACGAATGAATATTTGTCTGGCTGTAGGTTGCCGACACGAACATCATAGGATTTATATTATAGTGCACGCTGGCGAACCACGCATCGGTAAGCGGACGCATCATAGAGCCTGCGACACCAGGAGTAGGCACAAGGTCTATTCCAAGATTCGACACGTCGTTGATGAGCGTTCCAATGCCCTCGCCTATTGTATACTGTCCGCTCACCTGAAAATTACCCATCGTAACGAGTGCGCTCGCCTGCGCTCCCCACGCTACCTGATGCTTGTTGTTATTGTTCACAAGGTCGCGATAGGTAATGTCGCGCATAATAGCCGCCAATCGCAAATGAGTGTTCTTGTAGAATTGATATTTTATAAAGACAGGAATATCGGGCAGTTCCTGCGAGCCGATAGAGACAAATTCATTCTCGTCGGCATTAACATTGGGTGCCTCCAGCGCAACACCCATAGACAATCCCCAATCGAACGCATAGCGCACAGCCAATTGGGTGGTACGATAGAAAGTCATACCGCAAGGGCCGCCATAATCCACCGTTGCTGGATAGGCCGCAGGGTCCATAAAAGTACCCGTAGTATATCCGAAGGTTACATATTTATTGCTCATATAGGCATTCAGCAGATGGAAGGTATTGCCCGCTCCGCGCCAATCACCCGAGGTATAAACAATAAAATCGCCAAAGAGACGGCTACGTCCAGCCAATTTAAGGAACACCGTAGAGGTTGTAATATCCATCTGAATCTGATTATTCGGACCGCTTCGACGCTGTATGGCCGACGGCAGGAAATCAACATCGTTGGTAACACCGGCAAAATCATACTCCGCACGAGCCATCACATAGCCGCCAATGCCCAATCCCCATTTTCCCTCGCGGTCGGTAAGAATGAAACGCGGAGCACGAGGATCACGGAAATACTCGCCCTGAGTATTATAGAATATCTGAACAAGCTCAGGAGCAGTATTCACCGTCTCGGTGAAACTGTAGACATTGATTGGAGCATCTGTACTCTTGGACCAACGTTGCGCAAAGACCGTTTGTCCTCCCGAAAGCATAAGGAGAGCAAACAACAAAATAGATACTTTTCTCATAAACACGCATAATTTTAAGTTACACCGAATAGAACAACGGCTGCAACGCAAAAGTTCTAATAAAGCAGCTGCGGAGCGCAGGAGAGAACACTCGCAAAGAGACACGGCAGGATATTAGTTAAAATAATATAAAAGAGGAGAGAAAAGATAATTTACACAGGAATTTCATCGTTACTATAGCAACAGTAACCAAAATTCACACAAAATGAAAGCATTGAATCTAAAAGCCATCGTAGCAACAATAGCGCTCACGACAGCAACGATAGTGCCGGCACAGAGCCTACAGACACCCTATATAAATATGCAGTCGTCGGCCGAGCAACAGGTAACACCCGACGAAATTTATATCTCTATAACAATAAAGGAGAGCGACTACAAGGGAAAAGCAACGCTTCAGGAGAAGCAGCAGGCAATGCTATCGATATTAAAGACAAACAAGATAAATATCGACGAGTGCCTGTCGCTCAATTTTATGGGCAGCAACGTAAGCTACAAGACATTCAGCCGCAAGCCCACCCCTCAGAGTCAAGCGACATACATACTGAAACTCAACGACGCAGCCATTATGCAGAATGTCATTTACAGCCTCGAAGAGGAGCAAATTTCCAACATTCAGCTTATAGAGACCAAATACACCAAGGAAGACTCAATAAGAAAAGAACTCGGCATTCAAGCAATGAAGAAAGCACAAGAGGAGGCTGCATCGCTGGCCGGCGCAGTGGGACAAGAGATTGGCAAAGCAATAACAATAAGTTCCTGGTTCTCGCAGAATAGTCCCCAGCCACGATTGTATAAGGCGCGCAACGACCTTATCACTTTAGAGGAGTCGGCGCAACAACAACCGAACAGCGCTGCACAAATATCGATAGCAAAAATAACCTACAACGTAAACGTTGATGTAAAATTCGAATTAAAATAGTTACGATAGGATAAACAATTAAATGCTCACTAATTAGTGGGCATTTTTTATTTCAAATGAGCAACAGACGAATAAAACGCCACAAAATCAGCACAAGAGATTCGAACAAACAGATAAACCAGCTAAAAATGAGACGATTAGATGCAATAAATTTTACTTTTTTTGCATATTTAAAAACAGTTTTATTACCTTTGTTCAGTATAAATCATTCTACTATCATCAATTAAAACTCTTTAAGGTATGAACTTATTGCAACAATTGTTCCGCTCATTATTCTTGACAGCTTTTATGCTTACGCTGTCCATTACAACGATAGCTCACAATTTAGCTGTTAATGGAATATATTACACCACGCTCAGTGACAACAACGTAGAAGTCAGCTACCGAGGCTCTTCATTCTCAGCATACGATAATGAATACACCGGAGATATTATTATTCCAGGAACAGTAACATATGGAGGAAAAACATATACTGTAATCGGAATCGGGAAAGATGCCTTTTATTCCTGCGAAGGATTAAAGTCTATTGTACTGCCCGAAGGATTGAAATACATCAATTATAGTGCTTTTTCGATGTGTGATGGACTAGAGTCCATTACGCTTCCTCAATCATTGGAGACTATTGGTCAGGCAGCTTTTTATAATTGCGATAAATTAAAAAGATTAGAGATTCCCAAAAATGTAAGTTCAATAGATACGAAGATTATAACATACGCCCAAAAGATAGAAGAATTTATCGTTGATGGCGACAACGGATACTACACCACTGTAGATGGAGTATTATTCACTAAAGATATGAGCAAATTGATAATTTGCAGCGGAATGAAACAAGGCAGCTACACTATCCCCGAGAGTGTGACCACAATAACTGAGTACGCATTTGAAGGATGTAACAAATTGACATCGATAACAATACCTGCTAATGTAAATAACATTTCAGGCCGAGCATTTTACGCTTGCAGTAATCTCAGCGAAATTCATATAAACGCTGTAAATCCCCCCACTATTACAGAAAACACATTCAGCGAATATAAAGCCAAGATATTTGTTCCGGACAACAGCCTCGACAATTACAAAAAAGCCAATATATGGAAGAATTTCTCTGAATTCTATGCATTAGGAACAATTGTAAAAGGAAGCAAGATTGTTGTAGACGGCATTACTTACTTAGTAACCGAGACAAATTCAGAAGCCTACGTAACATACCAAGGAGTTAATCAATGGAACGACAACAACTATTCGGGAGATATTATTATTCCTGAATCTTTTGAATATAACAACTTTACATTTAAAGTTACAGGAATAGCACCTTATGCATTCAACAATTGTAAAAATATTGAATCTATCTATATTCCTGCCTCTATTGACTCTATTGGTGATAATGCATTCAATTCAACAGACTTAAAGAGTATTCAGATTAACGAGAACAACCTCAAATACAAAGCACAAAATAATATGATACTCACAAAAGATATGTTATCACTATTATTTTGTATTCCAAATGAAAAAGGAAAAACAATAATTCCTGACGGAGTAAAATATGTAGCAAATAATGCTTTTGGTTACAAAGCTATTGACACCCTTGTAGTTCCCGAATCGATAGAAATATTCGGAACGTCACCGGTTGATGCCATAAATTCGCTGGAATGGAATGCTATTAACTGCAGTGAAACAAACTTCCCATTCGGAGACCACGGCAACCAATTTACAACCTCTGTAACATTCGGTAACAAAGTAGAACATATACCGGCAGGCTTATGTTGCTATATGACTGCTCTCACATCAATAAAGCTACCCGAATCTCTTAAAAGCATTGGTGCCAGAGTATTTATGGGTTGTAAAGGAATTTCCGAGATTACAATTCCCGAAGGCGTAACACTTATGGGCGATAGAGTTTTTGAATATTGCGACAATCTTTTCAAAATCACGTGGAACGCCATTGACTGCACAATAGATGGGTATCTTTATGGCAGTGACTTCAATGAAAAAATAACAACTGTTACATTTGGAGACAAGGTAAAGAGCATTCCGTCGGTATGCTACCGCCTATCCAATGTCACCGAGGTTAAAATACCCGAATCTGTAACAAAAATTGGCGAAAGAGCCTTCTACAATTGCGGCTCACTTGTTAAGGCCGACCTACCCAAAGGGTTGAAAGAGATTGGCTATGAAGCTTTTGCCGGTTGCGACACCCTTGATACAAAATTCCACGAGGGGTTAGAGACTATTGGAACGAGAGCTTTCTCCCACTGCCGCTCATTGACAAATGTACAATTACCCTCAACAACAAAGTCTATTGGCGAACAGGCCTTCTACGCCTGCACAGGACTCACAGAAATTGTGATCCCCGAAGCTTTGACATTTCTCGATAAACAGGCATTCAGCATGTCATCTATCACATCGGTTAAATGGAATGCCATTAACTGCACAGGAACATTATCGGGAGCACCATTCCCTGACAGTGTAGAGAGTTTTGTTTTTGGAGAAAATGTAGAATATATTCCATCTTATATATGTGAAGAGCTTGAAAAAATTACATCTATTGTAATTCCTAAGAAAGTAAAAGAGATTGGCAATGAGGCATTCATCAGATGTTCAGGAATTGACAAAATAGAGATTCCTAACAGTGTAACCAAAATTGGCGAATATGCATTCGCAAATATGTATTTAATAACAGAGATTGTTGTTCCAAGCAGTGTAAAGGAATTGGGAACGGGAGCGTTTAACAGTTGTACAGCCTTAAAAAAGATTACTTTACCCGAGGATATAACTGTTATGCCTGTTGCTGTTTTAGGAAGCACTGCGATAGAGAGCATAAATATTCCTAAAGGTGTGACAAAAATAGAGAGAAATGCCTTTAACGGTTGTAACAACCTCGTTAATGTAAAGCTGAATGAAGGATTAACCGAGATTGATGAGAGAGCATTTTATAACAGTGGAGTAAAAAACATAACATTCCCAAGCACATTACGCACTATAGGCAACTCTTCGTTCTACAACACAAAGATAGAAGAACTCTTTTTGCCTGAGACAATAGACTCTGTAGCCCTTAGAGCATTCAGCAACTGCAAAAATCTAAAGAAGGTTGAATGGTGTATTACAAACAATTTCGATTACAGCTATAGTCCCTTTATCGATTGTGATTCATTGGAGGCATTTGTATTTGGCAAGAATGTAAAATATATCGGCAAGAATTTTATACCCTCTAACAACATAAAATCGATTACAATTTGGGGAGACACATTCCTCTCCAATCTTAAGGATTGTTCAGGCATTGAAACTCTTATAATTCCTAATATCAGCAATATAACAACCGATATTGTCGGCAATTACGACAAACTTAAGAAATTGGACATAAGCAATGCTAAAAATATCAGTTCCAATCTGTTAAAAGACAAGGCCGACATTGCCGAGCTTATTTTACCTTTCATCGGTTGTGGCGAAATAGGCACAGCAACCAATGAGAATGGAGTACTCGGCAGCATTTTCAGCACATCAAGCAACAGCAAGATGCGTGCTGTTACACAATATTACAACAACGACAATTCAAGGACATACTATGTTTCGCCGAAGCTCGAGAAGATTACAATAACCGACGGAGCGACAGAATTAAGTTATGGAGCATTATACGGTATATCAACCCTTAAAGAGGTTACACTGCCCGCTTCTATTTATATGGTTGGCGAAAAAGCACTGTACGGCTGTGCAGGATTAGAGCATATTTACTGTAACGGAGCATCGCCTGCCGCTTGTTTCGACAATTCATTTATGGGAGTACGAACAGCAACCTGTATTCTGCACGTTCCTCATAATTCAACCGACCTATATTCACGAAGCAATGGCTGGAAGGACTTTTTCTACATACAGGCCGAAGAACCTATCACAATCTCCGTTTCTTCAAATATTCAAAAAGCTGGCATTATTTTAGGAATTACCGAATACAAGAAGGGAGATACCGCTTCTATCAGAGCCGTAGCCAACAAAGGTTATAAGTTTGTTGCGTGGGTAGAAGACAATGCTGAGATATGCCTAAGCGATACTTATGAATTCAAGGTTGAAGAGAATCGCAACATTCTCGCGTTGTTTGCCCCCGTAGCCAATGAAAACAGCATCAAGATAGCTCCCGCTGCAACTAAAATAGATTTTACGTGGGAAATTGAAGATGGTGTAGACAGATACACTCTTACAATATATTCAGATGCTGACAAACAGAATATAATAGAGACCATCTTCTTTGACGAGAATGGAGAGGTTATAGAGACTCGCGCTAATAAAGCTGTCTCATACACCATTGAGAATTTACTCTCGGGAACAACATATTACTATGAGCTTAAAGGTACATATAATAACAGCATCGTAATATCGGAATCGGAAGGATATTTCACAACTGATTCATATAACAATATTGACAATGCGCATCAGTCGGCAGTAAAAATAAACTACAATCCTTATTATGGTTACATTGTAATAGAAGGAAATATTTGCGAAAAGGATATCCGAATTTACAGCATCGATGGTATTATGATACAAGAGATTATCGCATCATCAGAAAAGGAGATTGTGTACATAAATAATCTACCGGCGGGTGTATATATAATATGCGCAGGCAACCACCCAGAGATAGTAAGAAAACTTTAAGAATATTCCTCAAATAAAATATGGTAAGCGCGTTTTTCGCGCTTACCATATTTATTATCCAAGCAATTTATTCCATAAAACCCACCGCTCACAAACAAATGAAAAGAGCGTTTGTTATATTCAAAAAAAGAGATTATGGACAACAAGCGCTTTACTAAATTCTTATTCCCTACAGAGGATGTCTCCATTGTAAATTCGTCGCTGTTACTTGCCGCACGATTCATTTTTGGATTGACATTCTTGAGTCACGGACTTTATAAATGGGTGGCATTCGAGAGTTTAGCCCTTTCGTTCCCCGACCCTTTGGGCGTAGGAAGCACTATTTCCCTTTTGCTTATTCTCTTTGCCGAGGTTATATGCTCCATTGCCTTTATCGTGGGCTTTATGTATCGTCTGCTGATGATTCCTATGATTTTTGCTATGCTTATGGCTGTTTTTGTGATACACTCGGGCGACCCTCTTGCAACAAGAGAGCTTGCAATAATATACCTTACTATTTTTGTAATAATGTATATTACCGGCCCTGGAAATTTCTCGGTAGATGCTGCTATTTACAGGCACAGCATATCCCACAAAAGGGAGCGTGAGATTCTTGTTGAATAGTTTTATTCCAGTTCAATGACTGTTATTCCGGCACCACCGAATTGTACGTGTTCATCGGCAAAAGAACGCACATAGGGCAGTGTACTCAAATATTGACGAATGAGCGTACGCAATATTCCGTTGCCTGTGCCGTGAAGCACTCGCAGACGATTGGCGCCACACACTGTTGCGTCGTCGAGGAAATATGTAACAGCCTGCAGAGCCTCTTCACCACGCATTCCGCGCACGTCAATATCTTCCTTGAAATTCAATCGTTTATGGTGCAGATTCTCTTGTGTCTCACTTGTGAGGAACGATACTTTGCGAACCTCCTCTTTGGGTGCGTCGCTGGGGCGCAGACGTTCGATGGATACGGTGGATTTTATGGCTCCGAAGCGTACTACGGCATTGTTCTTGTTCAGCGATAGTATTTCTCCTACGGCCTGTTGTCCCGATATACGCACATACGCGCCTACCTCAAACTGAGGCTTTGCGGGCTCCACGGCCTGTTGCGGAACAGTGCCGGGCTGTACAGAAACGCCCTTTTTACCGTTCTTTTTACGCTCCTGACGTGCCAGAATCTTTGCCATTTCTCTGTCGGCACGCATCTGCTGCTCGCGTTTGGCAAGCTCCTCTACCTGACGACTAAAATCACTGAGTTCCTGACGAGCCTTGCGTGTCTTTTCTTTCTCGGCCTTTGCCTCGACAATAGTGCGTATAGTATTCTCAATCTTTGCGTTAGCTTCCTTCAACAATCTGTCGGCCTCGCCTTGTGCCTCGCGCAGAATCTGTTTACGCGACTTACGCAGTTCATCGGTGCTCTCCTGCACTTTTTCGAGCATTTCATCGAGAGCTTTTTCCTTTTGATGCACGTTCTTGCGCTTGGTCTCCCAATAGCGTTTGTCGCGCACAATATCCTGCAGATATTTATCGGATTGTATATAGTCGCTACCCACAATATTTGAGGCGTCTTTTATTATCTCTTCGGGAAGGCCTATCTTGCGAGCAATCTCTACAGCAAACGAGCTTCCGGGATTACCTATCTGCAACATAAACAGAGGGCGCATTTCGGAGCGGTCGTATAGCATCGCACCGTTTACAATGCCGGGAGTAGAATCGGCAAAATGCTTTAGATTCTGATAGTGGGTTGTTATTATTCCGTAGGCCTTACGCTCGTTGAAACGCTTGAGTATGGCCTCGGCAATGGCGGCACCGATGAGAGGCTCTGTTCCGCTACCAAACTCATCGATAAGTATCAGCGACGCGCCATCGCAATTGCGCAGTGTATGCTTCATATTCAGCAGATGACTCGAATAGGTACTAAGGTCATCCTCAATGCTTTGCTCGTCTCCAATATCAATAAACATACTCTTGAATATTCCGGCGCGGCTACGTTCGTGGACAGGGATAAGCATTCCACACTGAAGCATATATTGCAATAGTCCAGCAGTCTTTAGACATACTGATTTTCCTCCGGCATTAGGGCCCGAGATAAGCAATATTCGTCTTTCGCTGTCCAATTGAATATCGAGACGCGACATTTTTCGTCCGTGTCTTATGAGTGATAGTTCGAGCAACGGATGGCAGGCAGCTCCCCAATCGATAATGGGGTGCTTGCTCAATGAGGGCTTTATGCCTCCAACAAGTTGGGCGAGCGTTGCCTTTGCGCGGATAAAGTCCATTTCACCGAGAAAATCGTATGCCTGCAGCAACTGCGGCACATTGGGACGCAGCTCATCGGAAAAGGCTGTAAGTATGGCTATTATCTCGCGTTTCTCCTCGGCCTCAAGCTCGCGTATGCGGTTGTTGGCCTCAACAACTTCGGCAGGCTCAATGTATACAGTTTTTCCGCTGGCCGACTCATCGTGTACAATACCGCCCATCTTACGCTTAAGCGCAGGCGCTACTGGTATTACCAGACGACCGTCGCGCAATGTCGGCGAGGCATCTTTCTCGACAAGGCCGTCGGCCTGTGCCCTGTGCAGAATATTGTTCAGCGTACGCGAGATTCCATTGGAGGTTCGCACAAGCTCGCTTCTTATCCTTGCAAGAGTAGGCGAAGCGCTATCCTTGACGTGCCCGAATTTATCGACAATGGCATCTATTCCGCGTATTATCGACGGGAAGGCCTCAATATCGCCTGCAAGGGCGCGCAAATTGGGATACAAAGACTTTTCCTCCTCGGCAGTGTCGCTGTTTGTCCTACGCAGAAGCGACAGGATGCGTCCTATTGTGTCGAGCGAACGACGCAACGAGAAGAGCTCCTCCTCGCCCATATACATTCCGGGGATACGAATCCTTTGCAGAGGCTCGCGGACGTCAAAGAAAAAGTCGTTAGGGAAATTCTGCTCCAATTGCAATATACGCACAAACTCCTCTGTCTCGCTCAGACGCATACCAATTGCATTAAAGTCGGTAAGGAACGACATCTCATCGACGCGCTCACGTCCCATTTCACACAAGCATCGTTCCTTGAGCATTGTGCGTATAATGTCGAATTCTATCTTCCTCTCAAAATTTTGCGGATAAATCATTGTACAAAGCTATTGTAAACAAATTTGCCACAAAGGTACGAAAAAAGAGTCTAAATTTCGTAAAGTGGATTAAAATGTATAAATTTGCCACTAATTTATAATTACGCGCGAAATAAATATTAAAATTAAAATACTATGAGAAAAATTATTCTTTTTGCAACCCTCTTTTTGTCTTTTGTGGCAGCATCAGCGTTGAATGCACAAGAGAACAAACAGAATGCAGTCGAGAGCGTTTACCAGATAAACCCCACGACTGTAGAAGTAAAGTTCAGCAACAGTTGCCGCGTATCTATCGATTTTTACGGCGAGAACATTTTCCGTATGTTCCGTGACGACAATGGCGGCATTATACGCGACCCGCAGGCATCGCCCGAGGCAAAAATCCTTTTGGATAATCCACGTAAGCCTGTTGAGAAAATAGCTGTAGCCGACAACGACAAGACATATACCGTTGCTACAAAGAGAATAGAAGTCTCTATCTGCAAGAAGAACGGAACAATAACAGTAAACGACCTTTTGACAGGAGTTACCGTTATTCGTGAGGTTGAGCCCGTGGCATTCAAGAAGGGCAAGACAACAATGACCCTGTCGGCAAACGGCACCGAATATTTCTATGGTGGCGGTGTGCAGAATGGTCGTTTCTCGCACAAAGGCAAGATTATCGCTATCGAGAATCAGAATAGCTGGACCGACGGTGGCGTAGCATCGCCCGCACCTTTCTTCTGGTCTACCGAGGGATACGGCTTTATGTGGCACACATTCCGCAAAGGAACATACGACTTTGGCGCAACAGAGGCCAACAAGGTAAAGCTTCTGCACGAGGATAATTATCTCGACGTATTCTTTATGGTGAACAACAACGCCGTTGCATTGCTCAACGACTACTATCAGTTGACAGGTAACCCTGTACTTATCCCGAAATTCGGATTCTACGAGGGACACCTTAACGCATACAACCGCGACTTTTGGAAAGAGAGCGACAATGGCGGCGTTCTTTTCGAGGATGGCAAGCGCTACCGCGAGAGCCAGAAGGACAATGGTGGCGTTCAGGAGACACTCAACGGTGAGAAGAACAACTATCAATTCTCGGCTCGCGCTGTCGTAGACCGTTACGCTGCATATGATATGCCCCTCGGATGGATTCTCCCCAACGACGGATACGGCGCAGGATACGGACAGACAGAGACCATAGACGGCAACATTCAGAATCTTAAGGAGTTCGGCGACTACGCACGCGAGCGTGGCGTTGAGATTGGATTGTGGACCGAGTCGAATCTTCACCCCAGAGAGGGCGTTCCCGCTCTTTTGCAGCGCGACCTCATCAAGGAGGTTCGTGACGCCGGTGTACGCGTACTTAAGACCGACGTTGCGTGGGTTGGTGCCGGTTACTCATTCGGATTGAACGGCGTTACCGATGCTGCGGGTATTATGACATACTACGGAAACAATGCGCGCCCCTTCATTATCTCTCTCGACGGTTGGACCGGCACACAGCGCTACGCGACAATATGGAGCGGCGACCAGACAGGAGGAGATTGGGAGTATATCCGTTTCCACATTCCCACATATATCGGTTCGGGACTTTCGGGACAACCCAATATCACATCTGATATGGACGGTATCTTCGGCGGACGCAATCTTCAGGTGAATATTCGTGACTATCAGTGGAAGACATATACTCCTATGGAGCTTAATATGGACGGATGGGGTGCCAACGAGAAATATCCTCACGCACTCGGAGAGCCTGCGACCTCTATCAACCGTATGTATCTAAAGATGAAGAGTGAGCTTATGCCTTATGCCTATAGCATTGCTCACGAGGCTGTAGACGGCAAGCCTATGATTCGCGCAATGTTCTTGGAGGAGAGCACACCCTACACACTCGGATACGACACACGCTATCAGTATATGTATGGTCCTTACCTGCTTGTAGCTCCCATTTATCAGGAAACTGCAATGGACAAGGAGGGCAACGACATTCGCAACGGAATCTATTTGCCTCAGGGAGTGTGGTTCGACTGGTTCAGCGGAGAGAAATACGATGGTAGCCGCATCATAAACAACTACGACACCCCCTTGTGGAAATTACCAGTATTTGTTAAAGCCGGAGCCATTATTCCTATGACCGAGCCTCACAATACTCCTGCACAGTACAACAAGGAGACACGTATCTACGAGATTTACCCCATTGATGGCGAGACCACATTCACCGAGTATGACGATGATGGCACCACCGAACTTTACCGTTGCGGTGAGTTTACAACAACAAACATCTTCAACGTTGGCGACAGCAAAGGAAATATAGAGGTTTGTGTATCTTCGACCGAGGGCCGCTTCGATGGATTCATAAAAGAGAAGAGCACACAGTTCCGAGTGAACGTAAGCGAGAAGCCCAAGAAGGTATCTGCAAAAATAGGCAAGAAGAGCGTGAAGCTCACCGAGGTAAACAGCATCGAGGAGTTCAACAACGGCACAAACGTCTATTTCTACAATGCAGCGCCCAACCTCAACCGCTTCGCCACTGCTGGCAGTGAGTTCGAGAAGGTGCAGATTACAAAGAATCCTCAGGTGTGGGTTAAATTGGAGAAGTGCGACGTAACAGCAAATTCGGCTACCCTTGCAATAAAAGGTTGCAAATTGGATACTCCCAGCACACTGCTCACAAAGAGCGGAGCATTGGAGGCACCCGACGCAGTAATTACTGACGAGAATTGTCAGGCATACACCCTTACTCCTTCTTGGGAGCCTGTTGCCAATGCCGACTATTACGAGATTCTCTTCTACAACAACGGACAGATGTATAGCACAATAAAGAACACAGAATTGTTGTTCGAAGACCTTCTCCCTGAGACAAAATATCTGTTCCTGATACGCGCCGTGAACAAGGAGGGAGCATCAGACTGGAGAGCAGTAGAGGCTACGACAAAGAGCAATCCTCTTGAGTTTGCACTCACCGGAGTAACAGCAACAACGACCTGCGCCAACCAAGGCGGTCAGGGCACCAACCGTCTCTTCGACTTTGAGGAGGGCAACGTATGGCACACAATATATGGCGAGAGAGCTGTTCCGTTCGACCTTGTGATTGACCTCAACTGCAAGAGCACACTCGACAAGCTTCACTATTTGGGACGCGAGGATGGCGGCAACGGTACAATCCTCGAGGCTACCGTACAGTACAGCACCAACAAGAAGGATTGGAGCGAGCCTGTGCAGATTAAGTGGAACAACAGCCCCGACACCAAGATATTCGAGTTCACTGAGAAGCCTCTCGCACGCTACATCAAGATTAGTGTAAGCAAGGCTATCGGAAACTTTGGTTCGGGCCGTGAGATGTATATATTCCGTGTTCCCGGCAGCGAGACATTTATCCCCGGAGACATAAACAAGGACAAGAAGGTTGATGAAAATGACCTTACATCTTATATCAACTACACCGGTCTACGCAAGAGCGACTCCGATTTTGACTATGTGAGCATAGGCGACATCAACGAGAATGGCCTCATAGACGCATACGATATTTCGGTTGTTGCAACCAAGCTCGAGGATGGTGCCAACGGCTACGGGGCAGCGGTAAGCGGCTCTATAAGCATTGCCGCCGACAAAAAGAATTACAAGAGCGGCGAGGAGGTTATTGTAACCGTCAAGGGCGAGAATATGCAGCACGTAAACGCATTGAGCCTTGCAATACCCTACAGCACAAACGACTATGATTTTGTTGCTATTGAGCCTATGAACGTAGGAGAGATGCAGAATTTGAGCAAGAACCGTCTGCACGGCAACGGCGAGACTGCAGTTTATCCCACATTCGTAAATATCGGAGACAAGATGCCTTTAGATGGCAACAAGGAGCTTGTCAAGATTACATTCAAGGCTAAGCGCAATATTAAATTCAACCTTAAGGCTATCGATACAATGATTGTAGACAAGGCTCTCAACTGCATCGAGGCAAAATAAACATTGTTACGCTAAAGGAGAAAGATGAAAAATCCATTCAGAAATATCTTTTTATTGGCAATACTATCCATTATTACTGCTGCTGCACAAGCGCAGGGCAGTAATGCGGATAGAGCAAAGGCAATAGCCGAGAGATTATTCGCCCATAAGATTGTGGAGACACGCAGTAGCGCCCCCTCTCTTGCAAAAGTGTGGGACAGCAGCATTCTGAACAATGTCACCACAAGAAATTCTGCCGACGAGCCAACCTTTCACGCCTTTGCATCGACCGACGGCGAAGGATTCGTGATTGTAGCCGAGGAGCGCGAGGCATCGCCCATCATAGGCTATTCATTCGACGACAGCCTGCCTCTTGCCGATGAATTGCCAGAAGCATTCGTAAGTTTCCTAGCTGAATTTGACAGCGAAATAAGATTGTCAAGAGCAAACGGAGCGACAACAAGAGCCGCCGTTACCGACAAAGCAACATTAGGCAACGTTGTTGTTGAGCTTAACACTGCAAAATGGGCTCAGGGTGCACCTTACAACCAATTGTGTCCCCAAAAGAATGGAAAGAACACATCTACCGGATGCATTGCCACAGCCTTTGCAATAATTATGCGCCACCACAAATGGCCCAAGAGCGGAACAGGCAATGTATACAACCCTGTCACAGGTGAAAAGATCACATTGGGGCACACCTACGATTGGGACAATATGCCATTGGAATATTACAGCGGCAACTACACCGAGGAGCAAGCTACCGAGGTTGCAACCGTTATGCGCGACATTGGCTTTGCCTATGGACTCGATTATGGTGTAGGCTCGACAGGAGGAACCGAGAATGCGACCAAGATGCGCGACAATTTCGGCTATAATAATTTGTCGGAGCTCACAGGAACATCGAGCGGAGCATCACAGCGTTTCGTCGTAAATAACGATGCCGTGTGGATTCAGAAGATGAAGGCCAGCCTCGACGAGTCGTGCCCTATACCCTACGTTGCGACAAACAAAGGAACAGGAAGCGACGCAAAGCATATTTTTGTAATCGACGGATACACCGACAGCGACTATTTCCACTTTAATTGGGGCTGGGGAGGCTACTGCAACGGATACTACTCTCTTGCAAAGATGGACCCTACTGCAAGCGACGATTATTCATCACAGACTACAGGACACAAGGCATTCTTTAACTTAAAGCCTTTAGTTATAAACTATTACACTGTTACAGCATCTATTGGAGCATCGAAAGGCGGAACAGCAGCCGTAAACGGCTCGGCAACAGTTACAGTGGAAGAGGGAACAACCGTACAGTTGACAGCAACAGCCAACGAGGGTTATACGTTCCTCAATTGGAGCCTCAACGGCGAGATTGTGGGCACAGAGGCTACGCTCGACATTACAGCAACAGAGGATGCCGATTATATTGCCAATTTCGAAGAGAAGAAGCTGACAATAAGCGTTATTTCCACTATTGGAGGCAACGCAACCATAAATGGCGGCGATAGCACAATAGAGGTTAAGAAAGGCGAGGAGGTTACAATAACAGCAACCCCCGACGAGGGCTATCATTTCGACAATTGGAGTGTGAACAACATTGCTATAAGCACAAGCAGCAGCTACACATTCACCGTATCGGAGGATATAACCTTTACTGCCAATTTTGCTGTAACAAGCGGCATTAACGCTATTAACAGCTATGAGAAAGCCATAAAATACGACCTTAAAGGAGAAATCATTGGCAACGACAACAAAAAAGGAATATTTATTATTGATGGCAAAAAGATTCTCATCAAATAATAGCCCACGAGAGTTTAAGAATAATAATTATTATCTTCGCACGAATTTTATAGGACAATGACATACAACTACAAGAACCGAGAAATATTCATTGAGGCGACAGGCGCTGGAGAGCCCGTATTCTTGTTGCACGGATGGGGTTGTACTCACACTATATTCGCTGCGCTACAAGAGATTCTCTCAAAGAAATACAGAGTATATAACTTTGATTTTCCTGGGTTCGGAGCCTCTCAGGAGCCTACCGATGTTTGGGGCGTCGAGGAGTATACCCGTATGGTTGAGCTATTTGCTAAAGAGAACAATATTTTGCGTCCGGCTCTTGTGGGACACTCCTTTGGCGGAAGAGTGAGCATACTGTTCTCCTCGCGCAACGAGGTCGGCCGTCTGGTGCTTGTCGATGCAGCAGGAATAAAGCCCAAGCGTCCGCTGAAATATTACTATAAGGTGTACACATTCAAGGCTCTAAAATGGCTGTGCAACACTTTCCTTCCTAAAAAAGCGGCACAGACCATAATAGACAAGCGACGCAAGGGAGCCGGCTCGAGCGACTACAACAATGCCTCGCCTATGATGCGTGCCATACTATCGAAGGTGGTAAACGAAGACCTTACACACTGCCTGCCGAAGATTAAAGCGCCCACACTGCTCTTTTGGGGAAATATGGACACCGCCACCCCATTGAGCGACGCAAAGACAATGGAGCGCCTGATACCCGACGCAGGCCTTGTGATTGCCCACGGAACAGGACACTTCTCGTTCATAGAGAATGCAGGATTATTTGCTGCAGTAATTAAGAACTTTTTTGATATAAAGTAAGACTATGAATATATATTTAATATTGTATATACTCTATTTCTCATTCGTATCGGTAGACAACATTCATCTTTTCCAATTGAATTCCTACCGCTACCGACGCTATTTCCGTTGGCTCGTCCCCGACAATATTCTGTCGTACGACCGCGTGGTAGGTATTATACTGCTTGCTGCAGCCTTGCCACTCAACGACATTCTTAATATTGCGGTACTCGCAGTGTTCTTCATCGCAAAGGCCATAATAAAGAAGAGAAAGAAAAGCAGCCAAAAGACTCCGCTTGTCTTTACCAACAGAGTGAAGAGACTATACGCCACTACCCTGCTCGTATACATTGCGTCGGTTACAACAACAACGTTGCTTGTTCCACAGGCAGCCACAATCGTCGGTGCGGCAATGATTCTATTCTCGGACCTTGTTATGCTCATTGCGAACATAATAAACACCCCGATAGAGAAAGGCATCAACCGCTACTACTACAACGACGCAAAAAAAATAATCGCCTCGCATAAGGGATTGATAATCATAGGAGTAACCGGTAGTTTCGGAAAGACAAGCACCAAGAATTATTTAGCAAGCATACTTGCAGAGAAATACAATGTTCTTGTTACCCCGGGTAACTTTAACACCCTATTGGGAGTAGTGCGCACCATACGCGAGCAGTTGCGTCCCTATCATCAGGTATTCATTGTTGAAATGGGCGCCAAGCAGCAGGGCGACATTAAAGAAATTTGCGACCTTGTACACCCCTCAATAGGCATAGTTACCGCTGTAGGAGAGATGCATCTTGAAACATTCAAGAGTATAGAGAATATACAAAAGACAAAATTTGAGCTTATAAACTCTCTACCCGCCAATGGATTAGGCATTATAAACACTGAATCGCAATTAGCACGCGAATTCAACGGAATAACAAGCAAATGCAATATTGCCACATATTCAATTGAGCAGCCATCGGCAACAACGGCACAGAATGTCGAATATGGAGCCAACGGCATTGCATTCACCCTTTCGACAAACGGCGAGCGTTACGAGAGCCGCCTATTGGGAACAGGGAACTTGCTGAATATGCTTGCGGCAATTATCGTATCGGACCATTTGAGCGTTCCTGTACACAAGCAGAAGAGTGCCATTGCACGCCTACAACCGGTCGAGCATCGATTGTCAATGCGTCGCAACAATGGTATCACCATTCTTGATGATGCATATAATTCCAATCCTCAAGGAGCAAGAATGGCGCTCGAGGTACTTAAGAATTTCTCAATAAGCGATGGCAACCAGCGTATTGTCATCACCCCGGGATTCGTAGAAATGGGTAGCCGTCAGTACGAGGCGAACAGAGAACTCGGTGGCGACATTGCACGCTGTTGCGACTATGCAATAGTGGTAAATGAAACCAACCGCAAAGCCATTGCAAGCGGAATAGAAGAAAATGGATTCCCCAGTGACAAGCTGTTCCTTGCAGCATCGCTTAACGAGGCGCACGCACATTTGGCAACAATAATAAAGGCCGGCGATGTTGTTCTATACGAGAATGACCTACCCGACAATTTCAAATAGACAGAAACAAAATAAAAAGCATATACAAGATGAAAATTAACGTAGGAGTTGTATTCGGAGGCCGCTCCGTAGAGAACGAAATATCGGTAGTAACAGCCAATCAGGCAATGGCTGCAATGGATAGTGAGAAATATAACATTATCCCCATATACATCACAAAAGAGGGAAAATGGTACAGTGGCGAGGCATTGCGCAACGTTGAAAATTACCGCAACACTAAGAAACTTATCGCAATGTGCGAAGAGGTTTATATGCGTCCGACATACGGCGACAGCAACCTCTACCGTACAAAATGCGGTATATTCAAGAAGGATGTAGTGGCAAAGCTCGATGTTATCCTGCCTGCATTGCACGGCACAAATTGCGAGGATGGAACATTCCAGGGTATAATGGAGTTCTGCGGAGTACCCTACACAGGATGCAACACTCTTGCATCGGCCAATGGAATGGATAAAATCACAATGAAGATGATTCTAAAAGAGTGCGGTATTCCTGTAGTAGACTACTATTGGTTCAGCGACAAGGAGTGGGACGACAAAAAGGAGAGCACAATAGAGAATATCGAAGAAAAATTGGGTTATCCTGTTATCATAAAGCCCGCTAACAGCGGTTCGAGCGTAGGTATACGCGCAGCACACAACCGCGAGGAGCTTATCGATGCCATAGACTATGCAATATCGTTTACCAGCCGTGTAATCATTGAGAAGTATGTACAGAAGCTCAAAGAGGTAAACTGCGCCGTTCTTGGCAACTACTACGAGTGTCAGCCCTCGGTGTGCGAAGTTCCAGTACGCAGCGGAGAGATTCTTTCGTATCAGGATAAATATATGAACGGCGGAGGCAAGCAATCGCAGGGAATGCAGTCTACCGTACGTGAGATTCCTGCCAACCTCCCCGAGGCTAGCACACAGTTCATTCAGAAGGCAGCTTGCGACACATTCCGCGCACTCGACTGCGACGGTGTTGCCCGCATCGACTTTATAATTGACGAATCGACCGGTAATATTTTCGTGAACGAGATTAACACTATCCCCGGTTCACTGTCGTTCTATCTATGGGAGTACAGCGGCATAAATTTCGGTGCGCTCATAGACCGCCTTATCGAAATTGCATTGCGTCGCAAGCAGGATTCAAGCTTCAAGGCTGTAAACTACGGAGAGAACATTTTTGCTACCAAAAGCGCAGGCGGAGCAAAGATGGGTGCAAAATTCAAAAAATAAATATAATAGGACATACTGTCGGGACAATGCAGGCTTTGCGGCCTGCATTGTTTTTTTGCTCTCTTTTGTGCAGTGAAGCAATGAACAGAAAAAGAATTTAACTCTTTCTCCTTATTATTCATTTATTTTTACTATTTTCGCAAAATAGCAGAATTACGGCTACTGCACACAATAACAAGCTGTTCGTAAGAGCTGCTTTTAACAGAAAAAACATTAACTAAAAATAAAGAACTATGTTGAACAATCTGAAAAAATGCCTTGCATTTATGTTTGTCGTTGCGTTTGCCATCAGCGCAATTGCACAGACAACATTTGAGAAGGGTAAGCTTTACCACATCTACGCATCGGGTAACAGCGGAAACGTTGTCAGCGAGAATGAGGAGAGTGGCGTTGCTCTTACCGATTATGAGAAGAAGAATGCTGCACAATTCTGGAAAATTTCGGAACTATCGGGCAGCTGGCGTATCATTAACCCCGTAACCGACCACGCATTGCGTGTGAACGGTAACCACGTAGAGGTTGGCGAGAACAACGGTTCCGACGAGGCTCAATTGTGGAAATACGAGGATGGCCTTTTGATTCCCACAAACAGCCCTCACGTTGCAGTGGCAAAGTCTAAAGACAAGCTTGTGCTAATAAAGAGAGAGAAAGCCGAGACACTGAAAGCAGCTAAATTCACTATCGAGGAGGCTATATACGCAGGATTCGACAACGACCTTACCTATCTTATCCGCTCGCTTGCCGATTCAGCCATCGTGCTTGGCAGCAACGATTCTGGAGAGAATGGTACCCCTATCGCAGGAGAGGTTGCCGATGCAGCCAACCGCGGACAATACTGGAAGGTCAAAACACTCGACCTATATACTTTTGCAGTAGAGAATGCATTCTATGGTCAGAATTTCGATGATGGCGGAACAAACGAGAGTATCGACTATCTGTTGCAGTGGCCTGCATTGGGTGGCGAGTGGACAAACGCAAAATTCCATTTCGAACCTGTAGATGAACAGCGTGGCGCTTACCTCATTGTATCGGCAAACAAGGATCAGATGTACACTCTCAAGGATGGTCGTATGATTCGCGTCGATAAGAACCCCGCCGACAGTTGTGCTTGGTTCGCATTCCAGCAGGTAGAGAAGCCCAAAATCGCATCGCCCAAATGGGAGGATGAGACTGTCTTTGCCGAGAATAAGGAGCGCGGAGTAGCAACATATATGCCATACAACAACGAGGCCGAGATGCTTGCCGACGCTGCTTACTATGCTACTCCCTGGACCGAGCCTGTAAACAGCCGTTACAAGAGCCTTAACGGACAGTGGAAATTCAACCTTGTGAGCGAGCCTTCACAGCGTCCTCTCGACTTTTTCGAGAATGGATACGACGTATCGGCGTGGGACGAGATTCCTGTTCCCTCTAACTGGGAAATGCACGGATACGACAAGCCTATCTACAACAACGTAGAGTATCCCCACTCAAATACCCCTCCTTTCATCAATGCGCGTCCCGGATTCAACGACGAGGGCAAGAACTACGGCATTAACCCCGTAGGTTCATACGTCCGCACATTCGAGGTTCCCGAAAATTGGGACGGGCGCCGTACATTCATCCATTTTGGAGGTATATATTCAGCGGCCTTCGTATGGCTCAACGGCGAGTATGTAGGTTACACTCAGGGCTCTAACAACGTTGCAGAGTTTGACATCACAAAATATTTGACCAAAGGCGAGAACCGTCTCGCTGTACAGGTATTCCGCTGGTGCGACGGCTCATATCTTGAGTGTCAGGATATGTTCCGTATGAGTGGTATCTTCCGCGATGTTTACCTCTACAATGTGCCTCTTGTATCGGTTCGCGACCATTATATCACAAGCGAACTTTACGACGACTACTATTCGGCAGACGTTAATGTAAACTTTGAGCTTGACAACCGCGACTTTATCCCCGGCAGCAAGACTGTAAAAGCCACAATCTACGACACTAATGGCAAATTGGTTGCCAGCGAGTCGATTACAATGAATACAGCCGCTAAGATTGCCGCACTCAGCGGAGACATCAAGCTTACCGTGGACGACGTTGCATTGTGGAGCGCCGAGAAGCCCAACCTTTACACCATTCGCGTAACACAGTACGACGAGGATGGCAACGAAGAATTGGCATTCTCTACAAAATATGGATTCCGCGAGATTAAGATTAAGAATTCACTCGTATATATCAACGGCGAAAGAGTATTCTTCAAGGGAGTGAACCGTCACGACACACACCCCATTTACGGACGTGCCGTTACCACAGAGTCTATGCTCGAGGACATTCTCCTTATGAAGCGCAACAACATCAATACCGTACGTACAAGCCACTATCCTAACCCAGCTCGTATGTATGCAATGATGGACTACTATGGTGTTTACTGCTGCGACGAGGGCGACCTTGAAGACCACGCCAACCAGAGTATCTCGGACCGCGAATCTTGGATTCCTTCGTTCGTAGACCGTATCAACCGTATGGTACTCCGCGACCGCAACCACGCTTGCGTTGTAATGTGGAGTTTGGGTAACGAGGCTGGCAACGGTAACAATTTCGGCCCCTGCTACGACGAGGCCAAACGTCTCGACAGCCGTCCCGTACACTACGAGGGCACACGTTCAAAGGGCAACTACGGCGGTGGCCGCTTCAGCGACTTCTACTCTAAGATGTACCCCGGACAAGCTTGGATGAACGAGAATACAAACGACCTTGACAAGCCTATGTTCATCTGCGAATATGCACACGCAATGGGTAATGCCATCGGTAACCTCAAGGAATATTGGCAGAAGATTGAAGCATCAAACTCTTGCATCGGAGGTTGTATCTGGGACTGGGTAGACCAGGCTATCTACGATCCTCAGGAGATGAAAGAAGGCATTTATCGCATACACACCGGTTACGACTACCCCGGCCCTCATCAGGGTAACTTCTGTTCTAATGGTGTAGTATCGCCCACACGCCTTGAGGGTGGCAAGCTCAAAGAGGTTAAGGCCGCTCATCAGTTCATCGATATTACAATGCCTAAGGTTTACAGCGACTTTGAGAATGACATTGTTACCATTCAGCTTAAGAACAAATATAACTTTACCAACCTCAATGAATTCGACGTTATATTCGACGTTGTAAAGAACGGTAAGGTTGTTTACACAGGACGTCAGTTTGCTCCCTCGGCAAAGAGCGGCGAGAGTGCAAAAGTATGGCTCACTGTCAAGAAAGCGAACATAAAGAAAGCCGAGAAGAAAGGCGACGAGCTACTCTTCACCGTACGCGTGGTACAGCGCGAGGCTACTCTTCACGCACCCGCAGGACACGAGGTTGCAATGCAGCAGTTCACACTCGCGGAGCGCGCTCCTATGACCGAGCTTAAGTCTAAGGGTGAATCATTGGCTTCGACAATGGCTCTCCACGAGACAACAATAGGCAACAGCAAAGTTTCGGCTACATTCGACAACGAGACAGGCCGTATGACAGCATTGGCATTCGGCGGCAAGAATATCCTTGTCGATGGCAATGGTTTCTTGTACGACAACCACCGTTGGATTGAGAATGACCGCTTTGCCAATACCTCTAATGGTCTCGAGGCTAAAGGCGAGATTAAGGTAGTTGAAGAGAATGGCAACACAGTAGTAAAGACCGTTCGCAAAGGCTCTATCTGCGACACAGAAATCAACTACACAATCTATCCTCAAGGTTTTGTTGATGTAGAGGCTACATTCGTTCCTAAGGCTGGCAATTTGCGTCGCGCAGGCCTTGTATGCGGCATCGTTCCTTCACTCAACAATGTAGACTACTACGCTTATGGCCCCTGGGAGAATACCGTAGACCGCAAGGACGGTGTTGTTGTAGGCCGATACTCGACAACTGTAGATAAGATGGCCGATACATACGTCAAGCCTCAGAGCAGCGGCAGCCGCGAGGGATTGCGTGAGCTTACACTCACAAATGCCAACGGCGAGGGCATCAAGATTGTTACCGAGGGTAACGTAAGCTTCTCGGCACTCCCCTACACCGACGAGGACCTTATGAACGCCCAGCACTATTGGGAGATGACAGAGCGTCCCTACACAGTGCTTCATCTTGACGCTTGGATGCGCGGTGTCGGTAACGCATCGTGTGGTGCCGACGTTGATACTCTCCCCGAGTATTGCGTGCCCAACGAGCCTATGAGCTACAAGCTACGTATTTCGGCTGTCAAATAACAGTGTACGATTATAACCTTTTTAAAAGTGTGTCAAGCAATTGACACACTTTTTTATACCCCGAAAGTTCAATTTCGCTTGCGATGGTTTTTCATTTTGAATAATAATTGTAATTTTGCACTCCCAAACAAAAAGGATTAATTACAAACATTCAACCACACGACAGATGATTACCTTTATAATATGCCTGACAGCGCTGATAGCAGCCTATTTCACATACGGGAAATATCTTGAGAGAGTATGTGATATTGACGAGAAGAACCCCGTTCCCTCAAAGACACTTTACGACGGAGTAGATTATATTCCTATGCCCCGTTGGAAGATATTCCTCATTCAGCTTTTGAATATTGCGGGCCTCGGACCCATTTTCGGTGCCATTCTCGGTGCGGCATACGGCCCGGTAGCCTTCTTATGGATAACATTAGGCGGTATATTTATGGGTGCTATGCACGACTTTATCGCAGGAGCAATATCTCTTAAGAACAATGGATTGAGTCTCCCCGAGATTATAGGCAAATATTTGGGAGAAAGCACAAAGCACTTTATGCGCATAGCATCGGTACTTCTTATGGTGCTTGTAGGAGCAGTATTTATGTCGCAACCGGCGGAGCTTATTGCCTCGAACATCAACCTTCCATCGCTCGAGATTCCGCTCTTCAATGGAATGAGCATAGAGGTATTCATTATACTTTTTATTATACTCGCATACTACATTCTTGCAACAATATTGCCCATCAACAAGATTATAGGACGCATCTATCCTGTATTCGGCCTTACGCTACTGATTATGGCAGCAGGAATATTGTTTGTACTGCTATTCCACAGCGACAAATATACAATCCCCGAGCTTACGTCGCTGCGCAACTGCATTGCCGACGCCGAAAAGATGCCCATTATACCTATGCTATTCACCACAATAGCCTGCGGTGCAATATCGGGATTCCACGCTACACAGTCGCCAATGATGGCACGCTGCATAACATCGGAGAAGCAGAGCCGCAGCATATTCTACGGCGCAATGATATCGGAGAGCATCATTGCTCTTATATGGGCAGCAATAGCAATGGCATTCTGGGGTGGTGTCGATGGCCTTAACGCAGCTATTGCCGAATATGGCGGCAGCGCAGCACGATTGGTTAATATTATATCGGAGCAGACATTAGGACACACCGTTTCGTTGTTCGTTATATTAGGAGTCATTGTTTGCGCAATAACATCGGGCGACACAGCCTACCGCTGTGCACGACTCATTGTTGCCGATATGCTGGGAGTAGCGCAACAGAACCTATCCAAACGAATAGTAGTATCGTTTCCTCTGTTTGTTATGGGACTTTTCATAATATTCGCCCTACCGTTCCAGACAATATGGAGCTATTTTGCTTGGATGAACCAGACTCTTGCGGCTATCACCCTATGGTGCATCACCGTCTATCTTGCCGAAAAGAGAAAGCCTATAATAATAGGACTTATTCCCGCAATAATAATGACTTATGTATGCTCCTCATACATTTTCATTTCCTACACAATGTTGGGAATGAGCAACCACACATTGGCATACATTTTAGGCGGAATAGTCTCTGCAGCAATAATTTCCATCATAGGAATAAAAATATATAAGGTACGCCAAAAGGCTCTTGACAAATAAACTATTTTTTTGTCATTTTGTCCGTATATTCAGATTTTATGATTCGCCCAAAAGAACAACAGAATGTATTACAGCTGCGCTGCGAGCCCTTAGAGAGGGTCCGCATAGGATTCATTGGGCTAGGCGTAAGGGCTAAGCGCGCCATTGAGCGTATGATGCACATTGAGGGAGCCGTCGTTACAGCCATCTGCGACCTTGTAGAATTGAATATCGAGGAGGCACAGAGTATAATAACATCAAGCGGAAAGGAGCCTGCCGCCACATATTGCGACAGCGAGGGGTGGATGCGCGTGTGCGAATCGCCCGACATTGACCTTGTTTACATTTGCACCGACTGGCTGAGCCACGCAAAAATAGCGGTACACGCAATGAACTGCGGCAAGCACGTAGCTCTTGAGGTTCCCGCTGCAATGACAATAGATGAATGCTGGAGTCTTGTAGATACAGCCGAGAAGCATCGCCGCCACTGCATAATGCTAGAGAATTGTTGCTACGACGAGTTTGAGCTTACCCTTTTGAATATGGCACAGTTGGGAGTGCTTGGCGAGATAATTCACGCCGAGGGCTCTTATCTACACGACCTTCGCGAGCGTATAGCCTCGAACGACCAAGGAGGGCGCCGCTGGACCAATTGGCAGACAGACTTTCTGAAAGGACACAATGGTAACCCCTACCCTACGCACGGACTCGGACCGATAGCCCTTGCTATGGGAATACACCGTGGCGACCGTATGAATTCCATCGTCTCCGTTTCGTCAAAGAGAGTAAGCTGCGGCGATGATTGCAATGCCCTTAGCGGCAATATGAATACATCTATAATAACAACAGAAAAGGGACACACCATTGTTGTACAGCATTGTGTATCGTTGCCTCACCCATACAGCCGTTCGTTCCTACTGAGCGGAACAAAGGGATTCGCACAGAAATACCCTCAGCCTCATATTGCCATAGATCCCGACGGAGAGAGGGCAATAACAGGAGAAGAACTCAATAATATTCTCGGCGAATATTGCCATCCGTTCGTAAAGACCTACAAGGATTTTGGCGAGAGACTATGCGGACGCCGCTGGATAGATTATGCTATGGACAGCCGCCTGATATATTGTTTGCGTAACGGACTGCCATTGGATATGGATGTTTACGATGCTGCCGAGTGGAGCTGCCTTGTCGAGCTTACCGAACGTTCATCGCAACAGGGAGGAGCGCCAATTGAGTTCCCTGACTTTACTCGCGGCGACTGGAACAGAATAAACGGAGTCTCTTTTGCCGAATAAAGGACTATTTCTTTACTATCTTACCATCAACAACGGATATTTTCCCTTCGTCGCACAGATGACGCAACAATTCTGTCATCTGCCTATCGGTGAATCCCAACGACAATATCTCGGAGGGGGCGTGTGCCTTGCCGTCGGCAAGCAGCACAAAGAGTTTCTCACTATTGTCGTTCATCTTTTTTGCAGAGACACTGCCACCCTTGCGGGCAATACAGACGTCGCACGCACCGCAATCGGCAACATTCTTCTCGCCGAAATATTCGAGCAACAGACGGCTCCTGCACACTGCCGACGATGTTGCATATTTAAGTATTGAGCCTATCCTCTCCTCGAACGCCTCTCTACGCTCCTCGTAGACCTCGGGAGCAAAGCGCAGCTCCTCGCCTAACACCCTGTGACGCGAGAATGTTACAATAGGGCAACGCTTGGAGGGCGTATATTGTATTATGCGTTTCTGAGAGAGAGAGACTAGAATCTCATACATTCTGTGGCGCGTAAGCTTTGTTATTCGCGCAAGATAACGCTCGTCGATAAAAGCATAGTCGGTAAAAATGGCGCTGTAATTACGCAAGAGCGCTGTTATAAGAGTCTCGTACTCCTGCGGCAAATTACGCAGTTTATAAAGTTCGTCCCTGTTTATTATAAAATGTACGCGCGAGGCATATTCCATCTCTTCGACATATTCTATATAGCCCATACGGGTAAGGATGCGCAGCGCGCTGTCTGTCTGCAGTGTCTGCAGATGATATTTGCGACAAAAATCGACAAGCGAGAATTCAAAGGTACAATTAAGACCATCGCCCAGCGCCATACTATAATAGTAGCATAGATTGTCGTACACATTGCGTATATACTCCTTTGGAGGATAATTCTCGGCTACGCGGCGCGACACTACCGAATGGTCGTTACGGCTATACAGCATCACAGCGTATGCGCTGTTGCCGTCGCGTCCCGCACGTCCCGCCTCCTGAAAGTAGGCCTCTATTGAGCCGGGAATATCAACGTGTATCACCAGACGCACATTAGGCTTATCGATGCCCATACCAAAGGCATTCGTAGCAACCATCACCCTCGACTCGCCACTTTTCCAACGCACCTCCTTTTCGTCCTTACTCTCGGCAGTAAGCCCGGCGTGATAATATTCGGCAGTTATTCCTTGCGACAGGAGAAACTCGCACACCTCTTTGGTGCGCTTGCGGTTGAGAGTGTATACAATTGCCGAGCCCTGTATGCGGTTGAGAATATGAAGAAGCTCCTGAGACTTATTTTCGGTATTACGGACCACATAAACAAGATTCTTGCGCTCGAAACTCATAGCATAGCAATTCTCCTGCTTAAAGAGCAGCTGCTGCTGAATATCGGCAGCTACTGCCGGAGTAGCCGTTGCCGTAAGAGCAAGAACAGGAACACCGGGAAAGAGAGTACGCAGTTCGGCCAAACGACGATAAGAGGGGCGGAAATCGTGTCCCCACTGCGAAATACAATGAGCCTCATCGACGGTTATCAGCGCTACTGGAATCCTGCGTACCTTATTCAGAAAAATATCGGAGGTAAGCCTCTCGGGAGATATATAAAGAAATTTGTAATCACCGAAGATACAATTCTCGAGTACAGTTATTACCTCACGGCTCTTCATTCCCGAATAGATGGTAGCAGCCTTTATCCCGCGACTGCGAAGATTGGCTACCTGATCCTTCATCAATGCTATGAGAGGCGTTATTACAAGGCACAATCCCTCGTGAGCAAGAGTAGGCACCTGAAAAGTGATACTCTTACCGCCACCGGTAGGCATCAATCCCAATGTGTCGCGTCCCTCGCCAATGCTCTCGATAATCTCGCGCTGTATACCGCGAAAATCATCGTAGCCCCAATACTCTTTAAGAATTGCCCTATAATCCAAAAATAAACAAACTAATATTACACAAAAAAGATAGAAGGATTCTATTGCAGAAAGAACTTGTAATAAGGATTGTATCGCAAGAAAGATTGCGTGCAATGGCCGCCGCACCGGCAGCAGGCTATTGTCACTTATCCTTCTTAACCTTGATACTCTCTATCTGCAACTGTACCTCGCCGTGCTTGTAGGTATTATCCTCGAGAGTGTAACAAATATCAAAAGACTGCTTCGACTTTATATATTTTGCCTGCTCACTCTGTCCAAAAGCTATTCCATTGAGCACATTGCTTGTCTTATTGTCCACAAGCTCCAATTTTATATGCTCCTGACGACGGCCAACCACCTTGCTTGTACCATAATCGTATACATTATGGGTGCAGAATATAGGCTTTGGATTGTCGGGACCGTGAGGATTGAATTTCTTAAGGTCGTTGAAGAAACGACGTGTAATATCTTTAAAATCGAGTTCAGCCTCTATTTCTATTATCGGGTCAGTCTGTTCGGGTAGGATATTTCCGCTTACATACTCCTCGAAGCATTTTGCGAATTTGTCTATATTCTCAACCTTAAGCGAGAATCCTGCCGCATAGGTGTGACCGCCGAAATTCTCGAGCAGGGCACGACAGCTCTCTATCGCTTTGTAGACGTCGAATCCTGTTACCGAACGTGCCGAGCCAGTCGCAATGTCGCCCGAACAGGTTATTACCACCGCCGGACGATGATAAACCTCGGTCAGTCGCGACGCCACGATACCAATCACTCCACGATGCCAATCTTCGTTGAAGATAACAATAGCACGTTTTTCCTCGAAATTCTCGAGTTGCTCAACTATGCGGTTAGCCTCCTCGGTCATATTCTTGTCAAGATCCTTACGAGCCTCGTTGAACATATTTATCTGTTCGCTCATTTCGAGAGCCGCACGCAGATTATTCTCGATAAGAAGGTCTACAGCAACCTTTCCTTGCTGTATACGTCCAGAAGCATTTATTCGCGGACCAATCTTGAATATGATATCGTTTATATTTATCTCCTTTTCGCCAAGGCCGCATACCTGTATAATTGCTCTAAGACCTGTGCTTGCCCCGTGATTAAGCTGCTTTATTCCGTGATAGGCAAGAATACGATTCTCGCCCATTATGGGCACAAGGTCCGAGGCGATGCTCACGGCTACAAGGTCGAGCAAAGAGTATAGCTGCTCGGCAGGAATGCCATTATCCATAGCAAAAGCCTGCATAAATTTGAATCCTACGCCACAGCCCGACAAATGAGCATAAGGATAGGTTGAGTCGGCACGCTTAGGATTAAGGATAGCCACAGCACAAGGAAGTTCCTCGTCTGGCACGTGATGGTCGCAGACGATAAAGTCTATGCCCAAAGACTTTGCGTAGGCAATCTCCTCGACAGCCTTTATTCCGCAATCGAGGACAATGATAAGCTTTACGTCGGTAGAATAGGCATAATCGACACCACGCTTGGAAATACCGTATCCATCCTCGTTTCTGTCGGGAATATAGTAGTCGATATTCGAAGAGAACTGCTGCAGGAACTTATAGACAAGAGCCACTGCTGTTGTACCGTCCACATCATAGTCGCCATAAACGAGTATGCGCTCTTTGCCTCCCAACGCCTTGTTCAGACGCTTCACAGCCACATCCATATCATTCATCAGGAAGGGGTTGTGCAGACTGGTGAGGCGAGGGCGGAAAAACTGCTTGGCGGCAGCAGCTGTTGTCACCCCACGTTTAATAAGCAGTCCGCACAGAATAGGACTAATGTCCAATTCGCGCGCGAGCCTTTCAGCATCTTCTATCTGCCTACTTGTCGGAGGTTCATATTTCCATTTCTCACTCATTTATCTATTTTTTTTGCGTGTACAACAAGGGAAACTGTATGCCCATAGCACAAAAGCGGTTCCCCGACAGCGAATGTCATCAGGCAAAAAGAGAGTCGAAAAAGACCCCATTCGTGCAAGAGATTCATTCAACGTGTAAAGTTAATGGAAAAGAGCGAAAAAATGCCACCTTTAATAAAATATTTTATCTTTTTTTATTACAAAATCAGGGGCACGCATAGGCGACGATATTTTTAAACTTTTTTAAGGGTCAAATAAAAAACCGCCATATGTTATTTTTTACAAAAAATAAGTAACTTTGTCCGAAATTAGAAAAACACAAGCCCGCCTGCTATCGCATCTGGGAAAACCGGTAAAAATGGAAACGACACATTTATTATTCTACACAGCCAACCTTATACTTATCACAATAAGTTTTTTTGCAGCGATAATTAAACTGACCTATCATCCCGAAAGCACTAGAGAGTACAAAGAGCTCATCTATCCGGGACAGATATACACCGGCCTGTTGTTTCTTATACAGACATTCGAAATTCCCTATCTTTTTAATATCGGCAGCCGTCCCACACTATTCTACTGCAATGCCCTGTCGATGCTGTTGAACCCTCCGTTGCTGCTTATAATCTTCAGAAAGTTCTTCTTCCCAAAGAAAAAATACCCCAAGAGCGAATTAGCGCTATTTATCCCATCGATACTGCTGCTTATAATCATTCTGCTAAGAGCCATTGGATTGGTAAAAATTACGTGGGATGGACGACAGGCCATATTCTATACCTGCACGGCTATTGCTATCTGCGTGCTTTTCTTCACCATACGCAAGACATTCCGAGTAGGCCGTAAAATCACAAATATTGAATTGTTCGAATATTCCGAGATTGAGGACAAGCCACGCACATACGGCGACTATATACAGTGGTTGCCTTTGATTGTGAGCGTAATATCTATTGTGAATTTTATATTCGACGACCAATGGGTTAAATTCGCGGTAGACATTGTCTATTCTATCATAACCATCTGCTTTGTGCTGTTTACGCTTAACCCGGCAAAGGTTGTTCAGTTCGCAAAAGAGGAACTCATATACGAGGAAATATGCGAAATTACCGAATCAAAGTCAAAGCACAGAATATCGGATTCACGATTCGAGCAGCTAAAGGGCAACCTTCTTAGTCTGTTCGACGACAAGCAAATTTACCTTACTCCTCACATCACGCTCGAGGTTCTTCGCAAGAATCTCTCCACGAACAGGAACTATCTATGCGAGACTATTGCCCGCTGCGGATATAAATCCTTCTATGATATGGTAAACAGCTACCGTGTAAAATATGCCATAAAGCTCATTAAGGAGGAGCCCGACTCAAAGATGCTCGACATTGCCTACAGATGCGGATTCTCGTCGGCAGCATCTATGAACAAGGCATTTACACAGCAAGGATTGCCAACCCCGTCACAGCATCGCGGAACAAACGCCTAAGCAACCGGCAAGCAACATTAGAATTTACAAACTATAGGCACACAAAAAAAGCCTGCGCTCAAGTAGAGTGCAGGCTTTTTTGTGTGCCCTACGGCAGTCTCATCCTGCAAAAAAAATGTCATTCCAATATCCTTTTTCACATTTAAGGAAAATATTCCATCAATAGAAAAGCCTTTTCAACAAAAATACAATCTCTTTCAATTTGCGAACAACAATTATCGCAGCCGCTAAATTTACTTTGCCAAAAACAAAAACACAGAGAATATAGTAGATATTATGAATGAAAAACTAAAGACAATCACCAACAGCCTTATCCCCGAAACAAGTTCGGTAAAGGACATTGCGACTGCCAGAATGTTTTCTGAATTGTGCGAAGATACCTGCTCCAATCTATTTGCATTCTCGCCATACCAATTACAAATAGAGAAAGACACCTTTCTACGATTCCAATATTTGGCTGACGAACTTAAGAATTATATAGAAGAGGAGGATTGCTCATTCGACAGCATAGAGGCAGTCTGTTCAAAATTGAACACAATATACAAAGAACTGATGATCTGTTGCTGGAACGCCTTTATATACGACACCGACATCAACAGCGAACCGGGAAAATTCATCGTATCGCAATTGGCAACAGTATCGGATTACGAAAAAAAGTTACTTTCAACAAAAATATAACCCACAGATAGCCACAGGACACATTCGATACACGCACGGGAAACAATTGTCAACAAATTAGAAACATTATAAACGCAGCGAAAAGCATATTCAACATTGTAGAAATTCTTTTCATTCGAAAGAAAACTATAAAAAGCAACTAAGAGATTCCTTTGCAGCAGGAATCACGAAAAGGAGACACACTGTCCCATTTATTCAAACAACGCAAAGAAAAAAACTAAAGAAAAACTAATATTATTAAAACCTAAATTAAAAGGAATATGAGTGAGTGTAAAAAATTAAGTTATTTACTTATTCTGGCAATGACACTATTCTTTGTACAGGAGGTAAAGAGCCAGCGTGCAGCCATAAAGACTAATATTATTTATGATGTAGCGGCAACAATAAACGCCGGAGCAGAATTTGGCCTTGCTCCCCGATGGACTCTCGATGTTTCGGGAAACTTTAACGCTTGGAATATGCCCGAGGGACGCAAATGGAAACACTGGATGGCACAGCCCGAAGCAAGATATTGGTTCTGCGACCGTTTCGCCGGCCATTTCTTAGGATTCCACATACAAGGAGGGCAATACAACATTGGCGGCCTTAGAAACAACATCAATTTCTTGGGAACAGATTTTTCTAAACTCAGCGAGCATCGTTTCCAGGGCTGGTTCGCCGGCGCCGGTGTAGGATACGGATATACCTGGATTCTTGGCAAACATTGGAACCTTGAGGCCGAAATTGGCGTGGGATACAACTACAGCCGCTACGACAAATTCGAATGCGAAGGTTGCGGAAGAAAAGTCGAGGAGAACAAGGAGCAACATTATGTAGGCCCCACAAAAGCTGCATTAAACTTAGTGTACATTTTTTAAAACCGAACAACAATGAAACGCATAATATTTCTAACGACACTGCTCATCAACATTTTTGTTGTTGCCGCTCAGAACATCGATGGTGTAGAGGTAGACAACCTCAAGATGAAACGCAACGGCGAATACCTTGCAGTGAATATGAATGTCGATTTTTCGAATCTCGAGGTATCGTCGAACCGTGCAGTGCTATTCACCCCGATCCTCGTCAATGGCAACGACAGCGCAGAGCTTGCATCGGTAAGTTTTTACGGTCGCCGTCGTCACTACTACTACGAGCGTAACAACAAGAGCATTCTTGAGCGCAACGATGAAAGAAGCTTCCGCGCATCGGAAAGACCCGACAGCATTGTCTATCATACATTATTGCCCTACGAGCCCTGGATGAACGGCGCACAGCTCCTTCTTCAGCGCAACGACTATGGCTGTTGCAACAAGGTTGTTGCCGAGCAACAGTCGAATCTGGGAACATTTAACGAAAAGATATTCTCACCTATTTATCGCTATATGCGCCCCGCTGCAGAGATTGAGAAATCACGTTCACTAAGCGGCTCAGCATACATTGACTTTGTGGTAAACAGGACAGTCATCAACCCCAACTACAGAAACAACAAGGCCGAGATTGCTAAAATAGAGGGTACCATCGATTCAGTAAAGAACGACGAGGATATGACAATCACCGCTATAACAATTAAAGGCTTTGCTTCGCCCGAGGGTTCATACGAGAATAATGAGCGTTTGGCGAGAGAGCGTACCGAGGCTTTAAGAAAATATGTAGAGAAGCTCTACAATTTCGAGGAGAATTTCATCTCAACATCATACGAGCCCGAGGATTGGGCAGGACTGAGAGCCTATGTATCGGCATCGGAGATTGTGGAGAAAGAGAATATCCTTCAACTTATCGACAGCAGCCTTGAGCCCGACAACAAAGAGTGGAATCTAAAATCGACATTCGTAGGAGCATACGACGAGCTTTACAAGAACTGCTACCCTGCACTACGCCGTTCCGACTATAAGGTAGAATATACCATACGATTCTACAACGAACCCGAGGATATCAAACGTATTTTCGAAGAGAATCCCCAGAAGCTCTGTCTCGAGGAGTTCTTCATCCTTTCGGAGGAGTACGAGAACAATTCACGCGAGCTTAACGACATTTTCGAGACAGCCGTACGTATGTATCCCAAAGACCCCATTGCAAACTTGAACGCAGCAATATCAGAGATGCAGAATGGCGACTACAAGAGCGCAGAGCCTCATTTGAACAAGGCCGGCGATTCAGCCGAAGCGATTTACGCACGCGGAATATATGCAGGATTGACAAAGGATTACGACAAGGCATTGGAGCTGCTTGGCAAGGCTAAAGAGCTTGGCGTTCCCGAGGCTGCAGATGCAATAGCACAAATAGAAGAAATTAAATAAATTACAAACAACTAAAAAAAGACACTATGAAATTTAACAGAGTTTTATTAGGTATTCTTTGCGCAGGAATGTTCGCAAGCTGTGCAAACGATGACACAGAGAACAACAATGTATCGTTCCCCACAGAGGTTGAGAAGTCATACATTGCAGTAAACGTAAAGAGCAACCACAGCGTAACACGCGCCGAGAATGGAGGCTTCGATAAGGGCTCGACAAAAGAGAGCAACGTTGCATCGGTACACTTCTTCTTCTTTGCTGCCGACGGTTCGGCATTTCCCATCAACGCCGGAACATTGAAGCCCGGAGAGGAAACCGACAAGAACTATTATGTAAAGAACATCACCACATCAAGTTCTACGGGCAATGTAGAGGCTATCAGCGAGACTGTAATTGTATTACAGAATGCAAAGGGTAAGCTCCCCGAGAAATTGGTAGCAGTAGTAAACTGGGACTATTCAGGTGGGTCGTTGAGCCTTTCACAGCTTCAGGACGAGCTTGTAGTAGCGGCTGACGCATCGACTGACAATAACTTTGTAATGAGCAATTCGATTTATTTGAGCAACGGCGAGGTTGTAAGCGCTACTCCTATTTCTCTCGAGAATATTGCCACCAATCAGGAGACAGCATTGACAAAGCCCGTAGAGGTATACGTTGAGCGTGTAGCTGCAAAGGTGTCTCTCTTGGCCGATAATACAAAGTTCGACACTGGTGTCGATTTTAACGGCAAGGATGTTTACGCTGTTGTATCGGGTTGGTCTTTGAATACTACAATGAGCCACAGCTCTTTGATTAAGAATATCGAGACAAGCTGGAGCAACACAACAACTCCCGGCTTTGTTTGGAACGACGAGGCTAACCGTCGCTCATATTGGACAAAGTCTATCCCTACAAGTTCAACAGTAACTCTCAGCAAATCATTCAAATTGGTTGATGTAAATGCTAACGTTGGAGCATCACGCTACTGCTTAGAGAATACAGCCGATGCTGGAGTAGACAACAGCAACAACACAAAGGTTCTTGTAGCTGCAAAATTTGTGGTAGACGAGAATACACCCGTTGAGATTGTACAGCTTCTTGGCGACTATATGACAATCGATGGCCTTAAGAACAGTATAGCAAACTCACTATCGGCATATTACTACGAGGATGGCAACAACAAGGTCAAGCTCGCTCCCGAGCACATTCAGCTTGTTGCATCGACAAAAAACAGCTACGAGATGAACTACAGACTGACCGACGCTGCCGAGAGCCTCAACTGGCATAAATCAAACGATAATGGCCATAGTTTCGTAGCCGAGACAGCAGCTAACATCAACGACTATATGGCTACATTCCACGCAGCTAAAATCTGGAAGGATGGCGGATACTACTTTGTAAACGTAGAGCATCTTAAGGATGGCCTCGCAGGTGTTGTACGTAACCACAGCTACCAGATTACAGTAGAGGATATCAAAGGTCTTGGTACTCCCGTATACGACGGCAACGTTGTTATCCCCAACCCTGTAAGACCCACAGACGACGAATCTTTCATTGCAGCACGTGTAAACGTACTCTCTTGGCAGATAGTAAAACAGAATGTAACTCTTAACTAATAAACAGACGATTCTATGCAGTGTGAACCATTCACACTGCATAGAATAAAAAAAACAAAAAAGCACTCAGCGTACCAGTGCAAAGAGAGGGCGCAACAGAAGCCGCAATATCAGGCTTCCACCAAAATAGATAATTCCACTGTGCAGATAGTACGGACAAAATATATAATACTAACAACTATGAATAAAACTCTATTAACAAGCAAAATAGGACTGCTCGTCGCAATATTCGCAGTTCTATTCACATCGTGCGAGAACAACATCATCTTTGATGGCGAAGGAGATTGTTCTGTTCACTACAAAATAAAGTTCGCGTACGACAAGAATATGAAATATGCCGATGCATTCGCAAAGGAGGTTAGCTCAGTGTCTCTATACATATTCGACACTAACGGTGTATTGGTGTATCAGGGTAACGAGACAGGCAGCACACTCGCCGACGAGAATTACTCTATGCCCATAGAGCTTAATCCGGGCAAATACAATATGCTTGCTTGGTGCGGAGTAGGTAACGGCGAATATTTCACGGTCCCTCAGGCCGAGATTGGCGTGACAAGCATCGACGAGCTAAAATGCAAGTTAAACCGCAACAACGGTATTTCGGACAAGGAGCTTGCACCTCTTTTCCACGGACAGCAGGAGATTACCATCGGCGAGGAGCCCGGCATACACTACGAGACAATCTCTTTGACTAAGAATACAAACACTGTACGCGTCGTTCTTCAGCAATTATCGGGTGACGACGTTGACCCCTCGCTCTTCTCATTCGAGATTCAGGATTACAACGGCTATATGGCTCACGACAACACCCTTCTCGAGGATGAGCTTATCACATACAAGCCCTGGAGCCTAAGCACAGGCACAGCCGACGTAAATGCCGAGCTACACAGCCGCGCAGCATCGACAGTAGGCGTTGCCGTAGCAGAGCTTACAACAGCACGACTCGTGGAGGGAGAGAATCCCCTATTGGTTGTAAAGAATATGGCCGAGGATAAGGTGGTACTTTCTATTCCCCTCGTCGACTATGCACTGCTCGTCAAAGGTAATTACAACCGCAATATGAGCGCTCAGGAGTATCTCGACCGTCAAGATGAGTACAATCTCACATTCTTCCTCGACGAATCGGGTGAGTGGATCTCAAGCAGCATCATAATTAACTCGTGGAGAGTTGTATTGAAAAACCAAGTAATTCAGTAAGATTATGTTAAAGAGATATTCATATATATTGGTCCTACTGACGATGTACCTCTTTTCATCGTGTGGCGCCATAATGGACGATGCGCAGTGCGACGTATCGGGTGGCGTTCCCAAGATGGTAAGATTCAAATTGTCGATGCAGACACCAATCAACGAGACCAGAGCCGAGAGCTGGGGCGGAGCATACGACTCCAACAGTGGCATTCAGTATGACAACCACATTAGACCCGAAGGCATTGTTGTTGAGGTACGCAACACAAACAATCAACTCATAGGAACAGTAAACAGCCTTATGTGGTGGCTAGACAGCAGCTCACAGGCTCCCCACTCTTACAATGTGCTCGGAGACATCAGCCACCTTTCTCTGAATGTCAATACAGCCTATAAGTTCATTGTTATTGTGAATGCACAATCATACAATAGCGACATTGACAATATGACATTCAGCCTCGACTATATTACCTACCCCAACGGCTTTATCCCTATGGCAGGCATAAAAAGCCACACATTTACAGCCGAGGAGAATCAGGAGATTGGCACCATCGACCTTTTGCGTTCGGTTGCCAAGATAGAGGTTGCCATAGACGGGAATCTTGTCAATCAGGGATACCGACTGACATCAGTAACAATAGACCAGTACAACGGGACAGGCAACCTTATGCCTAACGGTTGGAGAGATGTTACAAACACAAAGGAGCTTCATCGCGACAATTGCTTCAACTACAACAGCGACCATAAGGAGAGTTCCAAAGGACTACCTTTTGCTGTACAGGATAGCAATAAATCCTTTATGCTCTACTACCCTGAATACAATACCACACGCTACGTTGCTGAGAGTATGCCAAAGATTGCCGTTGTACTCGACAATGGCGTAGGAACAGCGGAACTATCGTTCCCTCAGGCAATAGCATTCGGTTCATACGACTCCGACGGAATACTAATCCCCAACAGCTATTACGACATTGTACGCAACCACATTTACAGCTACACAATAACAGGAATATCACACGGCCTCACCCTTGAGTATGAGGTTGCAGAGTGGAAGAATGGCGACGTATGGGACCGCGGAACAATAGGTTACCCCACCTATCACAATCCGGTGCTTCCCGACTACATCTACAGCAGCAGCGACCGTATGCAGAAGATTCAGGAGTCTCCTGTTATGCGATACACAAGCGACGAGACATTAAAAGAGAGCAACGCATTCTCGGTGTGGTTCAATATGACAAACCCCATCGGACAGAAATGGGTGCCCACAATCAAAGGACACAAGGAGGATTTTGACATTGTCGTATACCGCGACTACAATGGCATTATGACAAGAATAACAGATGCCAACGACTATGTAGCTTCGGAATACTGGTATAATATCAAGGTTATTCCCAAGAATCCGGCTCTCGATGGCGAGAAGTTTGAATTTGGTATTACCTGTACAACCGATTGGTCACCCGGCGTAAACAGTTCGGTATACCTTCTAATAAACGGCGAGCAGAACAATATTGCTTGGCCCGAGAGTGGCAACAGCCCTCAATTGATTGAGATTAAACAAATAAACGACTAAGAGAATAGGACCTATGAAATACGCAATAAACATATTTACATATCTTATGATTGTAATATTGAGTATTACATCGTGTACAAACGAGGATATACTCGACATCCAGGGTTCTAACGATGGATATATTACAATTGAGATACCGCAGAATCTGTCGGTAACAAAGGCTGCTGTAACTGCGTCCACCGCCGAAGAGAATGCAATATCGCACCTTGATATTTTCATTTTCGACGCGAGCAGCAACAGCATCGAGCACTACGAGCGCAAGGCTGTATCGGAGCCCTCGGGTAAAATACAACTATCTACACGCCGTAACGATTATGTAAAGGATGCCCCCTACTATGTAATTGTCGTAGCCAACAGCAAAGTTGCGACAAGCACACTGAGCAACATTGCTACGCTGAATGATTTGAGGCAGTTGCAGCAGTCCGATGAGAACATTCATCTCACAGGAATAAGCATCACAAACGTTGATACTCCTTCTCATTTCCTTATGGACGGCGTTGCTTACATAAAAGGAGCAAGCGAGGCTACAACTCTCGCCCCCGTTGTCCTTTACGATGGCAACGACGGCAACGACACCAATCTCAGCGTTAAATTACACCGTGCGGCAAGCAAGGTTACAATCAGACTAAAGGAGGGAAGCGATGTAAAATATTGCATAGATAATTACACCGACCGCTTCGGATATTATTTCAAGAATATCCCCTACTACACATATACCATTGCTAATAGCATAATAGGCAACGAGCGCCCCGAGTGGAACACCGAGAAGCTCAAGAGCACATATAAATCGGCTACACCCTACTCTACCTATACATCGGGCAGCAACAATGATGTAGTAACTATTGTAGGATATCTTTACAGCCACTCTTGGGAGAACAAGAGCTTCTTTGAGTACGGAACATCATTAATTATAAATATCCCAATAGAGTATCAGTCGGTAGAGCATCCCAACAGTTTCTATCAGATATTGTTGAGCCGCGACAATGGATTCGACCGCAACACTCACTACGAGATTGAGGCTACCATCAACGCTCCCGGAGCACAGGATCCCAGCGAGCCTGTCAATATTCAGGACCTTAAGTTCAAGGTTGTCGATTGGAACAAGGTAAATGTGTCTATTAACAGCGACAATGGACCGCAGTTCTTGCAGGTGAGCCACGATACTCTGAAAATATTCAACAAGGATATAAGCGAGGGAGAGCTTAAGTTCTCATCATCTTCGCCTATCAATGTGCAGCTTGTTGCCGACAGCACCTATTTCTACAATAAGTTCAACCAATACATTACTGTAGACGCAAGAATAAGAAGCCAGATTAACCTTACCCCCGACGCTGGAAACAATGGCAGCATAAAGATAGAGTCTCCTATTCCTGTCAATAACACAGTGCGCTACATTAAGTTTGTAGTTACCAATAAGGAGGGTATCTCGCGCAATGTATATGTTGAGCAGTATCCATTGGTGTATGTAACGAACCGACAGAGTTGGTACTCTTACCGCAGTGACTTCAACTGTACATACCAGAAGGCAGGCGACAAAAAAACATCAATCGACATTGAGACTGCACGAAGCAACAACAGAAGATATTGGACCGGAAATTATATTTACAATCCTAGTTCTCCGTTCTTTGTATCAAAAGTAACCGATCCAAAATCTACAGCTGCGTATAATACGACCTACAGATACGTATACGACAGTAACTCCAACGAAGCAATCGGCTATAAGTCCAACAGCTATGTAAATGAGTCAAGCGCAAATACACGCATATACCACATTCGTATTACATCAACCTCTGATGAATATCATATTGGTCACCCGCGTATCGACAGAAACGGATATACCGAGACATCGGAAGATAATGCACAGCTTGTTTCTCCCTCGTTTATGATTGCATCACGTTTAGGAACAATCAGAAACGGCTCCGGCAATTTAGACGGCATTGACAACGACGACGATACAAACAACAATGGCATCGTAGACCGTAGAGAGATATTCAACTACCACTGCGCCAACTACGTCGAGGTTTATCAGGATGAGAATGGCAAAGCTGTAGTTTACGACAACTGGCGCGTACCCACACAGGCCGAATTGCAGATTATCGAGCAGTTGCAGGGTACAAAGCAAAGTAACCCCGACGCTATTGACTACCTTCTCAACGGATACTGGTATATGTGCTCGAATGGAATGGTAAAGAACAACAACCACGATAGCAGCTACAACTCATCTTCGCACTGTGCGGTACGTTGCGTTCGCGATGCTTACGACAATAAATAACCTACTACAACCGATTATACTATGAGAACTATATTCAACAAGATAACAACTGCAGCAATTGCATTGGTATCGTTTCTAAGCTCTTGTCAGCCCGACAATCTAGGGATGGACATCGAGGGTAACAGCAACGGTTATACAACAATTGTATTCAATGCCAATATTCCCGAAATGCAGACTGTGATGGTACGCGCCGTAGACCCCGACGGAATAGACATTCAGAATATCGACCTATTCTGTTTCAACAGCCTCGGACTATACATTACAACAGTATCGGCCGAAATGACATCAATAGACAAGGCGAGCCACACAGGCACTTTCAAGGCAACAATACCCGAGGAGACACACATCATACATTTCCTTGCCAACCAGAATAACAACATCTACAATCCTAAGGATTTCTTGGGACAGCCCGAGGAGCAGGTACTTGCCAATATGGAGGGAGCATCGGGAATGCTCATCTATTGGTCGCGCTTCGAATATAAGCCCGAATTGCAATCGACCAACCCCGGTGATACCAATCTTGCTGCACAATTGCAGCGTGTGGGCGAGATTGAGATGATACGCAATCAGGCGCAGGTATCCATTGCCGAGTGGAGCTCAGAGAAGAACAACTATTTCGATGTTGTAGGCTTCATCACAACAAATATCCACGCGTTCGGAACAGTTGCTCCGTTGCATCCTAGCGATGGCTTTGTGTGGAAAGCAAAGGACAACGAGCCATTCATCACTCTGCCCAGCAACAGAGCCATAATGAGTGATATTACCGAAATCAACACAAAGCCCGAAGATTATATCTTTGAGCACGAGAACTCAATAAACAATCCTATAAGCGTTATTGTCAAAGGCCGACACCCAGGCGAGAGCGAGGACCTGTACTACCGTATAGCCATCATCGACGAGAACAGCGACCCCATAATGATACAGCGTAACCACGCTTATATACTGAACATTGGTGGAAGACTGAGCAATGGTAGCAAGACTTTTGCCGAGGCATTGGAAGCCCCCTTCACAAACAACATCTGGTTCACCATCGAAAATTGGGTGACAGAGGTTGAGGACAACGACTATCGTCTCTCTGTAGAAAAGACCGGTATTGTGCTCGACGACATATATGCCAACAAGCAGTATACCATAAACTACAGACTCAGCAGCAAGAATGGCTCGCTCACAAATGCCGACAGGCCTGAGATTAGCTGGCTCGACGGCAACAATGTGGCAAAGCACACATTCGACAGCCATACATTCGACACAAGAACAGGAGAGGGAAACATCATAATCACTCTTAACCCATTGAACGACAAGCCCGTTCATCAAGGTTCGTTGCTCATAAAGAAAGGCCGCCTGCACCGCACGATAGACATTGCTCTTGTAAGCAAGCAGCGCTTCACACCCTCTTGGATTGACACTCACATTTACGGTAACAAAACTGGTGAATATGTAACATTCAAATTCACAGTACCTGAAGAGTGCCCCGATATTATCTACCCCTTCGACGCATATATATCGGTAAACTCTCTTGATGTACGCTACGGTTCGGGAATGTCGCTGCCGGTTATACGCAAAGGCTCCGACGAGTGGTACGGCGAGGAACTTTTGGGAACAGAGTATAAATACAAATATACCATCGATGGCCCCGGAGTACACCGCATCTATTTCAAGAATATTCTCACACACGAGGATAATGCTACAGACTCGCTTTTCATCGAAGCACCTCACTTTACCACACTCAAAAAGACATTCAAATATCACAGCGACAATTATGTGATAAATGTCAGTGGATTGGAGAAACTCGACGGCAAGAACTCAAATGGACTCTTTGCTAAGGACGAGACCATCTACTACTACCTTGTTCCGGCAAAGAAATATGCACCAGTGTCGTTTGATATGCTGCTTGTCGATAGCTCAACCGTTGCAGGAGCCTATATGAATGCAAAGGCAAGCGATGAGTTCCTGTTCTACTCAAAGTCTCTTGACTTTGTGAATAACAGCAGCGATGTAACATTCACAAATATCGACGAGAGCTATTGGTCACAATCGACCAACGGACGTATGATGGCATTCAAGCCCACAGCAGGTACCGAGTCGAGAAACGACAGCCGCAAAGGCCTCTATAAGTTGAACTTTACCACAAACAGAGCATACAGCGACGACGTTATTCGTATCACCTCGAACCAGAATGGCGAATTATCGGCATTCAACAGCGGTGTCAATTACAATGGAGACACCTACCGTTCTATAATCTTTGAGTTTGCCACCTATCGTCCCTTCCGCTTCGCGGCACGCGTAGAGACCGCAGGCAAGGTATTCGGAGAGAATTCCATAGGACAGGTCGAGGAGAGTGTCAGCAATATTGTCATTCCATATGAGCCTAGCGATGCTGTAGATCTATCATTCGAGGTAACAAGCTTCCGCGGTTCGGACAACAAGGAAGTAGACCCGTTCGGTACAGAGTTTGAGATTTATATCGACGCCCCGATGCTTGAGATTGACGAGGCACGCCGCCCATCGAACCTCACAAGCGAGAAGTTCTACGCTCACCCAACAATCGAAGGACGATTCGTATATGTAGTAGACAAGAACCGCGACACTGAGCGTACATTCGGCAAGGGCAACGTCATTCTTAACGACGGTTACGACCACAGCGGCGAGCGCAAGAGCCTGCCGTTCAAGAAACGTCGCGCAACAACAGCTGGAGAGATTACATTCAGTGCCGACAACTCAACTATTCTCTTCTACGAGAAGAAGTTCAGAATAAGCAACGAGCCTATAATAGGCACTATACACTACAATGTAAATGGCGTAAATACACCCGTAGAGAAGAACTCTTTCGTAGCCTTTGCACGCACAAGCGACGGAGTGCGCATTGGAGCATTGACAATTGCCGAGGATGGCAAATATTCACTCAACCTACGTTCGGAATACAGCTTCAACTGGAACACCGAAGAGATAGAGTTTGACTACATTGCTCCCGACAACAAGGTATATGCAGCAAGCGTATCGAGCCTTGCCGAGCTTTACGGTTCACGTAACATTGTATTGAGCGAGGTAACAGAATAAAAACAGATAATAAACTATATTTTTAAATGTTATTATTCGATTGGCGGTGTGTCTAAATTTCGGCATACCGCCAACATTTTATATGGAATATTCATTTTTTTTACTAACTTTGAAATTCGTAAAAGATATTACTATGAAAAACATACGCATTCTATTCTTTTCAATAGCATTGCTACTCTCTTGTGCCGTCAATGCACAAAAGACATTCCCTCTGCCCGAGGTACCTAAAATACTCACTACCCCCGAGGAGCGCGCCAATTATCTGGCATTGCACTATTGGGACATATACGACTTTAACGACACCAGCCTCATTGGCGACGAAGATATTTCGGAGCAGGGATTCTCCAATTTTATAAGCATAATGCCGTATGTAACAAAAAAAGAGGAGGCATTCGGGCAGTTGGCCGCCAATCTCGAGAAAAACGCAAGAATGCTACGCTACTTTGCAGGATTAGGCGAAAAGTACCTCTCGGCACCACAATCCCCCGTATATGACGAGAATCTCTATATACTGATGCTCGAAAAGATAATAGCCCTGCCCAACATTCAGGAGAAGGACCGCAGCAACTACACATTCGACCTTAAGATGGCGAAAAAGAACCGTATAGGAACAACAGCCACCGATTTTGAGTTTCTTATGCGCAACGGCAAGCACAGCCGTCTGTCAAACGTAGAGAGCGACTATCTGCTGCTGTTCTTTGGAGACCCCGAATGTGATGTATGCAACGACACTAAGAAAGAATTGCTCGCCTCGCCCATAGTAAACAAGCAGTTGAGCAACGGCAAATTAAAGATACTGTATGTATGTGTCGAAGGCGAGACAAAAGCTTGGAAAAACAGTCCTACACAGGGCAAAGGATGGATTGATGCCTGCGACAAGAAAGGACTCATCTACGACAAACAGCTTTACGACCTTCCCGGACTGCCGGTGCTCTACCTTCTTGACAAAGAGCACCGCATTATGATGAAGGATGTCCACCATCAGCAAATTTTCAGATTCTTATCCTCTCTCTGATAAATAACCGAAAAAATAAAAAGAGCAACTGCCTATTTGACAGTTGCTCTTTCTTTATAATGGGGTTTATATTACTTGACTTCTTCGAACTCAGCATCCTGAACATTGTCGTTAGAATTCTGGCTGCTCTGATTGTCGGCACCCTGAGCGCCTGCACCCTGTGCACCGCTCTGTGCGTACATCTCGGCGCTGGCAGCCTGCCAAGCATTGTTAAGTTCCTCTATTGCTGCATCGATAGCTGCAATATCCTGTGCCTTGTGAGCATCCTTAAGCTTCTGTACAGCAGCCTCAATAGCACCCTTCTTGTCGGCGGGAAGCTTGTCGCCCAACTCCTTCAACTGATTCTCTGTCTGGAATACCATTGAGTCGGCCTGATTCAATTTATCGATTTTCTCGCGCTCCTTCTTGTCTGCATCAGCATTTGCCTCTGCCTCGGCCTTCATACGCTCAATCTCCTCCTTGCTAAGACCCGAAGATGCCTCGATGCGAATAGCCTGCTCCTTACCGGTAGCCTTATCCTTTGCCGACACCTTGAGGATACCGTTAGCGTCAATGTCGAATGTTACCTCAATCTGAGGAACGCCGCGGCGTGCGGGAGCAATTCCTGTAAGGTTGAACTGTCCGATTGACTTATTCTGTGCAGCCATAGGACGCTCACCCTGTAGTACGTGGATTGTTACCTCTGTCTGGTTGTCAGCAGCAGTAGAGAATGTCTCGCTCTTCTTGCAGGGGATTGTGGTGTTTGCCTCGATTAGTTTTGTCATTACACCGCCGAGAGTCTCGATACCCATTGAAAGGGGAGTAACGTCGAGCAATACAATGTCACCTACTCCACCCTCGTTGTTGAGGATAGCACCCTGAATAGCAGCACCTACAGCTACTACCTCGTCGGGATTCACACCCTTTGAAGGAGCCTTGCCAAAGTAATCCTCAACCAGTTTCTGAACAGCAGGGATACGGCTTGAACCACCCACTAGGATTACCTCGTCAATCTCAGAATTGCTCAATCCTGCGTCGCTCATAGCCTTCTTACAGGGCTCAAGACAAGCCTGAATGAGGCTGTGTGCCAAAGACTCGAATTTTGCGCGTGTCAATGTTCTTACAAGGTGCTTAGGACCTGTTGCTGTCGCTGTAATATAGGGGAGGTTAATCTCGGTAGATGTAGTAGAAGACAACTCAATCTTAGCCTTCTCGGCAGCCTCCTTAAGGCGCTGCAATGCCATAGGATCGCTCTTAAGATCCATTCCCTCCTCGGCCTTGAACTCATCGGCCAACCAGTCGATAATTACCTGGTCAAAGTCATCACCTCCGAGGTGAGTGTCACCGTTTGTAGAGAGAACCTCGAATACACCGCCACCAAACTCAAGGATTGAAATATCGAATGTACCGCCACCAAGGTCGAACACTGCAATCTTCATGTCCTTGTTTGCCTTGTCTACACCGTATGCAAGAGCTGCGGCTGTAGGCTCATTCACGATACGCTTAACCTCAAGACCGGCAATCTGTCCAGCCTCTTTTGTAGCCTGACGCTGTGAATCAGAGAAGTATGCGGGCACTGTGATAACAGCCTCTGTTACCTCCTGACCAAGATAATCCTCGGCAGTCTTTTTCATCTTCTGAAGCACCATAGCCGAAATCTCCTGAGGAGTGTAAAGGCGGCCGTCGATGTCTACACGAGGCATATTATTCTCGTTTACTACTGTATAAGGTACGCGAGTAATCTCTTTCTGTACCTGTGCCCAATTCTCTCCCATAAAACGTTTGATAGAGAAGATTGTACGTTTGGGGTTTGTGATTGCCTGACGCTTTGCAGGGTCACCGACCTTACGCTCTCCGTTGTTGTCGAACGATACGATAGAAGGAGTTGTGCGTTTACCCTCGCTGTTGGTTATTACCACGGGCTCGTTACCCTCAAAAACTGCAACACAAGAGTTTGTAGTACCTAAGTCAATTCCAATAATTTTTCCCATAATCTTAATATTTTTTATTTGTTATTTCAACTTTAAAGAACGAACTTTTGTTCGCCGTCACAGTCTTTTATACAAAGTTTGTGCCAACCGCTATTTTGCAATGTAAATTTTGTCATACTCACAATTTGACACTATCCACACGAAAGAAAATATGACAATGTGTCAGTAAAATATGACACAGAGCCCTATTTATGCCTCTTTGAAGCAATATTTATGCTACACTAAAAAATAGGAATTGAAAATTTGCTTTTGCACATCTTTTATGCTATCTTCGCATCTTATAATGGTAACGTGTGCATTTATCATAATTATCCACACTTTATACCATAAAGACAATAGAACAACAACAAACGATTTATTCATAAACAAACTTAAAAGAAAATGGCAAAAGTTTTAATCATCGGCGCGGGAGGAGTAGGTACCGTAGCCGCTTTTAAGGTCGCTCAGAACAGCGAAGTGTTTACCGAAATTATGATTGCGAGCCGCACACGTTCAAAGTGCGACGCAATAGTTAAGGCAATTGGCAATCCCAACATAAAGACTGCCGCAGTGGATGCAGACAGCGTTGAGGCGCTTGTAGCGTTGTTCAACGAGTTCAAGCCCGAGATTGTTATCAACGTGGCCCTACCCTATCAGGACCTTACAATTATGGAGGCTTGCTTGCAGTGCGGCGTAAACTATCTCGACACAGCCAACTACGAGCCCAAAGACGAGGCTCACTTTGAGTATAGCTGGCAGTGGGCTTACCACGACCGCTTCAAAGAGGCCGGCCTAACAGCTATCCTCGGTTGCGGATTCGACCCGGGAGTAAGCGGTGTGTACACAGCCTATGCTGCAAAGCACTATTTCGACGAGATTCACTATCTTGACATTGTAGACTGCAACGCCGGTAACCACCACAAAGCATTTGCAACAAACTTCAACCCAGAGATCAACATCCGCGAGATTACTCAGAAGGGACGTTACTACGAGGATGGCAAATGGGTTGAGACAGGAGCGTTGGAGATTCACAAACCTTTGACATACCCCAACATCGGTCCTCGCGAGTCTTATCTTCTCTTCCACGAAGAGTTGGAGTCTTTGACAAAGAACTATCCCACAATCAAGCGTGCACGCTTCTGGATGACATTCGGTCAGGAATATCTTACTCACTTGTGAGTAATTCAGAATATCGGTATGGCACGTATCGACGAGATTGACTACAACGGTCAGAAAATCGTTCCCTTGCAGTTCCTTAAGGCTGTTCTTCCCAATCCTCAGGACCTCGGCGAGAATTACGAGGGTGAGACCTCTATCGGTTGCCGTATCCGTGGTATCAAAGATGGCAAGGAGCGCACATACTACGTTTACAACAACTGCAGCCATCAGGAGGCATACAAAGAGACAGGAATGCAGGGCGTAAGCTACACAACCGGCGTACCCGCAATGATTGGAGCAATGATGTTCATCAAAGGCCTATGGCGCAAGCCCGGTGTATGGAACGTAGAGCAGTTCGATCCCGATCCATTTATGGAGCAGTTGAACATTCAGGGTCTTCCTTGGCACGAGGAGTTTGACCAGGATTTGGAACTTTAATACCTTAATTGATTAAAATGGCAAAAAAAGAGGAATTGGAAAATGTTGCAGCATCGGAGAAGCTTAAAGCTCTCCAGGCTGCAATGGATAAGATAGAGAAGAACTTTGGAAAAGGTTCTATTATGAAGCTGGGCGACGACAGCTACGAGGATGTTGATGTAATTCCTTCGGGTTCTGTCGGTCTTAATGCGGCATTGGGCGTAGGCGGTTATCCTCGCGGCCGTATAATTGAGATTTACGGTCCCGAGTCTTCGGGTAAGACAACATTGGCTATTCACGCCATTGCCGAGGCTCAGCGTATGGGCGGCATTGCAGCCATCATCGACGCGGAGCACGCATTCGACCGTTTCTATGCTCAGAAATTGGGAGTAGACACAGACAATCTGCTAATCTCACAGCCCGACTGCGGAGAGCAGGCTCTTGAAATTGCCGAGCAGCTTATCCGCTCATCGGCTATCGATATTATTGTCATCGACTCTGTTGCAGCACTTACTCCCAAAGCAGAGATTGAAGGTGAAATGGGCGACAATAAAGTTGGATTGCAGGCACGTCTTATGTCTCAGGCATTGCGTAAGCTGACATCGGCAATAAGCAAGACAAAGACCACTTGTATCTTCATCAACCAGTTACGCGAGAAGATTGGTGTAATGTTCGGCAATCCCGAGACAACAACCGGAGGCAACGCACTCAAATTCTACGCATCAGTACGTCTCGACATTCGTCGTGTAAGCCAGCTCAAAGAGGGCGAAGAGGCCATCGGTAACTCTGTACGTGTAAAGGTTGTAAAGAACAAGGTTGCTCCCCCCTTCCGCAAAGCAGAATTCGACATTATGTTCGGCGAGGGAATCTCTCGTGTAGGCGAGATTGTAGACCTTGGCGTTGCCTATGGAGTAATTAAGAAGAGCGGTTCATTCTTCAGCTACAACGACACAAAATTGGCGCAGGGACGCGACCGCACAAAGGCTATTATTGCCGACAACCCCGAGCTTGCCGAAGAATTAGAGGCTAAAATTGCAGACGCGATAAAAGGCGTAGAGGTTACGCCCGAGTCTGCCGAATAAATAACAAATACGAAAAAAATATTATGAGAAAGACTATTCTTTTTATTGCCTTGGCTTTTGCAGGCATAAACCTTTTTGCACAAGATGGCTTTGAATTTACTGTTGTAAAGGAGAATCCCATCACAAGTATCAAGAATCAGAACCGCGCAGGAACCTGCTGGTGCTACTCTTCACTCGCATTCATCGAGTCGGAGTTGTTGCGTATGGGCAAAGGCGAGTATGACTTTTCTGAGATGTACATTGTGCACAACACCTATCTTGACCGTGCCGACAAGGCTGTCCGCACACACGGCGACGCTTCATTCTCTCAGGGTGGTTCATTCTACGATGTAATTTATGGTATGGAGGCTTTTGGTCTCGTTCCCGAGTCTGAGATGCGCCCCGGTGTAATGTACGGCGACACACTCAGCAACCACAATGAGCTTTCTGCAGTCAGCGATGCTATTGTTGCAGCAATTGCAAAAGGCAAGCACCAGAGCCTTCAGAAAGGCAACGACGGCAAGCCTCTTTGGAAGAAGGCTATTCAGGCTGTTCACGACATTTATCTTGGTGAGCGTCCCGAGAAGTTCACATACAACGGCAAGGAGTACACTCCCGCATCGTTCTACAAATCAACAGGCTTGAAGGCTTCGGATTATGTATCTTTGACCTCTTACACACACCATCCTTTCTACAGCTCTTTTGCTCTCGAGATTCAGGATAACTGGCGTTGGGGCCAGTCTTACAACCTTCCTATCGACGAGTTGATGGAGGTATTCGACAATGCCATTATGAACGGTTACACAATTGCTTGGGGTAGCGACGTCAGCGAAAATGGATTCACACGCGACGGTGTTGCTGTTCTCCCCGATAACGAGAAGGCTCAGGAGCTCAGCGGCTCTGATATGGCACGTTGGTTGAAGCTCTCTCCCGCAGAGAAGAAGCTTACAACTAAGCCTCAGCCCCAGAAATGGTGCACACAGGAGGAGCGTCAGCAGGCTTATGACAATTGGGAGACTACAGACGACCACGGTATGCAGATTTATGGTATCGCAAAGGACCAGGAGGGTAACGAATATTATATGGTCAAGAACTCTTGGGGCAAGAGCGGTAAATACGAAGGTATATGGTATGCGTCAAAGGCTTTTGCACGCTACAAGACAATGAATATCGTTGTTCACAAGGATGCTCTTCCCAAACACATTGCAAAGAAGCTAGGTCTTAAATAAGCAAGAGCATTCGATACAATAAAAAACGGCTGTAAAATTACAGCCGTTTTTTATTTGTCTAAAGTCATCAGAGAATTACTGCTCTAAGAACATTCTTAATCCACCTAGAGTATCGCAGAAGCAGATATTATAGGCCGAGGCACGTACAACCTTTTCGGTCGAGATTGATATATTGCGCTCGTGCAGAGGATAGCGCTCAATATCGGGCTGCAGAATAGTCTCGGCTTTAACGCCGGTAGCCAACATTTCAAGGAAGCAGCAGCCTGTCTCGTAGGTATTCAAGCGGTTCTCGGAGCCATAATTATAGACACCGCCACACAAATTAAAGGCATATGGCAACATTTCTACAGCCTCGCGCACCCACGTTATTCCGCGATATTCGCGCATAGGCAGCATAAGCAGGCTCTTTTCTGCTACCGCACGGCGTATGTTAAGCACAAAATTATTGTGTGTAGGTAGGCCTTCAACATCCTTGTCGTACATCCACGTAGCACGCAGTATAACGGAGCCGGGACAAGCGGCGGCAACCAATTGCTCAGCCTGTAATTTATGGCGCGCATATACAGTCTCGGGCGACAGATGAACATCCTCCTTGAGCAATCCACTCTCCCAATTTCCATTATATACCTGATCGCTCGAGAAAAAGACCAGCTTTGCTCCACACGAGGCTGCGGCACGTGCAACGTTTACAGCGCCCTGCACATTCACCAGCAGACTCTCCTCGGGGTGCTCTTCGCAATAGCCCGTATTTGATATTGCTGCAAGATGAAGCACTGCATCGGGACGATTATTCACAAAAAAACTGTTTACAGAATCAGCGTCTGTAATATCAAGCTCGGCGTGTGTAGGAGTGAGCAGTCGGTAGGCTCCTCCCCATCGACAAACAAAGCGGCTGCCGACAAAGCCGCTTGCTCCTGTTATAAGAATTGTATGCATAGTGCAAAGATACAATTATTTATTTTATCAGACAGCATTTAGAGAGTATAGGTCAGGCTGAGAGTGAAATTGCGTCCGGGGGCGCTTATTCCGCAGCTATACGGCCTATATCTTTTATCTAGAATATTCTCCAATGTGGTATTCAAATAAAAGCCCTCCATTATGCGATACGACATACGGGCATTGAGAGTCATCCATCCGGGAGAATAGACATTACCCGACTCGTCAAGAGCATAGAATTCTTTCTTATCCTTCTCCTCCTCGGGCATATCATCGGCCTTGCGTTCCGCCTGAAACTGCGTAAAAATCTCTGCCGTCAAACGGGCATTGGAAAAGCCGACAGCGGCACGTCCAAAAAATGGCGCAGCGTGACGCGATGGGGAAACATCGCCATTGTCAAGTTCCTCGCGGCCATACTGCCAATTGGCATATGCCGCAGCATAGAACCATTTTGCGAAGCGCGACTCAACACTAACCTGCACTCCGCACACATTGGCAACAGCGGCATTCTGCAGAGCCTGCACGCGACACTCCTCGCCACCATATTGCATATATTCGCTTCCTGCGAATGTGTAGTTGCGACACACAATGGCATTGCTCAAATGAGTGTAATATGCTGTAATATCCATTTTAAGATAGCGTCCGAAATGTTTTACCACACCCGCCTCTATATTATCGGCATACTCAGGCTCAAGCTGAGGATTAGGCACTGTCACGCAACCGTCGGCACTATCAAAGAGCTTGCCCATATCATCGACATTAGGAGCGCGGAAGCCACGAGCATAGTTAGCCCTCACGAGCCAGCTGTTCGATGGTCGCCAATTGACACCTATATTTCCGCTGATGCTACCTTTGTCGGAGTGCTGCATATTCCCGAAAGGAACAGCGTATCCGACAGTAGAAAAGTCTGAATCTATGATATAGTGATTGTAACGTACGCCCGCAGCAATATTCACCCAATTGTTCAGTTGCCATTCGAATTGCGAGTAGATGCCCGCGCTGTACCACTCGGCCTTTGGGTAGCGCGACGCTATTTTTGTTGTCTCGCCGGTAGTAACGTCTGTGCCGAATGCTGTCGAGCGCACATTATTCTGCACATACTCTGCGCCATAAAAAAGCTGCATATTATGGGCGAGAGCTTTACGAAAATCCACATTCACACTATAGGCATCAACCTTTTCGCTCTGTGTCTCGCGGTTGGGCTTATTAAAATCGCGGCTTATGCGGCTCTCGGCAAAATTCTGTAGGGCGATATTAAGTCTCAACGAGTCGTAAAGGAGATTACCGTTTGAATTATCAACCTTTATATGGTTCATCATCCATTTTTGAGGGCCGTAGTTCCATTCGGCATAACGAGGAAGGTCGTTGCGCATACGCTGATGCCTGTCGTAACGGGCATACTCCGACGTTCCGCTAAGATGAAAGGCATACTCTATATTCCAATCATCGTTTACCGAATAGCGCACCTTCTGCATAAAATTAAGCTGGGAATAGCCGCTGGGGCTCTGCTTGCGAATATCGTTGTTGAGAGTAACACAGTCGCTTACCCCCTCGCGGCAATACTCGGGAATAACCACATAAGGCATTATATACTCCTCGGGGCCATACTTTCCCTGCTTAAGGTCTTTATAATCGGAGTATGTCAAGCTTGTGAGAAAAGCCAATCTTTTAAAACCTACTCCAAAATGAATGTGTCCTGTAAGTTCGTCCGAGGCTGTTGCGGTACGCACTGTTGCCGAACCATAGAAGAGCGGCTTTTCGTTTGAGCCCGAGAGCCTTGCCTGCAATGTATTGAATACCATAGCACCGCCGATGGCATCGCTGCCATAGCTTACGGCACCCGGACCGAAAAGAACCTCGGTGCGGCCAATGGCAAAAGGGTCGAGTGATATGACATTCTGCAAATTGCCCGAACGGAAGATTGCATTATTCATACGCACCCCATCGACACTATACACCAATCTGTTGGTGGCAAAGCCCCTTATCATAGGGCTACCGCCACCATATTGGCTCTTTTGTATAAATACCTCGCCCGACACTCCCAAAAGGTCGGCTGCCGTCTGCAGATTATACTGATTGGCATCCTCAAAATTTATATGCGATATTTTCACAGGCAACAGTTCGTTCCTCTCGCTCCAACGGCTACTCGAGATAGTAATCTCCTGCAGATGCTGCTCCCCAATCTCCTGCGCACCCGACACCGCGAATATCGAGAGCGAGAGTATCAGCACAAAAAGCTTTCTCATAGCAGTAAACGAGGGTACTATTTGGTAATCACAAGCTTACCGGCCTCTTTAAAGCCCGCCTCGTCCGTTGCGATGTAGAAATATACTCCTTGAGCAAAGCCCGCAGTTGAGACTATCTGCGCAGCCTCATCAGCTTCGCTGTAGAGCAATTCTCCTCGCGCAGTATAGAGCTTTATATTAACTTTTCCTGTAAGTTTATGAGGCACAAAAGTAATATTATCGCCCACCTTTACAAAATATCCCGAGGGCAACAACAAGTCTCTCACATTCGCCGAACTATTATCAACGCCGGTAGGCTGAGATTCCGATTCATTCTCATTGTCAGAGCCCGACTCACCATTGCCACCGGATTCTGAGCCGCCCGATTCCTCTTCACCCTCCTCGACAGATTTTCCGCCAAAAATCATTCCTTCGATCTTTTTGGTATCCTCGCCATAAGGTGTCTTTATTGTCAAGGAAATATCGTATGTCTGATTGGGCGCAATAGTCATCTGCGGGTTACGCACATTGTACGATGTAATGGAAAGTGGAGCCGGAGTAATCTCCCACTGCCACTCTGCATTCTCCTGATTGACTATACTATAGCTATCGAGCTGAATTACTCTCGGATAGTTGGCATTGGAATTGTCGCCCGAGCCCACATTGAGTATCAACGGCTGGGCAATAGGAGCAAAATCACTATCAACCAAAGGACGCTCCCATATTCCATTGCTTGTTGCCAGACGAATAACGCCATTCTTATAGAAAGGCAGCATACGGTTGAGATTTATTACCTTAGGCAAGCCCTCGCTAAAATCAATCCATCCGTCGGTTGTATCATCGCGATAAAGCACCCTGCCGCGGGTAGTTGTATACGACTCATTCAAATAACCCATAGTAAATGCTATAGCATAGGCCGCATTCTTCTCGTTGCCGGTAAGGAAGAAACGTCCTATAGAGTGTTTCTCCATCTTATCCTCCCAGTTAAAGAAAGTAAGTCCATCGTCAATCTTCTCCCAACTTTGACCATTGTCTTTTGTACGCCAGAATCCGGCAGGATTACCGTCGCCCACCCATATTTCATTCTCGTTCTTAGGATGGATAGCAATCTTATAGCCAATGCTGTTTGTCATCTCTTCGGGAATATCATATTCCTGGAAGCTCTCTCCCGCATCCAATGAGTAGAATATACGTCCCCACGTGCTGACAACAATCTTGTCGGGATTAGAGCGCGACACCACAAGCGCTGTTATAGGCTTATTGAATGTGTGTACGGCGTTAAAGGAGTAACCATCGTCGCGAGTGCGCCAGAGTGTCTTATGGTCATCATCGCCCATTCCACGCACAACATAGAAACATTGTGCGTAACGAGGATCAAACTCCAATCCTATACCAAATTGTGAAGACTCTTTGGGATAGAACCAATACTCAAGAAGAGGCACAAACTCATCGCGCCAATCATCGGGCATAAGAACGGCACCGCTCGCATCGCTATATAACACTTTACGCGGGTTCGACAGGAACACATAGCCTGTGGGACGTTCGGATCCGCGCATATATATAGATGCTCCGTTGTAACGGTCAAGTTGCGACATATTGCCATTATGGTTACGTCCGCCTACCATAACATCCTCGTTCCATCCTTGATCAAAGCCCCACATTTCCGAAGCATATATTCCGCGAATTTTAGGCTGCGCATCGTTATTGAAAAAGTCGTTGCTATATATTACGCCGCCGTCGGTCGATAGCCACGTATCCCCTCCATTGGTCTGTATGCTCTGCATATCACAATGAAGGTCAAATTTTCCATAATAGCCTCCCACATTGGAGAGATTCTTTCCTCCGTCAGTAGAGCGATAAAGCTGTATTATACCAACGAGAATTGTTTCGGGGTCGGTAGCAGAGGCCACACACACAAGGTCGTAGTATCCCTGACCGCCATTCTTATCTACCGACTCCATTTGCGATACAGGGTCCATTACCACGAACGAATTACCCGCATCTACGCTCTTGTACAAGAGAGGAGGGCCACTAAAATAGAGAGGGCCGGGCTGCGACAGGCTGTTTCGGCGACAAGCCCACAGATAGACATAATCGGCGCCGTTGGGTGCGTCGCTGAGTCCTATTCGGGCGCTTATCAACGGCTGTGAATCGAGCGTAAGAAGATTCCAATTCCTACCGCCGTCGATACTCTTATACAATTTAACGGTAACATCCTGTTCTATTGCCACATAGCATACATTGGGATTCTGCTTGGAATATCTTATATCAAACACCATTCCCGAGAGTTTAAGTTCCCAACTGTTTCCGCCGTCGGTACTAAGCCACAATTGCGAACGGTCGCCCGCAAGAATAATATTATCGTCGGCAGGATGGAACATTGCTGCGCTTGTTCGCGCATACTGCGCCTTTACGGGAGTGATATTACGCCAATTGTCGCCACCATCGTCAGATAGCCAAAAGACACCGCCCGCACCAATAACTACCCTATCGTGATTGGTTGAGCTTATATCGACAGCCGTTACCTCACCCGACAGCCACTCTCCACCAGCGCAGGGTGTCCACGTCTCTCCCTTGTCGTCGGAGCGGAATATCATTCCTGTTTCAGAGCCGCAATAGAGGATATTGGGATTAGATACCGAAGCTCGCATACGCTGTATATTAGCTTGCGCCGGCGACAGATTCTTATGTTCAATATCGTATGTGAGCACAGGCGACAGCACACGCCACTGATTGGCGGCAGAGGCCTCTCCACGACTCTTTGCACGCATTCTACGAGCATACAGAGCCTCTCTGTTCACATCATCAATTTCGCGATGATAATCGCTTGCCTTCGGCAGAGAGATTGTGCCGTCGAGCTGCACAAATTGAGCATAAGCCTTTTGGAAACGACGGAAATGATTCACTACCTGCTTAGTATCGGGGCTTTTGCGACGAGCACCCGGAGTCTTCATAAGATAGGCATTGAAGCTATCGACCAGCGCATTATAGTTTGTCTTATGGGGAGTAGCCAATTGCGCCATCCACTCAGGAGAATTTGCCGGCAGATAGTTTAAAAGATAGGGAGTATAAAGCGAATCCAACGGCTCCACAGGCTGTGCCTGTACCACCGACAGCGCACCAAAGAGCAATGCTATTGTATTTATAAATTTCATATCACGCTTATTTCTTAATAAATTTTCCAAAGAATTTCTGTGTAGGAGACTCTATTGAGTAAATATATGTTCCCAAAGGCAATTGCAAAGAGGACGAAACCTCGTAGCTGTCTGCCGAAGCAGGAATTGTCTCGGAGAGCAACAGCTGTCCTTTGGGCGTATGTACGGTAAAGATAGCATCATCGACAAGGCCCGATGTTACAATCTGCAACCTTTCACCGGCAGCAAGAACAAGATTCTTTACCCCTACCTCGCCGACCTTTGCATTATCCTTCAGGCCTGTGTAGGGAGAATCTATCACAATCATATTCTTTATTGTACGGCTACTACTACCCGCGGGTGTTGTTACTGTGAGCGTTACATCGTAGTTTCCGCCATAGGCAAATACAACCTTAGGATTGCGCACATTTGCATCGCTCACATATTTTGGCTGGGGCGAGAAACTCCAGTGCCATTTTGTATTCTCATCCTGCTTTACAATGCTGTAGCTATCGAACTGAACCTCTTTATAGGGGTTAGAGGTAAGGTCGCCGCTACCAAGATTAAGAGCCATAGGCTGTGCCACAGGAGTAAAGTCCTGATGATAGAGAGGAGCCTCCCACAATCCCTGATCGGTAGCCATACGCAATACTCCACCCTTGTAGAAAGGAACGACCTTTGAGATACGCGCACCCGGATTCAATCCCGAAGAATAATCTATAAAATCATCCATTGTATTATCCTTGAACCACACATAAGCGCCGTCGTAAGAGGTTATGTAACAGCTGTTATATTCATCGCCCACAAGAATAATCTGATGGATTCTCTTGTCGGAAAGAGAGCCTAAATTGAATGGGGCCCACGAAGCACCACCATCGAAACTCTCGCGAACCTTGCCGACAAGGTCGTTGCATATCACAATAACGTGATCCTCGTCGTTGGGGTCGATTACCACGCGTGTAAAGTGCATATTAAAGTCCATATCATCAAAGGGTTGCTCGGTGTAGTAGAATGTGTGACCGCCATCGTCGGAGCGCCACAGAGAGAATGTTCCCGAGATATACATTCTATCGGGGTTACTGCGCGAAAAGTCGTAGCTATAGTAATCCTCACCCTCGCTGTCGAAAATCTTTTGGAACGAAGCGCCCTCGTCGTACGAGAGATAACCCTCGCCGTAGTTTGTCATATCCTGTACAAAGACCTTTAGAGCGTATCGGGGGTCAGTAGCAATATTACCACATATTCTCAGCGCCTCATAAGGTTTTATATCTCTGAACCACGTTTGAAAATCCTCGCCTATGGTTCCATCCATTTCTCGGGGCATTATGCGGGTAGCAGCATCGGTAAAATAGACCTTCCATGGGTTGCTCTTCATCACATAACCCGTTGCAATCTCTACTCCTCCAACGTGTAGAGAATTACCCTCGCCATACGATGCAGCGTGTACAACATCGCCATTGTGCCAACGTCCCGACGCCATTACATCCTCGTTCCATCCGACTCCAAGGCCTTGATAATCGGAAGCATATATTCCGTTGTATCTATCCTCGCCTTTTGTCTCGAAAAAGTCGGCCGAATATTTTACACCGCCATCGTTACATATCCACGTATCACCGCAAGGATGAATTGCAATATCCTGAATATCGCAGTGCATCCAGTCGTTTCTCTGATAGCCTCCTATTGCATTATCGCGATAGTTGCATACTCCCTCGTTTGTAGAGCGATAGAGTGATGTAAGACCAAAGAGCACCTTCTTAGGGTCCTCGGCCGATGCACCAATCATCATATCAAAGAATCCTTGACCGCCGGCAGCATCCATTATGGGCGAGAATGTTATATCGTAATACTTTCCACCCTTATCAGTCTGATTTTCCCAATTTACTCCGGCATCCTTTGAGCATAAGATATAAGGGGTACCCTTTCCACCTATCGGACCTGCATCATAACCCCAACCGTCGCTGGTTACCAACGCATAGAGATAATTCTCGCCGCCGGGAGCCTCACTCACCGACAGACGACCGCAAATAACGTCGTATACGGGAAACTCACTCTTTGCCCAATTGAGTCCACCATCCTCTGATGTATAGAAATAGGCCCACGCTCCGGCCGACTCACGGGCTATAAGGTAAATTTTAGAAGGATTGCCCGGCTGCAATTCGTGGTCAAAGCTTATGCCATAGTGTGTACAGAAAAAGGATTCTCCGCCATCGGTCGATACAAAAAATCCATTGCCCGATTTTCCATCGTGTCTGTTTCCGGCAGCTACGGTAACGTGTTTCTTATTTGTAGGGTCTATTCTTATTGAGTTTACTCGGCTGGTTATTCCCTCGCAACGTGTCCAACTTTCTCCTCCGTCGATACTCTTCCATAGCCACGGGCCGCCACCAACGTAAACGATATTATCGTCGTCGCGGTCTATGGCAATACTGAATATTGAGCCACCGAAATTATGCTGCGGAGCGCAAGGATACCAGTTCACTCCTTTGTCAGTTGTTTTAAATACCACTCCCGACTCTGTGCCGCAATAGAGTGTGGCACTGTCGCTGTGACTTACTGCTATGCGGAAGACACATACCTGAGAGTCTTTCTCCTTCAACTGGCCATCCTTTTGTCCATAGGTGCGGTTAGGGCCGATATTACGCCATATATTCGCATAACCTGCAGCGCGTGTATTGACAGAGACTGTTGCGCTGTTCATTGCATCGACATAATCGGCATACTCTTTTATTGTAGGCAGCGCAATAGTACCATCGGCAGTAACATAATCCCTGTAGGCACTCATCCAACGGCGATAGTAGTTCACCGCAGCCTTATTGTCCACAGTCTTTACTCGAGCATCGACATTATTGGCAGTCCACTCTCTGAAGCGCTGCTGCATAAGATGAAAGTTCACCCCCGCAGGGTTAGCCTCAATCTCCTTCATCCAAGAGGGAGCCGATGCGGGGAGCGGTTCCGTCATATAAGGGTCGTAATATTGTACAGCAACAGAATCACGCTGCACAGCAGGCTCAACAGCATTATGAACCGCAAACAGATTAGCACAAGCGAAAAGGCCTAATAGCGTAAATAGACAGTTTCTCATTTTAATTTTCTTAGTTAGTTTAATAATGTATAATTAGGAATAAAATTCACAAATGTTTGCAATAATACAAAACAAATTTAACATATATGTAATTTTTACATATTTTATACATTAACTATAAGTTAATGAGATAATGGTATCAACAAGAAAAAAAACATTGGATAGCACTGAAAATCATAATAAAGTTGTATTTTAGCAAACATAATTTTAATACAACAAATTTTATATAATGAAATCTCTTCGTTCGTTATTCAGAATTGGATTAGGACCATCGAGCAGCCACACGATGGGTCCCAACAGAGCCGCAAAGATATTTGCACAGCGCTGTCCCAACCCCGACTTATACAAAGTGACACTCTACGGCAGTCTGGCTGCTACAGGTGAAGGACATATGACCGACAAGGCAATCCTAGAGGTTCTTGAACCAATAACAAAGGTTGAACTAATATGGGAGCCTACCACATTCCTGCCGTTCCACCCAAACGGAATGAAATTCGAAGGCATAAAGGACGGAAAATGTATTGACGAGTGGATAATATACAGCGTCGGAGGAGGAGAGCTTGCCAACGAGGATACAGTAAAGTGCGAAGAGGACATTTACCCGCTCACCACCCTGCACGAGATTATGCAGTGGTGCGACGAGACAGGCTGCAGCTATTGGGAGTATGTCGAGAAGTACGAAGGCCCCGAAATTTGGGATTTTCTGGCCAACGTGTGGAATACAATGAAAAGGACCATTGCCCGAGGCTTAGAGCACGAGGGAGTGCTCCCTGGAGGATTAGGCATTCAGCGTAAGGCCTGCACTTATCTTCTAAAAGCAGCATCGTATAGCGCATCGGTAAAGAGCAAAGCAAAAGTATATGCCTATGCCCTCGCAACATCCGAGGAGAATGCCAGCGGAACAGAGGTTGTAACAGCCCCAACCTGTGGTTCGTGCGGAGTATTGCCCGCGGTACTCTACCATCTTTATCAGGAGCACGTAAGCAGTGAGCCGCGCATATTGCGAGCCCTCGCCACCGCCGGACTATTCGGAAACATTGCAAAGGAGAATGCATCAATATCGGGTGCCGACGTTGGTTGCCAGGGAGAGGTTGGCGTTGCCTGCGCTATGGCAGCAGCCGCAGCCTGCCAATTGTTCGGCGGAACAATCACACAGATAGAGTATGCTGCAGAAATGGGATTAGAACACCATCTTGGACTCACCTGCGACCCTATGTGTGGCCTTGTTCAGGTACCCTGTATAGAGCGCAATGCCATTGCTGCATCACGTGCGCTCGACGCCTGCACATACGCAGCGCTGTCCGACGGCAAGCACAAGATAGATTACGACCGCATCGTGGAGGTTATGCGCGAAACAGGACACGACCTACCGAGTCTATACAAAGAGACCTCTACCGGAGGTATTGCCAAAATTGCGCACAACAAAAGAAAATAACAGACATTATCAAGCCAATATTACCCCCGGCATTTATATCCTTCCCGTAAAAGAGGAGTCTATAAGGCTGCATTAATAAAAAACAGAAAAAAATGAAGAAAGCAGTTATACTTTTAGCATTAACAGCACTACTCGCACTACCCTCTCGCACCGTAAAAGCCGACGATGACAACAGAGTACGCCCCAACTACGCCCTTGCCGAGCGTTTCTCCCCCACAAAAGTTTACCGTCTGGTAAAATCAACAACAGTAAACCCCTATTGGTTGCCCGACGGCAAGCGTTTCATCTACTCGTGGACAAGCAGCAATGGGACAGAATTCTACATTGTCGATGCAGTGAAAGGAACAAAAGAGAAACTATGGAATATGGAGAATATGGCAAAGGAGATTACCCTGCGCACAAAAGACCCATACGACGCACAGCACGTTCCCATTCAGCTGAAGGGAGTGCGCGACAACAGATACCTGCGATTCGACGTTGCCTCAAAATTGGAGGTTCCTCGTGAACTGCCCCGTCACGAGCGCAACGACAGCACAAAGATAAAGAACAACAAAGGAAAGAAGCAGAATAAGACATTCCGCTTCGAATATGACATTGAGACAGGAAAGCTTTTCGAACGCACAAAAGACGAAATTGAGGATATGTATCCCGAATATCCCAATTGGGCCAATGTATCGCCCGACGGCAAATATGCAGTGTACGAGAAGAACTACAATCTGTGGTATATGTCTCGCGAGGACCTCGAGAAATTGCGTCTGTGGGACAAGGATACCACTATTGTAGAGCATCAATTGACATTCGGCGGAACAGTGAACCGTTGCTACTCCTACCACTCGCTAAGCGAGAAGCCCGACAGTAGCAAACGATTCTACCCCAATCTTTTGTGGTCGCCCGACTCACGTTATTTCGTCAGCACCCACCGCGCCGACTCTATCCTGTCGAAAATGTGGGTCATAAACTCTCTCAGCAACCCTCGTCCTTCGTTGGAGAGCTACTACTACCAGATGCCCGGCGAGGAGACTCCCGTAACGACTATGCAGCTGTTCGATTTTGAGAACAAGGTAAGCAAGAAGATAAATATATCACAATTCAAGCAGCAGAGCGTAAAGGTGTACCGCACCCCCCGCACATACGCCGAGCGCCATCATACACCCCGCAAGAATATATGGCTGGGCGACAGCAAAGGATTCTACTTTGAGCGCACCTCTCGTGATATGAAGCGTATGGAGGTATGTTATGTGAATGTGGAGTGCGACAGCGCTACAGCATTGCTTCGCGAGGAAATGAATACCTCGATAGAGAGTAAGCAGATACGCATTGTGAACAACGGAAAAAACTTTATACATTGGTCGGAGCGCACCGGTTGGGCAATGCTCTATATGTACAATGCCGACGGCACAATGAAGAATGTGCTCACCGACGGTTCGTTCCACGTCGAGGATGTTCTTGCCGTAAACGACAAGGAGAAAAAAGTCTATTTCACCGCGCACGGCTACAACAAAGACGAGAATCCCTATTACAAGCATCTATTCAGTGTAAACTACGACGGCACAGGCCTCAAGCAGCTCGACGAGGGTGACATAAACAACGAATTCTCGCCTGCCGAAAATGGCGAGGCATTCGTTGCAATGGGTTCAAGAGTAGATACAGCCCCTGTGAGTGTGCTCTACAAGAAAAACGGCAAGAAGGTGATGGAGCTTGAGCGCGCCGATCTTTCGTTGCTGTTCGAGGCTGGATACAAATTCCCCGAGCGCTTCAAGGTAAAGGCTGCTGACGGAATCACCGACCTTTACGGAGTAATGTACAAGCCCTACGACTTCGACTCGACAAAATGCTATCCTCTTATCGAGTATGTATACCCCGGCCCTCAGACCGAGGATGTAAATGAGAGCTGGTCATTGGGGATGAACCGCATAGACCGCCTCGCCCAGATGGGATTCATCGTCGTTACCGTAGGAAACAGAGGAGGACACCCCAACCGTTCGAAATGGTATCACAATTTCGGCTACGGTAATCTGCGCGACTATGGCCTTGCCGACAAAAAGGCGGCGGCACAGCAGCTCATTGCGCGCCACTCATTCATAGACGGGGAACGTGTAGGAATACACGGACACTCGGGCGGAGGATTTATGTCTACAGCCGCACTGCTCACATACAACGACTTCTTTAAGGTAGCCGTATCTTGTGCCGGCAACCACGATAACCGCATATACAATACTTGGTGGGGCGAGAAGCATCACGGAGTAAAGGAGAATATAACAGAGAAGCAGAACATATTGGAAAATGACACCACATTCGCGTTCAATATAAGCACAAACCAAGAGCTTGCGAAGCGTCTGAAAGGCCACCTGATGCTTGTCACCGGAGATATGGACAACAACGTACACCCGGCAAATACGACACGAGTAGTAGATGCACTCATACGCGCCAACAAACGCTTCGAAATGTTAGTACTACCTGGACAGAGACACAGTTTCAATGATATGGACGAATATTTCTTCTGGCGTATGGCCGACTTTTTCAGCCGCCATCTTTTGGGAGAAGCAAAAGAGGAGATTGACATTAAGGAGATAAACAACGACAAATAGCGGCGCTGCCCGTTACATATAAAATGCATTTGTATTGCTGTCGATATTCTTGCGTTAAGAATGCAGAGAAACGATGGCAATACAAATTTTATTGTAAAGCATAACCCATCGGCATAAGAATATTGGCTGGAGAGCGTAGACAAAGATAATCGTCTGATTATTAGCAATATAACAATAAAGGAGTGCTTTTTGTTCAAGTAGCAAAACTTTTCAGACACATTGAGTTTTTTTTCGAAACAAATATAGTATTCTTTACAATAATTTACATAAATTTGCGGAGCATAGTGTCCCTCTAACCGAAGTACCGTGGCTTTTTACAGAATAAGACACTGTACATCAACAAATTAGTATAAAAAGCCACAGATGTTGCGATAAAAAATAACGAAATACTTATTAACCTATTTATTTATTAACCTATGAAAATTAAGAATTTATTCTTTGGTATGCTTGCTTTTGCAGGTATGCTCTCTGTAGCATCTTGTTCACAGGATGACTTCGTAGGTGGAGAGTCTGCAGATAATTATATCGATGCGACATTCACCGTATCTACTGCCGACGGAATCACTACCCGTGCCATTATCGGTAAAGGCACAAAGGCCAACAAGGTAGCTTGTACCGTTTACGACGCTAAAGGCAATGAGTTGGACTTGTATCAGATTGTAAACGTTAATGCTGACAAAACAGCTACCTACAACGTTCGTTTGGCTAAAGGTCAGGCTTACCGCGTAGCTTTCTTCGCTTACTATGGCGACGAGAATGGCAACAGCAAATACTACAAAATTGACGACCTTAAGAACATCGAGATTATCGATGACCAGCTCTCTAACATCGAGGAGCGCGATGCTTTCACTGCAAAGTTCGACGTTACCAAAGAGATGAGTATGAACAACATCAACAACGAGGAGCCCATCGAATTGAAGCGTCCTTTTGCACAACTTAACTTTGGTATCGATGCTGCTGAGCTCGAGGCTGCCAAGAAGTCTGGTGTCGTTATCTCAGAGAGTCAGATTACTGTAAGCAACGTTTACAGAGTTTTCAGCGCTTATCACAATGCTGTAGCAAAGACCGATGTATCTGCTCCTATGACATTCAAGCTCAACGCTATTCCTACAGAGGAACTCGAGATTGACCTTAACAACAACGGCCAAATAGAGGATGACGAGAAGTTCACCTATCTTGCAATGAACTACTTGCTCGTTGGTGACCTCAATTCAGAGAAGAGTTTGACAAACGTTGAGTTCGTATGGGCAACAGCAGATGGTAAGACAAACGATCCTACCAGCAATTTCCCCAACATCCGCACACAGCGCAACTACCGTACAAACATCATCGGTAAGATTATCACTAACCCTGCGACATTCAACCTTGTAGTTGATGCAAAATTCACAAACGACTATCTTGAAAATATCCAAGATAAATAATAAATACTTTAAGCAATAAAAAAGCTCCGCTATAATAGCGGAGCTTTTTTTATCCGACTCACTGAATTTTGCCATAATCGAGAGCCTTAAAAGGATGATACATTCAAAGAAGAGAATTCCCTTAAAAACATTATTATCCTCTCAAAGAGAGTGATATTAAGGTTGTTGGGATGGGATATAAGCTCTATTTCTATTTATTGAAAAGCAGCGTGACATAGGTACCTATTCAACAAATACTCATAATGAACAGCAACAGCCATTCATTATGAGTATTTATTAAGGCTCTTATTTAATCCTATTATCTCTGCTTATATATCATCTTAACAGCATCATAAGAGATTCCTTCAAACTTTTCGAGAACCTCTCCGGTGTCGCTATCAATAACCCACATTGAACCGTTCAATCCCTCTTTCGAAGGCTCTGAGAAGGCAACGTAGGTGCGTGTATTGTCGTTGCTTAGAGCAAAAGCTGTAATGACAGCATCACTGCTTCCTACCTCACAGATTGTACCGGCCTCCATAATATGCTGACTGGTGGTATAGTACCAACAACGCACCTTATTACCGTCGGCAAAAAGCATTGAGTTGTATGTACCATTGGCAATCAAAGGAGTATTCTGTGTTATAGGAGATAAAAGACCTACAATCTTGGGCTCACCGTTATATACAAGATAATTCTCCAAAAGATCCCAATTGTACACCCAGAATGCCGATGCCAAAATCTGACTATGATACAAAGCGTCAGTCTTTGTAATGATTATGAACTGAGGCTCTATATTCTTAGAAGCACCTACAGGCTGATTAATCATAGCCATTGCGACAAACTCTCGGTCCTGAAAGAAAGAGAGTCCATCCTTACAATCCTGCAATGTTGCGTGATACTTTGTACTGCAATAGTATGGACCATTATAATTGTAGATGAGAACAAGATTCTGCACAGCCTTGTCCCAGAAGATTATATTGGGATAGGTACCCGAATGCATCACACAGCTTTGCTCATACTCAGACTGCATCATACGAGGAGAAGCCACAGTACCCTCCGAAGGAGAAAATTCGTATATTTTACCATTCTCGCACAAGATAGGATAGGATGAGCCCTGATTGGTGTTTGAGAGGATTCCCAAGATTGTAGGCACAAAGTCGGCATACTCGGGTGCTACGAGCTTATTCTCGAGCTCAAGAGTCTTCTCATCCATATAATAGATTGAAGGAATGTCCTCTCCCTCCCCTTTACCTTTACAAGAGATTATGAGCTTGCCACTACTCTGCACAAGGTCTGTAGGATTAGATGCCAATATTTCATCAGGGTTATTGGGAGCGAAACAGTCGCCGTCGGCAAATTTCGCAACATCACCCGGCTCCAGAGGAACCTGCATAAATGAGAGCATAGAGCGTCCATCCTTGTCCTTGCTGAGGATTGTGATACCCTCCTCGTAGGGTGAGTTCACATAGAGAGTAAAAGGCACAAAGGTCTTTCCATCCTCGTTACCTACGATGAAACGGCAATTATATTTTCCTAACTCCTTACCTACAAATTCAAAGACAGACTCCGATGATTCACACTCGAGATTCATCTCCCAATTATAATAGGTGATAGGCTTACCGCCATTAGTCTGAGTTATAATAGGGGTAATCTTCAATGTATCATTCTTACCAATATTATACACCTCTTTTATTCCTGTAACCAGTATCTCGGCTATAGGATTGACACCTTCGGTTGTCTTATCGCTGAAACAAGAGATGCACAATGGAGCTACGAGCAGCACCAATAAGGTCTTTAATATGCTATTCTTCATATTTTATTATTTAGATGCGTAAGGATCGGGGAAATCAAAAGGAAAATCGGGGTATAAAGAGAGGATATAGTCCCAATTATCTTCGTTGCTAAAATACTCATACATTGGAGCATATATATACTTTACGAATATTGTACGATACTCGTGAGGGTCGCCATAAGGTATTTTTTCGAGATACTCGCCATACTGCGCGCGAATCTTCTTATACATTTCACGGTTCACCTTTTCGTATTCATTGAAATACTCCACCAATTTTATGTATTTATAGGGGTGCCACTCTCCATAATAGGTTGTACTCCACACCTTCTCGGTACCGCCCTCTTTATACCATTCGGGCTGTGATACAGAATTGTCGAAGCGCAATATACGTACGTGACGTGTAGAGTCAAGTGTAGGAGTAAAATAGTCGTTAGACTGAAGTTCTACAGCCAGCTGATAGGTTGTATAGCCTGTAGTGTATGTACCCTCGAGATTGTCGCGCAGAATCTCAACCAATATATGTCCATCGATAGAGTCGGGAAGTATACACGCCTCCTTTATACGATAGTGAACATCGGCCTCTGCAGTTGTCAATTCGGGTATTATACGATATTTCACGGGACGAGATTCATTGTCCAATCCACCCATCACACGCACAGGAATCTTGTAATCGTAGTTTCTGATTTCGGCGGGTGTTACACTGAACGAATAATTCAATGTATCCTTTGTAAAATAGATACCATTATGGGTAGGATCGAATCTCATATAATCGCCCTCGCCACAAGACGACAAGAACAAAATGGCAAATAATACCGATAATGCCGTAAAATGCTTATATATATTATTCATATTCATAATTATTCCTCTGTTCAATTATTATTAGTTGCGATTCTCAGACTCTATATCGGGAACAGGAACCACGTACATTTCCTTGCTCGGCTGATATGTGGTCTTTCCATCGTACGATACGATAGGCAGATTCTGACGCTTCATATTGAAGAATGTCTGTCCCTCACCAAGATACTCCTTGAAACGCTCCTTATTAAGGACCTCCTGTGTAAGAGTGTTATTTGTTGAGCGAGAAGAGAAAGGATCGAGACCACGGTTCTTTATAACCTCGTCAAAATAGTATAGAGCCTTGTCATAGTCACTCTCGAGCAGAATCTCCGAAACAATATAGTACATTTCGGGCAGACGTATCATATTTATTCCAAGAATAAGCTCAGCGGGGCGGCTCGAAACGTTGTTGTTGAGCTCATAAGGATCGACAAGCTTGCTTAGACGGGGCTTTTGCTCCTTACCGTATTCAACATATGTAAAATATGATATTGTGCGGTAATCCTGTCCTACGAGATTCTCCTCGAATATATCCATAAAGCCCTCGCGAAGGTCGTATGAATAGTAAGAGGTTGTAAGATACAATTTAGCGTGAGCCTGTGTGTAGAAGCCCGAGAAATATACTCCAAAGAGAGACTCTGTAGAAGAGAGGACTCCTGCAAGATCGCCATTGACCTTTGTCTTTGTAGTCAATGTGCGGCCGCTATTCTCAATTACATCCTTGGCATATTTAAGAGCCTCGGTGTAGTTGCCCATTGTAAAGTATACACGCGCAAGCAATGCCTTTACTGCATAGAGGTTAATATGAATCTGACGGTCCTTCATAAAGTTCGTAGTATTCACATATTCGCCCTCGTTGGCAAGCATAGTCTCGGCAGTCAAAAGGTCGTCGAGAATATGTTCGTAGTTCTTCTGCAACGACTCAAAGGTGGGAGTATTCAAAGAGAACTCCTTCTGGTAGGGAATACCCGCAGCATCGGGATTCACTGTTATCTGCTCGGCAAACAGACGCACAAGGTCAAAATGCATAAAGGCACGCAAGCCCAACGCCTCGCCCTTATATATATTATAAGGATAATCGTCCTTGTCGGCATTCTTCACAAGAGGAGCGTCCAATATACTGTTCACATTGGAGATATTCTTATACATTTCGGTCCACATAGCCTCAAAGACATCCTGAACGCGAGAATCGGCATAATTGTAGCTGCACATTGCGTCGGTAGCATCGTTGTCCTTACACCATAAGTCGTTGGCAAGAAGCTCCAATGTAGAGAAATGCAGCTCCTGACCATACAAAGATGTTGAACGCAGCTGAGAATATGCTCCGTAGAGAGCATCCTCTATTCCCTCGGGATAAGACAACTGAGGGTCGCGCTTCACCTGACCATCGGGTGTAATGTTCAAAAAGTCATCACACGATGTTGTGATAGTGAGCGCACTTAAACATATTATAATATATTTTATTGCTTTCATTTTTTTCCTTTGTTTAATGTTCGACAGCATTAGAATGTCAGACTCAAATAAAACTCAAAGCCCTGACTGTAGAGATAATCGGTTCCTCGTTCAATCTTCACTGTCGAGAAACGCAGAATATCTGTAAAGTTTATACCTGTACGCAAATTGCGCAGGCGGAGTTTATTGCAAACTTTTTCATCAAACTCATAGCTTACGTTCAATGAGCCCAAAGTGAGTGTGTTCTCCTGCTCGGCGAAACGGTCAGTCTGCTCCGGACGTGAGCTATCGGCAATATCCTTGTAAAGGGCATAGTCTCCGGGCTCTTTCCAACGGTCGTTCAACACACGCTGGTCGGCATTATATTTAGGATCGGAACCCTCCACCTTTGATACACGGGTTGTATTGTACAACCAAGCGCCTAAACGATAGTTAAAGAGAGCATATACGCTGAAGCCCTTCCAGAATACATTTGTGCTGACTGAACCTGTGTAGAGAGGCTCTGTATCGCCAATGTATACTCGATCGTTGGGGTCGTACTCAAATGTTTTCTCGCCGTTGCGTTTGATGTATACCTCTTTACCTGTAGCGGGGTCGATACCAGCCGAGCGTACAAGCTTAAGCGCTGTAACGCTCTCACCCTCAGCATACTGAGGCAGCGGAGTAAGTGAAGAGTAAGAATTCTCCTGATTCTCCTTGTTAATCTCCTTCAACGCATCGTTAATCTTTGTAATCTTGTTTCGGTTAAGATAACCCATTGTTCCCAAGCGCCAGTAAAAATCGTTTGTACGGAAAATATATCCATCCAATTGGAACTCAATACCTCTGTTCTGCATTTCACCGAGGTTAGACTTTGCTGTTGTAACACCGGTAGAAGGAGCCTTAGCCTTGTCGAGCAAAAGGTCGGTTGTATTGCGGATATATGCGTCGATCACAAAGTTCAAACGGCGGTTGAACATACTAAAGTCCAATCCAATATTGTAGTTCATTGTGCGCTCCCAAGTAAGGTCCACATTACCAATCGTAACGGGGATTGCACCGATACCGTTCTTGTACTCATAGATATTCTTGTACTCATACATTGTCATCGCCTGGAAAGGATTAAAGCTAACCTTTCCGGTGTAACCCATACTCGCACGTACTTTAAAGATGTCGAATTTATCCTTAACGCTCTTCATAAAGTTCTCGTTGATGATATTCCATCCCAATCCAGCCGACCAGAAATGTCCGTAACGGTTGTTCTCTCCAAACTGAGAAGAACCGGTCATACGCCACGTTCCATCGACAAAATAGCGGTTACGGAAAGAGAAGTTTCCAGTGGTAAACACACCGACGTCGGCCATTTTCTCCTGCGAGCCATAAGGCTGACGGTCAGTAGGATAACCAGCTGCATTACCGATGAAAGAGAGATTGTCGTTAAAGAATCCTATAGTCTGTGTCGTTGCGCTGCGGCTGTCGGCATAATTTATCTCCCAACCGGCCGAGAGGCTTATCAACGACTCGTCCTTGAACATTTTGTTGAATGTACCGACAACGTTACCATTGTAGCTTATACCGCGAGTGTCCGACTTTGTCAATTGTCCCTTTTTGGTAAGTTCTGTTTCATTCTTGAACTGCAAAGAGTTAGGAGAGAGGAAATTGTCGCTCCATCCTAAGTCAGTAGAAAGGTTGAAACGTCCGGTCAAAAGGAACATCTTGTTTATATCCCAACGAAAATCGGTGCTATTGGTAAGATTCGATGAACCGTCGCGAGAGTAGCTGCCGAGAGTAGCCTCGTAAAGTGGATTGTTGAGGTCCCACGAGAGGTCTATATTGGGAGTACCGTCGCTGTTGAACATTCTGTCATAGGGGTTCATATTTACATATTGCGAGAATGAGCCATAGGGAGAATCCTGAGTCTTAATCTCGGTATATGTGGTGCGGTTCGAAATTTGGAACGCGTTATTTATGAAATAGTCCAATTTAAAGCCGAGGCTGTAGCGCTTACGATAGTCGCCCTTCATTACACCCTTTGTATCGCCGAAACGACCGGTCAATTCATAGCGCAGATTAGAAGCACCGCCATAGACGCGCAATGAGTGGTCGTGAGAGAATGCTGTACGCGCAGGCTGCGACAACCAGTCAGAATTCTGTCCGGCAGCAATTGCCTTGTATCGCTGATTGTAAAGTTCGTCCAATTCATACTGCACGGGAAGACCTGTAGTAGCGTCTATAGCACCATTACCGTCGTAAAGTCCCGCTCTACGCTCATATTCGAGCTTCTGAGAAGCATCGAGCACACTATAGTCGCTGAGCATAGGGAACTGCACGTTTCCTGTAAAGTTATACTGCACACGCACTGTACCCTCCTTAATAGGCTTACGGGTAATTACAATGACACCATTGGCAGCCTTTGAACCGTAGAGCGCAGTAGCAGAAGCATCCTTGAGGACTGTGATATTCTCAATCTCATTCATATCAAGGTCGTAAAGCTCCTGCATAGAAATCTCGGTACCATCGAGGATGATTGTCGGCTGATTCACCGCCTGTCCCTCGTTAGAGAAAGAACTCATACCGCGAAGCACAAGCTCGGGCACGCGGTTAGGGTTAGAACCTTGACTATTGTTCTGTACCAACGACATACCAGGAGTAAGGGCCGCAAGAGCAGAGATAAGGTTGGTACCCGATACCTGCTTCAGTTCAACGCCGCTCATCTGTGTTACTGAACCGGTAAATGTCTGTTTGTTCTTTGTAACAAAACCGGTGACAACCACGTCGTTAAGAGTGTGTGCATCCTCCTGCAATTCAATGGTCATATTCTCCAAATTACGAGAAGTAGATCTGAATTTAAGCAGCTGATATCCCACAAACGATACCTGCACCTCAAAATCCTTCACAGGAGATATTATGCGAAAATTTCCCTCAATATCGGTAGATGTACCTGTGATCATACTACCATCGTTCCAAATAGCAACCGCCGCACCCAAAAGAGGCTCTCCGCTCTTTTTATCAACGACAGTACCATACACTAAGGTAGTCTCATCTCCCTGTTGTTCATATTCGTTAGAATAAGATACGTTCGCAAGAACATCAACAGGCAGTGCCAGCATTGCAACAAGCAGGCACTGCAACATTCTGACTACGAACGTTGTTTTTCTGTTTTTTTCGTTCATCTGTAAATATCTATTTTTTTTATTTATTTCTGCGCACAAATTGTTTTTACTTAAGATTCTCTAGCAATAGTTTAAGCACATCACCCGAGCTTGGACGAGGAGCATTGTATATGTACAATTTACCCTCTTTGTCGTATATAAGGAAGAAAGGAATTCCTTTTACATTCAAAACCTCGGCGAACTTATTATCGCTGTTTATCCACTGGTTGCCGTGCACGTCCAATGCGTTCATCTTATTCAACCACGGCTCGACCTTTTTGTCGATAGATATTGAGAGGAATACAACATCCTCATTCTCGAGCTCCTGCTCGAGCTGTTTCAAATAAGGAATCTCTTTTACGCAAGGCATACACCACGACGCCCACATATCAATATAGACATATTTTCCGCGGAAAGAGGAAAAATCCATTGTGTTGCCGTTGGCATCGCGTAGCACCACATCTGGAAAATCGGCACCCTTTACCGTTGCACGGCGGCTCTCATACTCTTTTATGCATTTTTTGTTCAATGAGTATTTCTCGACAACAGCCGACAACATCTCGAGGCCACTCTCAAACTCTTTATTGTAATCGTGAGAATTTATAAAGCCATCGACAAGCATCACTTTTATATAATCGCGAATCCTCTCGTTGCTAAACTTAGTGTACAATATCTCGAATTTCTCGGCAAGATTAGCATCGCGAGGAGCTGACTCTTTTATAATAGACTGTGTAGCAGGGAAATATATAGAATAATCAGAGTCAAGAATTTCCATTGCCGCGCTCAAGCGCTTTGCTATAATAGAAGCAAATTCCTCACGAGAGAGTTTTGCATTGCGACGCATAGGATAACAAGCATCGTATGACGAGATACGGCTCCACAAGGTGATGAACTCCTTTGTCTCGGCAGTAGCAGCCAATGCAACAGCCTTGTCACACTCCAAAATATACTCATCGAGAAGAGCATCGTAATATGCATAATTATTCACTCCATCGCTCCACACTTTGCGGTCTAGAGCAAGCTTTGCCGCCATAAACTGCGATAGAGCATTATTATCGGCATTAAAATTGGCCGACAAAGTTTTATTCTCGAATTTCACCTGAAAATTCTCCTCACCATCGGCTGCAGGCAAATAGAGATAAAGGAAAGACTGCAAATAACCCTTTACGACGGTCAATTGATAGAATCCGTCGGCAGAATTTCTGACTTTTGCAGAATACGCATCACCCTTACGCTGCATTTCCACAATATTGTCATAGCTATCTCCAAGCACCGAGAAATAAAGTTTGAGACTGTCGCTACTGACAGTAGTATCGAGCGAGACATTCACCACCTTACCGTCAGCAAAGGCTACAAGCGCAAAGAGAAGAGCGAATATTGTTGTTGCAATTTTTTTCATAGTTTTTTATTTTTTTGCAAAAATACAAGAATATTATTATATAATCAACATTTTTTGTAGCATTAACACAGAAAAAGCGAAAAAAATGAGAGAAAATTGCGCAAAAAGTCAGAAAAAGCGCTCCAAGAGGAATGAAACAAAAAAAAGCGAGAGCTGTTGCTCTCGCCATAGTAGCGGGGGAAGGGATCGAACCTCCGGCCTTTGGGTTATGAGCCCAACGAGCTACCACTGCTCCACCCCGCGATGCTGTTTTCAAAACTGATGCAAAGGTAAGGACTATTTTTGAATTGTGCAAATATTTTCGCACAAATTTATCATAGTAGCCCTTTTTTTTACAAAATAAAATTTCAAATTCATTGCACAAAAGCGTGCGATAGAGTAACTTTGCAGCCGAAAATAAGCTAAACAATACGCAGCAACAATGGCCACCGATACAAGAGAAACAATTATAAAAGTTGCCCAAAAGCTATTCGCAGAGAAGGGAATAGACAATATCACAATGAGCGACATTGCTGCAGAAGCAAAAAAGAGCCGTCGCACAGTGTACACCTATTTTCAGAGCAAGGAAGAGCTATTGGAAGCTTCTATAGAAATGGAGCTACAAAAGGTATCGGGCGCCATAAGCAAAGTAGCAATGTCGAATCTGACACCCGACAAAAAGATAGTAAAGCTAATCTTTGTCCGCCTACGCTCCACCCGCAATATTGTAAGACGCAACAAAGGATTAAATTCCGAATACTTCAGCAATATGTGGATAGTAGAGCACATTCGTAAGACATTCGACGCAAAGGAGATAGCACTATTCCGCACAATAATATCAGACGGCCGACAGCAAGGATATTTCGACGTTGAGAGTCCCGAACTTGCCGCACGTTTCCTGCATTTTTGCCTAAAAGGAATTGAGATTCCCTACATCAACGGCATTGTAAGCAAGCACAACGACGACAAATTCGTAGAGGCATTCACCGAGCGAGTAATCCTCAACGCCTTAGGCGCAAAAGCATAATCCCAAAGAAGATGAAAGTACTTTACGAGGACAACCACATAATAGTCATAAACAAGGCCGCCGGCGAAATTGTACAAGGAGACAAAAGCGGCGACGAATGCCTGTGCGATACTCTCAAAAGATATCTTAAAGAGAAATACAACAAGCCGGGCAATGTCTTTATAGGCCTTCCTCACCGACTCGACCGTCCCGTAAGCGGAATTGTCATTTTTGCAAAGACAAGCAAGGCCCTCGAAAGGCTGAATGCAATGTTCCGAAACAACTCAGTAAAGAAAATTTACTGGGCAATAACAAAAGAGCGCCCCGCGCGGAGCGAGGCTCAACTATCTCATTGGATTCTAAGAAACGAGAAGCAGAACAAAAGTTACGCCTACAATAAAGAGGTCAAAGAGAGCAAGCAGGCAATTCTAACCTATAGACACATTGCAGCCTCACAGAATTACAATCTTTTGGAGGTTGAACTAAAGACCGGCCGCCACCATCAAATCCGTTGCCAATTGTCGGCAATAGGATGTCCTATAAAAGGAGACCTCAAATACGGCGCCAAGCGCTCTAACCCCGACGGCAGCATTTCGCTTCACGCACGACGAGTAGAATTCATACATCCCGTATCAAAGGAGACTATCAATATAACAGCACCCGTGCCCAACGACGCCCTATGGCGTAGTTTCGAGGAAAATTCAACCCTTTGAGTTCTCTTTCTTAAGATAATACAGCACCGAGCAATTTCCCTTGCGAAAAAGTTCGCGCGCAGTATTGCGTACCTGCTCGGCCGTTACCGAGCGGTAATGCCCCACCTCATCGAAAAGATGTTCGGCACAGGTTCGCCACTCAAAAAGGGCAATATTGCTTGCAAGATTCTCGCGATTGAGATTACGGAAAGTAAACTCCGATTCGAAGCGGTTACGCACCTTGCGCATTTCTGCCGCAGGAACAATCTTGTTTTTAAGTTCATCAAGTTCGTTCCACAAAGCCTCTTCGGCCTGTTTCATTGTTACTCCGGGAGCCACTCTTCCGTTTATGCGTAAAAGACCGGGATCCTCGCTTCCAGCGATATAAGCATCTATTTTTGTAAAGATTCTTTTACGTTTAACCAGACGCGTCATCAAGCGACCAGAATAGCCATTGGCAAGAATATCTGATATTACATCACAGGGGAAATAATCCTTATCGTCGCGGCCACCCATATGAAAAGCCATATAGAGGGCATTTTCGGGCACATTGCGTCTGACACTCTTACGTCGCATCCTCTCCTGACGCTCCTCTACCGGCAGGACAGGAGCAGAAACACCCTTTGCAGGAATATCAGCGAACCATTTCTCGGTAAAAGCAACGGCATCTTCAAAAGAGAGATTGCCGACAACAGAAAGGACAGCATTGTCGGGTGCATAATATCTGGAGTAAAAATCGCTCAGCACCTCAACCGACACATTGGCTATATGCGACGTCTTCCGTCCTATGGTAGACCAGCGGTAAGGGTGTTTCTTATAGGCCATAGAGCGTAATATTATGCTCACGTCACCATAAGGACAATTAAGATAGCTCTGCTTGAACTCCTCAATAACCACCTGACGCTGCACCGACACACTCTCGTCGGTAAGCTGCACATTGCACATTCTATCACTCTCCAGCCAGAAGGCAAGCTCGGCATTCTGCTTGGGGAGAGAAATATAGTAGTTAGTAATGTCGTTTGTTGTGTAGGCATTATTCTCGCCGCCGGCACACTCCAACGGTTCGTCAAAAGAGGGAACATTGGGAGTACCCTCGAACATAAGATGCTCAAAAAGATGGGCAATACCCGTATATTCGGGCTGTTCGTTTCTTGCTCCTACACCATAAAGGATATTCACATACACCATCTGTGAGGCCGCATCGTGAATATGCACCAATCGCAGCCCATTATCGAGCTTATGCCTATTTATCTGCATCTTCGAGAAGTGTTATTTTCTTTATAACCACGTCATTCACAGGGCGGTCGTAAACATCGTACGCCTCGCGCGATATTGCCTCAACAACATCCATTCCATCGAGCACCTCTCCAAAGACAGTGTAATAGCCGTCAAGATGAAAAGCACCGCCAACCTCTTTGTAGTGCTTGCGTTGCTCGGGAGAATAGGAGAATTTCTTGTCGACCATTGCCGAGTCGGTCTTCTCGCCAAAGAATTTAAAGAGTTTATTGAATTCACGTTTCTTCTCGGCACTCTTCTTGCTCTCGGCGTGCAATTGCGCTATCTTCTCCTGATAGGGTTCCTGCAGAGCCTCAAACATTTTACGGCGAAGAGTCTTATTGTACTTTTCCTCCTGCGCATTCAGATTCTTATCGTACACCGTGCGTCCGGTGATTATGCAAAAGTGGCTGCCCGACGATTCTACTCCCGGATTAAGGCTCGCAGCCGAAAGGGCTCCGTACTTATGCCAATGACGCTTGGGGTCAATCTCGGCTGGAATTTTATAGCTCACATCCGTTGTACCCAACTTTTCTCCGGGCTTTGCGTTGCGGGTAGTAGGGTCGCCAGTCTGTATCATAAACTCCTTTTTTATTCTAAAGAAGAGCTGTCCGTCGTAATATCCGTTCTTTACAAGATTCACAAAATTCTGACGATGAAGAGGAGTCTCTCTGTAAAGCAGCAGTTTGACGTTTCCCTTATTGGTCTCTATAAGCACATATTGGTCGCTGTCGGGGCAACTGTCGTTCAACTGACGGATGCCAAATTCTCCTGCGGGAGCATCGGAACCGCCACACGAGAGCACAAGCAGGGACAACGCCCACACGAAACACTTAATTATATTTTTCATAAAGCAAAAATTTATTTCATTTGGATAGTGCGAAGATAGTGATATTTTTATACACTCTCTCGAAAAAAATCATTAAAACGACAAAATGTAATATTTACAGAGATAAATAACCAGATTTATTTTGCATATAAAAACACAAACGTTAAATTTGCCCGAAAGAATAAAAAAAACAACAAAATGTCGCAGAACAAAAACAACAAGTCGCGTAACCCAATCTCTTGGGTTCCTACAGCCTACTTTGCAATGGGACTACCCTTTGTAGTGCTTAATATGGTAACAGTACTGATGTTCGAAGGATTAGGAGTAGACAAGAAGCTCATCACCTTCTGGACCTCTCTTATTCTTCTCCCATACACATTAAAGCCTCTGTGGAGTCCTTTCCTTGAGTTATTCAAGACAAAGAAATTCTGGGTTATAACAACACAGTTCGTAACAGGTATCACATTCGGCCTTGTGGCCTTCTCGCTAGGCCTTCCCAACTTTTTCAGCATTGCCATTGCACTGCTGGCTATCGTTGGATTCAGCGGAGCCACCCACGACATTGCCTGTGACGGCGTGTATATGAGCGAGCTTGACGAAAAGCAGCAGGCACAATATATAGGTTGGCAGGGTGCTTTCTATAATATCGCAAAGATTGTAGCTACCGGCGGCCTTGTTTATCTTGCCGGACAGCTAATCAAACATTTCACAGACAAAGGAAACAGCGACCTTGCCGCAAACGAAAAGGCGTGGATGATAATAATAGGTCTTCTTGGCGCCATTATGGTCATTCTTGCATTGTACCACCTATTTATGCTCCCCTCGAGCAAGAAGAGCAAGAGCAGCAACCGTAGCGGCAAAGAGGTTATGAACGAGCTTGCCGATGTATTACTCGACTTTTTCCGCAAAAAGAACATTTGGTACTACATTACCTTTATTATTCTCTATCGCTTCGCCGAGGGATTCGTAATGAAGATTGTACCATTGTTCCTCAAGGCTCAACGAGCAGACGGAGGATTAGGCCTCGACGTTGATACCATCGGACTATACTACGGCACATACGGAGCCATCGCGTTCGTTCTTGGTTCAATTCTCGCCGGATATTACATTAAGGGAATAGGCCTACGCCGCGCACTCTTCCATTTGTGCTGCATATTCAATATTCCTTTCCTTGTATATACTCTGTTCGCAATATACCAGCCCACTCAAGGATGGCTCATCTGCAGCGGTATTGTATTCGAATATTTTGGCTATGGCTTTGGATTCGTTGGTCTTACACTGTTTATGATGCAGCAGGTAGCACCCGGAAAGAGTCAGATGGCCCACTATGCTTTTGCATCGGGTATTATGAACCTCGGTGTAATGCTCCCCGGTATGCTCAGCGGATGGTTGTGTGAGAATTTCGAGTCGTGGTTCAACAAGCCCGGCGGCTTTGAGCCCTTCTTCATCTTTGTTCTTTTTGCAACAATCCCCGCATTCCTTATCACTTGGTTCGTTCCTTTCAGAGAGGAGACTGCCGACGTAGAAACAAATTAAATAATATAAGAATTAGAAACAATTTATAAAAACTGAAGATTATGGCAAAAAACATTCCTTGGCAAGAGCGTCCCGAAGGTTGCAATGACGTTATGTGGCGCTACAGCGAGAATCCTGTAATTGACCGCTACAGCATTCCTTCGTCAAATAGTATTTTCAACAGCGCTGTTGTTCCCTTTGAGGATGGATTCGCAGGAGTATTCCGTTGCGACAACAAACGCGTTCAGATGAATATCTTCGCCGGTTTCTCAAAAGATGGTATCAATTGGGAGATTAACCACGAGCCTATTGTATTCAAGGCCGGAAATACCGAAATGATTGAGAGTGATTACAAATACGACCCTCGCGTTACTTGGATTGAGGACCGCTATTGGATTACTTGGTGCAACGGTTACCACGGACCCACCATCGGCATTGGATACACATTCGACTTTAAAGAATTCTTCCAGTGCGAGAATGCATTCTTGCCCTTCAACCGTAACGGCGTATTGTTCCCCGAGAAGATTAACGGCAAGTATGCTATGCTTTCACGTCCCAGCGACAACGGACACACTCCTTTTGGTGATATCTACCTCAGCTTCAGCCCTGATATGAAATATTGGGGTGAGCATCGTTGCGTTATGAAAGTTACTCCCTTCGAGGATAGTGCTTGGCAGTGCACTAAGATTGGAGCCGGCAGTGTGCCCATTCTTACCGACGAGGGTTGGTTGATGTTCTACCACGGAGTAATCACTACCTGTAACGGTTTCCGCTACTCTATGGGCGCTGTATTGTTAGACAAAGAGGACCCCACAAAGGTTCTTTACCGCAGTATGGAGTATCTGTTGGCTCCTGCCGCTCCCTATGAATTGGTTGGCGATGTACCCGACGTAGTATTCCCCTGTGCTGCATTGCGTGAGGGCGACAAGGTTACCGTATACTACGGTGCTGCCGATACACACGTTTGCTTGGCATTCGGTAAGATAAGCGAGATTATCGAGTGGTTGAAGAAACAGTAACACATTCACACACAATAAAAACAGGGAGAGCAATTGCTCTCCCTGTTTTTATTGTTGTCTATAGCAAAAAGTATGCTTATTCCTTGACAAACTGCATCATTGCCCAACGGTTATCCTCGGCCGAGGCAATGAATTTAAGCCCCTGCGTCTCGCCCTCCTCCTGCAACAGAGGAATATCCTCTACATAAAAGCCGCTTATAAAGAGTTTCGAGCCCTTGTGCATACACTGCACATAATGCTTAATATCAGCCAACAGGATATTGCGGTTGATATTTGCAATAACAAAGTCAAAGAACTCTCCATCGCGCAGAGTCTCCACTCCACCCAAACGAACATCTATAGCCTCTGTATCATTCAGACTGATATTCTCGATAGCATTATCATAGGCAAACTCGTCAATATCGATGGCAACGGCACTCGAGGCACCACATTTGCAGGCAAGAATAGCCAACAGCGCCGTACCGCATCCCATATCAAGCACACTCTTGCCCTGCATATCAGAGGCCAATATCGAGCGTACCATATGACAGGTAGTCTGATGGTGTCCTGTACCGAAGGCCATTTTGGGGTCGATAAGAATATCATACTCCAATTGCGGAAGGTCCTTGTGGAAAGTACTGTGGATAACACAGCGGTCATCAACGACTATAGGCTGAAAATAGTTCTTCTCCCACTCGGAATTCCAATCTTCACCCTCAATCTCCTCGCTCTTATAATCGAACGAGAAGCCCTCTATAGGGAACTCCCTGATGACACGCGGGAGCGCCGATTCATCGTACAATTTCCTTTGCACATAGGCCGACATTCCCCACTCCTCGGGAACGAAACTCTCATAGCCCTCCTCGGCAAGAAGAGCTGCCAATACATCGGTTGCAACCTCGCTGTTGGGAGTAACCGTAAATGATACCTTTACAAAATCGTTCATATAATCGTTATTTTATCTACCGGTTAATAATTTTGCGACAAAAGTATCATTTTCTGAATGAATTTTAAAATTTAGATAAAACATAAATAAAAAAACAGGCGTAAAGATACTTTATAGAGTTTTTTTGGTTACTTTGCAATATATGAGCAAGAGTAGAAAGAGAGGGATTCTGACAAAGGCGATTGTCGCACTTCTGTTGGCACCGTTCCTGCTAATTGGAACGGCCATAATCTTGCTTTATATTCCTCCTATACAAGAATATGCCACAGGAAAGGTGTGCGACATTGTAAGCTGCAACAGCGATTTTACAATGAGCATAGAGAGATTCAGCCTTAATTTCCCCATAAAGATAAGAGTAAGGAACATTGAACTGTCGCACAAGGAGAGCAAGATTGTCGATGGAGAAAAAATAGAGATAAGCATAAGCCCTTTGGCACTACTAAAGGGAGAGATTGAGCTTAATTATCTTTCGGTAGAGAACACAAGCGTAGAGAGCAACAGCCTCATCGACGACATTAACCTCAGCGCATACATTGGAAATTTCAGAGCAACGGCACGCAACATTGCCATTGCAAAGGAGAAGGCCGATATTCGTATGCTACACCTAAGCGACTCGAGAGCAGATATTACAATTGCCACAAAGCTGGAGGAAGATTCCACTGAGAATAGCACCGATTGGATTCTTAACCTCAGACGTGGCACTATAGAGAATCTTGCCGTCACGCTGAATATGCCCGACGACACAATCTCTCTTGCCGGCAATATCGGCAAGCTTGCAGTGTACGACGTAGCAATAGATATTAGCTCACCACGCTACAGCCTGCAAAAGGCTACTCTGATGAACAGCAATATAGCCTACAACAAAGGAAAAGAGACAACAGAGAGCCCTATCGACCATATTCGCCTCGAAAATATAAATATAGGTACAGGATTATTGCTATACTCCGAACCTTTGACAAAAGTAGAGATAACAAATATGTCTCTACAGCAAGAAGAGTATATGAGTATTACAAATAGCGCTATTATTGCAACTATAGAGCAAGAGTCTGTCAATATTCAGAAATTCAGCCTGCAGACAGCCAATGGCAGCTACGCACAAATGAGTGCCTTTTTCCCGCTGACAATAGAGGATAGCACAGAAACAGTAAACAGCAACATTCAGCTACATATTGACAAACGCGACCTACGCGGATTCCTCTGCAGCAACGATTATTCCAAGCTACAGCAGTTGCCCGACTCAATGCTCACTGCAGCAGCCATCATAGGAGGCAACCCGCAAATGCTCTGCATCGACTCCATCAAGGCCGAGATTCCCTCTGTTGCCCGACTATGTGCCGGCGGTAAAATAGAGAATATTCTGCAGCCGCAGGATATTGCTGCCAATATTTATATAAAAGGAGCAATAGAGAATATTTCTCCTATAATCAATGCGCAGAGCGACAGCATTGCTCCGCGTAGAGCCATCGTCTGCGGAGCAATAGATATTCAAGGTACAGCATTGAATGCCGACATTACTATTGAGTCGGACAGCAGCAATATGCACGCTGTTGCAGCATACGACACAAAGGAGCAGGAATTTTCGGCAAAGGCCACAATCGAAAATCTGCATCTTGACAGAACACTGCCCGGCGTACCGCTCTATACAGCAACATTAAAAATAGATGCCGAGGGTAAAGGAACAGACATTCTCGACCCTTCGACACGCTACAACTGCAATATAACGATAGACACCATACACTACGATAAAATTCAGTTAAGCGCAGTGGAACTTAACGCCAAGCAGAGCAACGCATTGTCCCACATTGCATTAAAGTCAGTAAGTCCCAATCTTTTGCTTAATATCGACGCCGACACGCATATTGACAGCACAAACATAAAAAGCAGCGCCAAAATAGAGCTTGCAAAGGCCGACCTTAAGAGCTTGGGAGTAGTAGATGCTCCGCTCGACGCATCCTTTACATTGAACATACAAGGCAAAAGCAATATGCAGGAGAGGCACAGCCTGAGACTGCAAGGAGAGCTGTTCAAGCTAAAGACTACCGACAGGACATTCACCCCTGCCGCGCTGAATCTTATCGCAGAGACACAGCCCGACACCTCGTATATAAATATATCGACCGGCGACCTTAAGATTGACGCCTCTTTAGCCGGTGGATACAAGAGGCTGATAAGCGCACTCGACACTATAGCTGCAATGTACGATGGCGCGCACAACCCGCAAGAGAGGATATTCAATGTTCAGGAGTACAAGAAGCTATTGCCTGGCAGCGCCATAGAAATAGAGTGCGGACAAAAGAATATAATAGCCAACTATCTGCTATTCAACGGCATAAAGTTCAACAATTTTTCTTTAAGCTGTAAAATGGACAGTACCCGAGGAATAAATGCCACCGCTGGGCTATATGCCTTGCAGAAGGAGGATTTTATTCTCGATACCATCAGAGTATCGACACGACAAAGCGGCAACGCAATAAACTATTTTGCGGGGGTACGCTCATCGGCAATAAACCCCGAGAGAGAAAAGCTCAAATTCTACGCTGCGCTCTTCGGCACGCTGAACGACAACAAACTTAAGAGCAATTTTCTCTTCCGCGACAATCAGGATCACACAGGAGCGAAAATAGGACTTACCACACTCTTTATGCCCGATAAATTGCAATTCAGCTTCGACAGCGAGGCAATTCTACTCGACCACCCGTTCTCATTCAACCGCAACAATTACCTCACAGTAGAAAAGGATGCAATTATAAACGGAGACATTGAATTTACCGACTCCGAGAATAGAGGATTACGGCTCTACGCCTCTCACGACTCTATACAGATGCAACAGATTAGTCTGGAGCTGCTCAATATAAATTTACAGGCTGTAACAGGCACCGTACCCTTTGCTCCGAGCATAGGCGGCACGCTGAATGGCAACATCCACTATAGCAAAAGCAAGAAAGAGGAACTGCTATACGGAGCCATCAACGGCACAGGGATAAGCTACGAGAATACGACAATAGGCGACGAGAATATCTCATTTGCCTATCGCCCGATAGAAGCGAAAAGACACAGCATAGTGTTGTCTATGAGACACTACGGCTGCAAAATACTCTCGCTCTATGGAGAGTACCGCGACGGCACCCTACCCCACATTGACGGTAACATCACACTCGCCCATTTCCCGCTGAAGATAAGCAACGCATTCCTCAGCGCCTCGGGAGCAACCGTCGATGGATATATCGATGGAGAGCTGTCGCTGAATGGTTCGACAAAGCAATTAAACAGCAACGGATATATTCGCTTCGACTCTGTATCGACCGATATTCCGGCTCTCGGCACAAGGCTTCATCTTGTGAACGACAAAGTAGATATTAAGGACAACCGGCTGAATTTCAACAATTTCAATATTTACGCAAAAGGAACAACCCCTTTCAAGATAAATGGCAATGTCAATTTTACAAGACTCACCAACCCTGAATTTGATTTACGTATGAGAGCCGACAATTACGAGCTTGTAAATGCCGCACGCAAAAAAGGAGCAATGCTTTACGGCCGTCTATTTATCGATATTAACGCATTCATAAGAGGCACTCTCGACGCAATGAGCATAAACGGAAATACGACATTGCTGGGCAAAAGCAATATAACGTATGTGATGTACGACACCCCTCTGTCGGCAACAAACGAGCTCGACGGCCTTGTGGAATTTGTCAATTTCTCGGATACGACAAAGATTGTGCAGGAGCAGGAGAACTTTAATCTTGGCAATTCAACGATGAACCTTAATCTTACCATAGAAGATGGAGCAAGAATAAATGCCGATTTTGACGAGGGACGCAACAGCTATATTGAACTGCAAGGAGGAGGCAATCTCAATCTCACATACACGAGCGAGGCGGGAATGAGCCTCACCGGACGCTACACGCTTAGCAACGGACAGATGAAATACAGCCTGCCCATTATACCGCTCAAGACATTCAGCATAAACAATGGCAGTTATATTTACTGGACGGGAGACATTACCAATCCTACGCTGAACATCACTGCTTTAGAGCGCGTAACGGCACCGGTAACATTAGAGGAGGGTCACACGCAGGCTGTTGCGTTCGACGTTGGAGTGGTACTAACAAACACCCTCGACAATATGGGACTTAATTTTACCCTATCGGCCCCTGAGAATGCCGCAGTGCAGAATGAGCTGAACAGCATAGACAAAGAGACGCTTAACAAATATGCGGCAGCAATGCTAATCACAGGCACATATATAGGCAACAACGGAGGAGTGTCAGTATCAAGCGCGCTAAGTTCGTTCATCGACGCAAAGATAAACGACCTTGCAGGAAGCGCCATAAAGAGTGTAAATATAAATGTAGGCATTACCGACGTCGAGAATTCCGAGAGTGGCGGTACATACAAGAACTACTCTTTCAGCTTCAGCAAACGATTCTGGAACGACAGGTTGACGGTTGTCATCGGTGGGGAGGTAAACAGCGGTGATACTCCGGCAAATGCCGACAACAACAGCTTTATAAACAATGTATCCCTCGAATGGAAGATAAGTGAATCGGGCAATAGATATTTAAGGCTCTTCTACGACAAGAACTACGAGTCGATATTAGAGGGAGAGATAACCGAGGCTGGCGTAGGATACATTTATAAACGCAAGATGGAGAATCTAAAGGAGCTTTTCACCTTTAAGCTCAAGAAAGCAAGAAACAGAAACAGCAAATGAAAAGAGTCGGCACATACATATTGACGCTACTTATAATATGCTCCTGCTCTATGACAAGACACATTCCGGCAGACGAACAGCTATACACCGGAATAAAGCATATTGAATTTATGGGCAAGAAGGAGTATGCCTCTACCCCCGAGGGCGCTACAGCCATCGAGGAGGTAAAGGCAGCACTCGCCTGTCCGCCAAACGCCTCGATTGCCGGCAGTTCATCACTGCGCGGAATACCCATTGGACTATGGCTCTACAACGACCTATACGAAAGCAACAACAAAATAGGACATTGGATATTCAACACCTTTGCGCAGTCTCCGGTGCTAATATCAAAGGTCAATCCCGAGCTACGCGCACGAGTGGCAACCAATGTACTAAGCTACTATGGATATTTCAATGGCAGAGCATCGGCCAATATTATCACAAACAAGAGAAACAGCAAAAAAGCGGCGGTTGCATACGAGATAACCCTCAACGAGCCATACAGATACGATAGTATAGCCTATCTTAATTTCCCGAAAGGGATTGATAGTCTGCTCACTGCAACAAAGGAAAGCAGCCTGCTAAAGAAAGGGGCACAATTCAGTGTGATGAATCTTAACGGGGAGCGCGAACGCATTAACAATATGCTACGCAACAACGGCTACTATTACTGTCAGACCAATTATATAAAATTCCTTGCCGACACAATAAACAGCCCCGGGAAAGTAAGCCTACGCATAGAGCCGAACAAAGACTTTACCGCAAAGGTTGAGCGCCCGTGGAAAATAGGAAACACCACACTGCAGATAACAGGCAACAGACAGGCTGGCGGAGCAAGAAGAGTAAAGAACGACACTATCAGACGACGCAATCTCACATATATCTACAACGGCAGCAAGCCACCGGTAAAGGCCGGCGCAATATTGAGCAACACCTTCCTGCGCAAAGGACAGCTATACTCACAGGAGCGTCAGCAACTGTCACTGCAGCGTCTGACACTTCTGAACATCTTCAACAGCGTGAATTTTGCTTTTACTCCCCGCGAGGATAGCGACACAATTGATATGCGTATCACAGCACAGCTCGACAAGCCATACGATTTTACCTTTGAACTTAATGCAACATCCAAGAGTAACAGTCAAATTGGTCCGGGAACAAAAATAAGCCTCTCGCGCAATAATATCTTCCGCGGAGGAGAGACATTCAAACTGTCGTTGCAGGGTTCCTACGAGTGGCAGACAGACAAGCGTATGCAGGGCAAACAGTCGGTAATAAATTCTTGGGAAATAGGCGCAGACGCAAGCCTCTCGTTCCCCAGGCTATTTTTGCCTATTGTACACAGACGTTATTTACGTTTCCCCGCAACAACACTCATAAGGCTTTATGCCGACCAGATGAACCGCTCGGGATTTTTCAGAATGGTGCATTTTGGAGGAGAAATATCGTATAGGATTTTTGAGAAGCGCAATACCACACACAGCGTCACACCATTCCGTCTGACCTATGATATGTTGCAGAGCACAACAACAAAGTTCGACTCTATTGCAGCGAACAACCGCTCCATTGCCAACAGTTTCCGCAACCAATTTATACCGGCAATGCAATATACATATACCTATGACAACGCCAAAAGCCATCACAGACACAAAAGTTGGGTGGAGCTATCGGCAACCTCTTCGGGTAATATAACCTCTCTGTTTTTTATGGCATTTGGAAAAGATTGGAACAAAAAGAACAAGGAAATATTCAATAATCCTTATGCACAATTTGCAAAATTGACAGTAGAGACAAGGCAACTATACCGTCTGACGACAAAGAGCCACATTGCCACACGCTTTTTCATTGGAGCAATAAAAAGCTACGGAAACTCCTCAACAGCACCCTATAGCGAGCAATTCTACATTGGAGGAGCAAACAGCCTGCGAGCCTTCACAGTGCGCTCAATAGGCCCGGGAAGCTACCATCCTAAAGAAGATTCGCGATATTCCTATCTCGACGAGACAGGAACATTTAAGATGGAAGCAAACGTTGAGTACCGCTTCCCGCTATTCGGCGACATTTACGGCGCACTTTTTGTTGATGCAGGCAACGTATGGCTGCTGGAAAAGGACAATAGCCGCCCCGGAGGAGAATTCCGCTTCGACAGTTTCGCAAAACAAATTGCACTAAACACCGGAGCCGGAATTCGTTACGACCTTGAATTTCTTGTGCTGCGACTCGATTTTGGAATAGCCATTCACGCACCCTACGATACGGGCAAAAAAGGATATTACAACATCCCGAGTTTCGGAAAAGGATTCGCGTGGCATTTTGCCATAGGCTACCCGTTCTAAAAAAAGTTAAGAAATAATTACCTATTTAAAAACAAATTATTTATCTTTGCCAAAATCGTGTGCATAAAGCATACGACAAAGATGTACACAAAATTATAATCAACTAAAATATAAACATTTTATGAAACCTACACTTTTTGTATTGGCAGCCGGTATGGGCAGTCGCTATGGTGGTTTGAAGCAGTTGGACGGCGTAGGCCCCAACGGCGAGACAATTATGGACTACTCTATCTTTGACGCTATCCGCGGCGGATTCGGTAAATTGGTATTTGTTATCCGTAAAGACTTTGAGCAGGATTTCCGCGATAAGGTATTGAGTAAGTACGAGGGTCACATACCCACAGAATTAGTATTCCAAGCTATCGACAACCTCCCCGAAGGTTTCGAGGTTCCCGCTGAGCGCACAAAGCCCTGGGGTACTAACCACGCTGTTCTTATGGGTAAGGACGTTATTAAAGAGCCTTTTGCTGTTATCAACGCTGACGACTTTTACGGTCGCGACGCATTTGCCGTAATGGGTAAATGGTTGAGCGAGCTTCCCGAGGATAGCAATGGCCGATACAGTATGGTTGGTTTCCGCATCTGCAATACTCTAAGCGAGAATGGTAGTGTTGCACGCGGTGTTTGCGAGACAAACGACCAGAATATGCTCACAGGCGTTGTTGAGCGCACCGAGATTATGCGCGTAGACGGTCCTATCTGCTTTAAAGACGAGCAGGGCGAGTGGCAGCCTGTTGGTGAGGAGACTCCCGTATCTATGAATTTCTGGGGATTCACTCCCGACTATTTCAACTACTCAGAGGAGCAGTTCATTGACTTCTTGAAGGAGAATGTAGACAAGCCTAAGGCTGAATATTTCATTCCTTTGGTAGTAAATAACCTTACAACAACAGGTACTGCAAGCTGCGAGGTTCTTGACACTACAGCAAAATGGTTCGGTGTTACATACGCTGCCGACCGTCCCTCTACTGTCGAGAAGATTCAGGCTCTTGTTGATGCAGGCGAATATCCCGAGAAATTGTTCTAATCAACGAATATTTATACAACAAAAAAATGCTCCCTTTTCGGGGAGCATTTTTTATTCTACACTATTGCCTGTCAGGCTATCTCTTCGACATTGGCAAATTTATCCCATATTCGCGCAAAGCCATACTCGCCCACGCAATCCTTTGGAACATACAACGTTGCATCGGAATAAACCTTTGTATCGGCAATATCCCTGCTGCACATTGGAGCCACCGTAGAGAGCATTGTAAACTTTTTAAGTGAAGAGCAACCACGCAGAGCCTGCTCACCAACAGCCTGCAGCGACGATGGCAATGTAAGCTCCTTTAGCGACGAACAATTGTAAAAGGCCCCGTAACCTACATTCAGGATCGTTTCGGGAATTTCTATCTTTTCGAGAGAAGAACAATTGCCGAAAAGTCCCTGTTCAATATTGTTCAGAGTTGATGGAACGGAAAATTCGGTAAACGATTCACACTCCCAGAATGCCCCCTTTCGAATCTCTTTTACAGAGACTGGAATTTTTATGTTTTTAAGAGAACGACAGCCTCTAAAAGCCCAGCCATCAATATATTTAACACCATCGGGAAGCGCTATTTCCTGCAACGATTCACAACCGCAAAAAGCATACTCGCCTACCCCATCGACCGATGAGCCTACCACCACTGCACGCAGTGCCTTGCAGCCATCGAAAAGCGACGGTTCTATAGAAAGCAGATTTTCGGGCAATTCTATCGACTCTAAAGAGGTACAACCCGAAAAGGCGGCTGCTCCAAGAAGCATCAGTTTGCTACCGAATACAACTTTTTTGAGTGCAGTGCAACCGGCAAAAGCCTCAGCACCTACAGCGCGAATCTCATCGCCAAGAACAATCTCGACAAGAGAGTCGCAAGCGGCAAAAGCCTTTTCCGACACTGCCGTAACCTCGTAATTCACACCATCATACGTAACGTAAGAGGGCACACGTAACGAACCAGAATATCTATCGTTCAACACAGCAGCGCATCTGTCGGCCACCGAAAATTCATACTTTATTTTATCTACAGTAGCTATCATTGTAAAAAACTATTTTCGGTGCGAAGATAAGCAAAATATCAAGAACTTGCATTTATCAATTAAAAAGAGTATCTTCGCAAGCATATATATAATTTAATTAAAATTGATATCTGTAGACAACATACGCGTAGACTTTGGTGGAACTAATTTGTTTCACGATGTAAGCTTTATTATAAACAAAAAGGACCGCATTGCTCTTGTAGGAAAGAATGGTGCGGGCAAGAGTACATTGCTTAAAATTCTCGCAGGAATACAATCGCCGAGCGACGGTGCAATATCAAAGCAGAGAAATATAAGCATAGGCTATCTTCCTCAGGTAATGAAGCACATTGACGGTCGCACGGTATTCCAGGAGGCCGAGCAGGCATTCGAGCACATTCACGAAATGGAGGCCGAGCTAAACAGGATGAATGAGTTGCTGTCTACACGCGAGGATTACGAAAGCGAGGATTATCAACGCATTATAGAGGACTACACCCATCTTAACGAGCAGTTCACTATGATGGGAGGTACTCACTACGAAGCTGAGATTGAGCGTGCTCTTACAGGATTAGGATTCCGCCGTAGCGACTTTACCCGTCCCACAAGCGAATTCAGCGGAGGATGGCGTATGCGTATAGAGCTTGCAAAATTGCTATTGCGACACCCCGACGTATTACTGCTCGACGAGCCTACTAACCATCTTGACATTGAGAGTATCCAATGGCTGGAGCAATTCCTTGCACGCAGCAGCAATGCAGTATTGCTTGTGAGTCACGATAGAGCATTCCTGAATGCTGTCACCAACCGCACCATTGAACTATCCTGCGGACGCATTTACGACTATAAGCTCTCCTACGACAAATTTATGGAGACACGCAAGGAGCGACGCGAACAGCAGATACGCGCCTACGAGAATCAGCAAAAGGAGATTGCCGACATTAAAGAGTTTATAGAGCGTTTCCGATACAAGCCAACAAAGGCTGTACAGGTACAGAGCCGAATAAAGCAGCTGGAAAAGATTGTCCCCATTGAGATTGATGAGGAGGATACCAGCCGTCTGCGCCTGCGCTTTGCGCCTGCCACCCGTAGCGGAAACTACCCGGTAATTTGCGACGATGTAAAAAAGTCGTTCGGGGAGCATACAGTCTTTGAGGGGGTCAATTTCACCATCAACCGTGGCGAAAAGGTTGCTTTTGTGGGACGCAACGGCGAGGGAAAGACCACGCTCGTACGCTGCATATTGCAGGAGCTTGAGCACGGTGGCAAGATAACGATAGGCCACAATGTGCAGACAGCATATTTTGCACAGCATCAGGCGCAATTGCTCGATGAGAATCTCACGGTATTCCAGACAATTGACAATGTTGCCACAGGTGATATCCGTCTGCGCATACGCGATATTCTGGGAGCCTTTATGTTCGGCGGCGAAGCGTCAGAAAAGCAGGTACGCGTGCTGTCGGGAGGCGAGCGCAGCCGTCTGGCAATGATACGTCTGCTACTGCAGCAGATGAACCTGCTTATCTTGGACGAGCCGACCAACCATCTTGATATGCAGTCGAAAGATGTGCTTAAAGATGCCATCCGCGATTTTGACGGCACTGTAATTATAGTCAGCCACGACAGACAATTCCTCGACGGCCTTGTAACAAAGGTCTACGAGTTTGGTGACGGTAAGGTACGCGAACATTTAGGAGGAATATACGACTATCTTGCATCAAAGAATGCAGACAACATAAACGAGGCACTCTCTTTGAGCAAGAGTCAGAGTGCGCCGGCAGCTACAGCGACAAAGCCTGCTGCCAACGAAAGCCGTCTAAGCTACGAGGCAGAAAAGCAGATGCAGAAGCAGCGCCGCAAGATTGAGCGTGCAGTAGAAGAGTGCGAAGAGAAGGTAAACAATATATCAGCCGAAATTACTGCTCTCGAAGAGATTATGAGTACTCCCGAGGGTAGCACACAAGCGAATTTCGAGCATTACGCTACTCTAAAGAAGGAGCTTGCCGACGCGGAGAGCGAGTGGGAGAAGAGTATGGAAGAATTAGAAAAATTACAATAAGATATTGATGAAAAGAGTTATTTATTATTTGGCAGCAGCTACATTTGTTGCCTGCACTACAACAGAAAAACCTATGGAATCGAAAATAGATCTTAATAATTTGAACCTCTCTGCCGACAGAGGCACCGACTTTTTTGAATATGCGACAGGAGGCTGGAATAAGAATCATCCATTGACCGACGAGTATGCCCGTTACGGTCAATTCGACGAGCTTGCCGAGAATAACCGCAAGCAGTTGCAGGAGCTTGTATTGGAGCAGGCAAAGAACAGTGGCGAGTTTGGCAGCAACGCACAGAAGGTGGGCGACCTTTACAATATGGCAATGGACAGCACACTGCGCAACAAGATGGGCTATGAGCCTATTGTTCCTATGCTCGAGGCTGTTGCATCGATAAAAGATAGAAGCGAGATTCTACCATTGGCTGCAACATTTATGCGCGAAGGAATAGGCAGTTTCTTTGGCGTAGGCATTGGCGCTGATATGATGAACAGCAACGAGAATCTCTTGGGAATATATCAGGCAGGACTATCGCTCCCCGGAAAAGAGTACTACTTTGACAATGACGAGGCAACAGTGAACATACGCAACAAATTCAGTGAGCATATAACAAAGATGTTCACTCTTTGCGGATTCTCAGAGCAGGAGGCTCAGAAAAATATGCAGGCTGTGGTAAAGATTGAGACTCTCATCGCCGAAAAGTCAAAGAACAACGTTGAGCTTCGCGACCACGCTGCCAACTACAACAAAATGTCTTACAACGAATTAAAGGAGAATTTCAGCAATATCAATTGGGACACATTCTTTGAGAACACAGGCATCAGCGGCCTTGTGAAGGTAGATGTTGCACAGCCCGAGGCAATAAAGGAGGTTGGCCGAATTGTATCGGAACTGCCGCTCGACGAACTTAAGGCCTATATGCAGTGGAGCATTATAAACAGTACTGCCAATGAGCTTTGTGACGAGATTGACGCTCAAAATTTTGACTTTTACGGTCGCACAATAAGCGGACGTCAAGAGCAGCAGCCCCGTTGGAAAAGAGCGCTCAACATTGTAAACGGCTCTTTAGGCGAGATTATCGGTGAGCTTTACGTTGAGAAATATTTCCCCCCTGCTGCAAAGGAACGTATGGTGGACCTTGTAAAGAATCTGCAGATAGCATTAGGCCAGCGCATTGACGCTCAAGAGTGGATGAGCGAGTCTACAAAGAAGGCTGCCCACGAGAAGCTATCAACATTCAGCGTAAAGATCGGTTACCCCGACAAATGGAAGGATTACAGCAAACTTATCATAGACCCGTCACTCAGCTATTTCGAGAATTGCCGCAACATTTCACGATTCGGTTGGGACGACCACGTATCGCGCAAGCTCAACAAGCCCGTGGACCGCGATGAGTGGTTTATGACTCCTCAGACGGTGAATGCCTACTACAATCCCACCACAAACGAAATTTGCTTCCCCGCCGGAATTCTTCAATATCCCTTCTTTGATATGAATGCCGACGATGCCTTCAACTACGGAGCGATAGGCGTTGTAATAGGACACGAAATGACACACGGATTCGACGATCAGGGTCGTCATTTCGACAAGGACGGTAACTTTAAGGATTGGTGGAGCACCGAGGATTCCGAGAGCTTCAACGAGCGTACACAGGTAATCATAGATTATTTCAACAAAATTGAGCTATTGCCCGGCCTTATGGCAAACGGCGAGCTTACCGTTGGCGAGAATATTGCCGACCACGGTGGCCTCACAATTGCAATGCAGGCGTTCCGCAACGCCACAAAGGAGCAGAAACTTCCTGTCATAGACGGCTTTACTCCCGACCAGCGATTCTACCTTGCATACTCTAATGTGTGGGCAGGAAACATACGCACTGAGGAGATTCACCGTCGCACAAAGAGCGACCCTCACTCTTTGGGACGCTGGCGTGTAAACGGCACATTGCCGCACATTGACGATTGGTATACAGCATTCGGAATAACAGAGAAAGACCCAATGTTTATACCCACCGAACAACGATTGAATATTTGGTAAAAAACAGAATATGCCTATAAAAGTACCAACAGGACTACCGGCCTTCGATGCAATAAAAGCAGAAGGAGTATCTGTAACCGAGCTTAACACGGTTACGGACAATACTCAGCGCATTGCACTATTGAATCTTATGCCTATGAAGGAGACTACCGAAAAGGACTTCATACGCATACTAGCCTCATCGAGCGAAGAGATAGAGCTTACCTTGATGAAATTGGACACTCATACTCCAAAGCATACTGCCCCAGAACATATGCAGCGCTACTACAAAGGATTCAACGAATTGCGTAGCAGCCGCTTCGACGGACTAATAATAACAGGAGCACCCATCGAGAAGATTGAGTTCGAGGATGTTACCTATTGGCAGGAGCTGTGCGACATTTTCGAGTGGGCCAAAAGTAATGTAACATCTACATTGTTCATCTGTTGGGCCGCACAGGCCGGACTCTATCAAAAGTTCGGAATACAGAAACATCTTCTCCCCAACAAGATGTTCGGAATATTCCCGCACTATATATTGCGTCGTGACTATCCTCTGTTCGAGGGGTTCAAGGCCGAATTCTTTGTTCCGCACAGCCGACACACGAACGTATACCGCAATGATGTCCTTGCCGAGAATCGCATTGAGCTATTGTCGGAGTCGGACAGTTCGGGAGTGTATATAATGCAGGAGAAGGGCACACGCAACTTTTTTGTGACAGGACACTCCGAATATCCGCTATACACGCTCGATGAAGAGTACAAACGAGACGTCTCCAAGGGATTGCCCATAGAACTTCCTCTGAATTACTACACAAACAACAACCCACAGCTACCGCCCGTTGGTCGTTGGCAGAATGAGGCACGCAAGCTATTCTGCAACTGGATAAGATATTATGTAAAGAAATAAAGCAAATATTATAGACTATGAAAAAAAGCTTGCTTATAGTTTTTATGACATTACTGATCGTTGCCTGTACACATACTCGCAAAGCAGAAATAAATGTAATTCCACGCCCTGTGGAATATGCATTGTTCGACAAAGTATTCAAATTCGACAAGAATAGCAAATTGTCGGTAGAGGCACCCGAGGAGTGCAAGAAACGCCTCGCCGATTATATTGCAACAACAGCATTGGCATTGACAATTGCCGACGATGCAACAGAGAACACTCTGCACCTTAAACTTATAAAGTCGCTTGAGGGAGTATCATCGGCTGAGGGCTACAGCATAACAACCGACAAAAATGGTGTATCGATAGCAGCCACAAGCGAGGCCGGTCTTTTCTATGGCCTACAGACTGTGCTGCAATGCATCGAGAATGAAGGAGGAGTGCCTTTCGGCAGTATCACCGACGAGCCTCGCTTCGCCTATCGCGGAATGATGCTCGACGTCAGCCGTCATTTCTTTGACAAGGAGTTTGTAAAAAAGCAGATAGACGCTCTTGCATACTACAAGATGAACCGTCTGCACCTTCATCTCACCGATGCTGCAGGCTGGCGCATCGAGATTAAGAAATACCCCAGACTCACACAATTGGGAGCCTGGAGAGACAGACCAATATGGAAAGACTGGTGGAACAACGGACGCCTTTATGTAGAGGAGGACGCCGAGAATGCTCACGGAGGATATTTCACACAAGATGATATTCGCGAGATTGTTGCTTACGCCGCCGAACGTCATATTACCATTATCCCCGAGATTGAGATGCCTGCACACAGCGAGGAGGCACTAACTGCCTACCCCGAAATTTCGTGTACACACGAGCCCTACAAACAAGCGGACTTTTGTGTAGGAAACGAAAAGACATTCGAGTTTCTCGAGAATGTGTTGAGCGAGGTAATAGAACTTTTCCCATCGGAGTATATCCACATTGGAGGAGACGAGGCAACAAAGACATCGTGGCCCTCTTGCCCTCTTTGTCAGAAACGAATGAAAAAGGAGGGACTAAAGGATGTCGATGAGTTGCAGAGCTATCTTATACAGCGCATAGAGCGTTTCGTAAACAGCAAAGGACGTCAGATTATAGGTTGGGACGAGATTCTCGACGGCGGCCTTGCCCCCAATGCTACTGTAATGTCGTGGCGAGGAACAGAGGGTGGCTTAGAGGCTATCGCATCGGGACACAAGGCTATTATGTCGCCGGGAACATACTGTTATTTCGACCAGTATCAGGATGCACCACAGACACAGCCCGAGGCTATCGGTGGCTACCTTCCTTTGGAAAAAGTATACAGCTACAATCCTGTACCCGAGGAGCTTGAGCAGGATAAGGCGAAGCTGTTGTATGGTATACAGGCCAACCTATGGGCCGAATATATCCCTACTCCCGAGCATATGGAGAGAATGATTTACCCCCGCATTCTTGCTATTGCCGAGATTGGCTGGAGCGCACAGGAGACAAGAGAATATGAGAGTTTCCGCAACAGAGCCCTTACAGCTGTGGAGCATCTTAAGAGCAAAGGATATAACCCGTTCAACCTTGCCGAGGAGGTTGGTAACCGTCCTTCGGCAAAGCAGGATTCACAGCATCTTGCCAAAGGTAAAAAGGCTACATACGCCGAGGGCTCACCCTTCTACGACGGCTATGCTGCCGGTGGCGACACAGCCCTTGTCGATGGCAAGCACGGCGGTTGGAACAACAACGACGGAGTATGGCAGGGATTCATCAAGGGAGGCATAGACATTGTCATTGACCTCGAAGAGAAACAGCAGATAAGCTTCGTCGGTGCCGACTTTATGCAAATATGCAATCCCTGGATATTTATGCCCTGTGAGGTAACAATATCGGCATCGGACGACAACAGCAATTTCAAGGAGCTTGTAAAGATTGAGCATAAGGTGGTAGAGGACGACTCTCTCTCGTTCAAGAATTTTGGTTGGGAAGGAGAGACCGAGGCACGCTATATTCGCTACGAGGCAAAAAGCGATAGAAAAGGCGGATGGCTCTTCACCGATGAGATTGTAGTCAAATAAGTAATAAACATCATGTAAAATAATAAAAGATTATGTACAAATTCAGACCTATTTTAAAATCGATGCTTTGGGGAGGCGAGAAGCTTATCCCATTCAAAGGCATTGCATCTGATATGAAGCAGGTGGGAGAAAGCTGGGAAATATCGGGAGTAAAAGATAATGAGTCGATTGTTGCCGATGGCCCCGATGCAGGAATGACTCTGCCCCAGTTGCTCGAACGCGACGGTGCCCTCTTGCTCGGTAAAGAGAATTACAAGCGCTTCGGCAATGAGTTTCCTTTGCTCATAAAGTTCATTGACGCACGTGAGGACCTATCTATTCAGGTACACCCCGACGACAAATTGGCGTGGGAGCGTCACCAGTCAAAAGGAAAGACTGAAATGTGGTACGTAGTAGATGCTGAGCCAGGCTCACGCCTGCGTTCGGGCTTTGCAAAGGAGGTTACTCCCGAGGAGTACGAGGCAAGCATTGCCGACAATACAATCACCAACCTTTTGGCAGAGTATGACATTCACGCAGGAGACCTTTTCTTCTTGCCCGCAGGACGAGTACACTCAATTGGTGCAGGAGCATTCATTGCCGAGATTCAGCAGACATCAAATATTACCTACCGCATCTACGACTTTAACCGCTGCGATGCCAACGGTAATCCTCGTGAGCTACACACTGAATTGAGCAAGGCTGCAATCGACTATTCTGTTCTTCCCGACTATCGTACACACTACGAGGATGCACGCGACTGCCGCGTGCCTCTTGCATCGTGTGAATATTTCACAACATCACTCTACAACATCAGCAAAGAACACTGCATCGACCTTGCAGAACTTGATTCGTTCGTTGTTGTAATATGCACCGCCGGAAGCGGCACAATAACCGACAATAGCGGTAACAGCATAACAATAAGACAGGGTGAGACAATTCTTGTACCGGCAACGGCTACAGCATTGAATATCAATCCAAATGAAGATATGAAAATTCTCACAAGCTGGATTTAAAAAACAAATAAACAGGGGCTGCAAATGCAGCCCCTGTTTATTTATACTATCCTATATATTACAAACTGCCAATATACTCTTTGGCCGACAATGCGCAACGTTCGCCATCGACAGCGGCCGAGACTATTCCTCCGGCGTATCCTGCGCCCTCGCCACAGGGGAACAGGCCCTCGATATTCAAATGCTCCAATGTATCGTTATTACGTACAATGCGCACAGGCGACGAAGTACGCGTCTCAACGCCTATAAGTGTAGCCTCGCGGGTAAGAAAGCCGTGTGACGCACGACCGAAATTCTCGAATCCACGCTGCAGACGCTGTCCCACAAATTTAGGCAACCAAAAGTGCATAGGCGACGATATTATACCCGGAGCATAGGAACTTTCGGGTAGGTCGTAACTTAATTTTCCACGCACAAAGTCGGTCATTCGTTGCGCAGGAGCCGTCTGACGGCGGTTACCCATAAGCCAGCATAGACGCTCGAGCCGCTCCTGAAAAGCCATAACACGCAAAGGCGATGATGGGTCTATGGGGTCAAAGCCATCTACATCAATCTGCATTTCGGGCAGTTCAATGTCCTCACAATTTATCTGTACCACCATTCCCGAATTACTCCATTTGCCTCCACGATGCGACGGTGACATTCCATTCACAAGAAGTTCCTCGCTTGCCGACGCCGAGGGTATCACCACTCCACCAGGACACATACAGAAGCTATATACTCCCCTACCATCTACCTGCGTGGTAAAGCTGTATTCCGCAGGAGGGAGATATTTCCCTCTACCTTGAGGATTATGATATTGTATAGAGTCTATAAGCTGCGACGGATGCTCCAGACGAACACCCACGGCAATACCTTTTGCCTCGAGCGCAACGCCACCCGCGTGAAGATTGCGATAGACATCCTTTGCCGAATGTCCCGTTGCAAGAATCACAGCGCCGGCAAGAAACTCCCCTTTATTGGTACGTATTCCGCAAATGCGGTTACCCTTTACAAGAAGTTCCTCCATTCGTGTCTCAAAATGAACCTCTCCGCCGCAGTTGCGTATGGTGTTACGGATATTTTCTATTATTCGCGGCAGCTTATCGGTTCCTAGATGCGGATGCGCATCAGCAAGGATAGAGCAGCTTGCCCCGTGCTGACAGAAGATATTCAACACCCCTTCGATGCTTCCGCGTTTTTTACTGCGTGTGTAGAGTTTGCCGTCGGAATATGCTCCTGCACCACCCTCGCCGAAGCAATAGTTCGATTCGGGATCAACAGTGTGCATACGCGAGATATTGGCAACATCTACCTTGCGCGAGCGGACATCTTTTCCACGCTCTACAACAATAGGACGTACGCCGCACTCTATTAGCTTGAGGGCTGCAAAAAGACCAGCAGGACCCGCTCCTACGACAATTACCGGAGCAGCACCCTCGACATTAGGATAATCGCGATGAACATATTCGTCCTTTGTAGGCTGCTCATTCACAAAAACCCTGACGCTCAAATTTATATATATTGTCCTCTGTCGCGCATCGATGCTACGGCGCAACACACGGACTGCATTTATAGTAGAAGGCTTCAACCCCTTCTCGCGTGCAACAAACTCCTTTATAGCCTGTTCATTCGCTGCTACCTGCGGCAGCACTCTTATCTGATAATCGTAAGTCATTCTATCCGAAAATTAGTCTAAAAGCCTCCTCGACCTTTGCTACAGGCTTTACCTCGATGCTGTAACGCGAAAGGTCGAGCCTTTTTGTGTTTGATTTTGGAACAACTATCTGTTTGAATCCCAATTTCTCAGCCTCGGCAATGCGTTGCTCTATGCGATTGACGGGGCGAATCTCTCCCGAGAGTCCAACCTCTCCTGCCATACATATTGTAGGCTCAATCTCAACGTCCATATTGCTCGAAAGTATTGCGCTTATCACCGAAAGGTCTATCGCGGGATCGTTCACCCTTAGTCCGCCGGCAATGTTGAGATATACATCTTTCTGAGCCAATTTAAAGCCTACGCGCTTCTCGAGCACAGCTAGTAGCATATTCATTCTGCGAATATCAAAGCCTGTAGCCGAACGCTGCGGCGTTCCATAGGCTGCGGTGCTCACAAGAGCCTGCGCCTCAATTAGGAAAGGGCTTACTCCCTCTATTGCCGAAGCAATGGCTACTCCGCTCATTCCACTGTGACGCTCACCCAACAGCAGCTCCGAGGGATTCTCCACCAGACGCAATCCCTCGCGACGCATCTCATAGATCCCAAGCTCGGCAGTGCTTCCGAAGCGGTTCTTTATAGAGCGTAGCACACGATAAATATGATGCTGGTCACCCTCGAACTGAATTACAACGTCTACAATGTGTTCAAGGATTTTGGGGCCGGCAATAGCACCATCCTTTGTTATGTGGCCGATTAGAATCACTGGTACATTGTTCTCTTTGGCAAATTTAAGCAGCATAGCCGTACATTCGCGTACCTGAGACATACTGCCCGGCGAGGAGTCTACCGCCTCGCTGCACATAGTCTGTATCGAATCAATGACAATAAGTTCGGGAGCGACATTCTTTATATGCGTAAAGATTGTCTCCAACAGAGTCTCGCACACAATCATACAATTGTTTGCACTATGCTCTATGCGGTCGGCACGCAGCTTTATCTGCTGTACGCTCTCCTCGCCCGACACATACAGCACCCTGTAAGGCAGGCGCAATACTGTCTGCAAAATAAGTGTCGATTTTCCTATTCCGGGCTCTCCGCCCAACAGCACAAGCGAGCCGGGCACAAGGCCTCCGCCAAGCACTCTGTCAAGTTCAACATCGCACATATTCATACGGGGAAGCTCGTCGGTCGATACTGTGTCTATGAGCCGTGGTTGCGACAACAATTTATCACCTACCACCGCCGATACACGCGCCGCAGGAGAGGTACGGACAACCTTTTCGACAAGAGTATTCCAAGCTCCACACGAAGGACATTTGCCGGCCCATTTTGGCGATTCGTATCCACAATCGTTACACAGAAATATAGTTTTTTCCTTTGCCATCCTATCTCATTTTTCAATCGGCTAAGATAATCAATCGCATTTTATCGGACAAGAGGGTTGCATTTTTTTATTTCGGTATTTATAAGTATCTTCGCAAAGATGATTGTAATATGAGATATATTTATAAAAAGTCGGCACTATATGAGGGTTGCGAGAATATCATCTACTATGTAGAGAACAGCAACAACAGTCAAGAGCGCAAATATATGCGTAACAATCTCGGCAAATTTGTCGCGCTCCTGAACAGTGAGTGCAATGGCAATTATAAATATTGCATCATAAGCCGTACGCTCTTCGGGCACCGCTCGCTAAGGAATCTCATACTGCGTAACCAGCCTACCATAGGCAAAGAGGAGCTAAAGAGAAAAGTTGCAGAATTCCGCAAGAGGGATGCGCAATCGACCGACAGCCGTCTGTCGTGCGTTACCGGCATCACAAGATTCTCAAACAGAGAGCCGTCGGCCGAAATTCTTGTCAGTGCCCCATTGGAGGCGAATAATATCGAAAAGGTTGTAAAGGAGTTTCTTGCAGAGCTATCCGACGCATATAAAGCAAAGACAGAGAATCGTTTAAGGCAAGAGGCAACGATAGAATTCGGAGCAGGAATACACTACAGGCAGCCCGAAGCAACAGGCAACAGCAGCTACGAATATACCACATACGAGGAGCGCAAGGAGAATCGTGATATTATTGCCACCGAGATTCTATCGGACTCAATAGCACCAAAGAGCGACATTGAAATAAGCCCGATAGTGATTGATGAAAAATACAACATAATATTGCCGCTCTATCCACAGATAAGCATCAAGCTGGAGCCTCTCCCCAAAAGCATCTATCTGCTGTTCCTGCACCACCCCGAGGGCATTGTACTGAAGAATATTTCGGAGTACGAAGAGGAGCTTAAAGAACTATACACAGCAATATCAGGCCGTCAGAATATCACAGTCATAAACAGGCTTATAGGAAAAGCCTGCAATCCCACCGAGAATATTCTGCATAAATCATTGTCTATCATAAGAAAGACATTCTGCAATAAGATGCGAATAGACATTGCCCAGACATATATTCCTACCAGCGGCCGTTCAACCGCCCACAAAGTGCCCATAATGCGCAATATGGTGCACTACAGCACTCGCATATAAAATGTTATCATACAAAAAGTAAGTTGTTTGCTTGTGCATTTAATCAAAAGTAGATAACTTCGCCGAACATTTATAAAAAAGTGCTATTTTTGCCTTTTTATACTAACGATTGAATAAGAAGAATAGATGAAAGTAATGAAATTTGGCGGAACATCTGTCGGTTCCGTAGATAGTATCCTAAGTTTCAAAAAGATAGTAGAAGCAGAAAAAGAGCCTGTCATTGTCGTTGTTTCGGCATTGGGAGGCATTACCGATATGTTGATAAAGACGTCGCAGATTGCAGTCGATGGCAATCCGGCATTTAACGAGGAGTTCAACAAGATTGAGATGCGCCATTTAGGACTGATAGACGCTGTTATTCCTGCCGGCGACAAGCGCGACGAGCTTTTGCAGCACGTCAATCGTCTTTTGAACGAACTTAGAAACATTTATCAGGGATTAGCGCTGATAAACAATATCACCCCAAAATCCGAGGCTACAATATTGAGCTACGGCGAGCGTCTGTCGAGCCGCATCGTTGCGACACTCGTAGAGGGTGCCGTACACGTAAACTCTCGCAATTTCATAAAGACCGAGACAAAGCACGGCAAATATATTCTCGACAGCGAGCTTACCGACAGCCTCGTCCGTGAGAATCTTGCAAACAAGGAGGCAAAGGTCATTATTGTTCCGGGATTCATAGCATCGGACAAGGAGACAGGCGATATTACCAATCTTGGTCGCGGCGGTTCGGACTACACTGCAGCCATCATTGCCGCAGCGCTTAAGGCCGACATTCTTGAAATTTGGACCGACGTTGATGGCTTTATGACAGCCGACCCTAAAGTTATAAACACTGCATACACCATTCACAGACTGAGCTACGTAGAGGCTACCGAGCTTTGTAACTTTGGTGCAAAGGTTGTATATCCTCCCACAATATATCCTGTATTCAAGGCAAATATTCCTATTGCCATAAGAAATACCTTTAACCCCGACGGCGAGGGCACTATAATAAGCGCCGAGAGCGACAATGAGGGACGACTCATTAAGGGTATTTCGAGCATCAACGACACAGCCCTTCTTACCGTTCAGGGATTAGGAATGGTGGGTGTTGTAGGAGTCAATCACCGAATCTTCCAGGCTCTTGCCGAGGCTGGTATAAGCGTATTCCTTGTAGCGCAGGCCTCATCGGAGAACAGCACCTCTCTCGGACTCCGTCACATTGACGCGGCAAAAGCCTGTGAAGTTCTCAACAAAGAGTTCTCAAAAGAGATTTCTATGGGACTTATGGAAGAGGTTACAGCAGTAGGCAACCTTTCGACAGTTGCCATTGTGGGCGAGAATATGCGTAAAAATGCCGGCATCATAGGTAAATTATTCCAGACAATAGGCCGTAACGGTATCAACGTTGTCGCTTGCGCTCAGGGTGGACAAGAGACCAACGTATCATTTGTAGTGGATTCACAGTCTCTCCGCAAGACATTGAACGTAATTCACGACTCATTCTTCCTTTCGGAATATAAGGTACTCAACCTTTTCATCTGTGGTATAGGAACAGTAGGAGGCAGCCTCATCGAGCAGATAGCGTCTCAACGCGAAAAGCTGATGAAAGAGCACGGCCTACAGCTTAATGTTGTAGGTATTGCCAACAGCCGTCACGCAATATTTGACCGCGAGGGATTAAACCTCAGCAACTACCGCGAAGCTCTCGACGAGACACCTGAATGCAATATAAGCACTCTGCGCGACGAGATTATAAAGATGAACATCTTTAATTCGGTATTTGTCGATTGTACAGCCAATGCCAATGTTGCGTCGCTCTACTCCGACCTACTGAAGCACAATATATCGGTTGTTGCAGCCAACAAGATAGCAGCATCGTCCGACTATAAGACATACAGCGAACTAAAGCACATTGCACGCCAGCGCAACATTAAGTTCCTCTTCGAGACAAACGTTGGAGCGGGACTACCGGTCATAAACACAATCAACGACCTTATAAACAGCGGCGACAAGATTCTAAAGATTGAGGCTGTACTAAGCGGTACGCTTAACTTTATATTCAACGTGCTTAGCAAGGATGTTCCTTTGAGCGAGACTGTGCGCCTTGCCAAAGAGAAGGGCTACAGTGAGCCCGACCCAAGAATAGACCTTAGCGGTAAGGATGTTATCCGTAAATTGGTCATTCTTGCCCGCGAGGCAGGCTATAAGATTGAGCAGGAGGATGTCGAGGCCAATCTTTTTATCCCCGACGAGCTTTTCAACGGCACAGTAGAGAATTTCTGGGAGAGACTCCCCGAACTTGACAAAGAGTTTGAGGTTGAGCGTCAGAAGCTGGAGGCAGAGAATATGCATTGGCGCTTCATTGCACGATTCGAGAATAACAAGGGTAGCGTATCACTCTGCAAGGTAAGTCACGACCATCCCTTCTACACTCTCGAGGGAAGCAACAACATTGTGCTGCTTACAACCGAGCGTTACAAGGAGTATCCTATGCTCATACAGGGCTACGGCGCCGGTGCCAGCGTAACAGCAGCCGGAGTCTTTGCCGACATTATGAGAATTGCCAATATCTGATACCCATCGATATTAAGAACAAAAAAATGCTCCCCAACGATTGTTGGGGAGCATTTTTTATACACTCTTATATTATTCCGAGATTATTGTTCCCGACAATGGAGCACCATTGTATTCACCAGTCAATGTTCGCAAGAATGCCACGATAGAGGTAACCTCCTCGTCGCTAATGTTTACACCCGACTGATAGATTGCCATATCACGGACAGCATCGGCAAGAGTGGCACGTGTACCATCGTGATAATAGGGCCAAGTAAGCTCAATATTACGCAATCCAGGTACTTTGAAACGATGGCGGTCACGCTCCTCCTTTGTCTCTTTGTAGCGTCCGTAATCTTCTACTGTAATATCCATATTACGGTCCACAAAATAGTGCTTGCGCAGTCCCATAAGCTCGTATGTGTGTCCACCGAGATTCTCTCCTACGTGACACGTTGCACAATTATACTCTTTGAACAGTTCGTATCCGGCAAGCTCTTGCGCTGTAATTGCACCATCATCGCCTTTGAGATACTTGTCGAATCGAGAATCAGGTGTAATAAGGGTACGCTCAAACTCCTCTATGGCATTTGTGATATTCTCCTGTGTCAATCCATCGGGATAAACATCAGTAAAGGCCTTCACGAATTTCTTGTCCTGCTGCAACTTGGCGATAATCTCGTCAAACGATTTTGAGGCCATTTCAACAGGATTCAAGGGAGGGCCTGCAGCCTGGTCGGCAAGAGTCTTTGCTCGACCGTCCCAGAATTGAACGAAATTGTATACTGCATTGAACACTGTGGGAGCATTTACTCCACCAAACTGACTATCGACACCCTCAGAATACTGCTTGTTGTCTACTCCTGCAGTCGAGAGATTGTGGCAGCTTGCACACGACACCGTATTGTCTGACGAGAGGCGTGCATCGTGGAAGAGCATAGCACCCAGCTGAGCCTTATCGGCATTAACTTCAACAGCATCGGCGATAGGACGGATGGGTTCCCCCGCTCTCTCGCCCTCGAGTCCGTCGTTATAATAAGCGTTTCTATAATCTTTCACCCAATTGAGCACAATGTCGCGTTTAGCATCTGTCGTTGCACTGCCCCAATGTACGAGATAATATTTTGCCATAGGCATACGCTTGTCGGCCATCACCTTTTCTACTTTAGCAAGATGCACGGGATTTATATCCTCGCCATTCTCTATGGCCTGCATCATAGGGAGCATATCAAAGGCTCTGTAGCCCGAATCAATGTCGGCCATAATAATCTTATCGGCAAGAGGCAATGTTGCATAAAAAGGCAACACAGGGTCGGCCGAGTGGCAGCTCAAACAACCGCCATCGGTAAAAATCTCCATCACCTGCTCCTTTTGTGTAAGTTCGCCCGAAGGAGCAATGTTCATAATGCGATAGCTTACCGCCAATGCAATCACCACAAACAGTAGCGCTGCAAGAAGTTTAGAACTTTTCTTCATAATATCTTAGTTTTTATTATATAAATGTACACTCTCTTTTGCCGACGGGATGAAGTTTATTCCGTACCAGCACATTTGTAACGAAAGGAACGACAATATAAGTAGCAGAGGCAACCATTTTCGCTTGGTGCTTCCAAAAAGTCTCAAATGAATATACAGCAGATAGAGCATCCACGTAATAACAGCCCACGTCTCTTTGGGGTCCCAACTCCAATAGTGTCCCCACGCCTCTTTGGCCCATATAGCGCCGGTAAGCATTCCTACGGTAAAAAAGGCTATTCCACCATACACAAGGCTGTCGGCCACTCTAAAAAGTTCTTTTTGCGGTTTAAAAAGCATATAGAGAGCTATTATAAAGGAGACGCCCAACAACGAATAGGAGAACATATACACTGTTACGTGCGGAATGAACCATATACTCTGCAGGGCAGGCATAAGCGATTGGTCGTGAATCTCGGGCTTAAGCACATTAACAACCATAAAGACGGTTGCCATTATTGTCGAGAAGGAGAATATCCATCTATAGTGCCAACGAATATAGGTGATAAGGCCGGCAAGAAGCATAAAGAGTGAGTACCACAGACGAGTCTCGCCCATTGTGCGCATAGGCGGACGCGACAATGTAACCCACAATCCTGCGACAAAAGAGCCCAGCGCAAGAATAGACAGCACATTAAATACTATCGCCACCCAACTGCGCTTTTGCGAACGCAACGCAAATATTGCCCCCGCAAAAGCAAGCAATGCCGACAAAGCCGCAAAGTATATGAAACTTTCCCACGCAATCATCTTTTATCTGTTTTTGGACCATTTATAAAAAGCATAAGCGCACCGGAGAGCATCATAAGAATTCCTATATAGACACATTTTTCCCACGGCTCACGCACTATCTGCAATATACAATATTGACTGTCGGAACCTTTGGTAACGTCGTAACCTACAAGATAAATATCCTCGCCCAAAGAGCGGGAATAGGGATTATTGACCGTTACAGCCACTATATCGGAGTCTATTATAAGATTAGCCTCATAGTGCGAAGGGGCTCCATTGGAGAAATATTCCACACAAAAATCGTTCAGTCTGATGGTATAATCGAGATAAGTCACCACTCCATTCTGATAGTAAGCCTCGCGTGTCTCCTTATCTCGTGACACAGGCACACGCAGAGTCTGCGAGTCGGCGGCACCCCAGAATCCGGCAAAAAGAGCCAGCCACAGTCCTGCGTGATTAAGCACGAAACGCCAACGAATCTTTTTACCGCGACGCCATCCACGTATAGTTACAAGCAATATCACACTCTGCACGAACAGCAGGGCTACAATAAACAAAGGATGGGTAGTAAAATCGGGGATAAAGGCAACGCCCAATGCTCCAAGCACAACAATGGCTATTGCAATGACTGTTGCTTTGGTCGATAGCATAAAACGCATCAGATGTCCTCCCCTTTTCTGTCTATACAGCCAAACAAGCAGTATAATCCAAACAGAAGCAAAGATGACATTCAAAGGAAATGCCATAAATGAGAGAAAGTATGCGCTACTCATATGTTCTCATAGAATGAATGCGCGAATATAGGAACTTTCGAAGTAATTACAAATTTTTTACTTAAAACTCAATGTTGTTTAACAAATACCAACACTTTTCGAATGCAAAAGCTCTATTTCAGTCCTCTGTCGCGTAGCACAATATACAAAATGATGGGTGCTCCTATAAGAGGAGTTATTGCTCCTAAAGGAATAAGACCGCTATCGCCCGGAAGCTGACATATCAGATTACAGAGCAATGCCACGGCAGCGCCTACGAGTATTGTTGTCGGCAAAAGATAAATATGGTTGTTGGTACGCAATATCAGACGCGCAAAATGCGGCACTGCAAGGCCTATGAATGATATTGGTCCGCAATAGGCTGTAACGGCAGCCGTCAGCAGACCGGTAAGTGCAAGCAATATTCCTCGTATATATTTTGTCTTTATTCCAAGATTCGCAGCATAGACATCACCCAACAATAGGGCATTCAGTGGTTTCATCATAAGCAGCGAGAATAACAGAGCAAGAATGAGCAACAACGAATAGAAAGGAAGTTGCTCCAACGATACACCACCAAAATTGCCCATTCCCCATATTAAGTACGAGTGTACCCCCTCGGCAGTAGAGAAATAGTTGAGTAACGATATTACAGCCGATGCAAGATAGCTCACTGCAAGGCCGGCAATAAGCAGATAGATATTGCTTCGCAACCAGGTAGAGAGGCCCAATATTATTGCTATTATAAAAAGAGCGCCTATGAAAGCCCCCGAGAGCAGTGCCATATAGCCACCCAACGAAATATCTCCCGCCGTGAAAGAGCCCTGCAGCAACAACATTACAATAGCGACGCCAAGCCCCGCGCCACTGTTTACTCCAAAAACCTCGGGGCTTGCCAATGGATTATTGAAGAGAGTCTGTAGCATAAGACCGGCCGTAGCAAGAGCCATTCCTGCTAGCATAGCGGTAACAGCCTGTGGCAAACGAGTCTCAATGACTATAAGACGCCAGCCGGCACGTTCACCCTCGCCACCCATCAATATATCGGCAACGTCGGCAAAAGGGATATTTACCGAGCCATAGAAAATATTGGCGACAAAAAGTAGCAGCAACAGTATCGATACGGCAACCGTTGCTGTCACATATTTATTTTTCCTGTAGTTTCTCATAATAGCGTAGTGAATGATTCACAAAAAGTTCAGGATGAAAAATCGCGGCAAGCTCCTCAAGCAGAATATCGGGCCTGAAAGGAGTCTCCTCGTAAAAGCGTTTTTTATCCAGCGCACAAGCGTATATGTTTCTTTGCTCAAAAGCCTTAATATGTTTATATCCCCCGAATTCCTCAAGCAGCGACGAATAAGACTTTTCCTTTCCGCCATATTTCAACAGCCAAAAATCGGCAGTTGCAGCCTTGTCAAGAATAGTCTCAAAGGCAAGAGGCACCGAGCCACTCTGCTTGTAATCGGCAAAAAGATAGTCGGCGCCTGCATCGGAATAAAGCTGTCCTATTGTGCTTGTACCACCAGGAACATACCACGCCGAACTGCTCTTAAGTTCGCACAACAGCGTCGGACGACTGCTGCAGCGGCTCACACTGTCGCGTAGCTGCATATAGCGGCTCTCGACAAAAGCAAACAGGGAGTCGGAGTCTGCCGCTCTACCCATCAGACGGCCATAAAAGCGCATCCACTCTGCTCCGCCCAAAGGAGAACTCTCCATATATTCGACACACTCCACTAGCGGCAAAGAGAGCTTGCCCAATTTACCATAGCCGCCATTCTCGTAGGGTAGCACCCACACAGCCTGTGGCTGTAGCTGCATAACTTTTTCTATATCAACATTAAGACTACTACCACAATCCAATATCTCACCCTTTTTCACTCCATAGGCAATAGTAGGTTGAGTCATATACTGCGCTTCACAAACACCAACTACTGTGGCTGCGCAACCTAAATTGCATATAAGTTCGGAGTGAACAGTAGAAAAGAGGATAATGCTGTCGAGAGGCACACGTAATATTGTCCCAGAGGGTAGCGACTGCGGCAGAGGCTCACCTTTGGGTAGCAAAATATAACGGTGCAACAGCCCCTCTTTCCAGGGATTCTTAATATCGGCGACACTGTAACCGTCACACTCCACAATATTCAACAAGGTAGCGTGACGAATATCTATAGAATCGCCAACAATTAGACACTCCTGTCTATCATTAACACAAGAGATACTCAGCGGCAAGATGAATGCCGCTACAAGCATTAAAAGGAAGAATCGTATATTTTTCAGCATATCAGTTCTTAAAATAGGCTCCACCGGGATAATATCCTGCAGTAAACATTCCACGCTCTACGCCATTGGTATCATAGATACGCATAAAACCAAGAACACCATAAGCGGTACTATAACCAATATAAATGTCTCCAGTCTCGGGATTAACCGATAAACTATTCACATTCTTCATTTTAGAAGCAGAAAGAAATTCTCTCTTCTCGCCGGTAACAACGTCCAACGCATAAAGCGGTGAAGCAACATTATCATTTATCTCGTAGTTCCATTCATTATTTACATAATAGAGTGTATTATTGTATGCAGCAATTGCCGAGGCGCTTATTCCTAGTGGAGTAGCAATACCCTCTCTAGGAGAGATACAATAAATATCAGACGGGATATCATTATAATTACCGCCATCTATTATATAAATCTTGCCGTTACACACCACACTCGCAGTGTAGGGATTCACAAGCGGTATAGTGTTTTCCTCTCCACTCTCGAGCGATATTATACTCACCGTGCCATCATAAGCCCATAAAGTACCCGAATTATTTACGACAAGATAACCATCGTAGTAGCTTATGCCCTCGGGACGCACACCAACAGATATTTTTCTTATATAATCGGCAGTAACTGCATCGTACACATATACGTTGCCATCGTAATTTGTTACGTAAACATTATTGCCATCGGTAGTAATCATTCGAGGAGTCGCACCAATCTCGCTGTAAGAGTAATATTCACGCAAGCGCTTACCCTGTGTGTCGAGAATCTCCAATTTCTGTGAGCCGCCAACCGCCACAAAGAGCTTATTACCAATCCACAGCATACTCTGCGCAAGGTCGCCCAACAGACTACCATTCTGAAGAACAAAAATATTATTCTGTGAATCTCCTAACGTTGCAATACCTGTCGAGATATCATAATGCTGTATGCTGGCATCATTACCACCCCAATTGCCGTTGTTAAGAACATAGCATATATTATCGACAGGCAATATATCACCGCTGTCATAATCACCCTCATTACCATTATCACAGGCAACAGCAAAGATTCCAAACGATAGCGACAAAAGTGCAATCTGCAAAAAAACGAATATTTTTTTCACGATCATATTTTTTATCTTGTTAAAGTTTAAGATTGAATGACAAGCGCCAGCTACGTCCCGGCATAGGATAATATCTGATAATTTCGTATGTAGTGCCACCGATATTCATCACATCAATTCTTGATGTAAGAGTATATCCCGATAATTCCCAATCTCGGGCTAGCCACAGTGAGTGGTCGGAGTATCCATTCACAATGTTGGAGGAAATATTTTGTGGTAGACGGTAGCGCTTACCGCTCCACAGCATATTATAGCCTACCGACACATACGGAGTCTGCAACACTGCCGACAGAGAGCCCGAATGCAGAGGAGTATATATTATCTGATGCCCTTTGACCAAAGAGCCTTCTGTTGCATCCACAGCCCTCATAAAGCTATATGCGGCAGTGACATTAAGCCCTATGTTCTTATAAAGCTCTACAAGCGACGAAAGATTAGCATCGGCACCGCAGAGTGAGACATTATCCACATTGCTCATCTTCCACACGAATATTCCAGGGGTAGCCACAATCTTATCCTCGACACGCCCATAGTAACCATCGAGCGATATATTCACATATTTAAAGCAACCAAATTCCTCTTTTGAATATTGCGCTCCCATATTGAACATACGGCTCTTCTCGGGCAGCAGTCTATAATTGCCAAGATCGCGATAATATAGGTCGTTGAATGTTGGCAGCCTGAAAATATCCTTATAGGAGAGACGCATAGAGAAATTATTGCCAAAAGGAGTAAGCACCATCGACAGCGACGGAGAGAATCTCCTGCGGTTGGGAACAGTATAGGATGCAGAGACACGCTCATTGGCATAAGTGAAGAGCAACGAGGCTGTGGCTGTAAACCATTTATAGCCGTAACGGGCGCTAAGCACCGACAAAGAGGTCAGGCGGCTGGGGTCCGATGGCATCAGAGAGTTATTCTTTGCCTGTAATTTGTTATAGGATAGCTCCTCGCTGAATGCGACGGAGAGGCCATAGAGAAAGTATGGCGACCATTTTATTGTATAAGAAGCATCGCTCTCTTGCTGTCGGTAGCAATACTCCTCGATTGTTCCGGCCGAACGTGGCAGAATATTCTTGTCGTAATTATAATTATGCTTAAACGTTGCCTTCATCTTTAGAGAATAGTTAGGAGCATACTCGTAGAAGAGCTGCCCGAAAATATTGGTATTCTCCAACCTTTCGCTACTGATAGGATTATCCACAATGACTGCGCCGGGTATTCCGCGATGCGAATAATAAGAGTACAATTTTGCACGCAACGAATGTGAATCATTCTCCCAGGCGGTGTTAATCTCTCCACGATAAATATCAACGTCAGAATTATTACGCACAGCAACTATCTGCTCCTTTCCGCTGGGAATGCTGAATTTATAATTGCCGGCAGTAGATGTATAGTCGGCAAAGAGAGAGGCACGCCACGAATTGCCCAACAGGGCCGCTCCGTTTATATAAGCCTTATTTGTCTCGAAAGAGGCTGCCGAGGCGCCAATCTTAAGGATATTCGCGTATGGTATTTTTGTATCCATTGCCACCGTTCCCGCCGAGGCAAACATTCGCGCCGTTTGATAAATATCATCATTCTGTCCAATAGTCAATTGCAGCAGAGAAATATTTTCGGTAGAGAAACGGCCAACGTCTATTTGCCCACTCTGACAGTCGCCTATTGCCACTCCATCGTAGAACACCGCAGTATGATGCGCTCCCATTCCACGAATGGAGACACTCTTTATACCTCCTATTCCGCCATAATCCTTTATGGCAACACCGCTCATATGCTTGAGCGCGTCACCCACATTGGTTGCTCCTATCCTCTCCAATGCATCCGCAGAGAGAGTCTGCACCGGCACCGAAGCATCGTGCAAGCTTTTACGCAGCCCGGTTACAAGCAACGAGTCGAGCATAAGCACCCCGCTATTATCCTGCGAGTATGCTCTACACACAGAAACAATAGAGAGAATACACCCCACTAAGGCTACCAACGGAATGCGAAATATTCGCATACAAAAAACATTGAAATACAACAATGACCTGTGCTCTTCCTCGAAAGCAATATAGGCAATTGACTCGTCTTGCAGGTCTTCTGACTTACTCTGTTCCGTCTCCTTCCCACCCAAAGGCAGTGGCTTTTCGATTGACGGAACCCATATAGAGCTTACAGCAGCGGGACTGTACAGGACTCTCACCTGATTCCCTTTTAATCTGCGTTCCCAAAGGGAACTTATTGCAGAACAAGACAGTGCAAATGTATATAAAAAAAAGATACGCAAAAAGTATTTTTGCGTATCTTTTGTATTATCATCGGGTTAGTCCCTAATGTCGTTCACAATGCGTAGCTGCTGACGTATACTCTCAGAGTGTATAACCTCGAAAATATCCTTTACAGCCTCAGCGTCGAGACGATGCACCGCACTATGCTCGGCGAAGCGCTCCACAGTCTCTTTGTAGCGGTAAGGCTGGAATACTGTAAGGCCCTTCTCCTTTTTTACCTCACCAATCTCGCGCGAAATTTCCATTCGTTTGGCAAGCAGACGCATAAGCTCGGCATCAACATCGTCGAGGAGGGTACGATAGCGCGACATTTCAGAAGAGTCTGTCTGCGGCGAACGATGCACCAAGCGGTCTAGTATCACAAACAACTCCTCGGGAATAACCTGCTGACGGCCGTCGCTAAGCGCACATTCGGGGTGACAGTGAGACTCCACCATAAGACCGTCGAAGCTAAGGTCCATAGCCTCCTGAGAGAGTATAGAAAGAAGTTCTCGCTTACCGGCAATGTGGCTGGGGTCGCATATCATAGGAAGTTCGGGGAGGCGGCGTTTAAGTTCGAGAGGAATCTGCCACTGGGGAGAGTTACGGAAAATCTTCTCACCATAAGAGGAGAAGCCTCGGTGTATTGTTCCCAATCGTGTAATACCCGCATTATTCAATCGTTCGAGTGCTCCAATCCATAGTTCAAGGTCGGGGTTTACGGGGTTCTTCACAAGCACGGGGACATCAACGCCACGAAGAGCATCGGCAATATCCTGCACTGCAAAGGGATTTGTGGTAGTACGTGCTCCCACCCAAAGAATATCAATATCGGCAGCAAGCGCCTGCTCTACGTGCTGAGGAGTAGCAACCTCTGTTGCCACAGGCAACGATAGCTCCTCGCGTACTCTCTTGAGCCATTGTAATCCAATAGTACCTATTCCCTCGAAGCAGCCAGGCTTTGTACGGGGCTTCCATATTCCCGCGCGGAAGAATGTAACACCACGTTTGGCAAGTTCGCGGGCAACCTCCATCACCTGCTCCTCACTCTCGGCGCTACAAGGTCCTGCACCTATTATAGGACGCTTTGCATTTTCAAAAATGTCTATTTTTTCGATTCTCATAGTTGTATCATTTTAGTAAAAACACTCTCTGCATTGGCTGTTGTAACCTCTGCAATATATTTATCACTTACATTATATATTTCTGACAAGAATTCTGCTATCTGCGGCACATAGGCACTCTCATTGCGTCGGCCGCGGAAGGGCACAGGAGCAAGATAGGGAGAATCGGTCTCCAATACAATCCTCTCCAAAGGAACAGCCTCCCTGAGCACCGACGGCAATATACTCTTTTTGTATGTAAGAGTTCCACCAATGCCAAGCATAAAGCCATCGAGCGACAACAAACGGCGAGCCTCATCGGCATCACCCGAGAAGCAGTGGAAGATTCCTCTCAACGACTCACCACTATGCTTGTCCATCACCTCGTACAATTCATCCGAGGCACTGCGCGAGTGTATCACAAGCGGAAGGTCAAACTCACGCGCCCAAGCAATCTGCTCCTCCAGCGCATCGAACTGCTGCTGTCTATAGGTCGTATCCCAATAAAAGTCGAGCCCTACCTCTCCTACGGCAATGAAAGAATTGTCCCCAGCGAGCATACTGCGCATCTGCGACAATTGGCTCTTATAGTCCTCTTTTACATCGGTAGGATGCAGCCCTATCATAGGATAGCACACTCCTTTATATTTCTCGCACATTGCCTTTATAGGCTCTATGCTCGTAATATTTATGCAAGGCAGACACAGGCGGGTAACCCCGGCCACTACGGCACGTTCGACAGCCGCATCACGGTCGGTGTCAAACTCCTCTACAAAAAGGTGCGTATGTGTATCTACAAATTTATGCATTCTTTTTATTCCTGTCGGTACGAGTATAATATATCACACCATACTCGCTGCATTTCTTCAATCTCTCCTCGGGCGAGAATGAGGCAAAAGCCTTTTCAATCTCTCCCCATACCTCAAATATTATCTCATCGCCCTCGGCACGCATTTCGGCAATATTCCTAAGAGCCTCGTCGGTGCGCTGCTTGAGATACAATTGTCTATCGTACATCTCCTTAAAGAGGTCGTATATCACCTTTACACGAGCCATCGTAGGATTATAGATGGGTATTCCACCCTCTTTCTGTCTCTTGCTCTCGCCCTCAATTATGCGAGCACCCCACTCAAGCACTGCACTCTCAGCAAAAAGATTGGGTATTGTATCCTCTTCCTCTGGCAGGCCATAGTAGGCACGTTTGCTGCGCGGAATTTCGCCACGCACGATTGACATACTGAGTACCTGAATAAAATGCGATACATACATTCGGGCACGCTTGAGCGCCGACTCGAATTTTTCATTGCCACGCTTCGACGATTGCTCGACGATACATTTTTTATACACATCAACCTCGCGCGAGAATTTCTGCAGGAAAGTCTTTGCCTTGTAGTAGGTATTATGTGTAAGCACATTCGTATATATACCATTCTGTATACTGCTGTCCACAGCCTGCTGCAGTGTACGCAAACGTGCTTGGTCAGTCTTTGGTAATCGACGATAGGGCATAGGAGATTTATAAAGTGCGGTTCAACAAAGAATTTATGAATCTCTTTATCTCTCGTTTATTCTCCTCGTGAACAGAGACCTTTGCAATATGCTCATCGCATTTCTCGAAAAGTTCGGCGATTCTTGCCTCACAAAGTTCCTTGATGCCCAAAGAATTATATAGCGCGGTAAAATACTCTACCTTTGCATCAGCGTCGCACGAGGGGTTCTCCATCCAAGCAAACATCTCCTTGCGCTGCTCTTCCGAGGCAAGCTCCAACGCCTTTATCAAAAGGAATGTCTTTTTGTTGCAACGAATGTCGCCACCAATCTTTTTGCCAAAGACAGCAGCGTCACCATAAACATCGAGAAGGTCATCCTGCAGTTGGAAGGCAAGTCCCATTGTCTCGCCATAAGCATAGAGATTATTGAGATCCTCCTCGCAGGCTCCAGCAAGCAACGCGCCTAACTTTATGCTGGCAGCAATGAGCACCGAGGTTTTTAGACGTATCATATTTATATACTCCTCCTCGCTGACATTGGTACGCGACTCGAATTCAATATCGTATTGCTGACCATCGCACACCTCTTTTGCTGTCTCGGTGAGCAACGATATTGCTGCACGCAATTTATCATCCTCGACATTAGACATAAACTGATAGGCAAGCAACAACATTGTATCGCCCGAAAGAATAGCCATTGTATCGCCCCATTTTGCGCATACGGTGGGCTTTCCGCGGCGAATATCGGCACAATCCATCACATCATCGTGTATGAGAGTATGATTGTGGTATGTCTCCATTGCCACTGCCGGATAGAGCACTTTTTCAACATCCTCCTTATATATATTGTAGGCCATAAGCGCAAGCACTGGACGCACACGCTTTCCACTCTGCGACAGAGTATAGGTTATTGGAGCGTACAATTCCTTTGGTGCACGTTCAAAATTCAGTTTCTCGATAAAGCCATTTACAATATCTCGTGTCTCTTCCCAAGTATACATAATATTTTTGTCTAAAGAGGTTCTTTTACTCTGATATTTAAAAAAAAGAGGCTACCTTTTCAGCAGCCTCTCTCTATTCTGTTCGATTATTACTGCAATCTGAACATCACAGGCAGTGTAAATCGTACACGCACAGCCTTACCGGCCTGTTTACCGGGCTTCCATTTAGGCATACCCTCAACCACGCGCAAAGCCTCTTTGTCGAGATAAATATCTCCTGAGCTCTTCAGAATCTCAACGTCTGTAATTGAACCGTCGGTATTTACCACGAAGTTCACATAAGCACGACCCTGAGAGTTGTTCTCGCGGCTGATACGGGGATAGTTGATATGATCGCGTAGATACTTCATAAGAGCCTGCATACCACCGGGGAACTCGGGCTGGTCCTCTACCACCTGATAGATAGTCTCCTCCTCGGGCATATCCTCTACGACGATGTTAGCGTCCTCTGAAATCTCCACAACGTCACCCATCTCTTCGAGAGCTACAAGTTCAGTCTCCTCAATTTCAGCATCGTCCTCTACAATCTCAAGAATTTCGGTAATCTGCTTTGCTTGGGGAGGAGGAGGAACAACCTTCTTCTCGGGCAAAGTAATAGGAATCATAATTTCCTCTTCCAAGAGAATCTTACCTGAAAGAACCTCGCCGGTTTCTTTACGTTCTGTGGCAGTCCACTCGAAAGCCACAAACAAAACAGCAAGCACCAATACATAACCTATTAAGGTCCATGTACTTTTTCTTGTCTCGAGGTTGGCTTGTTTGCTCTTCTTTACCTCAAGAAGCTCGCTTCCATTTACCTGATTTTTCTTTACGCTTTTCATTATATCGATTTTGTATATATTTTCTAAAGGGCAAAAATAAACAATATTTTTCAATACACACTCCGAAAAGCATCTTTTTTTTATTTTATGAAGATTTTATTTTAAATGCACACTATAAATGGCATTTTTCGCGTTTAATAATAAGAGTTTTACCGTTTTTTTCGCGTGGCAGAAAGCCTATGATTAAAAACGGTTCCAAAAAAGCTCCGCAGTTACCGAAAAATGAAAAATAAAGTGCTATCTTCGCCAATGATAAGCGAAGGTAAGGATTTTAACAGAAAACATATAATATAAGTGAAAATTAAGATAAGGATAATTCTGTTATTATTGCTGCTGCCACTGTTTGCTGTTGCACAGGAGGGCGGCAACACATACCATTTCCTACGCCTCCCCCACTCGGCTCACGCTGCGGCATTGGGAGGTGCCAATATCTCTTTGCCCGACGATGATATCACCCTTGCGATGCACAACCCTGCGTTGTTGGCGAATGTATCGAGCAACACACTGAATTTCAACTTTATGACCTATACGAGTAACAGCAATATAGGCGGAGCGGCATTCAATATGGCGTGCAGCGAGCGTTCGTCGGCCGCTGTTATGGCACGATACGTAGACTACGGCCGTTTCGAGGGATACGACCCCGACAATATGTACACAGGCACATTCGGTGCCCGCGACGTTGAGCTGTCGGCACTCTACTGTTACCTTTTAGGCGGACGTTGGAGCGGCGGTGTAACAACAAAATTCATCTATTCGGGCTACGAGAGTTATAACTCTTTTGCTATGGGCGTAGACCTTGGAGTAAACTACTACGACGAGGAGCAGGACTTCTCATTCTCGGTTGCCGCACGCAATTTAGGAGGACAGTTGAAAGCCTTTGAGGAGAAATACGAGATTATGCCCATCGACTTTCAGATAGGAGTGACCAAACGCCTCGCGCACGCTCCCATACGCCTATCGCTCACCCTTGACAACATTCACCGTTGGAGCAACAGATATTTCTACAGCGCCGACGGCAAGAAAGATAATTTCGGCGAGATTCTGTTGAAGCACATCACCGTTGGTGCCGACATTCTTGTAGGAAAGATATTCTACGCATCGTTGGGATACAACTACCGTATAGCCGACGAGCTATCGGCCTCAGGCAACAAATGGGAAGGAATAAGCGCCGGCGCGGGAATAAATGTAAAAGGATTCAAATTCGGAGCATCGTACAGCCATCTGCACGTATCATCGTCGGCGTTGCTGTTCAATGCATCGTACACATTATAAATAATATGAAAAGAATAATTATAGCAGTAGACGGATTTTCATCGTGCGGAAAAAGTACTATGGCAAAAGCATTGGCACGCAGTATAGGATATCTCTATTTCGACAGCGGAGCAATGTATAGAGCCGTAGCATTATATTGTCTTAACAACGGACTGATAAAAAAAGAAGAGGTTGATACAGAGAGCCTTAAATCAAGAATGAACGAGATTAAGATAACCTTTGCAGCCGACCCCGAGACAAAAAATTCCGTAACATTGCTGAACGGCGAGAATGTAGAGAAAGAGATTCGTTCGTTGAGAGTATCGCGCATAGTAAGCAAGGTTGCCGCAATAGATTTTGTCCGTACCGATATGATTGAGCAGCAGCGCGAAATGGGAAAAGTAAAAGGTATTGTAATGGACGGACGCGACATTGGAACAACAGTATTCCCCGATGCCGAAATGAAGATATTTGTCACCGCATCGGCCGAAGTACGCGCACAGCGCCGTTACGACGAACTTACAGCACGCGGCGACAACCCCGACTACAAGGAGATTCTGGAGAATGTTCTTGAACGCGACCACATTGACCAGACACGCGAGGTAAGCCCTCTACGTAAGGCTGACGATGCCATACTGCTTGACAACAGCAATATGACATTGGAGGAGCAACAAGAGTGGCTCTACAACAAATACATAGAATTAACCGCTGTATGTTAAGCATAGAGATTGACGAACATTCAGGATTCTGCTTCGGAGTAACAACAGCAATACAGAAGGCCGAAGAGGAGCTGTGCAGTGGAGAGACACTCTACTGCTTGGGCGACATTGTGCACAACACCAAAGAGTGTGAGCGCCTGAAGCGTATGGGACTTATTACCATCGACCACTCAACATTCGCAAAGCTCCACAATGCCAAAGTACTTTTACGTGCCCACGGTGAGCCCCCCGAAACATACGAGATAGCACAAAAGAACAATCTTCAGCTTATAGACGCTACCTGCCCCGTTGTTCTAAAGCTACAGCAGAGGATAAAGCAAAAGTGGCAAGGTACCACCGACGAACAGCGTCAGATAATAATCCACGGACAGGCAGGACACGCCGAAGTATTGGGCCTTGTGGGACAGACACACGGCGAAGCCATTGTCATCGAGGACAGCTCGCAGATAGACAAGATTGCTACCGACAAGAATACCTACATATATTCGCAGACAACAAAGTCGCTCGAGAGCTACAAAGCTATTGTAGACACCGTCCAAGAGAGGATAGACAAAGGACAAAAGGTCGAGTGGTTCGACACAGTATGCCGTCAGGTAGCCAACCGTATGAGCGGAATAAGCCAATTTGCACAATCGAAGCAGCTGATATTCTTTGTCTGCGGACGCAAAAGTTCCAACGGCAAGATACTCTTCAGCGAGTGCAGCAGAGTAAACCCCAATTCACATTTGATAGAGGGTCCCAACGACATTGACTTTACACTGACCGACAATGTAGAATCCATTGGAATATGCGGTGCGACATCTACCCCAAAATGGTTAATGGAAAATTGTAAACAAGCAATATTAAACTATAAAGAACAACCAAAATAGAACTACTATGAAAAAAAGTATCAATTGTATCGGAGTTCTCACATCGGGTGGCGATGCTCCCGGAATGAACGCAGCGATTCGCGCGGTGACCCGTGCAGGAATCTTCCACGGAATTACTGTAAAAGGAATCTATCGCGGCTACAAAGGATTGATGACCGGAGAGATTAAAGAGTTTAAGACCGAGGATGTAAGTAACATCATACAGCGCGGCGGTACAATTCTAAAGACCAGCCGTTGCGATGAGTTCAAGACCGAAGAGGGTCGCGCAAAGGCTTATGAAATGTTGCAGAAACAGGGCATCGATGCTCTTGTCGTTATTGGCGGCGACGGCTCTATCACCGGAGCATACAATCTTGCCCGCGAGTATGATATTCCCTGTATCGCACTCCCCGGAACAATAGACAACGACCTTTATGGCACCGACACGACCATTGGCTACGACACAGCCTTGAATACAATTATGGAGTGTGTCGATAAGATTCGCGACACAGCATCGTCACACGAGCGTCTGTTCATAGTAGAGGTAATGGGACGCGACGCAGGCTTCCTCGCCCTCAACGGAACAATCGCCACAGGTGCCGAGGCGTGTGTATTGCCCGAGATTGACCCCGAGTTTGAGACAATCAACAAATTCATTGCCAACGGACTACGCCGCACAAAGAGTAGCAGTATAGTGCTTTTTGCCGAGGGCCGCGGAAAAGACTACAACATTATGGAGGTTGCAGAGGGTATGCGCACACGCTTCCCCGAGCTTGACGTACGCGTCTCTATCCTCGGATATTTGCAGCGTGGCGGAAGCCCCACAGCCAACGACCGCATCCTTGCTAGCCGTTTGGGAGTAGCAGCCATCGACGCACTGTTGGAGGGACAGCGCAATGTTATGATTGGTTCTCGCAACAACGAGATTGTATATATTCCTTTCACAAAAGCGATAAAGGACGACAAGCCCCTCGACCGCGACGCTGTACGCGCACAGGAGATTCTTGCATCGTAAAATATCATTATACATAATAGAGAAGGTGACGCCTTCTCTATTATGTATAAGAACTAAGAACAAATACTCACTATGAAAAAGAAGTATATACAATGGGGGCTTATTGCCACCATCATCTGCATTACCAATGCACTAATCTCTTGCGACAATCTTAATGCGGGGGAGAATATTTCCAGCGTCGAGAGTACCGAGCTTCTACGCACAAGCAAAAGCTGGAATGACGCCGACCTACCCGACTATCCGCAAGGACAGCCAGAAATTGTTGCTATAAAATATGTTATCCCCGCGGGAGAGAAGCTCGGATGGCACCACCATATAGCAATGAATCACGGAGTGCTTGTACAGGGCGAGCTTACAATCATTGGGCTCGACGGAGAGATAAAAGTAATGAAGGCGGGAGAGGTTGTTGTTGAAATGGTCGATGCAATACATCGTGGCGAGAATCGCGGCAAAGAACCGGTGGTACTATATATGTTCTATCTCTCACAGAAGGATAAGGACCTTACAGTACAGAATCCCGAGATTCCTATGGAGTAACCACACGCACAATATATCAACTATAAAGGCGACCTTAATGGTCGCCTTTATTATTTCCTGTTTATGAAAAAACAACAATATCCATTTTAATATCGTGCGGTTCGCAGGGTAGTTCCTCTACAATCTGTGGAGCAAGGCAGATACCAGCCTTATAAGCTCTAAAGCCCTCGCGTGACATATATTTATCGTAAAAGCCTTTGCCACGTCCCATCCTGCAGCCGTCGACAGCGAATGCAACGCCTGGGACAACCATAAAATCAATCTCTGACGGTGCAATGGGAGTGTCGCCCATAGGCTCTCTTATTCCATAGGAACCGGCAGACAATGCCTCGGCATTATAATCGAAGAATTCCATCTCATCGCCACCTATTCGGGGAACAACTACTCGGCATCTTCCCGACAGCACAGAGAGCAGCGCAGAGGTATCGGGCTCATCGGGCATTGAGACAAAGAGCGCCACCACCTTTGCCGAATTCAGCTCACTCATAGACAATATGCGGTTGCTTATAAGCTGCGAGGCTCTCTCCCTCTCTTGCGGCGAGAGTTCCTTAAGCAAGGTACGCACCGAGGCTCTTATCTCCTTTTTGCTTTTCATAGACGCTATTTACTATTATCGAAAATATCGAGCAGCTTAGCCGCTGCGCCAAAAGAGGTTATCTTTCCGTCGAGCACCATCTGCTCATACTCGGCGAGGCATTTTTCTATGCTGTCGGCATTATAGAAACGCGAGCGTAGCTGCTCGTCAATAGTCTCGTACATCCAATATTTCGACTGATATTGGCGGCGTCTCTCGAATGCTCCCGACAATTTCACGTTGTCCATATATGAATATATCATATCCCACACCTCTTTTACGCCAATATTGTAGAATCCCGAGTAGGTAAGCACTTGCGGACGTATGCCACTCTGTGGCATAGGGAACAGTTTAAGCGCATTGCGATAGTGAGCGGCGGCACGCTTGGCCTCCTCCACATTATTGCCATCGGCCTTGTTTATGACAATGCCGTCGGCCATTTCCATTATACCTCGCTTGATGCCCTGCAATTCATCGCCCGCGCCTGCAATCTGTATCAAAAGAAAAAAATCGACCATTGAATAGACGGCAGTCTCGCTCTGTCCCACGCCGACAGTCTCCACAAGAATCGTATCGTATCCGGCAGCCTCGCACAGCACTATTGTCTCGCGAGTCTTGCGGGCAACGCCACCCAGAGAGCCAGCCGAAGCACTCGGACGTATAAAGGCCGACGGATGCTGCGAGAGATGCTCCATACGGGTCTTATCGCCAAGAATGCTACCTTTTGTACGTTCACTGCTAGGGTCTACGGCAAGGACTGCCAATTTTCCTCCGCGCTCCTTTAGAATGTGCATTCCAAAAGCATCGATAGAGGTACTTTTGCCTGCTCCCGGAACACCGGTAATACCCACCCTCACAGAGTGTCCGCTGTGTGGCAGACAACGCTCCACAACCTCACGCGCAATCTTCTGATGCTCGGGGCGCAGACTCTCGATGAGTGTGACGGCACGCGACAGAATTGTCACATCACCTTTCAGTATGCCGTTCACATAATCGTCTACAGTAAGTTCGGGAGCACGTTTGTGCCTATTCATCATAAGGTAGGGATTTATAGAGCTCAGACGTTCTACTCCCTCGTTTACCTTAAGCCCTTTATAAGCCTTGTCATTCTCGGGGTGTTCCATATTCAGAAATTCATTGTCGCGAAGATAAAAAAATAAGACTCCGCCAACAACAATAGCGGAGTCCTATTTTTATAAAATTATATTTTTTTATTTGCTCATAGCGTAGCAGTTACCCATAATTAACTGACGTGCCATATCAACGCCGGCCTCGTCGAGAGTTACAGAAAGAGTCTCACCGTTAAGAAGGAACAACTCAGCATTGCTGTCGTCGATCATCTTGATAAGCTTGGTAGACTGGTTGTTGAACTCTGCGCTCCATACCTGAGTATCCTCGTCGAATACAAGGTTCATTGAAACAGCACCGTCGGTCAAATTGTAACCGTTCTCCATTGCTGTAACCTCAACAGTCTTACCCTCGGCATTCTTAACAATCTTCTTCTCACCGTTGTTTGACAAAGCCTTCTTACCTGTCCAGAACTCGATAGAGTTAAGTACGACAGCATCAACAAAGAGAGTAATCTCATATACAGGGAGAACACAGCAAGCAGCAAAAACGAGCTCATTAACCCACTTGCTACCTACGTTCTTGTTGATATTATACATCTTGTTTGTCAATTGGAAAGAACCCATACAAGAAGACAACAAGATAGAAACAGACATCAAGACTGCAACAAATTTCAAATTCTTTTTCATAGTTCTAGAAATTTAAAGTTAATAAATATTTATAATACACCATTTACAACCAAAGCCTTAATAAGAGAATAGAATTTCTCAACCGAAGGAATCTCTATCTTCTCGTCAGGAGTGTGAGGACACATCAATGTAGGACCAAATGAGACCATATCCATATTGGGATAGTTTGTCGCAATTATACCGCACTCCAATCCTGCGTGAATAACGCGTACATCGGGCTCTTTGCCAAACATTTCATTGTACGCCACCTTGAGTGCTGCAAGCAGAGGAGATTTTACATTGGGCTGCCATCCGCTGTAACCGCCGCTTAGTTCAACCTTCATTCCTGCCATTGCAAAACAGCTCGATAGTCGCAAAGCTAAGAAATCTTTCATAGAATCGCAAGAGCTACGAGCAAGAATATTTAATTCCGCTTTACCTTCTTCTATTTTTACTATTGCAAGGTTGCTTGATGTCTCTACTGTGTCGGGAATTGTGGGGATAAAACGGAATACTCCATCGTGGCAAGCGAGGATTACGTCAATCAGATTATCCTGAATCTCCTCAGGAACGACTGTCTCGGGAAGCTCGCACTCCTCGACGGTGAGAGTAATATCCTCCTCTATCGTAGCGTACTCCTTATTAAATAGCTCCTGATAATCGGCAGCTATAGACTTTAGCTCCTCAATGCCCTCGGCGGGGAGAGTAAGCACCACCTTACAGCTTGCGGGAATTGCGTTACGCATATTTCCTCCGTTCCAGCTTGCGAGGCTCACGCCACACTCGTCCATTGCCTCGCGCACGAAGCGTGCCATAAGCTTGTTGGCATTTGCGCGACCGGCATTTATCTCAAGACCCGAGTGTCCGCCACGCAATCCTTTGAGCTGAACCTTTACAGCAACGTCGCCATCGATAGGCTCAACCTCCATAAACTCCATAGAAGCCGAAATATCGAGGCCACCGGCACAGCCTATATACAATACACCCTCTTCCTCGCTGTCGAGATTCAAGAGAATATCGCCCTGAAGCTCACCAGCCTTTAGACCAAAAGCTCCGTAAAGGCCTGTCTCCTCGTCAGCGGTAATAAGCGCCTCCAAAGGACCGTGCTGCAGAGAATTATCCTCCATAATTGCCATAATGGCTGCAACGCCAATGCCATTGTCGGCACCAAGAGTGGTATTGTCAGCGCACAACCAATCGCCATTAACGATTGTTGTAATAGGGTCGGTCTCAAAATTGTGATTACTCTCAAGACTCTTCTGAGGCACCATATCCATATGAGCCTGAAGGATTATTCCTTTGCGCGACTCCAATCCGGGAGTAGCAGGCTTACGCATAATTATATTTCCTACCTCATCCTGCCAAGTCTCAACGTTTATACTCTTGCCAAAGTCGAGCAGGAACTGCTGTATCTTCTGCAAATGACCCGACGGACGGGGTACCTGTGTCAAAGCATCAAAATGTTTCCACACCTCTCTGGGTGATAAATCTTTTATTGTAACTGCCATAATTATAATTATTTACTATTAAACATCTTTTGTTTATTTCGTTTCTTGAATTGCAACATTATCCACGCATAAATACCTAGCAGCGCTATAAGCAGTGTCTGTGAGGTATGAACGATAAGAGCAAACAGCTGTGCATCACCCTCGGCAAGACCATAGAGTACCATCATACTCATCACCGCAAAATGCCACGGTCCTGCGCCGTTGGGAGTAGGAACAGCCACCGCTATACTGCCTCCGACAAAAAGCAGAAGCGCCGCAAACACCGACAGGCTGCTGCTAAAGGAGAAACAGAAGAAGCTAATATAGAATTGCATAAAATAGCAGAACCATATAGCCACTGTCTCAAAAATGAATAGCGGAAGATTCTTTATTTTACCTAATGCAGAGACTCCTTCCCAAAAACGTGCAATGAAAGACTTTAGTTTGCTCCATAATGACATTTTTCTCATTAGGAAGAAAAGCAGTAGCAATATAGCCAGCAAAGAGACTCCTATTATTATTGTATTCTCGTTCAGGGAACTACCATTGGATCCGCCGTCGGCGTTACCAAAAGAGTTTACGACAAACTCCATAAATACTGGCCACTGCAACAGCACCGCCGCAATAGTGATAAGAAGCACCATAACAGTATCGAGCAGACGCTCCGTAACAACCGTTCCCAGCGACTGTGCAAAAGGCACATTCTCGTAACGGTCGAGCACCACACATCTTGACACCTCACCCACGCGCGGCACTACAAGATTGGCCGCATAGGCAATGAATATAGAATAAACACAGACGTCGTTACGAGGAATATAACCCATAGGAGCGAGCATCAGCCTCCAGCGCCAGCCGCGTATAGCGTGACTCAATATACCAAAGAACACCGACACTGTGAACCACCACCAATTCATTCCGAGCAATCCTGCATTCAACTGTGAAAAATCAAAATCGCGATATATCCAATAGAGTATTACCGCGCCTAAAAGTAGCGGTAACACAATTTTTATGGTGCTATTTAAAATCTTTTTCACAAGTTTCGAGACAAAATTGATAGTTTTAATTACCTTTGTGCCTTTGTATAGCGATTGCGAAGATAACAAGATATCATTAGATTCTCTATATCTTTTACAATTTATTTATAAATTTTTACGAGGTTAGCAGACAGATGAAAACCGTAACAGCAAAAAAAAGACTCGGACAACATTTCCTTACCGACCTGTCAATCGCAAGGAGAATAGCCGACACGGTAGATATTTGTCCCACCCTGCCTGTATTGGAGGTAGGCCCGGGAATGGGAGTGCTCACACAGTTCCTTTTGGAAAAGAAACGCCCTCTGAAAGTTGTAGAGATTGACGAAGAGTCGGTAGCGTATCTATGCAAGAACCTCCCCGAATTGGGCGAGGAGAATATAATCCCCGACGATTTTCTCAAGATGCATCTTGAGCGTCTTTTCGACGGTGGACAGTTCATTCTCACAGGCAACTACCCTTACAATATTTCGAGTCAGATTTTCTTTAAGATGCTAGATTACAAGGAGTTCATCCCCTATTGCAGTGGAATGATTCAGAAAGAGGTAGGTGAGCGTCTGGCAGCAAAGCCCGGCAACAAAGCCTATGGCATCCTAAGCATTTTTATTCAAGTGTGGTACGATGTTGAATATCTTTTCACCGTCCACGAGAATGTATTCTCGCCCCCTCCAAAGGTAAAGAGCGCCGTGGTGCTTATGAAAAAGAACAGCCGCGAATCGCTCGATTGCAACGAAGCACTCTTCAGACAAATTGTAAAAGCGACATTCAATCAAAGGCGCAAGAAGATGCGCAACCCCATACAGCAGATTGTCGGCAAGGGTTCCCCCATTCTCAGCGACCCATTGCTCGACTATCGTCCCGAGCAATTGTCCATTGAGCAGTTCATTGAGCTGACCAATAAGATAGAACAGGTATTAGACAAGAAAGGAGGCGCACAATGACAACTGAGCTTATCGAACAGGTAAAAGAACTTATCCTTTCCAAGGACTCCGTACTTTTACAGGATAAAATTTCCACAATGCACCCTGCCGACATTGCAGAAATTTGTGGAGAATTGGACATTGAGGAGGCCCGTTTCCTTTACCGTCAGCTAGACAACGAGAAAGCAGCTGACGCCCTTATAGAAATGGACGAGGACCTGCGAAACGAGCTATTGGAGGAGTTGCCATCCGAGGCCATTGCCAAACGCTTCGTGAACTATATGGATACCGACGATGCCGTCGAGATTATCCGTGATATGGACGAAGAGAAGCAGGAGGAGGTGCTCTCGCACATCAAGGATATTGAACAAGCTGGAGACATTGTAGACCTTTTGCAGTATGACGAGGACACCGCCGGAGGACTTATGAGTACCGAAATGGTGGTCGTAAACAAGAATTGGAGTATGCCGGAGTGTCTAAAGGAGATGCGCCGACAGGCCGAGGACCTCGACGACATATACTACATTTACGTTGTAGATGACGATGACCGCCTTTGCGGTCTATTCCCTTTGACAAAGATGGTCACAAGCCCCTCTGTATCAAAGGTAAAGCACGTAATGAATACAAAGGTTGTAAGCGTTGATGTAGACACTCCCATCGATGAGGTTGCGCTGCTCATAGAAAAGTACAACCTTGTGGCAATTCCCGTCGTAGACAAGATTAACCGTCTTTTGGGACAGATTACCGTCGATGACGTGATGGACGAGGTTCGTGAACAGACAGAGCACGACCAGCAGCTTACCGCCGGTATTACGCAGGATATTGAAAGTGACGATAATGTCCTTAAACAGACAAGAGCGCGTCTGCCGTGGCTACTTATTGGTATGTTCGGAGGTATCGGTTCTTCGATACTACTCAACTGCTTCACCGACACTTTGGGTTCACACCCCGAAATGGCACTTTTCATTCCTCTTCTCGCAGGAATGGGAGGAAATGTAGGCGTGCAGTCGTCGGCTATCGCAGTGCAGGGACTCGCAAACAATTCACTCGATTCAAAGCATATATTCAGCCATATTCTAAAAGAGTCGTCAGTAGCATTGGTGAATGCGGCAATACTTTCGGCATTCATCTACATATACAATATTCTTGTATACGGAGCGGGCGACATTATAACAATGGCCGTTCCCTTGAGCCTCTTTGTGGTTATAATGTTTGCTTCGGCATTCGGAACATTGATTCCTATGGTGCTCGAACGTATGGACATTAACCCGGCTGTGGCAACAGGACCGTTCATACAGATTGTGAACGACCTTAGCGGAATGACATTCTATATGCTAATTTCGATGCTATTGAGCAATTTATTCATCTAACGCACACAACACAAATGAGAAAATTCCTTACAATTGCGTTTTTTGCAATTGCAATCGTCTGTGGCCTCAACGCACAGACAAATGAGTTGAGAGAGTGGCTCAAAGAGCCGTCTGGTAAGCTATCGGAGCAGACATTCGCAAAGAAAAAGATAAGCAAGGAGCTGGCTCTGGAGGCAACAGCCATAATAGATTCTCTTTGGAGAGCAGAAAATGCCGAGAGACTGCATAATTCGTGGAGAAGATTGACCATAAGCAATGACTCATTGCGATTGGCTTGTGCCGTCCGCGATTTTGGACGCACACCATCGGATGGCCGTTCACTTTTTATCTCGATGCACGGTGGAGGAGAATGCCCCAAAGAGGTAAACGACGAACAATGGATGAATCAGATATACCTTTACCAGCCCAAAGAGGGAGTATACATTGCTCCACGCGCACCGTGGAACAGTTGGGACCTTTGGCACAGAAAAGGGCTCGATGATCTATTTGAAGACCTTATAACAGCCTGCATAGTATTCGAGAATGTGAACCCCGACAAGGTATATCTTATGGGATATTCAGCCGGAGGAGACGGTGTGTGGCGTATGGCTCCCCGTATGGCCGACCGTTGGGCTGCAGCATCGATGATGGCAGGACATCCTGGTGGCACATCACAAATAAATCTCAGGAATCTCCCCTTTATGATATGGATGGGAGAATTCGATTCAGCATATAACCGCAACAATCTTGCCATTGAGAAGGGCAAAGGAATGGATGCGTTGCAATCTAATGACCCCGAGGGCTATATTCACTCCACAAATATAATAGAGGGAAAAGGACATTGGATGGAACTTGCCGACAGCGCCGCCCTTTCGTGGATGACAAGATACAAGCGTAACCCCTACCCCGAAAAAATTGTATGGCGTCAAGAGCAGGTATTGCGCAACAGTCTATATTGGGTAGAAATTCCGCAGCGCGAGGCCGCACACGGCAAAGAGCTTATCATTGAGCGCAATAACAACGAGATTCACATAACAAAAAGTCACTACTCCAATATCACAATATACCTTAACGACACAATGTTCGACCTTAAAAAACCAATAAAAATATTTTACAAAGGCAAAAGGATATTCAAAGGAAAGGCAAAAAGAAATATTGCAAATATATACGAGAGCATAAATAAAAAGAAAGACCCCAGATACGCATTCCCTGCTAAAATAGATATTAGGCTGTAATAGAGAGAAGCGAAAAAAACGAGGCAAGCAAAAAGTTAAATCTTTAAACAAAAAAGTAACATTTTATTCAATTTAGGCGCATATAATTGGAGATTTCATAAAAAAGCACTACCTTTCGGCATTAAAAGAAACAACATTTAAAATAACTACGCATATTTTAACACTATAAACTATGAGACAGACGACATTACGACTCATAAGTTTCTTTATCTGCCTACTGTGCGGTTTTATGGTATATGCACAGAATGGAATGTTTATCACCGGTACTGTTCTTGACGAATTTGGAGAACCTCTGCCCGGAGCAGGAGTAGCCATAACAACAAAGTCTGGTACAGCCAAAGGAACAAGTACCAATATCACTGGTGGTTTCAAGCTCAATATCAACCTTGACGATGACAAGGAGTTGGTATTTTCTTTTATCGGAATGAAGATAAAGAAAATAAAACTCAACGACAAGAGTTGCCTAACCCCGATGAAGGTTCAGTTAGAGCCCGAAGAAGAGCTTCTCGAAGAGGTTACTATTGTAGAAGACGGATACAACAAATTACCCCGCAAAGATATGGTGGGAGCTTTTACCACTGTAAAAGCCGACGACATTATGATGCCGGCCTACCAAAGTGTCGATCAGATGCTACAAGGAAAAATTGCCGGAGTTAATGTAGTAAACACATCAGCGCGTGTAGGTTCATCACCCAAGATAAAAATTCGCGGAACCTCTACAATTTTAGGAAACTCCGACCCTCTATGGGTTGTCGATGGTGTAATTCAAGAGGACGCACTCTCTATTGATATGAGTTCCTCTATCACATCTGATATGCGTGAGCTTATCGGTAACCAAATTTCGTGGTTGAACCCTCAGGATATAGAGAATATAACAGTATTGAAAGATGCTTCGGCTACTGCTATATATGGTTCAAAAGCTTCGAATGGTGTAATTGTAATTACCACTAAAAAAGGCACTCCCGGACGTGTCAGTGTAAATTACAATTCTAACTTCTCTATAAAGGGACGCCCCACATACAGCAATTACGACTTTATGAACTCATTGGAGCGTATACAGTTCAGCAAAGAGGCATACGAAGCTGGAGTACGCTACCAAACAGACCCTCTGCCACAGGTATATACCTACGAGGGACTTATGGCGATGTTCAACAAGCGTATGATAAGCGAAGAGGATTTTTCTGAATATATGCAGCGACTCGAGACGGTAAACACCGACTGGTTCGACCTCTTGACACGCAACGCATTCAGCCACAGCCATAATCTTAGTGTATCGGGAGGTAACGACAAAAACACATACAACGCCTCAATCGGTTACTCCAACAATCAGGGCTATGAGATTGGCAACCAGAATAATCAGCTAACATCGCGTTTAAGCATTAACAGTCAGGTAAACAATAAATTGAGCATCAACGTTCAATTGAATGGTAGCATAAGAAACTCCGACGGATACGGTGCCGGCGTAAACCCCTACTCATACGCAATGGAGACCAGCCGCGCTATTCCGGCTTACGACAGTTTCAACAACAACGATCCTGTATACTATTCTCAGTATTACCAATACAGCTACAATGCTCATTTGGGAAGTAAGAACCAATACTCATACAATATTTTCAATGAGATGGAGAATAGTTTCTCCAAGAACGTAGGAACAATGTTCAATGCTTCGGCTAACGTATCGTACAAGATTCTTCCGTGGCTAACATATTCGGGAACAGCAAGTACGTCATTGAGCACAAACAAGAGCGAGAGTTTCGCTGGAGAAAAGACTGCTATAATAGAGAGACTCTACCGTGGTTACGCTTATGGTAGCGAGAAGGCTGGCTCCGACAAATTCAATGCAGCGCTTATACCCTACGGTGGTGAACTTAAACAGTCAAACTCTCAGTCGGTATCATATAGTACCTCTCATCGTTTACAATTCAGCAAAGAATTCAACGAGAATCACCGTCTGAATGCAATGTTAGGAATGGAGGTTCGTTCAAGCACAGGAGAGAGCGACAGCAATACTGTGTGGGGCTACGTTCCCGAGCGTGGAGAGATTATCGTACTACCTACTGTCCCTGAGAATTTTAAGCCTATCGGTGGCGACACAAGCATTGGATGGGGAGTATTGGAACAGCTGTACGAGAGTGCTGCCTGGAGCAAAAGCTCTACATTGACAAATTATATGTCATTCTTTGCAACAGTAGCATATTCTCTAATGAACCGTTACGTTATAAATATGAACGTGCGCTCCGATGCCTCGAACCGCTTCGGTCAGGATGTTAACAAGCAGTTCGACCCCACCTGGTCATTCGGAGCATCGTGGAAGATTGCACAAGAGCCCTTTGTTGCAGAGAAACTCGAATGGCTCGACCAGATGAACCTGCGTGCGACATACGGTATTCAGGGTAATGTCGTAAACTCGATAAGCCCCGAAATGATTGTACAATACAAAGGTATATACGAGGGTTACAACGAGTATTACCTTACAATATCGAGCCTCCCCAATAAACAGCTAAAATGGGAGCGTACAAAAACGTGGAACTTAGGACTCGACCTTGCACTCTTTGGAATTACAATGAACCTAGAGTACTACGGCAGAACATCAAATGCCATCGTACGTCAAGATCTTCCTTTGGAATATGGTATAAAGTCAATGCCGTTGAATGGTGCTATAATAAAGAACGACGGTATTGAGGCTACCATAAACTTTACCCCTATCAGAACAAACGACTGGGTGTGGACCGTAGGACTTAATGCCGGAAAGAACTGGAACCGTTCAATGGACGACGACCGCATAGTAAAGGCCGACGAGCTTACCCACATTCACTTCCTGAATGGTAACACCGACCGTCCGCTAAAGAACGGCTACCCTCTTACTGCATTCTGGTCCTATAAATTCTTAGGTCTCGACGGCACCAACGGTTACCCCATAATTAAGGGAGCGACTGTCGAGGATCAAGGAGGAGACGGCAGCGTAGACCCCACAACATTCCTGGTTTATTCGGGACAGAGCGAGCCTGACTTCTCGGGAGGTCTCAACACCCGTCTGCGCTACAAGAATTTCCATTTAGGAGTAGACTTTGCACTAATGTTGGGTGCAAAGAAACGTCTGCCCAACCCCTATTCGACATTCTCCAACGGAAAGATGCCCGATATTTTCAAGAATCTGTCAAATGAGTTGCTCAACAGATGGGAAAAGCCCGGAGACGAGGAGATAACAAATATTCCGGCGCTATATACATCGGTACGCGACCTATACAATTTGTGGCTACCCAACGGACGATTCGATAATATCTATTCAATGTGGGCACAATCGGACGCAAGAGTTGCCGACGCATCGTTCCTGCGTTGTACACAAATTTCACTCTCCTACAATCTGCCGCAGAAGGCTTGCAAAAAGATAGGATTGTCGCGCATACAATTCAGCGGTAATGTGAACAACCTCTTTGTAATTGCCAGCAAAGAGTGGAGAGGATACGACCCTGAGCTTGGCGCAACAATACAACCCCGAATCTATTCGTTAGGATTGAGCGTAGGATTCTAAAATTTGAATAAAGCAGTTGTTACAGGAATTCACGAAGATTATAATACAGCAGACTATGAAATTCAAATATATCACAATAGCGTTTATTGTTACAGCACTATCATTTATAAGCTGCGGCGACTTTCTTGAGCCTAATTCAAAAAGCGAATTTGTGCCCAAAGATGCAGTATCGCTTAACGAGCTGCTTTTAGGTGAGGCCTATCAGCGAAACGATATTTCGGGATTCAATATCTTTTTGAATCTTATGGAGGATGACATTGAGGCTACCCCCTACCAAAAGCCAATAGCAGGATTCAACGGAAACAAATATCTTGCGAGTTTCAGCTGGCAGCCCAATATGTTTGATATGATGGAAAAGGCCGCATCGGGACACACCAACATTTACGAGAGCTACTACAAGCTTATTAAAGGAGCAAACGCGGTACTCGACTACATTCCCGAGGTGACAGACACCAAACAGAATATAGACAATGTAAAGGCACAGGCATACGCACTACGCGGATTCTACTACTTTAACCTTGTAAATATCTTTGGCCAACCATACAACTATAACAAATATGCGTTAGGCGTTCCTTTGAAGTTGCACAGCGGCATTGAGCCTAATCTCGACTACCTTATGCGTAAAAGCGTCGAGCAGGTATATCTGCTGGTTCTCCACGACCTACACACAGCCGAGGAGATTTATCTTGAAATGCCCGAAAACGAGCAATGGAGTGATAATTTCCGCACCAGCCTTCCTATGGTTCAGTTGATGCTATCACGCACATATTTATATATGGAAAAATGGGAGGAAGCTGCAAGATATGCCAAAATGGTAATGGACAACAAACGTTTCGCCCTAACCGACCTTAACACAATAGTACACGAGACAAAGAACGAGAATGGTGTAATAGTCCGCAACTACCCTGTATATCCCACCTACAACTGCAGCGAAACAATATGGCCCTACGGTTATATCGAAGATATGTTCCAATGGAGTTATTATGGCGCAAACAAAGAGGACGAGAACAAGAACAAGATGCACTCATACTTTAAGGCATCTGAGAGTCTACTAAATACTTTCGTAGACTACGACAAACGTCTGGAGTTATACATTGTAGATGCTCCCTATGGCAACAGCACTATGCGAATGGCATACGGCAAGGTGAATATTGGACAGGAATATTACCTGCCATTGCAGGAAACAGGAACATTCGGACGCTGCCTACGTCTCTCCGAAGCATACCTCAACTATGCCGAGGCACAGGCTATGATTGGTGGAGACAGCATTTTAAAAGCTACCGAAGCATTAAATGCTTTGGGTTACAAGCGTTTCGACCCTCAGGATTTTGAAGAGTACTCTTTTGGTTCACAAGAGGAACTTATAGAGTTTGTCCGTGACGAGCGTCGCCGTGAGCTATGTTTTGAGGGACACCGCTGGTTCGACCTACGCCGTTGGGGTATGCCCGAGATTACTCATACGTGGTACGACGAAACAAACAAGAGGAGTACCTACAAATTGGAGAAGAACGACCTTATGTACACTGTTCCTATACCTCAGGAGGCTATTGATATGAACAGCAAGCTCGAACAGAATGAGCTGCCACAGAATCGCGCACCCGAGACATTTTATAACTAAAAAAAGACAGAGAAATGAAAAAATATATCTTCACGGCAATAATGGCTGCAGCGGCTCTCTTTGCGACTGTTTCTTGTAACAACGAAGAGGAGATTACACCGTCAGGCGATTATTCTCCAATCAGAGGAGGATTCCCACAGGGTGAGAGTAAGCTCGACAGCATAATCAATAATATAAAAAACAAGTATGACGTATACCTTATATATAAAGGTATAAACGAGAAGGACCTTAACCGAGACTGGGTCTCTACTGGTACAGGCGACATTTATGTAGCAGGCGACGAAGAGGACCGAGAGATTGGAGACATTGGCTGGGACCTTCCAGCAGATCAGTTGCCACTGTATGTAGACTTTTTCAACAATCATATATTCGACAATATCAGCAAGGAGATTGCAAACAGCGCTCTCCCTGTAAAGATTTATATGATTAACGGTCTACGCACCGAACCAAGAGACTACGGCGAGGAGAATAGTAGTTCAGGAACAGACAATAGCGACCCTCATAAATCTATTAAACTCGGAACATTCGATAGTTGGGCTGTTAGTTTGGACATTGTAACATCTAAAGAGGGGAAAGAACAGGAGTATGCTCTACGACAGATGCGCTGTATTCTTATTCTAGAGATTATAAAGAATGCAATAGACAAGGGAGATATTGACTCACCCGATGAATTCTGGTATGGATTCAATTTCAGCGTAGATCAAAAAATAGACAACAACGACCCCACAAAAGATAACTACAAATACAAATTGGGCTTTGTCGATAGAATAAACGACAATTTTGGTACAGGACCAAAGAAACAAGTATGGCCAAACGACATTTTAACTAGTAGCTACTATTGGGAGAAGAACAAATATCCCGACTATAATCTCTTCACTACATATATAAAGAATATCATATGGCAGACTCCCGAGGAGTTCGAGAGGCGTTACCCCTCGGACAAATATCCTATGATAAAGGAGAAGCGCGAAATTGTAGTGAATCATATGTTGAATAAGTATGGCATAAAGCTTTTAGGCATTGCCAATGGCCCTCAAAATAAAACAGAGGAGTAACCCAATGTATTCAACAGCAAGAATAGGAATAATAACATTTGCGGCAACATTGACAATGTTGTTCACTATTGCTTGTGCACAGACTCCACCCGTCCCTGTCGATGAATTGTGGAGCAATGCCACATACACCAATGCCAACGAGATTAGAGCGACATACGACGATATTCAGTTGCAGATAGGCAAAAGAGACAAGGAGGCGGCCATTAAGAACAAATGTCATCTTATATGGTGGGGAGGAGAATATGCCCTAAAGAGCAAGGGAAAGAACGAGGATTTATATCAGCTTGCCGAAATTGTCGATACATTGTCGTTCGATAATGCCACCGTACAAGATTTTGTACAGACAAAAGAGATCACACGATTCGCCGACCACTATTTTATGTTGCGAGCAATGGGAAGAGGCGAGAGTTTCGACGCTGCACGCGACGGCCTTACAATAACAGTATTCTTCCCTGCACGCCCCATAAACAGCAACGACTATACTAAACTACGCGAGGTATTCTCGTACAAGAACAATGAGCTACACAGCGCCTTTCTCGAAAAGCTTAAATTCCCTTTCCGCAACAGCGGCTGCACAAAAGGGCTTTACGATATTCTGCCACTCATAGAGAGCAATGTGTGCGAGAGCCCGCTGAAAAACGATATTCTTGAACTATACCAAAAGTATATTCCCATAATGGATGGAGCAAAAGCCCCACAAGCGCAGTTGCAGGATACCAAAGGAAATATACGCACATTAGAGGAGTTCAAAGGGAAAATGCTGATAATAGATGTTTGGGCAACGTGGTGCAGCAGCTGCCTTGCAAAGATGCCCGAATATATGAAGATACGCGACGAATTTGCAGGAAACGGGTCAATAGAATTCATCACACTCTCTATCGACCGCAATAAAAAGAGGAATTTGTGGATTGAGACATTGAAGAAACAGTCGATGGGTGAAATGACCAACCTTATTACAGGTAGCGACGGATTCTCTGAATTTGAGGACAAATATAATATCGCAGGAATACCGCGATACATTATAATAGACAAAGAGGGATACATAATAACAGCCTACGCCCCATCGCCCGGCGATAGACTGCGAGAGATTATTATAGAGAATATAAATAAGTAAACAGCATATGAGAATAAACAAAAGTCTTGTTATCCTTGCTGTAGCAATGTGCGCGTGCAGTAATCAGGAGCCAATAGAGAGCTACGATAACAAGCTGGACAGCAAGCAGACAATACAAGAGTCTAAAGGCAATTATTTGAGACGATACTATAGCCGTTATATGAAGCCTGAACAAAAAAAGGAGCTTATAATGGAAATGAGTACCAATCCTAAATATGTCACCAAATTCCAATATTTGACGTTGCAGGATGCTTTTGACAAGGCTGCAGAAGAGGGCAAAAGAGTATTTATCAACTGTCACACCGAGAATTGCGGCCCTTGTCGTATGATGGAGAAGAATATATTCCCCAGTAAAGAGTGTGGTGACTATTTGAATTCAAACTTTGTATGTATATCCAAAGACATAGAGAAGGGAGAGGGAGATATTATTAAGGACAGATACAAAATAGATATTTACCCCACCTATCTTATTCTTAACCCCGATGGAACAGAGGTATGCAAAATTATTGGAGCGGTGAGCGATGCCAACAAGTTCGTAAACAAGCTTAAGGAAGCTATCGAGAAAGCAGAAGAGAGCAAATAAACATTCGCAATATATATTGAGCCTCTTGCCTAACGGCAAGAGGCTCTTTTCTTTGGCATATATTTCAGTCAGAAAAGTTACGCACCATTTTAACCTATTCTTTGGTATATATTTTAAGGAGTAATCACCTTAACGGTGATTACTCCTTAAAATTGTATTGTAAAAGTCAATGAGCAGTAACTGCTCGCAACGGGACCAATACGCTTACTTTACGAATGTCTTTACACCATTTACAATGTATAGACCCTTAGGAAGATTATTCAAAGAGGCAACATTCATTCTTGTACCCGAAACAGAATATACAACCAAAAACTCCTTCTCGGTATCGACGCTCTCTACCGCAGTAGCAAAATCATTCTCTACTGTATACTTAAGAGTAGTTGCTGCTACCTCACGGCCGTTGCTATCTATAAAATATCCTTTGGGAATCTCGAGGATATATGTACCATTCTCAATAACAGCCTTTTCGGAAACCTTTATTGCAGCCTCATCCATTTTTACCTTGCCGCTACCATCCTCCTTGTCGGTAGTAAACTCAACAGCAATATAGTCGGTTGTTCCCTCCTTGTACAACAGGGGAACAATTGTGGCATCATCGTTCTTTACACAGATTTTTGTAAAGGCAAACAAGAAATATGAGAGAGACTCCACTTTTGAGTTGTTCGAAGGAGTAACGCTTACAATTGTTGCGGGAGGAGCCTCACCTGTAATTGTATACATTATACGGTTCTTTGCAATATCCATAGGAACGTTTATACCGTTAGGATCGAGCAGGATAGAACCATTAAAATAGATAAAGACAGTCATATTGTCCTTTGTTGTAACAGGAGTATCGAGGCTAATCTCTAATGTATTATCATCTACCTTAACAACAGTCATATCCTTCTGATAGTTGTAATTTACAACAAGATTGTCTGTAGCCTTTATTCCTGTGGGAGAGGTAATGGTTATCTTTTGGAAGGTCTCAACCTCTTCTCCTGCAGCGGGAGTAATTGTATACTCGGGGAACTGTCCCATAAGATACAATTTAGGTAGAATCATTGATTCTGTTGCCTCGGTAGCAGAATAGCAGACAAATGCAGCATTCTCAATAGAATAATAGACAACCTTTGACGACAATGTATTTTTTACTGTCGCATACATATTATTGTCGAAGGAGATTGACCACACTGCACCACTCGCGGGCTGCTCATCTGCAAAATAGAATTTATTGGAACCGTCGTTCTTCATATACAGATAACTGCCATAAGAATCCTGAATGGTGTAACCGCCATTGGCCTCTGTAACTGTAAAGGCATTGTCGTCAATGCTCTTGTAGCATCCGTTACCCTTTGTCGCCTTAACAGCTTTCAGAGAGCCGCTCTCGGCATTTTCGGTTGCGGAAACAGCAATTGTGTCGCCGGCGATGATGCCGTATGATTTTCCCGAGATTACTTTATCGGCAAGAACATATGCTACGCTGGGTTCAATAACGTATGTAGCCTCGGCTACACTGCTTGAATATATCTGTCCACCATCCTCGAGAACAGCAATTACCTTTACGGTAGCAGAGCTTGTTATCTTCTTGTACATTACATAATAACCGCTGCGCATTGTAGAACCTCCCGCCTGATAATCCTCATAGCTGGGCTCTGAGCCATCGATAGTGTAGTAAAGTCCAGCATTTGATGTTGCAGTCTCGGCCTCTACTGTAACTTCATCGGGGTATATTCCCTCGGGAGTCTTAAATACAGGAGTAGCAACCTCTACCATAGAGGCTGGTAGTGCATAGTCGATTTTAATTGATTTTACATAGAGAGCCTTATTTGTTTCGGGCTGCTCCCAGCTTATTACAATGTTACCGGTTGCCTTATCGCAGGTAAGAGTATAGTCGGTAGCCGAACTTTTCAAGGTAAATGTCTCATCGGTGCTGCCTACGGCAATTTTCATTGTTGCCACAGCATTTGCTGCTGTAGATGTATTTACTGTAATGCTGTTGATTATGAATTTGTCAAAAGCAGAGGTTGTAAGCGTAAATGTTCTTACAGGATTGTCCTTGTCTCCAATCTGCAATCCTTTTGCATTCACATCACCCAAAAGAGCGACTCCTGTCGATGTCCACGCATAATCGCCGAGAGTTGTGTTTCCGCCTGTAAGAGCAAAATCATCTTTGGCAAATTCGTGTGTGTAAGTCTCGGCATTCACAATGCCCACAAGAGCAAAGAGCGAAAATAACGAAAGTAAAAATTTCTTCATATAAATATCATTTAAAGTTTATATACTACAAAAAGCAATCTTTGCCAACAGCGAACATAGGCAAAAAGAATGAGCAAAGATAGTGAATTATTGGGAGTTATAAAATAGTTATTTTATAAAACAGCAAAAAATAGAATCAACGGCAATTGCAGGCTGATGTTCCTGATAAAAATTCGCACAAAGCGATACAAGGCTCTTAAAGTTAAAGGCACAAATGACAGGGAAAGAAAAAAACTTTCTTGATAATTCTTTTATAATCGAAACAGTTTCCTATATTTGCACTTTAGCGACTGTCCTAAAAGTATCAAATACGCATACAACGGCAGTCCATAAGATTGTAAATTCGCAAGTGTAACTAAAAACAAATGCAGATGAGTGAAACAAACAAGCAGAATGTTCAACCCGAAGAGCTGAACATTGCGTGTGCCCCTGAACAGGCTATAAATGCCGCTACGTCCGAGTCTATCACCGAGCAACCTGTACAGGAGCAAACAGAGGAGATTACAGTGTGTAACGAAAAAGAGGAAATTGCCGGCAGCAGACTTATGACACGTCAGGAGATTATCAACCGTCTCGAGGAGATATCATCGAGCAACAACGTGCTCAACTGCAAAGGCGAAGTAGAGGGTCTCAAAGTACAGTTCTACAAGATGCGTACATTGGAGATTGACAATGCGCGCAAGGCTTTCGTTGCCGAGGGAGGCGAAGAGAATGTCTTTATTCCCGAGCCCGATGCTCTCGAAGAGCCATTCAAGGCTGCGATGAACGCCATCAAGGAGAAGCGCAACGAGTGGATCAAGGCTCAGGAGCAGGAGCTTCAGGCTAATTACGAGGCAAAGCTCGCCCTACTCGACAAGCTGCAGGATTTGACCGAAAAGGCAGCGCAGGAAGCTCCCGACGTAAATGAATTCCGGTCATTGCAGGCTCGTTGGAAGGAGATCAAGAATATTCCTCTGGACAAGGTCACCAACCTTTGGAAGCAGTACCAGCTGCTAGTGGAGCAGTTCTACGATGTTCTCAAGTTGAACCACGAATTCCGCGAATATGACTTCAAAAAGAATCTCGAGATAAAGAGACAGCTATGCGAGGCTGCCGAGGCACTCACCAACGAAGAGGATGTCATTGGTGCGTTCCACAGCCTGCAGCAGCTACACACAGAATTCCGCGAGGCAGGCCCCGTTGCGCCAGAGCTACGCGAAGAAGTGTGGACACGATTCAAAAATGCTTCGACAATAGTGAATCGTCGCCATCAGGAGCATTTCGAGAGCAAGAAAGCACGCGAGCAGGAGAATCTCGACAAGAAGAGCGCTCTATGCGAAGAGATTGAGACTATTGACTATGCATCGCTCACGACATATCAGGCGTGGAACGATGCCACACAAAAGATATTGGACATTCAGGCTCGTTGGAAAGAGATTGGCTTTGCTCCGCAAAAGATGAACCTTAAGATTTTCGAGCGTTTCCGCGGGGCTTGCGATGAGTTCTTCAAGCAGAAGAGCAGTTTCTTCAAAGGAATAAAGTCGTCACAGGCCAATAATCTCGAAAGAAAGCGCACACTATGCGAAGCTGCCGAGGCTCTGAAAGAGAGCGATGATTGGAAAGGCACAGCCGACAAGCTCGCCAAGCTGCAGAAAGAGTGGAAAGAGATTGGCGCTATTCCCCACAAGCACTCCGAAGCATTGTGGAAACGCTTCGTGGGAGCCTGCGACGAATTCTTCGAGAGACGCAACAAGGCTACATCATCGCAACGTAACATAGAGCAGGAGAATCTTCGTCAGAAACGTCAGATTATAGAGAAGGTAAGAGCGATTGACACTACACTGCCCGAAAAAGAGCAGATTAGACAGGTAAATGTCCTTTCGGCCGAGTGGAACGCAATAGGCTTTGTTCCATTCAAAGAGAAAGACAAGATTTACAAAGAGTATAAAGCCGAGATTAACGCCATCTACGAGCGTCTGCACGCAAATTCCACCC
>JAFYRW010000041.1 GCA_017546785.1 Bacteroidaceae bacterium | reverse complement strand
TTTATAAATACGCCTATTATCACCATTCCAAAATAGAGGATGGTGAACGCCAATATAGCCGACTGAACCTGCTCCGATATTATCTTACGTCCCACACGCACAGGAATAACGGCGTTAGGATGCACAATGCGCTTAAATTCGTTGAACATCACACGGCCGAGGATAGCCACACGAATACTCTTCATAGCGCCCGACGTTGAGCCCGAGCAGGCACCCACAAACATTGCAGCACTAAGAGTAAGCCACAGCACAGGAGCCCACTGCGAATAATCGACGGTAGAGAATCCTGTTGTCGATATTACCGATGCTACCTGAAATAGCGACACTCTAAAAGTATTCTCCAACGACGCGTTGCCTCCGAAATAGAGTCCCGCACATATTATTATGGTAAAGATACCCACAAGCGACAGATAAGTCTTATACTCCGGGTCGCGGAAAAGTTCCATAAAGCGCCCTCTGAAAAAGGCAAGATAGAGCAACGAGAAGCTTGTACCGCCAATGAGCATAAATACAATTATTATATACTCTATCAGCGGAGAATTGAATGCAGCAATACCGCCGCTCTTTGTCGATATTCCACCGGTGGACATTGTGGACATTGCGTGACACAAAGCATCGTAATATCCCATTCCTGCAAACTTAAGACAGAGCGCCTCAATCAGTGTCAGACATATATATATAATGAGTATCCAGCGTGCCGTAACCGATATTCTCGGGTGCAGCTTCGCTCGGGCAATACCCACTGTCTCGGCAGCAAAAAGATGCATATCACCAAGGCCGAAGATAGGCAGCACAGCCACGGTAAAGAATACAATTCCCAATCCACCAATCCATTGTGTCATTATACGCCAGAATACAAGGCTGCGTGGCAGTTCATCGAGGTTCGATATTACCGAGGCACCAGTAGTCGTAAATCCAGCCATTGTCTCGAAGAAGGCATCCGTCACATTGGTAAGATAGCCGCTCACATAGTAAGGGATTGCTCCGTAGAGCGAAAAGACCACCCAACAGAGTGTAACGACAACGTATCCATCCTTACGCGATATTCTGCGCTCCTTACCGCGACCGAGAGCATTCAGCAGAAGGCCGCTACTCACCATTGCCAGCAATGTGTAAAGATAGGACGACAGCATATTCTCGCCATAATAGAGCGATACTCCTATGCAGGCGAGGACAAAGAGAGCCTCTAGCAAGAGCAAAAGGCCCAATATTCGCAATATAACCTTTGGGTGAAACATCCTTATTCAAAAAATTTCTCTAATTTCTTCAATACCCTCTCGAGGCAGAAAATAATCACGTGGTCACCGGCCTGTATCATCGTGTTACCGCTAACGTGCAATCCTTGTCCGTTGCGTATCAATCCTCCGATGTTCGCGCCATTGGGCAATCCAAGATCCTTCACCGGACGGCGGGTAATGCCGGCACCCTCACGAACGGGGAATTCGGCAACGACAGCCTGAATGAATGTCAGACATTTCACACTCGATACGTCGGTGTTAAGCATCATCTGGAAAATATTGCTCGCCGCAAGCTTCTTCTTGTTTATCACCGAGCCAATATCCATACTCTCGGCCATTGAGATATAATCGATATTCTCAATCTCGGCAACGGTACGATGAACGCCCGAGCGCTTAGCCGACAGACAGGCAAGGATATTCGATTCGGAATTGTCGCTAAGAGAGATAAAAGCGTCTGTATACTCTATTCCCTCGCTCAACAGAAGGTCGGGGTCACGGGCGTCGCCGTTTATTATCATCACCCTGTCATCGACAAGTTCAATGAGCTTGCGGCAGCGGTTAATGTCGCTCTCAATAATCTTGACCTTTATACTGTCCTTTATAAGATTCGCGGTGCGCACAGCTATACGGCTGCCACCCATCATTATAAGACTACGAACCTCGGCATACTCCTCTTTACCGCATATTTTTCTCACATAAGGAATCTGCTCCTTTGTGGTCATAAAGCAGACAAGGTCGTCGGCAAGGATAATATCGTGTCCGCGCGGGATTATAGTATCCTCGCCTCGTTGCAATGCCACAATGTGATATGGAATATCGCGTACAAGGTCCTTGAAAGGGATATTTATAATCTCAGAGTTTGCGCGTATTTTTACACCTATCATCACAAGGGCACCATTGCCAAACTCCAGCAACTGACGCATCCAGCTATACTTTATGCTGTTCGCAATCTCTTCGGCAGCCAATTGCTCGGGGTAGATAAGAGAATCGACTCCCATAGAATTGAAATACTCCTTGTGCTTAGGCTGCAGATACTCGTAATTGTCTATTCGGGCAATAGTCTTTCTTGCTCCGAGATTATGCGCGAGGATGCAAGCTATAAGATTGGCACTCTCATCGGGAGTTACTGCAACAAAAAGGTCAGTATCATCGGCACCGGCCTGTTTAAGGTCCGATATTCGTGTGGGAGAGCCGACAACAGTCTTCAGGTCAAAGAGAGACTCCATTTTCCCCAGACGGTCGGCATTCTCATCCATAAGCACCACATTCTCGTGCTCAACCGAAAGTAATTTGGCAAGATGGGTACCTACCGCTCCTGCACCAACAATTACAATCTTCATAATTACAATCCTTTAAATGTTCTTTATAACCTGCAATACAGATTCGCTGTCCATTCCACAAATGCGATAAAGCTCTTTTGTCTTTCCGTGCTCTACAAATTTGTCGGGAATACCTATAATTTTAATATCGGGAGTATAACCATTCGCATTCATAAATTCAGTAACGGCACTGCCAAGACCTCCTGTCACCACTCCATCCTCAACCGTTATTATCTTTTTGAAGTTCTTGCCTACCTCGTGCAACAGTTCCTCGTCTATTGGCTTCAAGAAACGGATGTCATAGTGCGCCACACTTATTCCCACCTTTTCAGCCTCCTCTATTGCCGGAAGCATCAGCTTGCCTATAGGGCCTATTGTCAGCATAGCAACGTCGCTACCATTTTTGAGGCAACGTCCCTTTCCAACCTCTACTGACTCAAGAGGACAGCGCCAATCCATCAACGAGCCTCCGCCACGAGGATAGCGTATAACAAACGTTCCTTTGTCGGGGAGCTGCGCAGTGTACATAAGGCGACGAAGCTCACACTCGTCGTAGGGCGATGCTATTGTTATATTTGGTATAGGACGCAGATAGGCAAGGTCAAAGGCTCCGTGATGCGTAGGACCATCCTCGCCGACAATGCCGGCGCGGTCGAGGCAAAGAACCATATTCACGCGCTGCAGCGCAGCGTCGTGTATGAGATTGTCGTATGCACGCTGCATAAACGACGAGTATATATTGCAGAAAGGCATTGCGCCACCCTTTGCAAGGCCGGCCGAGAAGGTCACAGCGTGTCCCTCGGCAATACCTACGTCAAAGAAACGGTTGGGAAACTCCTGCGCAAGAATATTCATAGAGCAGCCTGTGGGCATTGCCGGAGTAACGCCTACGACCGCAGGATTCTCCTTTGCAAGCTCAACAAGAGTCTCGCCGAACACATCCTGGAAGCGCGGTGAGCGTGTATTTGCCACAATTCTCTCGCCTGTATTCTTATCAAAGACTCCCGGCTGATGCCACACTGTCGCATCCTTTTCGGCAGGCTTATAGCCACGGCCCTTTACTGTATGTATATGCAGCATTTTGGGGCCTTTCATATTCTTTATGAGCTTAAGCATTCTCACAAGTTCAAGAACATCGTGGCCGTCTACCGGACCAAAATAGCGCACCGACATTCCCTCGAACATATTACGCTGTCCAAAGAGAATGGCCTTTAGTCCATTGTTAAAGCTCGTAAGAGTAATTACTCTCTCCTTGCTCAAAAGACCAATCTTACGCAAGAAACGCGCAATGCGATAGCGTATCTTGTTGTATATTTTCGAAGAGTGCATAGAGATAAGCAATTTGCTCATTCCACCCACACTCTTGTCGATAGACATATTATTGTCGTTGAGAATTATAAGAAGGTCATTCTGGCTCGAGGAGACATTGTTCAGTCCCTCAAAAGCGAGTCCTCCACTCATTGAGCCGTCGCCAATAACGGCAACGACGTGCTCATCGTCGCGTTTCTGCATCTGCGCGGCAACAGCCAATCCAAGCGCTGCCGATATTGATGTAGAGGCGTGTCCGGCAACAAAAGCATCGTATACACTCTCGTCGGGCGAGGGGAAAGGCTTAATGCCACCCAATTTACGGTTAGTATGGAATTCGTCGCGACGACCTGTAAGAATCTTATGGCCGTAAGCCTGATGACCTACGTCCCACACTATCTTATCGTCGGGAGTAGAGTATACATAATGAAGCGCTACGGTAAGCTCGACACTACCCAGACTCGAAGCAAAATGCCCCGGGTTATTGGACAGCGATTCTATAATAAAATGCCTGAGCTCCTCACATACCTGCGGCAACATTGCCTCGGGCAGTGCTCTAAGGTCGGACGGAGAATTTATTTTATTTAAAAGTGAATATGTCATATATTTCCTGTTCAAAATATGAGATTGCCACAATGTCGCAATCCAACACAATCGGCACAAAGATAATGTAAACGAACGAATAAAACTTGTTTTATTCATCCACGAATAGCATTTATCTTCACTTTAACAGCAAAGATACTCCTTTTTACCATAAAAGATAAACAATTTAAGCCTCTAATTGCCTCAGAGTGCTAAAGTAGGAAAAAGCACAACTCAATAAAAAATAAAAAGGGAACTTTTTTACATAAAATTTTCAATTATACAGAATTTTATTCTGTAAGTTAATTATTTTTGCAGATAATATAGGATTTAACAAAGAGTAAGATGCAACTGACCACAGCCGTAGAAATACCCGCCAGAGAAATTGCGATAACCTACAAGAGCAGACTGCTTTTGATGGGGTCGTGCTTTGCCGGCAACATAGGGGCAAAATTGTCCGACAACAAATTCCGTGTGCAGTTGAATCCTTTCGGCATTCTATATAATCCCCTGTCGATAGACTACACACTGGAGCGCATATTGGACAGAGAACTGTTCGACGAACAGTCGCCCGAGATTTTTTATCATCAGGAGCGATGGCACAGCTTTATGCACCACAGCGATTTTTCGTGCAGGGAAAAACGCGACACCATCGACAGGATAAACAGCAGCCTTCTGGAGGCAAGCGACTGTCTGAACAGTCTCGACTATCTTATCGTCACCTACGGAACAGCATACGTCTACCGACGAAAGGAAAACAACAGGGTGGTAGGCAACTGTCACAAGCTTCCGGCAAGCGAATTTACAAGAGAACTGCTGTCGGTCGATGAGATTGTGAAAAGCACAGCCCCCATCATTGAGCGCATCATAGCATTGCGTCCGACAGCAAAAATAGTTTTTACCGTAAGCCCTATACGTCATCTGCGCGACGGGGCACACGACAACCAAAGAAGCAAGGCAATGCTAATACTCGCAATAGAAGAGCTGCGCCGTCTGTTCCCCCACAATACGACATATTTCCCGGCCTACGAGATTATGATCGACGAGCTACGCGACTACCGCTTCTTTGCCGAGGATATGATTCATCCCTCGTCTGTTGCCATAGAGTATATTTGGGAAAAGTTCCAGACATTCTCTTTCGACAGCAGCACAATAGCGACAAGCAAGGAGATAAACGAGATAATGCGCGCCCTTGCCCATCGTCCTTTCGACGAGCATTCGCACAATTATCACAGATTCATTGGAGACACTCTGCGCAAGATAGAACTTTTGAAGGAGCGTGAACCATACATTGACTTTGAAAAAGAGATTACAAAATGCAATACAATACTGAACAGATAGCAAAAAATCTCGGCGCCACATTCATCGACGGTGGCAGCAAGCAGAATATCGCACGACTGCTCACCGACAGCCGTTCGCTTAGTTTCCCCGAGGACACTCTATTCTTTGCAATAGTAACAAAGCACGGCAACGGGCATCTGTATATCAACGAATTATATTCGCGCGGAGTACGCAATTTTGTAATCAGCCAAAATATAGAGCAGAGCAACTGCCCCGACGCAAATTTCATTATTGTACCCGACACGCTTGAGGCACTGCAGCAGATTGCAATGTATCATCGCGGACGCTTCGACATTCCTGTAATAGGAGTCACCGGAAGCAACGGAAAGACAATAGTCAAAGAGTGGCTCAGCCAGCTTACAGCAGGAAGATATAATGTCACAAGCTCTCCCCGCAGCTATAATTCGCAGATAGGAGTACCGCTGTCAGTGTGGCGTCTCGACGACAAGAGTACATTGGGAATCTTCGAGGCAGGAATTTCCCTACCGAGCGAAATGAATAGTTTGCAGGAGATTATACGCCCCACGATAGGAATAATAACAAATATCAGCGGAGCGCATCAGGAGAATTTCTCATCGGAGGAGGAGAAGTGCCGCGAGAAATTGGCTCTCTTTGCAGACTGCGACAATATAATATACAATGGCGACGACACGATGCTCGCCAATTGCATCGAAGAGGCGTCACTATCGGCGCACAAGATTGCGTGGTCGCGTAAAAACCCCGACAGCGAGCTATTCATAAGTTCAATAACAAAGGAGAGCAGCAGCACAACAGTACACTACTGCTACAAGGGTGCAGATGGCAGCTACCGCATACCATTCCTCGACGATGCCTCGATAGAGGATTCTATAAATTGTCTCGCAGCAGCATTGCATCTGCAGATTCCCACCGAAGCTATTGCCAAGAGAATGGAGCAGTTGGAGGCCGTAGCAATGCGCCTCGAGGTAAAAGAGGGCAAGAACGGCTGTATGATAATAAACGACAGCTACAATTGCGACACTGCATCGCTAGATATTGCCCTCGATTTTATGGAACGCCGATGCTACACACAGCCTCATCTGCGACGCACACTCATACTGAGCGACATTAAGCAGAGCGGAATAAGCCCTAAGAAGCTATATGACATTGTAGGCGAGTGTCTCTCCAAGCGCAATATAGAAAAGTTCATAGGCATTGGCCCCGAAATATCATCGGCAGCAGAGCAGTTGGGTAAAAGAGCCATTGAGTGCCATTTCTTTGCCACCACCGAGGAGTTTATAAAGTCGCAGCAATGCGCTGCGCTGCACAACGAGGCAGTGCTCATCAAAGGCTCGCGCTCTTTTCATTTCGAGGATATCTCCGAGGCAATAGAAAATAAGGTACACCAGACAATTCTCGAGATTAGCCTCAGTGCCCTACGCGAGAATCTCAATTTCTACCGCAGCAATCTGCGTCCCGAGACAAAGATTGTCTGTATGGTAAAAGCGTCGGCATACGGAGCAGGGGCATTAGAAATTGGGCGTACGCTACAAGAGTGCAACGTAGATTATCTTGCCGTTGCCGTCGCCGACGAGGGTGCCGAGCTGCGCAAAGAGGGCATTACCACCGGAATTATTGTGATGAATCCCGAGCCAAGCTCTTTCCGCACACTCTTCAGCAACAAATTGGAGCCCGAGGTATATAGCTTCGGAATGCTGCGTATGCTCAAGCAAGCAGCCGAGCGCGAGGGAATAACCGACTATCCTATCCACATAAAAATAGATACAGGAATGCACCGATTAGGATTCCTGCCGCACGAGATTCCTCTCCTCATTCAAGAGTTAAAGCAGCAGAACACACTAATTCCACGCTCAGTATTCTCGCATTTTGTCGGCAGCGACTCACCCTCTTTCGACACATTCAGCGAGCGACAGATAGAGCGCTTCGAAAAGGCTACCGCCGATCTTCAGCAGGCGTTCGACCACCGCATTCTGCGTCATATATGCAACAGCGCCGGAGCCGAGCGACACACGCAGGCACAATACGAAATGGTGCGATTGGGAATAGGACTATACGGAGTATCGCCTATAGGCAACGACACTGCCCTGCGCCCAATATCGACACTAAAGACCATCATACTGCAGATACACGATGTTCCCGCCGATGAGACTGTAGGCTACAGTCGCCGAGGAACATTGGAACGCCCCTCACGCATTGCTGCCCTGCCAATAGGCTACGCCGACGGGCTTAACCGCAAGTTCGGCAACGGACGCGGATACTGCATAATAAACGGCAAAAAAGCACCTTACGTTGGAAATATCTGTATGGACGTATCTATGGTCGATGTAACGGATATTGACTGCAAAGAGGGTGACACTGTGGAGATTTTCGGCAACAGCCTGCCCGTAACTATCCTCGCCGAGTGGATAGAGACAATACCCTACGAGATTCTTACCTCTGTATCCAACAGAATAAAGCGAATATACTATAGCGACTAAAAACAAAGCCATCGACCTTTCGGACGATGGCTTTTATCTTAAATGCGGCTCAATTAAAAGAGTTCCAGATTCTGCAGGAATATATAAAGAATAAAGAGAGGAGTAACGTATCGCAGCATAAATATTATTATAGGAACGAATATCCCCTTAATCTTGCCATTATTGCTCAACTGCTCCTTGAGGAACGAACGTTTCATAAACCACGATACAAAGATACAGGTAAACATTGCACCCAAAGGCATAATGACATTGGCAGTAACAGTATCGTAAATATCGACGAACGAGGTAATCCTTGTCGATAGGAAATTAAAGTCGAATACCACCGTCAGAGTAAGGATGCTAAGAACGATAGATACTCCCGACACCAAGCGCGCAGCCCATTTACGGGTAATCCTGAACTCCTCCGAAAGATAGGCTGTAAGAACCTCGTGGAAAGAGATTGTCGATGTCAGCGAAGCAAGAGTAACAAGCAGGAAGAATACCGACGACCACAGCGCAGCAAAAGGAATACCATTGAAAATCTCGGGCAGCGTGATAAAAATGAGAGAGGGACCCTCGGCAGGCTGCAGCCCTGCGCTGAACACAGCGGGGAAGATAACAAGGCCGGCAAGCAACGACACCATCAATGTAAGTATCGACACATTGAAAGATGTCGAGACAAGATTGTTGCTATTCTTAAAATAAGAGGCATACGTAACCATACAGCCAATACCCACCGACAGCGAGAAAAAAGCCTGTCCAATAGCCATCATAATTGTATCGGGCGAGAAGGCCTTCTCAAAATCGGGAGAGAGGAAAAAGCGGTAGCCCTCTATAGCATTAGGCATAAAGAGCACTCTCACAGCCATAATCATAAGAATCACAAAAAGGGCGGGCATCATCACACGCGAAGCCTTCTCAATGCCATTCTTAATGCCCCGCACAACAATTATGTGAGTCAGAAAGATAAACATAACAGCATAAATCATCGGGCGACGAGAAGCTTGAAAAGCATCGAAAAGTTCAGTAAACGACTGCGACGAAGAGTATAACGTGTTTGTCATCGAAGATAACAGATACTCCAGCGACCAGCCGGCAATAACATAATAATAACCCGAGATAAAGAGAGAGCCAATGACTCCGCTGTATCCTAACCAGCTCCATTTTTTAGATAGTTCTCGATAGGCACCGACAGCATTCTTACGTGTCTTTCTACCAACGGCAAATTCAGCAATCATAGCAGGAATACCCACCACAAAGACACTCAAAAGAAATACCAGCAGAAAGGCGGCTCCGCCGTGCTTTCCTGCAATGTAGGGAAAACGCCATATTGCGCCGAGGCCAATGGCACTGCCGGCCGACACCAATACAACGCTCAGCTTGCTACCAAAGGTAGCTCTTTTATCGTCACTCATACTTTTTCTTAATTTTTCAATTAGGCTGCGAAATTACAAAAAAGCAAGCAAAAATATTGACATTCACACATATAAAATGGAGCGGCAACATTTTTTATGATACAAAGACCTTTTCTAGGCACTATTAAACAAAAAAACGGGTGCGGCATTCTGTACCGCACCCGTCACTATTCCAATGTGAATATTATACCAGATGAGCAATAAGTTCCTCGCGGTCGCCGTGAAGAAGGTCGATGATAGGAACCTCTATCATTGTGTAGCAACCGGGAGCCTGACGCATAGTGGCACGCGCGCAACATACAAGCACCTGTGCGGTAAGCGCAGGGTTGTTTATTCTCATATTGAACTCGAACAACTGATTCTGTGTCGTACCCGATACACCCTTGCGCGTAAGGTTCACTCCGTGTCCCATATCAAGAAGCTCGTCTACACAAGGAACATTTATCACGTGTGTCTCGTCGTTCACAAAGTAAGGATCGGCCTTTATCGCCGCCGCTACCTGAGCAAAATCGTAACCCTCCTCCAATTCAATATACACCATACGACGGTGTATTCCTGTACCCACAGGGATTGTCATTGAAAGAGCCGCCTTAACACCCTCTATTGCCTTTACAGCAACAGTGTGTCCCATACTCATTCCCGGGCCGAAATTGGTATACGTTATACCTTTGGGAGCTATTGCCTGCAACAAAGTACGCACTACAGAGTCGCTTCCGGGGTCCCATCCTGCCGAGATTATCGACACTGCGTTGCCTGCCTTTGCACTCTCGCTCAACGAACGGCGCAACGGCACAATCTGCGAATGGATGTCAAAGCTATCGACAGTATTTATTCCTAAAGCAAGAATATCCTTTGCATACTTTTCCACGCTACGGGTGGGAGTAGAGAGGATGGCAACGTCTACCTCGCCAAGCTCACGAATATCCTTTACGACATTATATCCTTTAAGCTCCTCGGGACAATTCTCGGCACCCAAACGACGCACAACGCCCGCAACCTCAAAGTCGGGTGCTGCGTTCAATGCCTGTAATGTATATTTTCCAATATTGCCGTAACCGACAATTGCTGCTCTAATCTTTTTCATACCTTTTATAATTATATAGTTTATCTGCCTGCGAAGATATATAAAATAGAGTTTTCTGTGATATTGCGGACAATATTTTTTTTAACTACTATTTCTTAAAAAAAATTAACCGCCATATAGAACACACAAAAACAAAAAAAGTCCGCAAGAACCTGCGGACTTTTTTATTATTTACTTATCTCCGTGGGGACGGCGCTGCTCGCGACGCGGACGACGCTCACGCTCCTCGTAACCCTCGGGCTTCTCGATCAAAGCTCTGCGGGAAAGTTTGAACTTACCTGTCTTAGGATCAATCTCGAGCAATTTAACCTGAACCTTATCACCCTCGGCAATACCAGCCTCTTCCATTGTCTCGAAACGCTTCCAGTCAATCTCAGAAATGTGGAGCAAGCCATCCTTACCGGGCATAAACTCAACGAATGCACCATAAGGCATTACGCTGCGTACAACACCCTCATATGTCTCGCCAACCTCGGGAATTGCAACGATAGACTTGATCTTTGCAATAGCATCGGCAATTGAGGCTCCGTTGTTTGCAGAAATCTCGATAACACCCTCGCCGTCAATCTCCTCGATAGAGATTGTAGCGCCTGTCTCCTCCTGCATACCCTGGATAATCTTTCCGCCCGGGCCAATGACAGCACCAATGAACTCTTTAGGAATGCGAAGAGTCTCGATGCGGGGAGCGTGGGGCTTAAGGTCGGCGCGGGGCTCTGCGATGCAATCGGTAATCTTTCCGAGAATATGCATACGACCCTCGCGAGCCTGATTAAGAGCTCTTTCGAGAATCTCGTAAGAGAGTCCGTCTACCTTAATATCCATCTGAGTAGCGGTGATACCATCTACTGTTCCGGTTACCTTAAAGTCCATATCTCCCAAGTGATCCTCGTCACCGAGAATATCGCTGAGGATAGCATATTTGTCCTCACCTGCATTCTTGATAAGACCCATTGCAATACCCGATACAGGCTTCTTAATCTTTACACCAGCATCCATAAGAGCAAGAGTACCTGCACAAACAGTAGCCATAGAAGAAGAACCGTTAGACTCGAGGATATCAGATACCACGCGTACGCAGTAGGGATAATCGGCGGGAACCATATTCTTCAATGCACGGCAAGCAAGGTTACCGTGTCCAATCTCACGACGACCTACACCACGCTGGGGACGAGCCTCGCCTGTTGAGAAGGGAGGGAAATTGTAGTGAAGGAGGAAACGGTCGGTACCCTGATTCATTACATCGTCGATAATCTTCTCGTCGCGCTTTGTTCCGAGAGTAACCGATGTAAGAGACTGAGTCTCACCGCGTGTAAACACTGCTGAACCGTGGGGGCCGGGAAGGTAACCTACCTCGCACCAGATAGGACGAATCTCTGTTGTCTTACGACCATCGAGACGCTTGCCCTCGTCAAGAATGCAACGGCGCATAGCCTCTTTCTCTACATCGTGATAGTAACGGTCGATGAGAGCAGCCTTCTCCTCGAGCTCCTCCTCGGTGAACTGAGCCTTGAACTCCTCGCGGATAGCCTCAAAAGCAGCAGCTCTACCGTGCTTGTCGCAGTTACCGCTTGCAGCAACGGCATAAGCCTTCTCGTAACAAGCCTCGCGAACCTGAGCACGCAACTCCTCGTCATTAACCTCGTGGCAATATTCACGCTTAACAGTCTTTCCAACCTCTTCCATAAGCTCCATCTGAGCCTTGCAATGAACCTTAATTGCATCGTGAGCAACCTTCATTGCCTCCAAAAGGTCAGCCTCTGATACCTCCTGCATCTCACCCTCGACCATCATAATATTGTCGTAGGTAGCTGCAACCATAATATCCATATCAGCATTCTCCAACTGAGCGAATGTAGGGTTCACCACATACTCTCCATTGATACGTGCAACACGAACCTCTGAGATAGGACCTCCAAAGGGAATATCAGAAACAGCAAGCGCTGCCGATGCAGCAAGACCTGCAAGAGAATCGGGCATATCTACTCCATCAGCCGAGAAGAGGATGATATTCACATAAACCTCAGCGTGATAATTATCGGGGAAGAGAGGACGCAAAGCGCGGTCTACCAAACGGCAAGTAAGGATCTCATAATCCGAAGCCTTACCCTCACGCTTTGTAAAGCCACCGGGGAAACGTCCAAAGGCAGCATACTTCTCTTTATACTCAACCTGCAAAGGCATAAAATCGGTACCGGGAACTGCGTCCTTTGCAGCACACACAGTAGCCAACAACATTGTGTTACCCAAGCGCAACATCACTGAACCATCGGCCTGTTTAGCCAATTTACCGGTCTCGAGTGTAATCACACGTCCGTCGGGCAAAGCCACATTTTTTGTTACAACATTCATCTTTTTCGATTATTTAAAATATATTTATAATCCTATAAATTCCTGCAAAGATACATCTTTTTCCATATTTTCAACTAACTTTGCCGAAAATTTACATAATTATATACAGGGAATTACCCTATATGCAGAATATTGAACCAAAATAAAAAACGATATTATGTTCATACCAAGATTAAACAAGCTGCTTTTTGCAACTGCAGCAAGCATAATTTCCTTTATATTTTCGTGCGACAGCCACGACACATTCACCATAAAAGGCGAGATTGAGGGAGGTGGCGGAAAGATGCTTTACCTGTCGAATGTAGGCCTTCAGAATACCAAAAGAGTGGATTCTGTAAAGATAGGCCGAGACGGACAATTCGAATTCAAGCAGCCCCGCCCCGAATGCTACGACTTTTACCGTCTGCAGCTCGACGGCAAGGGACGTCAGATAACCATTGCAATAGACTCCACCGAGACTGTAACCGTAAGAAGCAACGCCACCCATTTTGCCGACAGCTGCAGCATCGAAGGGTCGCCCGAGAGCCTCAAGATTATGGAAATAATTGCATTGGAGAATGCATTGCAGGAGCAGGTAACGAATATAATAAACAAAAAATCGCCCGCCATAGGAGAGACACGCGCCGTAATATATAATCTGCTGGACGAATTCAAGCGTAACATTTGCAGTCAATATATAATACCATCTATCGACAAGGCAAGCGCATACTATGCTCTCTTTCTCAGAGTGAACGGCGAGCCTATATTCGACCCCATACACAACCGCTTCGACAGCAAATGCTTCTCGGCGGTGGCCACAAGCCTCAACAACAGATACCCGCACGCTACCCGCGCAATGCAGATATACAATACCGCCATCAAGGGAATAAAAGCCAACCGCCAGAGCACCCGACGCGACTCATTGTTCATCCCCGAGAGCAAGATTAAAACAATAAGCCTATTCGACATAAAGCTACCCAATATCGACGGAGAAGAGGTTAGCCTAACATCGTTGAAAGGCAAAGTTGTGCTACTCGATTTTACCATCTACAGCGACGCACAGATTGGCGTAAGAAACATTGAGCTACGCGAACTTTACAACAAATACAAGAACCAGGGATTCGAGATTTATCAAATTTCGTACGACAGCGACAAGCACTTTTGGCAAACAGCTGCCGACAATCTCCCGTGGGTGTGCGTACGCGACGAAGAGGGCGCAGCATCGCAATACACCACACTCTATAGAGTGGATAAAATACCCACATTTTTCCTCATAAACCGCAACAACGAACTTGTGTGGAGAGACGAGCAATTAACCGACCTTAACAAGACAATAGAGACCCTTCTGGAGGAAAAATATTAAAATCAAGTTATTGAAAGTTAAAATATAAAACAGCAGAAACAAAAAGATAAAAATTTCTGTTTTTAATTTGTTTTTAATAAAAAAGGGACTATCTTTGCACAAAGAAAAGAAAGATACTTGGGTTCCAGCACTCGTGTTGGAATCCTTTGTTTTACTGTTTAATAAAATAGAAGAAAATGACTTATATGTCCGAAGAGGGCTACAAGAAATTGTTAGCCGATTTAAAAGAGTTGGAGGGCAAACGCCCCGAAATTGTACGTCAGATTGCCGAAGCACGCGACAAAGGCGACCTCTCGGAGAATGCAGAATACGATGCAGCAAAAGAGGCACAGGGCCTATTGGAAATGAGAATAAACGAGCTTAAGCTCATCATTGCCGATGCTAAGATAATCGACCCTTCAAAGTTGAACACCGACAGCGTTCAGGTACTCACAAAGGTTGGTCTCAAAAACACAAAGACCGGCGCCACAATGCAATATACAATCGTTCCCGAGAGCGAGGCTAACCTACGCGAAGGAAAAATCTCTATCAACACTCCTATCGCAAAGGGATTGCTCGGTAAAAAGGTCGGCGACGTTGCAGATATTACAATTCCCCAAGGAAAAATTTCTTTGGAGATTACAAGTATCAGCATCTAATAAAAGATACTATGGCAACAATATTCAGCAGAATAGTGGCAGGCGAGATTCCAAGCTACAAGGTAGCCGAGAATGAACAGTTCTATGCCTTCCTCGACATTAACCCGCTGGTAAAAGGACACACGCTGGTAATTCCCAAGCGCGAGGTAGACTATTTCTTCGACCTTACCGACGAGGAGATTGGCGCAATGCAGATATTCGCAAAAAGGGTTGCAACAGCAATTAAAAAGGCCTACCCTTGTGTAAAGGTTGGTCAGGCTGTGTTAGGATTAGAGGTTCCTCACGCGCATATACATCTTGTACCTATGCAGAGCGAAAAGGACATTCTTTTCACTAACCCTAAATTGCAGCTAACCCCCGAGGAATTCAAAGAGATTGCCGAGAATATACAAAAAGAGATTGCCTAACAGCAATCTCTTTTTTTTATCCGACAGACTATCGTCTATACTTTAATCACATACGGGACGAACCGAACGCCCATTGCTACGACTGCAACCGTTAATACATTTTTCCCGCATTTAAAGAATAATCATTTCTTTTCACTATATTCGCAAAAGAAAAAAGCAGAAAATTATGCGTACACTAATCAGTAACCCCACAATAGTAAATAACGGAGAGCAGTTCCGTGGCTCGATAATAATAGAGAATGATATAATTGCCGAGATTATACGCGGTGAAAAGACTCCCCAAGGTAATTTCGACAACATTATAGATGCTAAAGGAATGTTCCTCATTCCCGGAGTAATTGACGACCACGTACATTTCCGCGAGCCGG
>JAFYRW010000005.1 GCA_017546785.1 Bacteroidaceae bacterium | reverse complement strand
TTTTTTCCGCAGGGCTCTAAATCAAGCACTTAACCATTTTGTCAATTTTGCACTTTGTTCACAGCGCTGTTGTTGTAGCGCGAAAACTTTGCAAAGTAACAACTTTTATAAATACAAAACAAGCTTTTTAGAGAAAAATTTATATATTTTTTATAACTCATTAACAATTAAGGAGAAATATTACCAATAAAAATTTGTTGTAAATAATATTCGAGAAATATTGGCCAAAAAGTTCAGTTTAGTAGAGCAAAAATCCCTAAATTTGCAGCCGCATAATAAAAGAATGGGTTCAAAAAGACTATATACATTATATATATATATATTTATAGCGCTGTTTGCAAGCTTCGTCAGCAATGCCGATGCACAGAACAACGCCAGCACCCATCGTATATATGGCCATATTAAAGATGCCCTTACAAACGAGCCTCTCCCCTACGCATCGGTAAGAATACGCAACAAGTCTCACGGCTGCAGTTCCGACAACGAGGGAAATTTCTCTTTCTATTCTCCCGAACTAAGCGACACACTCATAATTTCGAGTTTAGGATATAAAGAGGTAAAAATTCCCCTCTCCTCAAAATTGCGTATGCCACAGAGCGTATCTATGCAGCCCGAGCGCTACGAATTAAAAGAGGTAACCATAAAACCCAAAAAAGAGAAATATTCGCGCAAGGACAACCCCGCGGTAACCCTCGTCGAGACAATAATAAAGAGACGCGACGACAACAACCCCGAGGAGAAGCCATTCTATAGCCGCGACCGTCACGAAAAACTGAGCATTGCGCTCAACAATTTCGACCCAAACAAAGAGGAGCACTTCAGCGGCAATTTCTCGTTCCTCAACCAATATATCGATACATCTTTAATATCGGGCAAACCAATCCTTCACGTGCTGTCGAGAGAGCTGTTAGGAAGCGACTATCACCAGAAGTCGCCCAAAAAGTCGCGACAGTATGTAAAAGCACGCCGCAGAAACGGAATCGATGATATGCTGTCGGCCGAGACACTCGAGGCTGCATACGCCGAGGTATTCAAGGACGTAGACATTTTCAAGGACAATATATCCATATTCAGCAGCAAGTTCGTAAGCCCCCTTTCGCGATTAGGCACATCGTTCTACCGCTACTACATTATGGACACTGTGAAAATAGACGAAGAGGAGTGCATCGACCTTGCATTCACCCCGTTCAATTCGCAGTCGTTCGGATTCACAGGACACATATACGTCACCAACGACTCCACATTCTTCATAAAGCTGGTACAGATGAATGTCCCCCACGATATAAATATGAATTTCGTGGACTATCTGAACATAAGACAGGAATTCAGCCGCCTCGATGACGGCACAAGAATACTGAACTCCGAAACACTCATTGCCGAGCTAAAGGTGGTGAACGCAATAAAGGGATTCTATGCCAACCGCCACGTAGAATACAACAACTACAGCTTCGAGCAAGACGAAATGTCGACAAAAATCCTCGCCTACCCCGGCGAGATTTACGAAGAGAAGAATTCGACCACGCGTGACGATGAATATTGGGCCGAAAATCGTATAGGCACCATAAGCGAGAAAGAGCTCTCCATTGCCGATATGATGAAAGAGCTGCGCAACAACCCGCTCTACTACTGGACCGAAAAATGCGTATCGTTCCTCTTCACCGGATGGGTACCCATACGCGAGAATCGCCCTCCTCTGTTCTATGGCCCCGTAAACACCACCATAAGCTACAATGCCCTCGAGGGCGTTCGCCTGCGCGTCGGTGCAATGTCGTCGGCCTACCTCAACCCCCACCTTTTCGGACGCTTCTACGTAGCATACGGAATAAGAGACCACCGCTGGAAATATATGGGAGAGCTCGAATACTCGTTCAAGGAGAAAAAAGAGCACCCCAACGAATTCCCCATTCACTCTCTGCGCCTGCACTGCGAGAGTGACATATACCAATATGGTCAGAATTACCTTTTCACCAACAAGGACAATTTCATTTTAAGTCTCAAGCGTCAGAAGGACGACAAATTGGCATACGCAAGAAAGGCAGAATTCACCTACACTCACGAGCTGCACAACCACTTCTCGTATGCACTCACACTGAGACACCGCGAGGATATATGCAGCCGCTTCATTCCTTTTGAGCGCACCACACTAATCGACGGAAAGACAGAGACAATATCCGAAAAAAGCCTTATGCAGTCCGAGATTGAACTCTTCCTGCGCTACGCACCAAAGGAAAAGTTCACCCAATCAAAGTGGAACCGCTACCCAATGAACCCCGAGGTACCCGTATTCTCACTATCGCACCGCGTAGGATTCAAAGGCATTGCTGGATGCAAATACAATTATCACCACACCGAGGCAGGCTTCAGCAAACGATTCTGGTTCTCGGCATTCGGATACACCGACTGCGTAATAAACGCCGGAAAAGTATGGAACAAAGTACCCTTTCCATTACTCATAATCCCCAATGCCAACCTCTCGTACACCATACAGGACGAGTCGTTCGCGCTAATGAACGCAATGGAATTCTTCAATGACCAATATGTGTCGTGGTATTTGACCTACTATATGAACGGATTGATATTCAACCGCATACCATACGTAAACAAGCTCAATATCCGCGAGGTAATCTCTTTCCGAGGATTCTACGGCCATCTAAGCGAGAAGAACCGCCCCGACCCATCGAACACAGGCGACCTTTTCCTCTTCCCCGGACAGGACACAACCGATATGTGGTTAGGAAAAACCCCTTATATGGAGGTTGCCGCAGGCATTGAGAATATATTCAAAGTGCTGAGAATAGACTATGTGTATCGATTGACCTATCGCGACCGACCGGGAATAGACAAGCACGGAATAAGAATAAAGTTGCACGTACAATTCTAAAAAGAGAGGAAGACGCAGGAATTATCACCAGCCGGCAATATCCCAATTGGCAACCTTGTACCAATCAATCGTCACAAAATCATCGTTAAAGGAAGAATGCTTGCTATCCTCTATAGGAAGATACATTGACACTCCGCAGAACTGCGCCCTATCTGTTGTTGCGACATAAGAAGAACTATACATCGTCTCCCAAGAATCAGCAGCAAACGAACAGACAATCATCTTGTCCAGAGAGCTCTTCCACACCTCATAATCTTCGGGCGCAAAAACATTCTTTGCCACTCCGTTCATATCAAAGAACTCGGGCATTGTCTTATAGTTCCTATTAAGATACACAAAGAGGTTCGACGTCTTTATCTTGTTCTCCGCATTAAAATATTTAGGCACAAAACCTCCCATCGTCTCGGCAAATTGATCTATCTGAACACATTCAATAACCGAAAGAAGAACGCCACGGGTAGTAGGATAACCATCGGCATAAGACATCATAAGCGCATACGGGTCAATTTGAGCCTTAAAGAACTCCTTAATCATCCTGTCGTAGGGAGCGCCATTTGCAGGAATCTCTGCCGGAGAAGCCAGAATATATTTACAGCAATATCTAAGATCGTAAACAACCTCTATGCACTGCATCAGACAAGCGTCAAACATCAGATACTCAATAGGTACCGACAAGCCTCCAAGCACTTTTGCAAGGTCCTTTATATCGATGCACGACTTTGATGGAAGGCTGAACGAAGGAGAATTCTCCCCATTGTCGTATCCTATGGAACGGCTTTTTGCCTTATTGAATTTCATCCAACCCGAGCCGTGCGACCACAGCACAAGGTTCAAGCTCTCAGTGGGATACTCCTCGAATATATAATCGAGCACACCCTGTAGTTCCTTTGCATCGCTCGAATAGAAATCATTCTTGAATCTATAGACAGTATCGCACGCAGACTTTCCCTTTTCGGCATAATAGCGCAGGATACAAGGAGTAGAAATACCGTCGAGAAAGACCAACATATCACAATCGGCCGGCACATCCTTTGCAGCCAAAAAAATCTCTGCAAGGTCTTTTTTCGCGAACGAATCGAGATTATTCTCTGCCATCATATACACCAGCAGAGTAGAACGCGCACCCGCCTTTGCCTCGTCGTCATTGCCCTCATCGTCGGGCAGGCCATTTTCGCTACAAGAGACAAGCAATGCCAACGGCAATGCAAGATATAACAACTTAAGAAAAATATCCCGCATCACTCCTTAGGGTTTTGTGAATTTGAACTTGCTGCCAAGATAGCGCACCACCTTTTTATCCTTCTTTTCGAGCCTCTTTTTTAGTTTGGCCTCTTTCTTTTTCACATCCGACTCCTTGTGCGAAAAGTAAACAGCCGAGATTCTTCCGGGCATACCCTCTTTGGACATAAAATCCTTGAGCTCATAGGAATAGTGCTGACGGAAGGGGATAAAATTTGTCTTATCCTCAAGCTGCACCTCCTCGAGATACTGAATCTCGGTAAAGTAAACTATAGAATCGGAAAAAGAGAAAGATGTTCCAAAGATATATACACCCTTCTTTTCATCGGCCTTATTCTTCTCCTCGGCTCTAACCACGGCCAGAGCAACAAAGAGAGCCGCGAATATAAATAACAGTTTCTTCATATCACATTTATCAATAGCGCGCAAGCATCACTGCGCAAGAACTCTGCAAAGTTAGTAAAATTAGGCGTTACAATAAAAATTTGTATTATCTTTTAACAAAATCGGGTTGCGCTTTAAAGCGCAACCCGTCAGATATTACCCTTAAAATTATCCTAAATAGGATTTCAACAATTTGTTACGTTGATTCTGTTTCAAACGGCGAATAGCTTTCTCTTTAATCTGTCTTACACGCTCACGTGTCAATCCGAATCTGTCGCCAATCTCCTCGAGAGTCATTTCCTGCATTCCGATACCGAAGAACATCTGGATAATCTCCTTTTCGCGGTCGGATAGTGTCGAGAGGGCGCGATCAATCTCACGTGACAGCGACTCATTAACCAACAAGTTATCGGCCATAGGTGAATCGTCATTCACAAGCACGTCGAGCAAACTATTGTCCTCACCATCAACGAACGGTGCATCAACCGAAATGTGTCTACCCGATACTTTCAACGAATCTACCACCTTATCAACCGGAAGATCCAACTGATCGGCAAGTTCCTCAGCCGATGGACGACGCTCATTTTCTTGTTCAAACTTTGAGAGTGCCTTGCTAATCTTATTCAACGAACCTACCTGGTTCAAAGGCAAGCGCACAATTCTCGACTGCTCTGCAAGAGCCTGAAGAATTGATTGTCTAATCCACCAAACAGCGTAACTTATGAACTTAAAACCACGTGTCTCATCGAATTTCTCTGCTGCTTTTATAAGTCCTAGATTACCCTCATTGATAAGGTCGGGCAAACTCAATCCCTGATTCTGATACTGTTTAGCAACAGAAACGACAAAACGTAAATTGGCTCTTGTCAGTTTCTCAAGCGCAATGCGGTCACCCTTGCGAATTCTTTGCGCCAATTCAACCTCTTCTTCTACTGTTATAAGGTCTTCACGGCCAATCTCTTGCAAGTACTTGTCGAGCGAAGCGCTTTCGCGGTTTGTGATACTTTTTGTAATTTTTAATTGTCTCATTGCGTTTCGTACAATTTCAATTTGCAAAGATATATCATCCCGACACAAAATACAAGTTTTCAGCGATAAAAGTTCAAAAAAAAGATACAACACAACATCACAAAAAAGCGGGCCGTTGCAATAACGGCCCGCAAAACTCAACTACTTATTAAACAAACATTTTATCATTCCTGCAAAAGGTCCACCGAATAGTATGTTCGCCTACCGGCAGAATTCAATCCCGAAATGAAGAGAACAGGCTCATTCGATGCATTGGCAACCTTAACCGCATTCTGTAAATCCTCGGGACTATTTATCGAAACATTATTCACTTTAAGAATAACAAATCCCTTTTTAATTCCCACTTTAGCAAAAAGCCCGCCTTTTACATCAACCACCTTAAGACCATAGTTCACATTATACTGATGCTTATCGGCATCGTTCAACACCTTAAATTCCGCGCCAAGCTGGTCTAAATCCACATTTCTCACAACCTTTGTATCGCCCTGCACGCTCTTCAGTTCAATTTCAATTTCACGTTCCTTCTTTTTTCTCAACACTTTAATTTTAACCCTCTCTCCCGGCAGATATTTGGCAAGCATCTCCTGCATTTCGGCCATAGTCTTTATAGTCTTTCCATTAAGAGCAATTATAACATCGCCCTCCTCTACCCCGGCAGCCTTTGCCGCACCACCGTCAATAACCTCGCTGACATACACGCCTTCTACAATTCCAAGCTCCTTCTCCTCGGCAAGCTCGCTTGTCACAGTGCCGCCTCTGATACCGAGCACCGCACGCTGCACCACACCAAACTCCTTTATATCCGAGACGACCTTTGTCATTATAGATGTTGGAATAGCAAAGCCGTATCCCGCATACGAGCCCGTAGGCGACGACAACACTGCATTTATACCCACAAGCTCACCACTCGCATTCACCAACGCACCGCCGCTATTCCCCTGATTTATCGCAGCATCAGTCTGTATGAACGACTCAATGCCGCCATTATACACGCCAAGCGAACGAGCCTTTGCGCTCACAATGCCCGCCGTAACAGTAGAGGTAAGATTAAAGGGATTGCCGACAGCAAGAACCCACTCGCCCACCTTAAGTTCATCGCTGTCGCCCACCGACAGGAACTCAAGGTCACCATCCGCCTCAATCTTCACAAGAGCAAGGTCGGTATTCTCGTCAGCACCGACAAGGCGCGCCTTATAACTTCTATTATCGTTCAGAGTAACAGTAATCTCATCGGCCGCATCAATAACGTGATTATTCGTTACAATATATCCATCTTTCGACAGGATGACACCCGAGCCAAAGCCCACACGAGGCTGCGTGCGCACCTGCTGCTCACGGACATTTCCGTCACCAAAGAAAAAATCGTAAATATCGGGAGTACGACGAATTGTCCTGACCTTACTATTCTGAGTCGATTTTATATGCACAACAGCGTGTATCGACTTTTCGGCAGCCGAGGTAAGATCGACGTGACGCAACCCATCGCCCTGCTGCCCCGCAAACGACGCCTTATAACTGAACACCGCAGGAGCCGCATCATTCCCGGCGCTACCGCCCTTCACCGTCTCACTAACAGTGGCTCGTGCAACGACAGCACTCAACGCCACGACCGCAGTGCATAAAAACAAATTTCTAACAACCTTTTTCATAATCCAATCATTCTCTTTTGTTAAAATTTTCACCTTTTTAACAAATACCGCCACCAACATAAGAGAGACACCGAAACAGCAGCCATATTTGTCAAACACACTGCGAATATATAGCAAATAGTGCTTTATACAATACTCAAAGGCTGCTTTTTGGTTCTATTTAACAGAAGCCCTACCCCTTTAACAATGTTTTATCTTATCGTCAAACATTTTCACATTTGTTAAACAACCAGATATTTACTATTCAAAATCGCAACCATCGACAAAAAGCAAAAATAATTTTCAAAAACCGACAGCTTGCACTATCTTTGCACAACATTTCGGAACAACAAAAAAAATGCGGAATAAGCAGTCGGACGGTCTGTCGCTGTTACCCAAAGAGGTAAAAGAGGAAAGTCCGGGCAGCGCAGAGCATTCCACTTCCTAACAGAAAGCTGTCTGCGAAGGCAGAGTAACGCAGAAGAAAATAACCGCCCGCAAGGGTAAGGGTGAGAAGGTGGGGCAAGAGCCCACCAGTCGTATAGCGATATACGGGCTGTGCGTCTTGGGAGCTGCAAGTTCATGTAAACCGACGTTCGAGGGTTGCTCGCCCGAGTCGGAGGGTAGAACGCTTTAGCCGTATGGTGACATACGGTATAGATGAATGACAGACATCCCGTAAGGGATACAGAACCCGGCTTACAGGCCGACTGCTACTCAAAATAGGCTGTGCGCGCACAGCATATTTTTTATTCTGCAAACGCAGCGCAAAGAGCCAAAAAGCAAAAAAGGGCAATATTATTTGTAATGTAAAAAAAAACAGCTATCTTTGCACCGCAAAAGTAAAAAGAGAACACATTAAGGAGCAAATATATGGGTAAGTCCTATACGGCCAGCTCCTAGCGAATCCTCCAGGGCTTGACCGCAGCAAAGGTAGTTGGTTGTAGCGGCGCGCTGTAGGTAGCTTACCCACCCACAGCGGACATTGAATATTCAATGTCCGCTTTTTTATAATCTACCACACGCCACAATTGCAAGAAGCTGCATTCCGCACAAAAAGCCAAAAAAAGAGGAATCCGACGCATATTAAACAGATAAAGATAAGATAATTACTATTTAAAAAGTTAATTTTGCAGACAATAAAGGAATATTACAGAACATTAAACCAATAACGCATTATGAGAAAATTTACACTTTTCTTCTCGTTGTTGCTTGCCATTGCAACAACAGCATTCGCACAAGAGAGCGCAACAGAAGCATCCACCCCCATCAATTTCGATTGGACAGGCACTTTTACCGTAACAGCCACTCCCAACAACCTTATGGCCGACGCTTGGGCTTGCCCCGAGACCTTCACGTTGAAGACCGAATACAACAAAGATTGGGATATGATAACAATCACCGAGATTCTCGACAAGGACATTTTCAATACCACAAGCGGCGGATGGGGGCTTATTGTTGCCGACGACAAACGCTCGGCCGAGATTAGTTTCTTCAACTACAAATATGGCCTCATAGAGCAATTCGACAACTTCGGACACATTGTATTGCGCAATGCCGACCAGAACAAAAGCACAATTACCCTCACCGTGAACGACGAGGGAATAATTACCGTAGAGGACCTCTCTATCGGCTACGCAGCAAGCGACGGTGCCAACTGGATATGGCAAATGGAGATAACATCACTCACAGGCGTAACAGCAACCAAAGTACAAGAGAACAATCCCACAGCAATAGAGACCATCGGGAGCAACGACGCTAAAATCATCTACAATGCAGCAGGCCGCCGCATAGAGACAATCTCTCACCCCGGTCTTTACATTGTCAATGGAGTAAAGGTCATTGTCAAGTAACAAACAGCCTATAACAACAGATAAAAATGGAGAGCAGTGGCTCTCCATTTTTATTGCCATTGCTCTTTATGCAAGAAACGGCGCACAGGATATCAGCCGCAATGCATAATTGCCCAAAAAGCAACCACAAACAACGGCAAGCAAGCCATTGCTTCGTGCAGAGCCCCGAGGCTTTAAAAGTAACCACTAATTAACACTAAAAAGGCGCATCTTCTTGCTATCTTCAAGCTATTATCTTATCTTCGCAAAGAAAAACAGGCAATAAAATGCAGACAAATACACCCAACAGCAATTACAGCCAGAAAGCAATGCAGCAAGGCACTATATTAGGCCTTTATTGGATTGCCATAGGCATCATATACATATTAGGACTAAGCAACGCCGTACTATCGGTGCTATTCTTGGCAATGCTTGCAGCCTCTCCATTTTTTGCAGCAAAGCTCACAGCAAGATACCGCAAGCAGGAGTGTGGCAACACAATGACATTCATCGGCGCTTGGTCGTTCCTGATAATAATGTATGTATGCGCGTCGCTGCTCTTTGCCGTAGCGCAATACATCTATTTCATATTCATCGACGGAGGCTTTTTCCTCTCTTTCCTTGAAGAACAGATAAACATTCTACAACAAATACCCGAGTTAGACGCTGCTACTATCGACGCCTTTAAGCAGATAGCAGAAGCGTGGAACCAGATGACTACCTCGGACATTGTATTACAATTCCTCAGTACCAATATGATGGTTACAGGAATATTAACCCCATTAACCGCAATATTCGTAAAGCGTACCCCAAACAAATGACACAATGGATATATCAGTAGTAGTACCTCTATACAACGAAGCAGAATCGTTACCAGAACTTGCCGCTTGGATAAACAGAGTAATGCAGGAGAACAATTTCACCTACGAGGTGATATTCATAAACGATGGCAGCACCGACAATTCGTGGCAGGTAATAGAACAGCTCGGCAAAGAGAACAGCAATATACACGCAATAAAATTCCGCAGGAACTACGGTAAGTCTCCCGCACTCTATTGCGGATTCGAGCGTGCCAAAGGAGACGTTGTAATAACAATGGATGCCGACCTTCAGGACAGCCCCGACGAGATACCCATTCTCTACCGTATGATTACACAGGACGGCTACGACCTTGTATCGGGCTACAAGCAGAAGCGCTACGACCCGTTGAGCAAAACAATCCCTACAAAGCTGTTCAATGCCACAGCGCGCAAAGTGTCGGGAATAAAGAACCTTCACGACTTTAACTGTGGACTCAAGGCCTACCGCAACGAGGTTGTAAAGAGCATCGAGGTCTACGGAGATATGCACCGTTATATCCCCTACCTTGCAAAGAATGCAGGATACTCGAATATCGGAGAATTGGTGGTTCACCATCAGGCACGCAAATACGGCAAGAGCAAATTCGGAATAAGCCGCTTCTTCCACGGTTACCTCGACCTTATATCATTGTGGTACCTCTCTAAGTTCGGCAACCGCTCTATGCACATATTCGGTCTATTGGGTACAATAATGTTCCTCATCGGACTAATATCGGCCATCATATTGGGAGCAACCAAGATATACCATCTTGCAGCCGCGATTCCGTTACGCCTAGTTACCGACTCGCCCTATTTCTACATTTCACTTACAATGATGATATTGGGCACACAGCTGTTCCTGACAGGATTCTTGGGAGAGCTTATAAGCCGCACGTCGTACGACCGCAACAAATACAACATTGCAAAAGAAATTTAAGATGAAGAGCATCAAGCAATTGTCTCTGTGGTTAAAAGCCATTGCCCTACTTTTTGCAATATGCACATTCGGCAGTTGCGACGACGGTAGCGACTGCAGTATGAACAATACATCGTACAACCGCGTGCGACTCTATTCAGTAAACCCTATTACAGGCAAAGAGAGTGTGGCAACATATAACGGGCAACTGTCGGTAGCGCTTATGATAGAGGGTCGCGACAGCATTGTCATCAACCGTCTGACGTCAGCATCGGAACTTACGATACCCGTAAGCTATGCCCAGCAGCGCGACACCGTCGTACTCATCTACGACAATATGTACACCGACACACTGTATGTAGAGCACACGAACACCCCCTATTTTATATCGCTATCGTGCGGAACGGGAATGTTTCACAACCTCACAGGGCTTCAGCACACTCAAAGCTTCATAGACTCGGCTGTCATTGTAAACCACACCATCAACTACGACCCTAATGAAAATATTAAGCTCTATATTGCTCAGTAGCCTCTTGTGTCTCCTGCCAATGGCGGCAACAGCGCAAGAGAGCAGCAAGGGCGATACAAAAAAGGAAAATATCTTTGCCTTCAAAGGGTTCAACGTATCGGCCGACATTTTTGGTTGCGCCTACCGTCTCATAGGCAACAGCATTAGCGGCGAGGCATCCATTGACGCCAATTTAGGACACTGGCTCTTTCCAGTGGTAGAGGTTGGCTACGGCAGCACAAACGTCACCAACAGCGACAATGGCATACACTACACAGCTGCGGCCCCCTACTATCGCGTGGGAGTAAACTACAATTTCCTGCACAAATGGGGCGCAAAGCCAGCCGACAGCTACCCCTATCTCGCGGCGCGCTTCGCTTGGACAAACGTTAAATACAATGTCGATGCCCCACCCCTCATCGACCCAATATGGGGCAGCGAGGTACCCCTCACCCTCGACGGCGTAAGAGGAACAGCACTATGGGCCGAGGTTGGAGTAGGAGTAAATGTAAAAATATGGAAGAACTTCCGTATGGGCTGGAGCGTACGATACAAATTGCGCATAAAGGACAGCAAGGCAAACAATTCCAATATAAGCTACATTCCCGGATACGGAAACAACACAGGCAGCACCTTTGGAGGAACATATAATCTTATATACGAGATTCCCATTAACCGAAAATAACAATGAAAAAACTAAAAATCTGGCAGATACTCTTTCTGTTGCTTCTTGTAGCAGCAACAGCGCGCATACTCACCAAAGGGCCCTCTTTTCAGAATAAAAGCGGCAAGATATTCGGCACATACTACAATATCACCTATCAGCACGCCGAGGAGCTCACCCAGCATATTGAATCGGTATTACAGGCAGTAGATAATTCACTATCGACATTCAACAAGAAGTCAATCATAACAGCAGTGAACGAGAATCGCGACACACCGCTCGACAGTATGTTCCTGCGCGTCTTTGTAATATCGCAGCATATATCACAACTCACCGACGGAGCATTCGACATTACCGTAGCCCCATTGGTCAATGCTTGGGGATTCGGATACAAGAATGGCCTACCCACCGACTCAGCAACCATTCGACAGTTGCTGCAATACACCGGATACAACAAGCTCTCGTACGACGGAGAGAAGATTGTCAAGCAGCACCCCGAGACACAGCTCGACTGCAGCGCAGTAGCCAAAGGATACGCCTGCGACCAGGTAGCCCGAATGCTTGAGCGCAAAGGATGCCGCAATTTTATGGTAGAGATTGGCGGCGAGATTGTAACCAAAGGCACCAACAATAAAGGCAACGAATGGGTGATAGGCATAAACAAGCCCATCGAAGGCATTGCCAACGGCGAGCTTCAGGAGCGTCTGCACCTTAGCGGCAAAAGTATGGCAACGTCGGGAAACTACCGCAACTACCGCTACGAGAATGGCAAGAAGGTATCCCACACCATCGATCCACGCACAGGCTACCCCGTAGAGCACTCGTTGCTATCGGCAACAGTCATTGCCGACGATTGTGCCACCGCCGATGCTCTTGCCACAGCCTTTATGGTAATGGGAGTCGATAAGGCAATGCAATTCTGCAACAACAACTGCGTCGACGCCTTTTTCATCTACTCCGACAGCACCGGCAATCTTACTACCTGCGAGAGTCAAGGACTCGGCAACTACCGCCGATAATATCCCAACAACAATAAAAAAGGCGTTGCTCTTGCAACGCCTTTTTTATTATCATTCATCGCATCAGTTTCCCGATACAGCATTTATAAGATAAGAGATATTCGATGTAAACAATTTAACAGAGATTGCCAACAAAATAACACCAAAGAACTTCTTCATAAAGTACACGCCACCGTCGCCAAGAACCTTTTGCGCACGTGTTGTGAACTTAAGCATCAAGAACACAATAGCCGAGTTCAAAAGCAATCCGATGAAGATATTGAGCGTAGCATATTCGGCCTTCAACGACAGAAGAGTAGTAAACGAGCCCGGTCCCGCCAACAGAGGGAACACCACAGGCAGATAGGTAGCATTACCAGCCAACTGTCCCATATCCTTGAACACCTCAATGCCAAGCACCATTTCTAATCCCACAAGGAACAGGATAAGCGCACCGGCAACAGCAAACGAGTTAATATCTACCGCAAAGAGTGCCAGCAGGGAATCGCCCACAAAAAAGAAGAGAGTCATCAGCGAAAAAGAGTAGAACACAGCCTTTCCCGCATCAATACGTCTGCCACTCTCGCGTATACCCACAATTGTAGGCATTGTGCCGACAGGGTCGATAATAGCAAACAACACAATAAAGGCGCTAAGCACCTGCAACCAATCGAAAGTCGAAAAGAAATCTACCATCTTATATTATTTTATAATTACACCACTATCCAAACAATATGATACCACCAAAGAGCACACTCTCAATATCACATTGTTCACACCGCGAAAAACAGCACAAACCGACGAGCGCAACAAATATACTCCATCAGCCCGCAGTACATATTCGCAATGCTGCGCAAATATAGTGAAAAGAGGTAAAACTCCTATATTTTTTAATATTTATTAGTCTTTTATGCAAAAAACTAATTTAAAAACTCCACAAGAGTTCTACATACCGCCCTATTGAATCGTTTTTAAGCCTATTACACGCAGATATTTTGTCGGCACAAAAGCTGTAGACGAAAAAAAAGGCGGCATTTGCAGTGCACAAGACACCGACAGCAACCACCAACAATATAAAATGATAAAACTAATACTTTTCGTACGACACAACCTCGTCAAAAGCCTTACGCACCTTTCTCCTTTTAGCCCCGGCAGCAACACCAAGAGCCACGATAAGCATCACACGCCTACCATTAGGAATACCCGCAAGCTCCTTAATTCTCTTTTCGTCGAACCAACCAAGAATACACGAGCCAACACCCTCATCCTCGGCTGCAAGAGTCATATAAGCAGTAGCAATGCCAAGATCCATCAAAGGAAAATTCTTATCCTTTATCCCACTACCCACGCGCGAAGAGAAATTAGTACTCTCGAGAGTGATAAGCACCAATGCAGCAGCATCCTTTACGAACTTATTCATACCGAGCCCCACAATAGCCTTAACATAATCGGCAAGGATATTCTCGTCCGTAACAACAGTAAAATGCCACGGCTGTCCATTGCACGCCGAAGGAGCCATACGGGCCGCTTCAACTATACGCTCAAGCACCTCACGCTCAATCTTTGCACCCGCAACAAAAGCCCTGTCACTCTGTCGCGCCTGTGCAAGCTCCAGAAAACTCTTCATCGGAGAGATTACTTTTTGAAGATTCTCGCAATATACTTACCAATAATATCAAACTCAATGTTCACCTTAGTACCAACCCCTATAGTGTGGAAATTAGTGTGCTCATAAGTATAAGGGATAATAGCAACTGTAAACGAATCATCTGTAGGCTCACACACAGTAAGGCTCACGCCATTCACACACACCGAGCCCTTATCAACGGTAAGATAGCCTTTTGCAGCCATCACATCATCCTTTTTGTATCTAAAGGTATAGTACCAGCTACCATCAGCGTCACGAACCTCAACACACTCGGCAGTCTGGTCCACGTGTCCCTGCACAATATGTCCGTCGAGTCGTCCGTTCATAATCATACTACGCTCCACATTAACCTTGTCGCCAACCTTAAGCTCGCCGAGATTAGAGCGCAGCAATGTCTCCTGCATAGCAGTAACAGTGTAGCAACCATCCTTTATATCAACAACAGTAAGACACACACCATTGTGCGACACACTCTGGTCAATCTTCAATTCATCAACAAACGAACAGGTAAGAGTAAGATGTACATTACCCTGCTCCTTAACCAAAGCCTTTACCGTAGCAAATTCTTCAACAATTCCTGAGAACATAAATCAATATTTTAAATTACAGACGCGAAGATAACTCATATCCCCCACTTTACCAAACAGAAAAAATGAATAATAGAGAATAAAAAAATTGGGCACCTCAAAAGAGGTGCCCAATAAATATTTTATCGAAAGATAAATTACTTGTTCAACAATTTAACTGTACGAACAACCTCACCATCTTTCTCTACTACTACTACGTAAGCGCCCTTAGCACCCAATGCAATCTGCATTGTAGCACCAGCAGCAACAGTCTCAGTCTCAGCAGCAACAGTAACACCAGCAAGGTTATAAACCGATACTGTGTATGTACCCTCCTGAGCAAACTCAACGATAGCAGCACCCTCAACAGCGTATGTAGCTACCTCAGCAGCATCTACACCCTCAACAGCGGTAGCACCCTCACCAACCTTAATTACCTGGAAGGTACGAGAATCGCTACCCAAAGAGTTAGCAAGTGTAAGAGTTACAGTGTAGTCACCGTCCTTCTTGTAAGAAACAGTAGCAGAACCAGCCTGGTCGTTACCCTCCTCGTTAGAGAGAACAGCACGGTTAGCTCTCCAAGAAGGAACTGTTGTTACGGGGAATGCAGAACCTGTTACGAAGGGACAACCTGATGTGTACTCTGAGTTAATCCAGTGGAAGTAACCCTGACCCTCAGCTGTACCAGCCTCGTAAGAGTGCATACCGGCAGCAACACCTACCTTCTGACCAACTGACTTGAATGTCATATCATCATCAGCCATTGTCTCAAAATCCCAGTAAGCAAGAACGTTAGCGGGGAGGTTGTTTGCATCGAGGTCACCCATAGCAACCTTAACCTCCTCCTCTGTAAGAGCTTTATCCCAAACAGTTACGTTGTCGAGTGCACCATCGATACCTGCGCGACCGTGAGCGCTACCACCGATAGAGAGAACCTGACCATTTGTGATGTTGTAAACGTTAGACTGGTATCCGGGCTGAGTCTTCTTGTATGTATCACCATCTGACTGACGGTTCCAAGCTGTAATCTCCTGTTTAACACCGTTTACATAGAACTCGCCGTAGAAAGCACCGCTAGCATTGTAGTCGAATGTCATTGCAATATGTACCCAAGCACCTACTGCAAGCTTAGCATTCTCGAACTTGTAACGCAACTCGTTGTTTGTAGATGCGTCAGTACCACGCCAAGTATATGAACCCATTGTACCATCATCCTTGATGTTAGTCCACAACCAACCCCAGTCAGTCTTAGGCCAGCTATCGAGTTTGTTAGCAACAGCTACCAACTGAGTCTCACCTACTGCAAGAGTGTTAAGCTTCAACCAGAATGCAACTGAGAAAGACTTAGCACCTACAAGGCCAAGATCAGCACACTTAACACCGAAGCGATTCTCCTTAAGGTCGAGACCCTGAGAACCGATACCGTCAGCCTTACGTCCTGTATACTTAAGAGTGATATCCTCGTTAGCCTCTACAGCGATGTCAGCATCCTGGTCGTTAGCAGTAAGAGTGTAAATCTCGGGAAGAGCACCAATCTTCTCATCGGTAATCTGGAAGTAACCGGGGAAGCTACGCTCCTTAGGCTCACGTGACAATTTACCGATCTTCTGAACGTATACGTTACCGTTTACAGTTACATTGTAACCACCGATAACATCAATACCCTCCTCAACAAGGATAGACTTACCGGTAGCAGTCTTAACTACCTCGCCAGCCTCGTTAGTAATTGTCCACTCACCATCCTCGTGCAAGGGATCCACGTATGAAATCTCGAAAGACTCACCGGGCTTAATCATACTCTTGTTAATCTGGATGTTATCGTTGTAGGTATAAGTACCGGTTGAGTGATACTCACCCCAAGCAATCTCAGACTCGCTCTTACCATCGAGTGACACAGCTGACACACCAAAACGAACCTTCAAAGACTTTTCAGGATCAACGTCTGCGGCATAGTACAAACCAGCCCAAGATGTTGTTGCACCCATCAACATAGGCTCGCAACCCTCCTGCTGTACATAGAGGCGGAACATTGAAGTATTTACGTCAAGGTTGTAGCATACCTCACCGGCGGGCTTGTCGTTAGGCATATTGAAGATAATCTTACCATCAACACCTGTTGAGTTGTAAACAAGAAGCTTTGTGCTCTCGATTACAGGAACAGCGGGCTTAGCATACTCACCACGAACGATTGAGAACTCACCAAGCAAAAGGTCGAGGTTCTTAGCATTCTCAAAGTGAAGAGCTACAAGAGCAAGAGTATTTTCTGCCGATACGGTGAACTTCTTCTCAACCCACTTCTCATCATCTACCTCAGTCTCATTGTTTACCAAAGTGTAGTCACCTGCGATAGGTGTACCCTCGTTACCCTTAGCAGTAAGAACGAGGTCTACGTTAGCAGCACCCTTACGCAATTTGTAACGGAAGGTGATAACGTCACCAGCCTTAAGATCGAACTCTGTCTTGAACAAGTGGAGATACTCCTCGGCGCTGTTACCGAAGATGCGGATTGATGAACCACCAAAGTAAGCATCCTCCCAAGTAAACTCTGCATCAAGACCATTCTCTGCAACCTCGGCAGCTGTGCGACCGAGCAAGCTGGTTGTGAACCACCAACGCCAGTTGGGGAGATAATCCTGAATACCGATGTTATACCACTCTTTGTTGTGCTTACGTACACCATTCAAGTTGAAGAACTTACCGTTACCCAAGTTGAAATTGGTTACGAAAGGCTCTACTGAAAGGTCCCATTTCAATGTTGAACGAGCAGACATAAAACGTGACATTCCGTGGAAGTTGTAGTTCTTTGCTGAGTAGGTCAATGAGTTGATTACCTCGGGGCAAGTAACAGGGTTACGAGTACCACCGGTGAACCAACGCTCGGTACGCAGCATATAGGTATTCAACTTAACGGCGGGAGCTGAACCAAGCTCGTGACGGCTCTCCCAGAACATATTCTGGTTGTGAGCACCCCACAAACCGATTGAAATAGGATACTGAGCCAAGGTCTTCCAGAATTTACCCTCACCACCCTGCATATTCATACCAGCGTAGATGTTCAAGGGATTCAAACCTTTATTCTTAGCATAGTCTACTGATTTACCGAGCAAGCTATTCCAGTTGTAGTTGAAGAACAATGATGCACCAGCGAGGATATCGTCGTTGTGTGTACCAAGACCATTATCGAATGAAATCTGACCATTCTCGTTGGTTCCGTCGTACCACATATTCTCAAAGATGGGGTTACGGTCGGCCATAATCTCTACCAACTCATCGTGGAGGTCCATCAAGTCATTCTGAACACCACCAGCATAGAACTCTGAGTTATAACCCAAACCATCAATACCATAGTAGCACAAAAAGTCGGCAACATTCTCACCACCCAAGTTGTACAACTCGTTGAAACAGGTATACCAAGCGTTACCAGGAACAACGTTTGCTGCCCAAGGAATTCCGGCTACACCCGATACTGCTACACCGTTCTTGTGAGCTACGTCAGCAAAGTTACCGGGGATACGGCCCTGAGGAGCAGTCCAGTTACCATAGTGGGTAACGTATGACCACATACTGAATACCTCTGAATCGAACACACCGTTGGGAAGAGCATTCTCGTTTGTCTGGTTGGGAGACTTTGAGCCATCATCATCGATAGGTACCCACATAACGAGCTTCTTGTCGTTGCTCTCGTTAATATCCTGACGTACCTGTGTAGCTACGTTACGGAAATAAAGTTTAGGCTTTACACGAGAGATGAAGAAGTTATCATCTTCGTTAATCTTGCCTTTCTCCATCCAGGTCTTTACTGCAGTGTGAGTATCAGTACCACCAACACCCCAAGTCACATAGCCCTCTTTCAAAGACTGTGCGCCTACTGTAGCTGCAAACAAAGAAGCACCGGCCAAAAGTAATAATTTTTTTGACATACTTTAATTGTTTAAAAGGTTAATATAAAAAAGATTCTTATAACTGTATTTCCACAGCCCACAAAGCAGGCTGTGGAAATTCTTTTTTTTTAGAAATTAGCAACGTCTACGTCCCACCACAAGCGCTGTGCCTGAGTATCGGTTGCACCATCACCCAATGCAGGGATACCAGTGGTATTTACCATCTCAGCAGCAATAACGTCGGTAGGAATCCAAGGAATACGACGAATGATATCGCCATACTTCAAAGAACCGTCACCATCCTCGGGATTAAGAACGGGGAACAATTTGGGATAACCTGTACGACGAAGGTCGGTCCAAGCAATTGTTGAGAGGGGGAACAAAGCAATGTACTTCTGAGTAATAATCTTCTCCAATTTTGTCTCATTATTATCACCACCGTTCCATTTAACACCAATAGTAGTTACGCTGGGCCAATCCTCACCATCACCAATGGGGTCTACGTTTGTATATGCATAAGGCTGCTCCAAATTCATATACTCCTCCATTGCGTTGGTATAAATCTCGTTGAAGTTACCGGGAAGTTCTGCGCAACCATTCTCAATACCACGATTGTAGAAAGACTCAGCCGAACCACCCATATTCCAACCACGGATAGCACCCTCAGCGCGCAAGAAGTCTACCTCAGCCCACTTAACATAGAAGAGAGGACAATTGGTGATAACCTTCTTATCGAGCATTGAGTAATAGATGTGGTTGTTAATGTTACCAAGCTTACCCTTACCTACCTTAGCACCGGCACGAATACCAAAAACATCAGTGTTAGCGGGTGTTGTAACACCGGTATTCTTGTTTACAATATCACCGTCGTTCTTTTTGAACATATACTGCAAGTAGGGGTGGTTGAAGCTCTTAAGCAAGCTCTCAAAAGAAGCACAAAGCTTAGCATCCTGCCAATCCTCTGTTGCAAGAGTTGCAAGAGGATGGTCTACCGAAGCACCGGATGTAGACTTTGAAAGTCCCAACTGATGATTAGCCTTCTCTACAACACCGCTGGCAACAGCCTCCTCAGCCCATTTCTTTGCTGTCTCAGGCTCAACCTTAACGATGTTCATAGCCATACGCAACTTCAAAGAGTTAGCCAAACGCCAGAAATTCTCTATCAACTGATAGTCATTATCCAAATCTGTAATGATAGACTTTGTATAAGTCTGCTTAATCATACCACGACGAGCAAACAAGTTCTTCTTGTACCAATCGGGGCGATTCTCAAAGTTCTTGAGACAAGCAACGATAGTATCCAAGTTATCTACGATACCATAGTAAACAGTTCTAATATCGTTGTATGTTCTAACGTCCTCAAGGTTCTTCTTATCCTCGAGATAAGTGATAGCACCCGAAATATCTACAGCCTCCTGCGCAGCAAGAGAGTAGAGCAAAAGACCGATAGCCTTAACCTCGGGAACAGAGTCTACGCTTGCGTGGTGCAACAAAGGCATAATAGCATTCTTAGCCATTGTGTAAGCACCGGCAGCAGAACCACGATAATCAGAAATCGCGTATGAAGAGAGAAGCTCAGGACCGAACTCAAAATCGTAGTGAGGAACTACAAAATACTGAGCATAGAGGTCGGGACCACTATTGGTATACTGATACTGATAAGCGTGAGCACCGGGGAGCTCAGTACCCTTACCACCACGAAGACAGAACTGAGTAGACATTGACTGAGCACGTACAACGTCCAAAGTCTTTGTCAAAGCCTTAAGCTCGTCCTCTGTAGGCTGGAAACGGTAGTTAATTGAATCAATTCCGGTTCTACTTATGGGATTAGCTGTCTCAAGCTGAATGCTTCCAAAGCCCAACTCATCACCCGGATCGTCAAAATCCAAGCACGACTGCATTGTCAATGCCGAAAAGGCCAATGCACCTGCGCATATAAGAAATTTCTTCATATTTATATATATTTAATAATGTACTAATTAAAGGTTAAGCTTCAAGTTGAAACCGAATGAACGAGCCGAAGGCATATTGAACATATCGATTGCACCAAGGCTGTTACCTGTAGAAACTGAGATATCGGGATCTACGGGAGAATCCTTGTAGAGGAAGAACAAGTTACGGCAAACCAAAGAGAGGTTCAAGTTCTTGTACTCACCGAAGAGGTTACGGAATGTGTAACCGAGTGACAACTCACGCAAACGGAAGTTTGTAGCATTGTAGATGTAAGGCTCAATGCTGTTAGCACCTACAGTCTTGTAGTAAGTCTCAACGGGAACAAGGTCGCGACCCTCGTTGATGTACATACCCAAAGAACCATCAGCAGCATAAATGCCATTAGCCTCAGCATAGTCACGAGCCTCTGCTGTACGTACCGATGTACCATCCTTATCCAACCAAGCCTCGGTCATAGAGAGTACCTTACCACCGATACGGCCGTTGATGAGGAAGTAAAGTGTAAAGTCTTTGTAGCTAAATGTATTAGACCAAGAAAGCTGAACGTCAGAGTTCATATTACCAGCATATTTGCTGTATGTTCTCTCGTTTGCTGTAAACTTCAAGTTACCGCTCTCGTCTGCAGTTACAGTCTGACCGAACTGAGGAGTACCGTCGTTGGTTACATAAATATCACCTGCCTTGTGGAACTTACCATCGCTGGTTGTACAATCGTTTGCATAACGTGAGAAGTCGCGAACGTAGATATCACCGTATGAACCACCCTTAGCATATCTTACTACGGCGCGGCTGTTAGATACGAGTGTAACCTCCATCTCCTTACTTACACCGGTCTTATCCTGGTAAGTCTCCTCAATCTTATTGTGGTTGTAAGAGAAGTTCACGTTAGTCTTCCAACGCCAGTTTCTATCGATAGCCCAGTCGTAACCTACTGAAAGCTCAACACCCTGGTTGCGGATAACACCACTGTTCACAGGCTGAGTCTTACCGTTGGTTCCTGAGATATTCAAATAAGAGTTGTGCATTGCAGAGTTATAGTATGTAACGTCCACGTTCAAACGATCGCGGAAGAACTGCATCTCAAGACCTGTCTCCAAAGACTTTGTCTTCTCGGGAACAGGGTAGAATGAGTTGTAACCGTTTACTGAGATTGCACCGGTAATAGTGTTCACACCACCACCTGCATAGTACATATTAGGAATAGAGTTACCTACCTCAGAGTAGCTCAAACGATATTTAGCATATGTCCACCATTTGGGGAGTTTAACCATATCACTGATGATGGCGTTACCACCGACACCAAAGTAACCGTAGCTTGTGGGAGTTCCAAGATATTTGAACTGCAAGAAGGGACGATACCAGTCGTGACGATAAGAAGCATCAACGAACACAACATCCTTCCAACCTACCTGAGCAGTAAACAAAGCTGCCTGGTCCCAGTTAGAGCTCTTGCCCTTTGAAGAAGAACCTGAATATCCTGCGCTGGGGTCAAACCAGTTAACCTCTGTAGGAATACCAGTCTCGATACCACCCTGATATTTGGGCTTTGTAGCGTTAAAGTGGTCGATAGTTACAGTTTGTCCCTTAATTGTGTGACCTACATAACCTGCAGTAGCCGACAACGACCAATCTTTATTAAACTCCTTATTATAAGAGAGCAAATAGTCGGTATAAATCTCGGCTGTGCTGTTGTTAGAGTACCAATATTTACCGTAACGATACATATCATTTACATAATATGTAGTAGCGTAAGTGTTAGCCTCGTTAGAGTAGCTTGTGTTATCGATAGAGACACGTCCCTGCAAGTTCAAGCCATCGATAATTTTGAGTGAAGCCTGCAAGTTACCAAAGAAACGCTCCTCGGTTGAAACTGAACGGTTCATATTAATCAACCAATAGGGGTTGTTGTTACCGGGTCCCTGAGCGTACCACTGCTGCATAGGACCTTCGAGTTCCTCGCGACCTTTAACAGCTGTATAGCTGGTACCGTCACCGGTGTAATATGTACTCTCGGGAGACAACCAAGTACCCTGTGCCGAGTAGTTGTCACGGTAGTAATCCATATCAACGTCACGGGGAATATTATAAAGGTGGAAAATGGGGTTACCTGTACCACCACCACCGAAACGGTTAGTTGTTCTTGTCTGTACGTAGTTAGCATTTACGTCGATTGTCAAACGGTCCCACAATTTGAAGTTCTGACGGAACGCCAAAGTGTTACGGTTATAACGGTTCGACTCAATCATACCCAACGCGTGAGAGTTAGAGTAAGAGAAATATGTACGTACCTTCTCTGTACCACCCGAAATTGAAACTGAGTTATTGGTTGTTACACCGGTCTTGTAGAACTCAGCAATCTCGTTTGTAGCATAGTTACGCATATACATATCATACTCCTTATCGTCTACGAGGATACCTACTGTAGGCTTCATCTTATCAGAATATTTGCCGTTGCCAGAGAGCTTGTCTCCCCAGTTGTCAGCCTTGAAACGGCGTGTACCATCAACGCTGAGGTAAGCAGAACCGTAGCTATTCTGAATAGAAGGTGTCATCATAGGAGTATCGAAAGTAGTATTAGAGTTAAATGTAACATCCATCTTACCCTCTTTACCCTTCTTTGTAGTAATCATAAGTACACCGTTGGCAGCACGTGAACCGTAGAGAGCCGCAGCATTCGCACCCTTAAGTACGTTCATAGACTCAATATCGTCGGGGTTAATCATTGACATAGGGTCAGAACCCTCAGATACGCTACCCGATGAAATGTTCGATGCATCGCTCACCTGACCACGGATACCATTGGTCATAGGTACACCGTCAACAACGATAAGGGGAGCATTCTCACCCTGGATTGACTTGTTACCACGGAGTGTGATTTTAGAAGCACCACCGGCACCACCGGCACTGGGAGTAATTGTGATACCCGAGATTTTACCCTCGAGTGAGTTCACGAGGTTCATATCCTGAACCTTCATAATGTCGTCAGCCTTAATCTGCTGTGTTGAGTAGGTAAGAGATTTCTCCTTACGAACGATACCCATCGCAGTTACGACCATCTCCTCGAGCTGTGTTGTCTCCTCGTCGAGGACGAAGTTCAACACGCCACCGTTCCAAACTTTATCAACGGAAGCATAACCCATCATCTGGGCACGTACGGTAACACCGGGTTTTACGTGCTCAAGAGTAAAGTTACCATCAAAATCCACCATTGATGAATTTGTTGTACCCACAACAAAGACAATAGCTCCGAATACGGGCTCGCCGCTCGAATCCTTAACTATACCACGAATGGTACCGTCTTGCTGTTGCATCACGTTAATCTCGGCTGCCTCTGTGTTTGCAGAGAAAGCCACCTGCGGCAACCCAAGAAGCGTTGTCGCCAGAAGTGAAATTCCAACTTTTTTAAGTTTCATAATTAGTTTATTTATAAGTAGTTGAGTTAAAAAATTTCAACAAAATATAATCTAAAATAGGCGCTACAGAGTCTTTTGCACACTATTTATCGCTCAAAAATAAGAATAATTTTTCGAACTTTAATAATTTTTTCTTCTTTTTATTTTTAAAAAATAGGCAAAAATTATCCCATCGGACAGCAGCCCAAAATCAGCAAAGGAAGTTTATAGGGAAAATGCTTACATTTTTCAGCTATCGTATCAATTAGGCAAACATTTTCCACCAACAAAGGGCAATTCTTAGACAATTTGACAATCAAAAAAAAATCAAAAAAAGCTCATCGGTAAAAGAGGCTAAAAAATGGAACAAAAAGGCTATACATTCCCACAAAATGGAGCAAAAAGATTACATACTCCCAAAGAGAAAGATACATTTTCGGGCAAATGGTAGCTAAAGTCAAAAATTCTTAATAACTTTGAACAAGAAAACCGCCAACGATGAACAAAGAGAAAAATATAAGCGACGAAAAGCTGTGGTTGCAGGCTATGCTATGGATTCCGACGCTCTATTTTGCATCGGGACTACCCTATCACACAATAACAAACATTTCGGATTACATCTACAAAGAGATGGGGATTAGCAATGCCGACATTACTTTCTACACAGGAATACTGTTGCTTCCCTGGACACTGAAGCCCTTTTGGAGCCCATTTATTGAAATGTGGCGCACCCGTCGTTGGTGGATTGTAAGCACGCAGTTGTCCCTCGCATTATGCTTCGCGGCCATTGCCTTTGCGCTGCCCACAAAGCATTTCCTTGTTGCCACGCTGATATTTTTTATGCTCGCGGCATTTGTATCGGCGACACACGACATTGCAGCCGACGGCTTTTACATTCTGGGGCTCAGCGAGGAGAAACAGTCGTTCTTTTCGGGCATACGCAACACATTCTACCGAGTGGCAATGGTCTTTGGTTCGGGAGTGCTGGTAATTGTCGGAGGCCGACTCGCCCGTTCTACCGGGAACAGCGCAACAGGCTGGGGAATAACAATAGGCATTGTCGCACTACTTATGCTGCTATTCTCGCTCTACCACAGATTCCTACTACCCGTCCCTGCCGACGACATTTCGCGCAAGCCAAAAAGTGTCCGCGATGTTTTTGAAAATTTCGGACATATCATAGTTACATATTTTAAAAAGCCCGGCATAATAGGAGCACTCCTTTTTCTATTATTGTTTCGTCTGCCCGAGGCGCAATTGGTAAAGATGGGCAAGCTATTTTTGCTCGACCCCGTAGCACAAGGAGGCCTTGGACTGACCACCGAACAGATAGGATTCATCAACGGAGTATTAGGCGTTGCTGGACTTATCATAGGAGGCATCTTAGGAGGAATATGCGTATCGCACAAAGGACTCAAATATTGGCTGTGGCCAATGGTAGTTGCAATATCAATTCCCGACCTTGTATATGTATATATGAGCTTTGTACAGCCGGGCGACATTTATACCGTCGGAAGCTGCATTTTCATTGAGCAATTGGGCTATGGATTCGGCTTTACAGCCTATACCTTATATATGATTTACTTTGCACAAGGAGAGTATCCTACCGCCCATTTTGCAATATCCACAGCATTTATGTCACTTGGTATGATGCTACCGGGAATAGTGTCGGGAATGATTGAGCAACTGATAGGATACCGATACTTTTTTATATGGATAATGCTATGCTGCATAGTTACATTCGCAGTGTCGGCAATAGTAAGGATAGACCCTGAATTTGGAAAGAAACGTAATAAATAAATATTTAATTATGAAGAAATTAAAACTTTTTGCAACAACGCTTATCGTTGCATTGGCAGCACAGGCACAGAGCGGTCACGCACAAGGTCTGTCGGTGTGGTTCGACAAGCCTACCACACTCAACGGCAGACAAGTTTGGTACAACGGACGCCCCGACCTTTGGGTGGGTAAGGATAAGCCCCATTGGGCTGGTGACGGCGGCGTAAACGCCGACCAGGAGTGGGAGTCACAGTCGCTCCCCATAGGTAACGGAAGCCTCGGCGCCAACATTTTAGGTTCCATAGAGGCCGAGCGCATCACATTCAACGAAAAGACTTTGTGGCGCGGAGGTCCTAACACAGAGGGAGGCGCCGACTATTACTGGAATGTAAATAAAAAATCGGCTCATCTGCTCGACGATATACGTCAGGCATTCATCGATGGCGACGAGGAGAAAGCAGCAAAGCTCACACGCGAAAATTTTAACAGTAGCGCAGCCTATGAGTACTACAACGAGAACCCCTTCCGCTTCGGTAATTTTACCACAATGGGAGAGTTCTATATAGAGACAGGACACAACCTCATAGGACTCGGCGACTACAAACGCAGCCTCTCGCTCGACTCAGCAACAGCAGTGGTCCAATACTGGAGAAACGGTGTCAATTACGAGCGAAAATATTTTACATCTTACCCCGCAAATGTAATGGCTGTAAAATTCTCGGCAGACAAGCCAGGAATGCAGAATCTCATATTCTCGTACGTTCATAATCCCGTTTCAGAGGGAATTATGGAGCCACTCTCCGACGACGAGTTTATCTTCAAAGGTATCCTCGACAACAACAAAATGGAGTATGCTGTAAGAGTAAAAGCCGTAACAAAAGGCGGTACAAAAAAGATTGAGCAGGGACAGATTCACATCAGCGGCGCCGACGAGGTATATTTCTACATCACAGCCGACACCGACTACAAGATTAACTTTGACCCCGACTTTAGCGACCCCAGAACATACGTTGGAGTAAACCCTGCAGAGACCACTAAAGAGTGGATAAACAACGCAGTAGCAAAAGGTTACGACAAGCTCTACGAAGAGCATTATGCCGACTACTCTGCACTGTTCAACAGAGTAAAATTCGACATTAACCCCAACGCTCCCACCACACTCGAATTCCCCGGAACAGCCAACCTATCAACTCCTGCGCGACTAAAGAAATATCGCAGCGGAACACCCGATTATGGTCTCGAGGAACTTTATTATCAGTTCGGTCGTTACCTTCTCATAGCAAGCTCACGTCCAGGCAACCTTCCTGCCAACCTTCAGGGAATATGGCACAATAATGTCGATGGCCCTTGGCGTGTCGATTATCACAACAACATCAACCTACAGATGAACTATTGGCCCGCTTGTACCACCAACCTCGACGAGTGTATGCTTCCTCTTATAGATTTTATACGCACACTCATAAAGCCCGGAGCAATCACCGCTGAGTCATACTTTGGCGCACGCGGCTGGACAGCAAGTATCTCGGGTAACATTTTCGGCTTTACAGCGCCTCTCAGCAGTCACGATATGTCGTGGAACTTCAATCCTATGGCAGGACCGTGGCTCGCTACCCACGTATGGGAGTACTACGACTATACACGCGACAAAAAATTCCTAAAAGAGACCGGATACGATATTATAAAGAGCAGCGCAATCTTTGCCGTAGATTATCTTTGGAAAAAGGATGATGGCACATACACCGCAGCCCCCTCAACATCGCCCGAGCACGGCCCTATCGACCAGGGAGCGACATTCGTACACGGTGTAGTACGCGAAATTCTGCTCGATGCTATTGCAGCAAGCAAAGAGCTTGGAGTAGACAAGGAGTTACGCAAGGAGTGGGAGAATGTACTCGACAAGCTTGCCCCCTACACAATAGGCCGCTACGGTCAGCTTATGGAGTGGAGCAAGGACATTGACGACCCCAAAGACGAGCACCGTCACGTAAATCACCTCTTTGGTCTACACCCCGGACACACAATCTCGCCCGTAACCACCCCTGTACTCGCCGAGGCCTCAAAAGTTGTCCTTGTACACCGCGGCGACGGCGCAACAGGTTGGAGTATGGGCTGGAAGCTCAACCAATGGGCACGCCTGCACGATGGCAACCACGCATACACCCTCTTCGGCAACCTTATAAAGAACGGTACACTCGACAACCTTTGGGACACACACGCTCCCTTCCAGATTGACGGAAACTTTGGAGGAACAGCCGGAATTACCGAAATGCTTATGCAGAGCCAGATGGGATTCATCCACCTATTACCCGCACTACCCGACGCTTGGAGCGAAGGCTCAATCGAGGGAATATGTGCGAAGGGAGGATTCGACGTTGCCATCAAATGGAACGATGGTAAGCTCACAGAGGCAGTAATTACCTCTAAGAGCGGCTCAAAATGTAGCCTGCGCTACGGAGAGAGCACCCTTACATTCCCCACCAAAAAGGGAGGAACCTACAAAGTTGTATTGCAGAACAACAAGCTGAGAAGAAAATAAAAGCTATTATATAGCAATTGACGCAGGCTCCCAAAAACAAATTTGTGGAGCCTGCGTTTATCATATATCAAAATATTTCCCCTTTTGATATATAAAAATCTCATTTTTAAGTTATTTTTGCAAAAAAATTAGCAATTCCCTATGCAAAGAGGGCTTTTGCAACAAATAAACAGATAACATTATGATACTCATTGCAGATTGCGGCTCCACAAAGACCGATTGGGTTCTTTTGAACGAAGGAAAGACCGTCAGCCGCATAAAGACACAAGGCCTCAATCCCACACAGCAGAGCAGCAACGACATCTATGAGTTGCTCACTCAAGAACTGAGCGGCAAAATAGAGAGCGGCACCCCGAGTGTTATTCACTTCTACGGTGCTGGCTGCGCCTATGACAGCGCCAACGAGAGAATGCGCGAGGCTCTTGGAGGAGTATTCACCACCGAAGATATAAATATCAACAGCGACCTTTTGGCGGCCGCACGCGCCCTATGCGGACACGAGGAGGGTATTGCCTGCATATTGGGCACAGGCTCAAACTCTTGTCTGTTCGACGGAGAGAAGATTATAGAGAACACCCCATCGCTCGGATACATTCTTGGCGACGAGGGCAGCGGCGCACATCTTGGCAAGCAATTGGTGAGCGACTGCCTAAAAAAGCAGCTCTCTCCCGCACTATGCGAGAAATTCCTCGAGAAGTACAATCTCAACATTGCCACAATCCTCGAGAGCGTATACCGTATGCCTATGCCCAACCGTTTCCTTGCGAGCTTCACCCCCTTCCTTGTAGAGAACCGCAAGAACGCCGAGATACGCAATCTTCTCAAGTACTGCTTTACACAGTTCTTCCAGCGCAACACAATGATATACCGCCATTCGTGGCTCCCCATCCACATTATAGGAGGAGTAGGAGTCGCATTTGCCGAGGAGATAAAAGAGACAGCCGAGAGTCTCGGACTATATATCGGAAATATTGTCTCAAGCCCTATGACAGGACTCATAAACTATCACAAATAAAAAGTGGCAGCACATATAATAGCTGCCACATAAACAATACTCCCCACCCTATACAAAGGACTATTCCTTCTCTATTCTAAGGTCGCCCTTGCTCGATATTACTAATTTCTCGTAGCGCTCCACAAGACGCGGCAAACGCGACAGGCGCATAGAGAGACGCACCACACAGTCGTTGTCAAAAATCTGTTCAACAACCTTAGGCTCCTCCTCCTTTACGATGCGTAGAACATCGTTCAGCAGCGGATAGGAGAATCTTAGGGTAATCTCACCGTTAATGGTCTTTTCAATCTGAGGAGCCGCATCAAGAGCCTCTGCAGCCGCCAGACGATAGGCCACTATCAATCCGCTTGTACCCAATTTTATTCCGCCGAAATAGCGCACCACGACAACTAGTACATTCGTCAGTTCGCGACTATAAATCTGCCCCAGAATAGGCTTTCCTGCAGTACCCGACGGCTCACCATTGTCGTTGGCACGCTCCTGCTCTCCACGCTCACCCAGACGATAGGCATAGCAGACGTGTCGTGCATCGTAATATTTTTTCTGATAGAACTCAACCTGCTCCTTTACCTCATCAAGAGTGGTTACAGGAATAGCAAAAGCAAGGAACTTGCTCCTTTTTTCGGAGTAAGTTCCTTCGCTTTGCTGTTCTATTGTTTTATAGATATCCTCTGCTAACATCAAGATAATTTGTGTATTACCAAGCCCGAACGCAATTTAGGCTCGAACCAGGTAGTCTTAGGAGGCATTATATTGCCTGTATCGGCAATGTCAATCAACTGCTTCATAGATACGGGATAGAGAGCAAGAGCCATCTTCATCTCACCGCTGTCCACTCGGCGTTTAAGCTCGCCCAATCCGCGTATACCGCCCACAAAGTCTATGCGCTTGCTTGTACGCAAGTCCTTGATATCGAGAATCTCGTCGAGGATAAGGTTCGAAGAGATTGTAACGTCGAGTACACCGATAGGATCGCTGTCGTCGTATGTACCCTCTTTTGCTGTGAGGCTGTACCATTTTCCTGCAAGATAGAGAGAGAAATTATGCAAAGCAACAGGCTTATAGATATCCTCACCCTTCTCCTCAACAACAAAATGCTTAGACAATGCAGCAAGGAACTCCTCCTCGGAGAGGCCGTTAAGATCCTTAACAACGCGGTTGTAGTCGATGATTGTCAATTGGTTAGCAGGGAAGCACACTGCCATAAAATAGTTATACTCCTCGTCGCCCTTGTGGTTGGGGTTATTGTCGGCTTTCTCTTTACCTACCAACGCCGCAGCAGCCGAACGGTGGTGACCATCGGCAATATAGAGCGAAGGCATTTTAGCAAACTCCTCGGTGATTACAGCAATGTCGGCATCCTTGTCCACAATCCACAGTTGGTGACGGAATCCGTCCAATTCTGCTGTAAAATCGTACTCAGGCTCTGCTGTGATATATGAAGCGACAACATCGTTCAGACGGTCATTGTCGGGGAAAGCAAAGAATACAGGCTCTATATTGGCATTGTTCACACGAACGTGCTTCATACGGTCCTCTTCCTTGTCCTTACGTGTAAGTTCGTGCTTTTTGATTGCACCGCTCATATAATCGTCCACATAAGCACAAACAACGAGACCATACTGAGTCTTTCCGTTCATTGTCTGAGCATAGATGTAATACTGCTCCTTTTCGTCCTGAACGAGCCAACCATTCTCCTGGAATTTAGCAAAATTCTCGGCAGCCTTCTCGTATACCTCGGGAGCGTGCTCGTCGGTACCTACGGGAAAGTCAATCTCGGGACGGATTATGTGATACAACGACTTTTCATTGTCGCCTGCCTCGGCACGCGCCTCATCGGAATTCAGCACATCATAAGGACGGCTCTGAACCTGTTCTATAAGTTCGCGCGGAGGACGAATGCCCTTAAAAGGTTTAACAACAGCCATAATTATATCTTTTTATTTGTTCAAACGGAATCTCTCGTTACCATTTTCAAAGAAGTCCACAATCTGACGTGCAGCAGCAAGACCGGCATTTATATTAGCCTCAGCTGTCTGTGCACCCATCTTCTTGGGCGATGCAAAGAAACGGCCCTCGAATTTTGCAAACTCCTCGAGAGCTGCAGGAGCAACGTCGGTCATATATTTAAAGTCGGCACGCTCTGCAAGCATTTCAATCAATTCAGCCTCGTTGATAACCTCTTTGCGTGCAGTATTCACAAGAACCGCATTCTTGGGCATTGAAGCTACAAGCTCGCGGCCGATGCTACCCTTTGTCTGGGGAGTAGCAGGAATATGCAACGAAATAAAATTACAGTTCTTATAGAGGTCACGAACATCCTCTACGATGGTATAACCCTTTGCTGCCTCCTGAATATCGGGAGCATAAAGGTCGTGAACATAAATATCCATACCAAAAGCAGCACCCAAACGAGCTACGAGACGTCCAATATTACCGAATCCCTGAATACCGAGTTTCTTGCCCTTAAGCTCAAAGCCCGACGCACCGTTGAATGTGTTACGTGCAGCATATACCATAAGTCCGAGAGCAAGCTCGGCAACAGCGTTGGCATTCTGTCCGGGAGTGTTCATTGCGCACACATTGTGGGCAGTAGCAGCCTCGAGATTGATATTGTCGTATCCGGCACCGGCACGAACAACAATCTTAAGGTTCTTTGCAGCTTCAAAGAGAGCCTCATCGGCAATATCGCTACGGATGATTACTGCATCAACGTCGGCAACAGCAGCAAGCAACTGAGCCTTATCGGTATATTTTTCGAGGAGTACAAGCTCGTATCCTGCACCCTCAACAATCTCTTTTATTCCATTAACGGCAACAGCAGCAAAAGGCTTCTCCGTTGCAACCAATACTTTTTTCATAGCTTTTGAATCAATTATTTTTCTCAAACTCCTTCATACAATCTACAAGCGCCTGAACAGCTTCCAAAGGAAGAGCATTGTAGCAAGATGCACGGAAGCCACCAACCGAACGGTGTCCCTTGATACCGACCATACCCTTAGAAACAGCGTATGCCATAAAGTCTGCCTCAAGCTCTTTGTACTCGTCGGCCATCACAAAGTCAATGTTCATCAATGAACGGTCCTCAACGGCAGCAGTACCCTTGAACATACGGTTGCGGTCAATCTCACCGTAAAGAAGTTCAGCACGCTCCAAAGCACGACGCTGCATTTCTGTTACACCACCGTTAGCCTTAATCCAACGTAATGTAAGCATTGCTGAATAGATAGGCAATACAGGAGGAGTATTGAACATTGAACCACCCTCAATGTGTGTACGATAGTCGAGCATTGTGGGGATTGTACGAGACACCTTACCAAGAGCATCGTCCTTTACAATAACGAATGTAACGCCCGAGGGAGCGAGATTTTTCTGCGCACCACCGTAGATACAAGTATATTTGCTTACATCAACAGGACGTGAGAAAATATCCGATGACATATCGGCGATAAGAGGAACGGGAGAATCAATATCCTTGCGAATCTCTGTACCGTATATTGTATTGTTTGTTGTAATGTGGAAATAATCGGCATCTGTAGGAATTACAAAATCTTTGGGGATATAAGAGAAAGTCTTATCCTTTGACGATGCGACCTCTACAACCTCTCCAAAGTTCTTAGCCTCTTTCAAAGCCTTGTTAGCCCAAGTACCGGTGTTAAGATAAGCAGCCTTCTTGTCGAGGAAGTTGTAAGGAATCATACAGAACTGCATACTTGCACCACCACCGAGGAAAAGAACCGAGTAACCCTCGGGAATATTCAACAACTCCTTGAAAAGAGCTACAGCCTCATCCAATACAGGCTGAAAATCCTTAGAACGATGGCTTATCTCGAGTATAGAAAGACCTATTCCATTAAAATCAAGAACACCTTTAGCAGTCTCTTCAATCACTTCGCGCGGCAATATCGATGGGCCGGCATTAAAATTGAATTTTTTCATATCAATATTATTAGAATTATAATTTCGTTTCAAAAGTCCAAATTTCAATTAACAAGTCGCGAAGATAGCATTTTTTTCATTATCAAAGAAAAAACCAAACTTTTTTTCATCATTTTACATCAAAAATAGAAAAAACAACACAAAAGAAACAACAGTGTGCAAAACAACTAAAATCACAAAAGTTTGCCATTATAGTCAAAAACAATACCTTTGCAAAAAATCCATAATTATGAAAAAAATAACTTTACCGTTCATTATTGTAATAATACCGTTGTTACTCACAAGCTGCGACCCCAGCCTATTAGGCGGTATTCTGGGCAATCTTTTTAACAATATGGCAGTTGCCGGCAGCTACTACCTTGCCAATGACAACAAGATACTCCTGCTCGATGTTCTCGAGGATGGCAGCGCCGAATGCGAAACGAGAGAGTATCAGAATGGCAGTTGGAACAGCAGCTACTCATATTACGAGTACACTATAAAAGACAGCGTAGTAACAATAGAGAGCAACAACGACACCTTTATCGCAAAATACAAATTAGCGGATAATTCATTATTACTTACTATCGAAGAAAGAACTCACATTTTTACCCGCTACGAAGATGCCTCTATAATAGAGGGGATACAGAATGAGATTGAATCGCTTACTCCCCCTATGGCCGACGTAGAGATAATTCCCTCTTATTCTATCGAATTTCTAAACTCCGTACTCTTTGCCGCATACAGCAATCTCGTAAGTTTTGAATATTATCAGTTGCTTCTCGAAAAAATAAGATTGACAGGTTGCGACTATTACGGAAGCAGTCATAAAATAACTTCAAACTCATACTATATCAAAAAATGTTGGAATGATGCATACAATATCATTAAGCCTTTGAATGAGTATATTATAGCAACCATAGAGAATAGCCATCTATACAAGGATAGCGAGTATCGCGAGATTCTGCACGAAGCTTACGTCATTCAGTCGTTCGTCTATTACAATGCAGCCCTATTGTGGGATAAAATACCATACTACAACAACAAGGAGCAGAGCATATTGAGCAAATACGAGATAATGGATTGCATTAAATACCGATTAGAAGAGGTTTTAGAATCAGAGACTCTTAGAGGCAACAGCTACTACCGCTTCGACCACAATGCAGCACAGATTCTGTTGGCCGAAATAAATCAGACACTCTACGGATACGGTGACATAGAGAATCACACAGCAGAATTCTCATTATCGGTAGACAAAGAAATTTATCCCGAAGTTTACCAATATTACGGTAGCGAGCTTCCCATCTACACAGCTACAAAGAACAGCTTAATACAACAGGAGAATCAAATTAGCAACGAAGAGCTGTACGCTCAATGGCAGACAATTGAATTGCCCAGCTACGGTTATTGGGCGATGCTTCTAAGAACAGGCCTTGCGCAAGAGGTTGCAGGATGCGAGGAGTGGGAGCTTATTATGCCTTACCCCTACGATGCGATTCTAAACAATTACAATCTAACACAGCACCCGGGATACGAATATTAATTGTGTGCGACAGAGACTATTGTCTTTAGTCCCTTAATCTTCTGTCCCTCTATGACAGAGAGCAGTTCGCGTACCCTGTTCCTGCGCACTGCAGCATATGAATAACGGTCAAGAACCATTATAGGGCCTACCTCTTCGGAGCGTAGGCCTCCTTTTTTCATAAAGAATCCAGCAATATCTCCGCGGCTTATCTTGTCGCGCTTACCCTTACCTATATATAGAGCACTCCACTGGGGAAGGTCGGGCAGAGAGAGTTTTTTAGGGAATTTATATTCGCTTATCTCCTCGGGTACAAAATCGGGCAGTGTATGTTCGTGATACGACAGCATATACACCGAGCCATCGGCCTCCCAGCGGGCTGTACGTCCGTTACGATGAGTAAATATCTCGGCTGTCATAGGACGCTGAAAATGAATAACGTGCTTAACATCCTTAATATCGAGTCCGCGCGCCGCAAGGTCGGTACTTATAAGAATATTGCTACAGCCGCTCGAAAAACGGTAGAGAGCAAGCTCGCGCTCCTTCTGTTCGAGCGCTCCGTGATAGGCCGACACTATCAGTCGCTCCTTTGCAAGGAAACGACGCACCTCCTCGACACTCTCTCTAAAATTACAGAAGACAATGGCAGGTTCGCCTGAAAAACTGCACAAAAGTTCGTAGAGACGTTGTAAACGCTGTTCGGGAGTTGTTGTTATCTTGTAGAACGCTGTTCGCGCAGCAGGCTCAGCATCACACTCGCTAAAGTCCAGCTTTTTCACATTGTCGGCACCAGCAAATTCAGGAATCTCGTCAGCATCGGTTGCCGACAGCAAGAAACGCGAGGTAAGATTCGGCAAATGACCTAATAGTTCCTGCATCTCCTCGTGAAAGCCCATTTCGAGGCATTTATCAAACTCATCAATTACCAGTTGAGAACATTTTTCCACAGCAAACGATGCGTGGTTAAGATGGTCGAGCAAGCGTCCCGGAGTACCCACGATAAGCGACGGCGAGCTACCGCCGAGCGATGCTATTTCCTGTTCCAGAGGACGTCCGCCATAGAGTGCTGTAACCGAGAAAGAGGTTGCCATTGAACGCCACACATCAAACACCTGCTTTGCAAGCTCTCGGGTAGGAAGGACAATCAAAGCCTGCACTCCTCGACAATCGGCATTCAGACGTTCGAGCAAAGGTAGCAGAAAAGCCAATGTCTTTCCTGTTCCCGTTGGCGAGAGCAACACCATATTCTTAGACTCGCGACAATGCTCTATTGCCGCCTGCTGCATCTCATTCAGTTCCTCAATCTTAAGATTGCGCAAAGCCTTCTGCTGCGCAGAATTCAATATTATTCCCATCTTCAACTAATTTCTTACATTATTGCGTACATTCTCCAAAATAAGGCTTACAGCCTCAACTATAGCAGAATTCTCAGTAGCCACATTTACACTCTCGTTAAATTCGCCATTTACCCTTTTAAACAATTGAGGTACTTTAGAATAACCAGTCTCTATCTTAGGTCCCCAGGGAACCATTAACAGACCACCTTTAGGCTCTATATATTTCCACTCATCAGTTACAAGAGAGAGTGTGTGGTTCGATGCCATTCCAACGACAAAAGGACGTCCCTGCAGCGTTTCGCCTACCCACGCTTTTTCTTGTCCGCATAGTCCATCGGGCGAGATACTATCAACAATAGGCGCACCGATTATTCCTGCCATTACATTCATAAAGTCTATCTGCGACACAAGAGCATCACTAACCAACGCACTCTTTATCCTCGCCGGCCAATGCACAATGAAAGGCACACGTGTACCAGCCTCGAAGCAGCTATATTTTCCTCCACGCAAGCCACCCATTGGGTCGTGACCGTTCAACAATTCTTCGGCCGCATCAGCGTAACCATCATCCACCACAGGACCATTGTCGCTTGTTACTATTATTATTGTATTTTCGTACACTCCACGTTCTTTAAGAGCATCGACAACAGTTCCGACACACCAGTCGAACTGCGCTATTGCATCGCCGCGCATTCCCATTCCTGTCATTCCTCTGAAACGCTCGTGGGGGAAACGAGGCACGTGTACGTCGTTTGTAGCAAAATATACAAAAAAAGGCTTCTCTACACACCCCTTTATAAATTCAACAGCGTGCGCCGTTATTGAGTCGGCAATATTCTCATCCCTCCAAAGAGCAGAGCCTCCGCCCTTCATATAGCCTATTCGCCCTATGCCATTCACTATTGACATATCGTGTCCGTGCGAATGTCTCATATTGTAGAGCAGCTCCGGATTATTGCGTCCGGTAGGCTCACCCTCGAAATTAGCCGAATAACTGACATAAATGGGAGCCGTACTGTCGTAGTTTGCCACCGCCCCATTCTCAATAAACACACAAGGTACCCTGTCGGCAGTAGCAGCCATTATGTAGGAGCTGTCGAATCCAATATCGGACAACGCCGGCGATATTGGAGCATTCCAATTCTGTTTACCACTCTCGGCGCCTAACCCTAAATGCCATTTTCCAAAAGCAGCAGTAGCGTAACCATTCTCTTTGAAAAGGTCAGCAACAGTGTATTGTTCAGGCGAGATAATCATAGCTGCATCACCGGCAGCAACGTCGGTACCTTTCTTACGCCAGGGGTATTCACCGGTAAGCAGCGAATATCGCGAGGGAGTGCTCGTCGATGCCACCGAATAGGCATTTGTGAAGCGGCACCCACTATCGGCAAGGGCATTCACATTGGGAGTAGCGACATTCTTTGCTCCGTAGCATCCAATGTCGCCATAGCCTAAATCATCGGCATAAATAAGCACCACATTAGGCTTTGTAGTGCAGCATTCCTGCGCAGCAACAGCCAATGGTGTCATTGCAAAGAGTGATAAAAAGCCAAAAGCTCCGCCTTTCATAAACAGACAATTTAGTTAGCGAAGATAGTAATTTTGCCACAAAAACAGACAGTGTCAGTGAAGAAAAATCAAAAACTGCCAAATTGACACAGATTCTTAAACAAAAAGAGTAATTTTGCACAAATTTTGCCACAAAAACCCATTGGCAAACTATTTGTTATAAATCAAGCGAATAATATACCGAAAATAAATTCTATAAAATATATGAGCAAGAATAGCAAGAAAGAGGAAAAATTGGTCGAGGAGAGCAATTTCGAGGAGCAGGTAGCAAACAACGAGAATGTTACAGCAGAGGAGACACCCGCCATCGAGGAGAGCGAGGAGCAGAAATTAGAGAAGCAATTGAACGAGGCTAACGAAAAGATAGCCACACTCGAGGACAAATATCTGCGTCAGGTAGCCGAGTTTGACAACTACCGCAAGCGCACACTCAAGGAGAAAGCCGAGCTTATAAAGAACGGTGGCGAACGTGCCATAGAGTCGATACTCCCCGTACTCGATGACTTTGAGCGCGCTCTTGCCAATATGGCAAAGGACGACAACGCACAGGAAATTCTCACCGGAGTAGAGCTTATATACAACAAATTTATGGGAATTCTCAAGCAGAACGGTCTACAGAAAATAGAGACCGAGGGACAGGAGTTCAATACCGATTTTCACGAGGCTATAGCAATGGTCCCCACCCCCGACGAAACGCTCAAGGGCAAAGTTCTCGACTGTGTACAGACAGGATATATGCTCAACGACAAGGTAATACGCCACGCAAAAGTAGCAGTAGGCGAATAATCGACACAATAGAATATGGCAAAAAGAGACTACTATGAAGTGCTGGGCGTCGATAGGAACGCATCGGCAAACGACATAAAAAAGGCGTATCGCAAGATGGCGATACAGTATCACCCCGACAAGAACCCGGGCAACAAGAGTGCCGAAGAGAAATTCAAGGAGGCAGCCGAAGCGTACAGTGTACTCAGCGACCCCGACAAGAAAGCACGATACGACCAGTTCGGATTCGAGGGAATGAACGCAACTGGAGGCGGTGGCTTCAGCGGCGCAGGAATGGATATGAACGACATCTTCTCGATGTTCGGCGACATCTTCGGCGGCGGAGGATTCGGTGGCTTCGGAGGATTCGGAGGCGGCGGAGCACGTCAGCAGCAGGCACGCTTCCGCGGTGGCGACCTTAGAGTAAAGGTAAAATTGTCTCTCAACGAGATTGCTACCGGCGTAACAAAGAAATTCAAGCTCAAAAAGTATGTAGCTTGTAAACATTGTAACGGCAGCGGTGCCGAGGGCAACGCAACTGAGACCTGCCCCGAATGTAGAGGTACAGGACGCGTCGTACGCACACAGCAGAGCATTTTTGGAATGATGCGCAGCGAGGCTGTCTGCCCACGATGCAACGGCGAAGGCAAAATAATAAAGAACAAATGCCGTCACTGTAGCGGCGACGGAATTGTAATGGGCGAAGAGGTCGTAGAGGTACAGATTCCCGCAGGAGTAACCGCAGGAATGCAGCTGTCGCTACGCGGCAAAGGTAACGCCGGCAAGCACAATGGCGTTCCGGGCGACCTTCTTATACAGATAGAAGAGGAGAAGCATCCCAACCTTGTACGCGACGAGAACGACCTTGTATACAGCCTGCTATTAGACATTCCCACAGCAACACTCGGTGGCGTTGTCGAGATTCCAACGCTCGAGGGCCCTGTAAAGGTAAATATCGAGGCGGGAACACAACCCGGAAAGGTGCTTCGTCTGCGCGGCAAAGGATTGCCGGTGCTCAACGGTTACGGTCGAGGAGATATTGTCGTGAACATCAGCGTATATATCCCCGAGACACTCAGCAAGGATGAGAAAAAATACATCGAAGGCTTCAAGAGCTCCGAGAATTTCCGTCCCAGCGAGAGCATAAAAGAGCAGCTTTTCAAGAAATTCCGTAACTTTTTCGATTGAGCCGCCCTTTAGACACAAAAAGCCCGACGGCTGTAAAAGCAACAGAATATGACATACGACGAGACAGTCAATTATCTTTTCAACTGCGCACCTCTGTTTCAGCAGGTGGGCAGTTCTGCATATAAGGAGGGGCTCGACACCACGCTCGCCCTTGACGAGCATTTCGGGCACCCGCACCGCAAATTCCGCACCATACACGTTGCCGGAACAAACGGCAAAGGTTCCTGTTCGCACACGCTCGCATCGATACTGCAGAGCGCAGGCTACCGCGTAGGACTCTACACGTCGCCGCACCTTATTGATTTTCGCGAGCGCATACGCATAAACGGCGAGCCGGTGAGCAAAGAATTTGTAGTGGAATTCGTTGCACGCGAAAAGGAGTTCTTCGAGCCGCTGCACCCATCATTCTTTGAGCTGACGACAGCAATGGCATTCACCTATTTTGCCCAACAGAAAGTAGACGTCGCTGTAGTCGAAGTAGGACTCGGCGGACGTCTCGACTGCACCAATATAATATCGCCCGACGTCTGCATAATAACAAATATCAGCCCCGACCACACACAATTCTTAGGCCACACTCTCACAGAGATTGCGGGCGAGAAGGCTGGCATAATAAAGGCCGGGACACCCGTCATTATCGGCGAGACAACACCCGAGACAAAGAGAGTGTTCGAGAATAAAGCAAAAGAGGTTGGCGCACCCATCATTTTTGCCGAGGAGCAGAAGGCACTCATCGAGGCACATCCTCACAACGACGGCTATCTTTACCGCACAGCACTCCACGGCACAATCTACGGGGAATTGGGCGGCGATTATCAGAGAAAGAACACCAACACAATTCTCACCGCTGTACAGCAGTTGCAAAATATAGGATACAACATAGGACAACAGGCAATAGAGCAAGGCTTTGCCTCGGTAACAGCAACGACAGGCCTTATGGGACGCTGGCAAAAGATTGGCGAGCAACCGCGCATAGTTTGCGACGCCGGACACAATATAGGAGGAATATCCTACATTGTCGAGCAGCTTAAACAACAGCAATACAACACACTGCGCATCATATTCGGAATGGTGAACGACAAGGATATAAGCAGCGTGCTTGCAATGATGCCCCGCGAGGCAGAATACTATTTCACACAGGCAGGCGTCAAGCGTGCCCTACCTAGCGAAGAGCTTATGCACAAAGCTGCCGAGTATAATTTGTTCGGCAACCACTACCCCACAGTAGCCGAAGCACTCGAAGCAGCCAAAAAGGATGCATCGCCCAACGATTTTATCTTTGTAGGCGGTAGCTGCTTCATCGTTGCCGACCTTTTATCCAGCAAAATATAGTAAAACAGGCTATATATTGAAGAATTTTGAATGTCTATCGAAAAAACCACACAAGCGGCAAAATCGATAGACATTCTTTCTTTTTCTTAAAAAAGTTTTCAAAAAATTACAAAAAGCCGAGAGCACACAAATAGCGCAAAAAATATTTTTAATTTATTTTGTCATAATATATATTTTTGCTTTATTTGCAATGTAAACTCCGTAAAAGGCATTCACGGCATCAAGAAGCATTCACAAATGCATTTTATCTGTGTACCATATTATGGAGAACCGAAAAGACATCTAACAAGAACCTATTAACAATATGAGTTGTACAGAAAACAATCTCTCGGAATTAAAGGCCGTCGATTTTAAGAAAGTCATCGACGGCAAAGAGACCGCTCTTTTCATTCTTAAAAACAAGAAAGGCAGCGAAGTAGCAATAACAAATTACGGCGGTGCAATCTTGAGCATTATGGTTCCCGACAAGAACGGCAACTATGCAAACGTTATTCAAGGACACGACAGCATCGACAATCTATTGAACAGCCCCGAGCCTTTCCTCAGCACATTGGTTGGTCGTTACGGCAACCGCATCTGCAAGGGAAAATTCACACTCGAATGCAAAGAGTACCAATTGGCAATAAACAACGGCCCCAACCACCTTCACGGAGGACCTACAGGATTCCACGCACGCGTTTGGGACGCTGAGCAGTTGGATTGCCAGACACTCAAGCTACACTATATTTCAGCCGATGGCGAAGAGGGCTTCCCCGGCAATCTCGACGTAACAGTCATCTACTCGTTCAACGACGAGAATGAACTTAAAATCGACTATAAGGCAACAACCGACAAGACAACAATCGTAAACCTTACAAGCCACGGATTCTTCTCACTCTCGGGAATTGCCAATCCTACAGCAACAGTAGACAATCTCATTTGCGAAATAAACGCAGACTTCTTTGTTCCCGTAGACGAGACATCTATTCCCAACGGTAGCATCGCACCCGTCAAGGGAACAGCGTTCGACTTTACCACTCCCACAGAGGTTGGTGCACGCATCGATGCCGACGAGGAGCAGATTAAGTTCGGAGTAGGTTACGATCACTGCTACGTTCTTAACAAAAAAGAGGTTGGCGAATTAAGCTTTGCAGCAAAGGTAACAGAGCCCATCAGCGGACGTACAATGGAGGTTTACACCACAGAGCCAGGAGTTCAGGTGTACACATCAAACTGGCACAGCGGCTTTGCGGGAGCACACGGTGCAACATTCCCCAAACGCAGCGCCATCTGTTTCGAGGCACAACACTTCCCCGACACTCCCAACAGAGCACATTTCCCTAGCGCTGTATTAAAGCCCGGAGAGGAGTACTCACAAGTTACCATCTACAAATTCGGAGTAGAAAAATAATTAACAAAAAACTATAACTAAAAAACTTAAATTTATGAGTCAGCAAAAAAAACAGTGGGGCGCAATTATCGTAATGATTGCACTCTTCGCAATGATTGCCTTTGTGACAAACTTGTGCTCGCCTATGGCAAACATCATCAAGGCACAGGGAGAAATTTCAGAGGTTCTTGCACAGATTGGTAACTACGGTAACTTTGTCGCATACCTTATTATGGGTGTTCCCGCCGGTATGCTTATTGCAAAGTTCGGTTACAAAAAGACTGCCCTCATCGGTCTTGCTATCGGTATTGTGGGTATTCTCATTCAGTGGTTGAGCGGTCAGTTGGACGCTAAAGAGAACCTCGGCCTTGTATTTGCCGTTTATCTTATCGGTGCATTCATCGCAGGTTTCTGTATGTGTATCCTTAACTGCGTTGTCAATCCTATGCTCAACCTTCTCGGTGGCGGCGGTAACAAAGGTAACCAGCTCATTCAGATTGGTGGTGTATTCAACTCTTCAGCAGCCGTAGCAGTGTATATCCTTATGGGTGCGCTCATCGGTGAGATTACAAAAGAGACCAAGATTGCCGACGCTACTCCAGCGCTTATGATTGCATTGGGTATCTTTGTATTGGCATTCGTTGTTATCCTCTTTACAAAGATTCAGGAACCCGAGCAGGCACCCGTGAATGTAGGCCTTATCAAGGGCGCGTTGAAATATCGTCACTTTGTTCTCGGTATTCTCGCTATCTTCCTTTATATGGGTATCGAGGTTGGTGTTCCCACATACGTTAATATGTACCTTGTCAATACTCCCGAACTTGGTATCTCAGCAGCAACAGCAGGTCTTATCGTGGCTGTTTACTGGTTTATGATGCTTATCGGTCGTTTCGTGGGTGGCGCTATCGGTAGCAAAGTATCTAGCCGCGCTATGATTGCAACAGTTGCTACTGCAACATTGGTACTCGTACTATTCGGTATGTTTGCTCCCGCTTCATCAACAGTTACCGTTCCCGGTATCGACTGGGGCACATTGAACCTCATTTGGGCTGAAGTACCCGTTGGTATCTTTGCATTCTTGTTGGTAGGTCTCTGCACATCAGTTATGTGGGGTGGTATCTTCAATATGGCAGTTGAGGGTCTCGGCAAATACACAGCCGTTGCTTCGGGTATCTTTATGACAATGGTATTCGGTTGCGCTGTAATGCTTGCTATCCAGGCTCAGGTTGCCGACCTTACAAACTATATGACAAGCTATTGGGTTGTTGTATTCTGTGCAGCATACATCCTGTTCTACGCACTTGTAGGTTCAAAACCCGCAAAGAAATAATCTCTGAAATATTTGTTTAACATATAAAAATTACAACTATGGATATAGAATTCGTAAGAAGTCGCTTCATCAAACACTTCGACGGAACAACAGGTAGCATCTATGCATCTCCCGGACGTATCAACCTTATTGGTGAGCACACCGACTACAACAATGGTTTTGTATTCCCCGGCGCTGTGAACAAAGGTATTATGGCCGAGATTAAGCCTAACGGAACAGACAAGGTTTGTGCTTACTCTATCGACGAGAAGGATTATGTTGAGTTCGGATTGAACGAAGAGGATGCTCCTCGCGCTTCTTGGGCAAAATACATATTCGGTGTTTGTCGCGAAATGATTAAGCGCGGTGTACCCGTTAAAGGTTTCAACACAGCTTTTGCAGGTGATGTACCCCTCGGTGCAGGAATGTCTTCATCGGCTGCATTGGAGAGCACATACGCTTATGCACTCAACGATCTTTTCGGTGAGAACAAGGTAGACAAATTCGAATTGGCAAAAGTTGGTCAAGCGACAGAGCACAACTACGTTGGTGTAAACTGCGGTATTATGGACCAGTTTGCAAGCGTATTCGGAAAGGCCGGTAGCCTCATCCGTCTCGACTGCCGCTCTTTGGAGTACCAATATTTCCCCTTCAAGCCCCAGGGTTACAAACTCGTTCTTTTGAACACTTGCGTTAAGCACGAGCTCGTAGGTTCACCCTACAATGAGCGTCGTTTGAGTTGCGAACGCGTTGCCGAGGTTATCAAGGCTAAATATCCCGAGGTAGAGTCATTGCGCGATGCAAGCTTCGAAATGCTCGAGGCTGTTAAGCCCGAAATTAACGATGAGGACTACAACCGCGCTAAATATGTTATCGGTGAGGTTGTTCGCGTACTCGACGTTTGCGAGGCTCTCGAGGCTGGCGACTACGAGACTGTTGGTAAGAAGATGTACGAGACACACTTTGGTCTCAGCAAGGATTATCAGGTAAGCTGCGAGGAACTCGATTACTTGGTAGATGTTGCTATCGACTGCGGTGTAACAGGTTCACGTATGATGGGTGGTGGCTTCGGCGGTTGCACCATCAACCTTGTAAAAGAGGAGTTGTACGAGATCTTCATCGAGCAGGCTAACGAGCGTTACAAAGAGAAATATGGCAAGATGCCTAAGGTTTACGACGTTGTTATTGGCGACGGTTCACGTAAAATCTGCTAATAGTAACCATATTACAATAAAAAAAGCGTTTGGTTGTTCCAAACGCTTTTTTTTATTGTAATAGAAGTAATTGAGAAATAAAAATCATTTATATTTGCAAACAATATAACATTAAATGCAAAATATATGAAAAACTTAGTAAAATTTGCTTTTGCAGCAATAATTGCAATGCTCACATTCACATCGTGCGACAGTACACCAGAGCCCACTTTCTTGGACTCCGTATTGGGAAGATACCACATACTCACCCGTAACGCATACAACGAACTTGTTTGGACTGACATTGTCCTTAAGAAAGCAGGCGACACTGATATTGTAGTAAGACTCCCTAAATTCATTTATGAGGAATACTCATTCGGCGACATTGAGATATTATGCCCTTTCACCGAAGAAGAGGATAAGATATATTTTTCCGGTACAACAAACGTCGTTGCAACAAAAGCAAATAGCTGCAACGCCGAAATAAGCATCGATGGAAATGCCGACGGTAAAAAAATCAACATTGAGATTAAGATAAATACCGACGGAAAATCAATAAAATCAGTAACATCTGGCAGCTACAAGAAAGACCAGAATAAAGAGGAGACAGCAGGTGACAAAGACAAGGATGTTCCTGTTAAAACAGGAATTGTCGGAGAGTGGAAAGCCATTACCTACGAAGGCCACAACCTTCCCTCTTCATACATTATGACAATGAATATCAAAGCTGACGGTTCATACTACTCGTACACATTTATCCCCGGAGAAGATGGCGAAGAGGACGAGGAGACCACAATAGAGGGCAGTTGGCGTTTAGATGGCAATAAATTTGTCATAGTAAAGGACAATCACGACTACGCCTACTTTAATGTAGCAAAGATAACAGAGACAAAATTACACAGCTATATTGATGCAAGCACAACAATATGGTCTAAAAAGTAAGATAGAATAATCACGCCAAATAAGAATCAGGCAGGCTTTTAAAAGCCTGCCTGATTCTTATTATTGCCTTACTTACAACCCTTTCATTGAAAGACTTATACGCTTACGCTTTAAATCGACCTCTATAACCTTTACAATCACCTGCTGTCCCAATTTAACAACGTCCGACGGCGACGACACGAACTTATCGGACAACTGCGAAATATGCACAAGCCCGTCCTGATGCACGCCAATATTCACAAAAGCACCAAAAGCCGTAATATTGGACACCAATCCCGGAAGCAGCATACCAACGCGCAGATCCTCAACCGAGTGAATGTTCGGGTCAAAAGAGAAAGCCTTTGCACTCTCACGAGGGTCGAGTCCGCGCTTGTTCAACGCCTCCATAATATCCACAAGAGTAGGCATTCCAATCTTTTCGTTCACATAATCGGCAAGCTTCACCCCTTTACGCACCTCCTCGTCGGTAATGAAGCGTTCGAGAGAGACACCAGCATCCTTTGCCATACGCGAGACAACAGAATAAGATTCAGGATGCACGGCAGTAGAGTCAAGAAGCTCGTCGCCACCCACCACACGCAAGAATCCGGCAGCCTGCTCAAAAGCCTTGTTTCCCAATCGTGGAACCTTAAGCAGCTCCTTACGTGTGCGGAACTCACCATTCTCGGCACGATAGCGCACAATATTCTCGGCAAGCGCTGGGCCTAATCCCGAAATATGCGTCAGAATCTGCTTTGTTGCAGTATTTACATTGACACCCACCTTATTCACACAGCTCTCGACAACAATATCGAGACGCTCCTTCAATTTTGTCTGATCGACACTATGCTGATACTGCCCTACTCCTATTGAACGAGGCTCAATCTTTACAAGCTCCGACAGAGGATCCATCAAGCGGCGACCGATAGATACCGCGCCACGCACCGTTACATCCTCAGTAGGGAACTCCTCGCGGGCCACCGGCGACGCAGAATATACCGAAGCTCCATCCTCGTTCACCGAAAAAAGTTCAGGCGACAGGCCCAATCCACGCACAAAATCCTCAGTCTCACGTCCGGCAGTACCGTTGCCTATCGCATAAGCCTCAATAGAATAATCGTGTACCAATTTTGTTATTATTCTGGCAGCGCCCTCCCTGTCATTCTGTGGCTGATGCGGATAAATGACAGTGTGTGTCAGCAAATTACCCTGAGCATCGAGCACAACAACCTTGCATCCGGTCCTGAATCCAGGGTCTATAGCAAGCACCCTCTTCTGTCCCAATGGCGACGAGAGCAACAACTGACGCAGATTCTCGGCAAAGACAGCAATGGCCTCATCGTCGGCGCGTTGCTTCGCCCCACCCTTTGTCTCATTCTCTATCGACGGCGCCAGCAGACGTTTATAGCCGTCAGCAACAGCAGCCTCCATATATTCGCGCATAGGAGAATAACGGTTCACGAAGCGACGGTTCAACTGCTCCACAGCCTCGTCGGCCTCCACCGTTACCGAGAGACGCAGAAAGCCCTCCTCCTCACCACGCATCATTGCCAGCAGACGATGCGACGTAACGCGTGCCACAGGCTCGCTCCACTCGTAATAATCAGAATATTTTATTCCGTCGGCCTCTTTTCCCTTTACAACCTTAGAGACAATCACTCCACGGCGGGTAAACAGACGACGCACAGCCGTACGAGCCGTCTCATCCTCGGCAACCCTTTCGGCTATAATATCACAAGCTCCGGCAATGGCATCATCGGCAGTGGGCACATCTTTATTTATATATTTAACGGCAACACCTTTTACGTTGCCACCCTTCTGGGCAAATATAAGGTCGGCCAAAGGCTCCAGTCCCCTTTCGCGGGCAATGGTCGCACGCGTACGGCGCTTGGGGCGGTATGGCAGATAAATATCCTCCAATTCTGTAGCATCGAAGCAAGCATCTATACGCCTTTTCAATTCAGGGGTCAGCTTGCCCTGCTCCTCTATTGTAGCCACAATGGTCTCTTTGCGCAGCATCAGCGCGCGCAGTTTCTCGCACAGTTCCTTAATTTCGCCAATGACAACTTCATCGAGAGAACCCGTAGCCTCTTTGCGGTAGCGCGCGATAAAGGGAACGGTAGCACCGCCGTCCAGCAGTTCAATAGTATTTTTAACCTTGTCGGCAGCAATATTCAAACGCTCCGACACTATTTTAACAATCATATAATCCATATTTAATTAGCGTGGCGAAGATAGTAAAAGGAGCAATAAAAACAGATGATAAAACAACATTATTGACAAAAATTAAGAGCAACCCCGCAGACACCGACAGCCGACAGCAAAAAACAATGCAAAAAAAGTGCAGATAAAATGTAAAAGAGATAAAATCGCCCTCAAATATTTTCCCTTTTAAAACAAATATAGTATTTTTGCAAAATAAGAGCGTGCAACAATATACAACAGACGCTTAGAGCCTTTTATGTAAGAGCTACAAGCACATTCTTGTACCATTTAGCCGCCACACTAAATATAATAAAACTATCCAACTAACCTATAAGTATGAACAGCAAAGAACTGATGAACAAAGCCGCCGACAATATCCGTATTCTTACAGCGGCAATGGTAGAGAAAGCAAAGTCAGGCCACCCCGGAGGAGCAATGGGCGGCGCCGATTTTATCAACGTGCTCTATTCTGAATTTTTGGTATACGACCCCGAGAATCCCCTATGGGAGGGACGCGACCGTTTCTTCCTCGACCCGGGTCATATGTCACCGATGCTCTATGCAGTTCTTACACTCTCCGACAAATACACAATGGACGACCTCAAGCAGTTGCGCCAGTGGCAGAGCAACACTCCCGGTCATCCCGAGGTAAATTTCGAACGTGGTATCGAGAATACATCAGGTCCTCTCGGTCAGGGACACACCTACGCAGTAGGTGCTGCCATTGCTGCAAAATTCCTCGAAGCACGTTTAGGCAGCGAGGTAATGGGACAGACCATCTACGCGTTTATCTCTGACGGTGGTATTCAGGAGGAGATATCACAGGGCGCAGGCCGTATGGCTGGTTATCTTAAGTTGAACAATCTTATTATGTTCTACGATGCCAACCAGATACAGCTCTCTACACGTTGCGATCAGGTAATGTTCGAGGACACTGCTAAGAAATACGAGGCTTGGGGTTGGAAGGTTATCACTATCGACGGAAACGACTGTGACGCTATACGCGCGGCATTGACCGATGCAAAAGCAGAGCAGGAGCGTCCCACACTCATCATTGGAAATACTGTAATGGGTAAGGGAGCACGTCGTGCCGACGGCAGCAGCTATGAGTTTGACTGTGGCACACACGGTGCGCCTCTTGGTGGCGATGCTTACATCAACACAATAAAGAATCTCGGTGGCGACGTTGAGAATCCCTTCGTATTCCTCCCCGGAGTAAAAGAGATGTACGACAACCGTCTCAACGAGCTTCGCGCCATCGTTGCCGAGCGCAAACAGCGTAAAGCAATGTGGGCAGCACAGAACCCCGACCTTGCCGTTAAAATGGCTGAATGGTTCGCAGGCAAGCAGCCCAAAATCGATTGGGAGTCTATCGAGCAGAAACCCGACTCACCCACCCGTAATGCATCGGCTCACATCCTTGGCATTCTCGCCGAGAGATACGAAAATATGATATGTTCATCGGCCGACCTCAGCAACAGCGACAAGACCGACGGCTTCCTCAAGAAGACACACGCATTGACACCCGGAGACTTCAGTGGAGCATTCTTGCACGCAGGAGTATCAGAGCTTACTATGGCTTGTCTCTGTATCGGTATGGCATTGCACGGCGGAGTAATCGCAGCTTGCGGTACATTCTTCGTATTCAGCGACTATATGAAGCCTGCTATCCGTATGGCAGCGCTTATGGAGCTTCCCGTTAAGTTCATCTGGTCACACGACGCATTCCGCGTAGGTGAGGATGGTCCTACACACGAGCCCGTAGAGCAGGAGGCACAGGTACGCTTGATGGAGAAGGTAAAGAACCATAGCGGACGCAACTCAATGCTAGTACTACGTCCCGCCGACGTAAACGAGTCTACTCAGGCGTGGAAATTGGCAATGGAGAACGACAACACTCCCACCGGCCTCATCTTCTCACGTCAGAATGTAACAAACCTACCCGAGGGCACAAACTACGCCGAGGCAAGCAAGGGAGCATATATCATCGCAGGCTCAGACGAGGATTACGACGTAATACTTTTGGCATCAGGTTCCGAGGTATCTACACTCGTCGAGGGCGCAAAATTGCTCAAAGCCGAGGGCATCAAGACACGTATCGTATCGGTACCCTCAGAAGGTCTCTTCCGCACACAGAGCAAAGAGTATCAGGAGAGCATACTCCCCACCGGTGCAAAGATATTCGGCCTCACAGCAGGTCTTCCCGTAAATCTTCAGGGCCTTGTAGGAGCAAACGGCAAAGTATTCGGATTGGAGTCATTCGGATTCTCGGCACCCTACAAAGTACTCGACGAGAAGCTCGGCTTTACAGCAGAGAATGTGTATAACCAAGTAAAAGCAATGTTATAATGAAGACTATAGGACTCGCAAGCGACCACGCAGGATACCCCTTGAAGGAATTGGTTAAAGAGTGGCTCACAGTACGCGGATACAATTTTGTAGATTTTGGCACCAACAGCACCGACAGTTGCGACTACCCCGAATTTGCTCACGCATTAGGTTCAGCAGTCGAGAAGGGCGAGTGCGACAAGGGTATTGCAATATGCGGAACAGGTAACGGTATAAATATGACACTCAACCACCACTGCGGCATACGCAGCGCACTCTGCTGGCAGCCCGAGATTGCAGAGCTTGCACGTCAGCACAACGACGCCAATGTTCTTGTAATGCCCGGCCGATTCATCGACAACGCCACAGCCGAGAAGTGTGTAGACACATTCTTGAACACAGAATTCGAGGGTGGCAGACACCAGAGACGTATCGACGCAATACCTTGCTGCAAATAAGGCAAAAGCACAGGCTGTCACATTAAACAAAGAACAGCTCTTTTATGGCAGTCGATAAAAATAAAGGGGAACAAGAATTTGTTCCCCTTTTATAATGCAGAAACAACAAGATAAGAATCCTACGATAAAAGTAACCACAAAATGAACCTCAAACAATACAAGAGACACTACGGAATAATCCTACGCTTAGGTACCCCTATCATACTGGGGCAATTAGGCAATGTAGTCCTAGGATTCATCGATACGATAATGGTCGGCAACTACAATGCCAACGCCCTCGCCTCGGCAGGATTCGTGAACAACATATTCAATCTGGGCATTGTGGCACTGCTGGGCTTCAGCTATTGCGCAACGCCTGTAATAGGCGCCTACTACGGACGTAAAGAGCACGACAACGTTGCCGGAGCGTTCAAGGATACAATATGGGCCAACATTCTCTTTGGAGCAATTGTAATAGCCGCCTACATTCTCCTGTACCTGAACATCGGCAATCTAGGACAGCCACAAGAGCTACTGCCCACCATACGCCCCTACTTCCTCACCCTGCTATTGTCGCTCCCCACAGTGATAATATTCAACAGCCTGAAGCAGTTCACCGACACGGTAGGAGCCACACAGACAGCAATGTGGATAATACTAATAACGAATTTCACCAATGTCATTCTGAACTATCTGCTTATATTCGGAGCGGGAGGATTCCCCGAATTAGGACTCACCGGCGCCGGCATTGCCACACTGCTGTCGCGCATACTGGGATTATCCATATTCGTAATGCTAATAGCGCAACAGAAGAGATTCCGCATATACAAGAGAGCATTCAAGAGCCACTCCACAAGCAGAGGAGGCATCAAGAAACTCTTTATCATAGGAACGCCGCTGTCACTGCAGATGGGTACAGAGACAGCCTCATTCTCCCTTGCCTCGCTGCTTATGGGATGGTTGGGAACAGTAGAGCTTGCCGCCTTTCAGATACTCACAATCACCGGCTCATTATGCTTTATGATATACTATGGCATAGGCGCTGCGGCAAGCATACGCATAAGCCACTATCGCGGGCGCAACGAATGGCAGAGCGTTGGAGAGACAGCCAATGCAAGCCTGCACATAATACTCATTGTTGCAGCCGTACTATCGGCACTGATAGCACTGCTAAGGAACAGGCTGGCAGGAATATTCACCGGCGATGCCGACATTCAGAATATGTTTGCCATACTCATAATACCAATGCTTGCATACCAGATAAGCGACGGAATACAGACAAACTATGCAAACGCTCTACGAGGAATAGAGGTTACCAAACCGCTTGGAATATACGCATTCATATCGTATATATGTCTTGCCCTTCCCACAAGTTATATACTTGGATTCGTCGCGCAGCAAGGAGCAATGGGAGTTGCCTACGGCCTCCCTGTTGGACTAACAGTAGCAGCTATACTCTACTACAGACGCTTCGACAAAGAGATTAGGAGTAAACTATCATAATATTGTTTTTAAGATAAACATATAAGAAGTTGTTTAAAATTACTTAATTATTTTTTTAGCATAGTTTTGCAGAATACCCGTTGCAACATCACCTTAGATGTATCTATGTAAACTTCGTAATCAATTGTCAATCCACAAAAATGCTCAAAGAATAAAAATATTTTTCAATAAAAATTAAACATCTTCTTGTATTTTCAGCTTATAACATCTTGCATTATGAAACTATATAAGTTGTTATTCACAATTATCTTTGCCGTTATGCCATTTGTATCTAGTGCGACATATCAGACTACCGAGAAAATTTACATTAACGATGTAAAATACGATTTACTTTCTTCGCCAATAGAATTGGATGACCTTTTAAGCGCAAAAATCGCCAAACTTATCCCGGATAGCCATTTTGTTAGTACTAATCTTTACAGAGGATATATAGGGGAATGGGAACTTAAAGAGGACAAACTGTATTTGCGTAAAATCACCCTCGACTATAAAAGAAAATGCGTTCCAACAGATGTGCTTAACCAAATTTTTGCTCCATATTGTACCAAAGAGGGAATCTTGGCTTCGTGGGTAACAGATACATTAAGAGTAGGCAATGGCGAGATGCTTGCATATGATGACTTTGGGGAAGATTGCATCTATGAACGTGAAATATTCTTAACCGTAAAAGAGGGATGTGTAACCAGTGAAAAGGTTTATGACAATTATATAAAGGATGGTGTATCGGCAGAAGTCATTAACGAGACTCTTAACAAAGAGATACCTTCGTGTTTATTTGCCGACAAAGTTGAATACATATTGTTTGAGGTCAGCAATATATCTCTTGATGAAAACGCAAATATGATCGATTGCGAGGTCGTGCTTAAAATGGATGGTAATGCTATTAGCGACCAGAACAATACAGGGGTGCATCTTGTAAAGAGTATTCTCAAGAGGCATACTCCTTGGAAACACATATACTGTTATGGGAAGATTGAGACTTACGATTATACATTCAGGGCATATAATAGCGATATCCTTAAAAACAAGATAAGGAAGATTGTAGATGATATTTATGCCCAGGTTAAGGCTATGCTAGAAAGTGGCAATATGAACAGTTCTGAACTTGTTGACAAGTTCTGCACCGATAGATTCAAAAAAATATACCACGAAGCATACGATTGGGCAGAGGCAAACAACGAAATTATTTTTGATTTCTGTCATTGGATAAGAATGCAAGACTACGAAAATCCTCAATACAATGTTTACTACATCTATGACGGTGATATCCATAATTCTTACCGCCGAAAAGTGGCGGTAAGAATGCTGCTTAGGGATACTATTGGCGGCAATGATGTTGAAGAGACGTTCTTCCTTGAGTTACAGGAAAAATACACTTTATCCAATATGTGGTATATCGATGATTTTATAGCCCTCGGTGGAAAACGTGATGGTGTTATTCTCAAAAGAAATCTTAAAGAAGCAAAGAAGCGCGCTGAGTGATTTTAATTACATAGCGTGCAACAACAATTCCAAAACTATCGCAAAATAAATTAAAACAGTCTCTAATTTTTGCTGCTAAAAAATGTATCTTCGCATAAAGTAAGAAATAATGATGAACACCGAATTATTCATAGCACAACGACTATACAAAGAGCGCAACGGCGAGAGACGCCTATCTAAGCCGGCTGTCATCATAGCACAATGGGGAGTAGCCATTGGAATTATTGTTATGATAGCATCTATCTGCATAGTAGTAGGATTCAAGCACGAGATACGCGAAAAAATCATAGGCTTTGGCGGCCATATACAGATACGCAACTACGAGGCCAATTTCGACGGAGAATCGCCCGTAACGGCAACCCCCGAAGAGCTTCAGCAGCTACGCTCCATAGAGGGCGTTGAGCTTGTGCAGACATATATAAACAAGCCTGCATTAGCAGCCTCGGGCGAAGAATTCGAAGGAATAATACTCAAAGGCATCGGCAGCAATTACGATACATCGTTCTTTGCATCGTATATCGAGGAGGGCGAGATACCACAATTCGGCGACAGCGCCGCGTCGAACAAGATACTCCTCTCGCGCAATCTCGCCAACAAGCTCAATGTAAAGACTGGCGACAAGATAAACATCTATTTTGCACAGAATGGAGTAAAGGCGCGCCGTATGACTCTCACCGGAATATACAACACCAATTTCAGCGACCTTGACAATATGCTGGCAATAACCGACATTTATACCGCCCGCAGCGTGAACGATTGGAGCAGCCACTCCTCTACCGGCATCGAGATTAAGGCAAAAGACCCCGCTCGCATAGAGGAGACACGTCAGGCGGCAGCCGAGCTTATGGAAGAAATAGCCGACAGACACAACGAGCGCCTATATATACAGACAGTGGACGAAATAAACCCCGCCCTCTTTGCGTGGCTACAGCTACTCGACCAGACAGTGTGGATAATACTCGTTCTTGTCGTAGGCATTGCCGGCTTTACAATGATATCGGGACTATTGATACTCATACTCGAAAAGACAAGCCACATAGGCATTCTAAAGGCTATCGGTGCTCAGAACAGCTCGATACGCGGAATATTCCTATACTACGGAGTCTTCATAATAGGACGAGGCATTCTCTATGGCAATATCATAGGCCTTACACTATGCTATCTGCAGCAACAATTCGGCATTATTGGCCTCGACCCCGAAATGTACTATATGAGCTGCGTACCCATCCGCTTCAGCTGGATATTACTGCCGATGAACGCAGCAATGTTCATTCTGTCGGTAGCAATGCTTGTACTGCCGTCGATGTTCATATCACGCATAGAGCCATCAAAAGCCATCAAATTCGAATAAAGCAGGAGCACTCTATCCCTTATACCCTGCAGAGTAAGGCGCTGCACGCACCAACAAACAGCAATAACAGCTACAACCTTTGCACCATACACGCAAGATATAAGCAAAAATAAGCGGGACGCATCGTTGATGCGTCCCGCTGTCTTTTAAGCTGTATTAACTTAATTAAGCGTTTACAGTTGCCATATGAGCGATGAGGTCGAGAACCTTGTTAG
>JAFYRW010000040.1 GCA_017546785.1 Bacteroidaceae bacterium | reverse complement strand
CAAGCAAGTACAAGAAGAATAATAACAAATGGAGCCATCTTTATTGTCCAATCAACAAACGAAATACCGTTGCCAATAGAAGACAAATAGTCGAGAGCAATCATATTGGGAGGTGTACCAATGGGAGTCATCATACCACCAAGGTTAGCACCTACAGGGATAGCAAGAGCAAGCGCAATACGTCCTTTACCATCGGCAGGCAAAGAGCGAAGCACTGGTGTCAAGAATGCCAACATCATAGCAGCAGTTGCAGTATTACTTACAAAAGCCGAGAATATAGCAGTAACAAGAATAAATCCAAGCAACACAATTTCGGAACGAGTACCAAAAGGTTTAAGAAGTACACGAGCCAAAGCTACATCAAGCTTAACCTTTGTCAAACCAATTGCAAGCACAAAACCACCGATAAAGAGCATAATTGTAGGATTCGAGAAACAAGCAAAAATGCTCTTAAAAGGAACTAAACCTACATTACCCTCGGGACGGAGGAAAGTAAATGAACTTGTAGATACTGTGAACAACATCACTGTAACGACAATCATAGATGTCACCCACGAAGGCATTGCCTCGGTGAGCCACATAAGCGCAGCAAACACAAAAAGTGCAATAATACGCTGATGAACAACAGTTAAGCCTTCAATTCCGAAAGACTCAGTGGGCAACATTGCAACTATTATTGCAATAAGTGCAATAAAAATAAGTTTTATTGCATTGAGAGGTAATTTTCTCTCTCTTTTGTGGGATTTGTTCTTCTGAATTTTTTCAAGAACACCGTAACCCGGGAAATTTTTAAACATAATAATTTATAATTAAGAATTACTTTATTTCCGCTGTTCATTCTTCGCAATTGCAGAGTACGACCCATACTACCGCAAAAAGGCATTTTAAATATTTTTTTGCAAATTTACTACCTAATAACATTTTAAAACATCGATACTTATTTATTTTTCCTATAGCATCTATCGAAAATACTAATAGGTTAAATGAAAATATAACAAAAAATAATAATTTATTTTTAAATATAGTACGTTTATTCAGTAGAATAAATGCTTTAACAATAAACATATAATATATTGTAAAACAACTAAATAATTGCAATAAAAAGCAACAAGCAATAGCGATATTTTATTCTATTCGGCAATTAGATACAATTTAACCCTTTGCGGTCATTTATGACAAAAAAAATAAATAATTATAGAAATAATATTCCACTATCAACCAAAAATCATCCACCGTTCCATTTTTTGCATTACCTACAGCAAACCCTATCCACAAGCACCCGTTACCGATAAAAATGCACTTTATCCACTCGCTTGTACAAAATATCACTCGTTTGTTGTATCTTTGCACGGAATTATTAGAGAATAAATATTTAATGTTTAAAGAGATATTCAAAAGAAAGATAGTCGCTACCGCACTGTTACTGCTCACAGCACTATCGACAGTCAATGCCCAGGAGACCTATCTGCACTATTTCACACAGATAAACGCATCGGGCGCATTCGGAGATTACACCCCCTATTGGTTCGCAGCCAATCGTCAAGGTCTCGTAGGATTATCAAAGGAGAATGGTTACATACGCTACGGAATGAATGTAGGAGGAACATTCAAGAACCCATCGTTCCGCTACAATGCTGTAGCCGATTTTGCCATAGGACACAATCAGAATGCCGAGGTTTATATCCAGCAGCTGTGCGCCGAGATAAGTTGGCGCGCCCTTACATTGAGCGTCGGCTGCAAGGAGCGCTTCGCCGAGGGTAAGATAGACAACAATATGTTCATCGGTAAGAAGGTGAGCAACAATGTCGTAAATACCCTCTTCCCCAATCTTCACTACAACTATCTCACAAGCCTCGGCACAGGAGGACTTATGTACAGCGGAAACTGCCGCCCTATTCCTCAGGTTCGACTCGAAATTCCCGATTTTACCCCCTTCCCCGGCACAAACAAATGGCTACACATTAAGGCACACATTGCCTATGGAGCATTCAGCGACGCCGAGTATCAAAAGAGATTCACTCAGAAGATGCCTAGCGCACGCTACGGCGAGAATATCCTGTACCACAGCAAGTCGGGATTCTTAAAAATAGGCCGACGCGACAAATTCCCATTGGAATTTGAGGGAGGCCTTGAAATGTATTCGCAATTCGGTGGCGAAATGTACAGACACGCAGATAACGGCAGACCCTATACAACAATGCCACACAGCTTTATGGATTACATTAAAGCCTTCATACCATTGAGCGGCGGCAAGGACACTCCGCTCGACGAGCAGTCGAATATCTCAGGCAATCAGATAGGAAGCTGGCACGCGGCATTCAACATATACACAAAGCCACTGGACATAAGATTGTACGGAGAGCATCTTTTCGAGGACTTTTCGCAACTATTCTTCTTTGAGTATCAAAAGAATAAAGACGGAGTAAAAAGAACATTGGTCTATCCGTGGCGCGACATTCTTTTGGGCATAAGCATAAAGAACAAGAGCAATATACTCCCGTTCATCAGCACTCTACAATATGAATATATGTCCACATACGACCAAAGCGGCGCACTCTATCACGACCCCTCGAACAATTTCCACGACCAGATGGATGGAATGGACAATTACTACAATCACGGCCTATACCCCGGATGGCACCATTGGGGAATGGGAATAGGCAACCCTCTGGTATTTTCTCCGGCGTATAACAGCAGCGGCGACCTTCAGTTCCGCGGTAACCGCGTCATAGCCCACCACGTTGGAGTAACCGGTTCATTCGAGAAAGTGCCCTTCGCCTATCGCCTGCTATATACATACAGCGAGAATTGGGGAACCTATCACAACCCCTTCGACAACAAATGCTATACAACGTCGTTATTAGGCGAACTTACATTCGCGCCCGATAAATCACCGTGGCTCTGCTCGCTGTCGTTAGGATACGACAAGAGCAATTTCATCGGAGAGAATTTTGGTGCGATGCTAACAATCACACACGTAGGAACATTCTTCAGCAGTAAAAAATGAAACGATTAGCTATTATACTATTTTCGGCAGTAATATTGTCGGCGTGCGACAGAATATACATTAACGGTGCGCTCGACGGAATGTGGCAATTACAATTGGTCGAGGAGAACGACGGCACAACCGCTCACCCTCATAGAATATACTACTCTTTCCAGCAGCATTTAGCAAAGGTCAGTCAGCACTACGAATATGAACTGCCCTACCGCTTCTTGTGCAATCTCGACTACACTGGCGACTCAATAAAGATGAAGGACTTTATAAGATTCGAGGACGACAGAAACTACCCCGACAGAGTAGCCGGCAATGTTCCTCAGGAGACACTCGACATATTTTATATAGAGAGCGACCCTACAGCATTCAAAATATTAACATTGAACGACGAAATGTTAATACTACAGAGTAAAAATCGTAAATACACACTCCAAAAGTGGTAACTTATCTTAATTTTAACACTTAAAATGGGATTCTATTAACAATAAAGCAAAAGATTGAATATATTTGCAATTCAAATATTGTACACTACTATTAGAAATAACAAGATCACAAAATATGAAAGCATTCGTATTTCCCGGACAGGGAGCACAATTCAGTGGAATGGGAAAAGAGTTATACGACACCAACCCATTGGCAAAAGAGTATTTTGAAAAAGCAAATGAGATTCTCGGATTCCGCATTACCGATATAATGTTCAACGGCACAGACGAAGAGCTCAAAGAGACAAAAGTCACACAGCCCGCTGTATTCATACATTCCGTAGTATCGGCTCTTGCTCTCGGCGAGGAGTTTGCTCCCGCAATGGTTGCAGGACACTCTCTCGGAGAATTCTCAGCTCTCACTGCTGCCGGAGCGCTCACATTCGAGGATGGACTGAAACTCGTATACAAGCGCGCCCTTGCAATGCAGAAGGCGTGTGAAATGCAAGAATCGACAATGGCAGCAATCCTCGCCCTACCCGACGAGACAGTAGAGCGCATCTGCGCCGAAATTACCGAGGGCGGCGACCTTGTTGTAGCAGCAAACTACAATACTCCCGGACAGATAGCAATATCGGGAACAATGCAGGGAGTAGAGAAAGCCTGCAAAGCACTATTGGAGGCAGGAGCAAAAAGAGCACTCCCTCTAAAGGTTGGCGGCGCCTTCCACTCACCCCTTATGCAGCCGGCAAAAGATGAATTAGAGGCTGCAATAAAGGCAACGACAATAAGCACCCCCCGTTGCCCCGTCTATCAGAATGTCGATGCAAAGCCCCACACCTCTCCCGAGGAGATTAAGGAGAACCTCATTGCACAGCTCACCTCTTCGGTACGTTGGACAGCCAGCGTAAAGGAGATGATTAAGGACGGAGCCACCGAATTTACAGAGTGTGGTCCCGGCAATGTGCTTCAGGGAATGATAAAGAAAATATCAGCAGATATAAACGCATAAGAAAAATAACAATGTCTAAAAGAATAATAATATATCAGATGCTGCCTCGTCTCTTTGGAAACGAGAATAACAATTGTATAGCAGGAGGAACTATCAAGCAGAATGGCTGTGGTAAATTCAACGATATTACCGCAAAAGCACTAAAATCGATCAAAGAGTTAGGAGCAACCCACGTATGGTACACCGGAATCCTCGAACACACCACACGTACAAGCTACGCAGAATATGGCATAGAGGACACTCACCCCGCGACAGTAAAAGGCGAGGCAGGCTCTCCTTATGCAATCAAGGACTACTACGACGTAGATCCCGACCTTGCCGTAGACGTCGAGAAGCGTCGCGATGAGTTCAAGGCACTTGTCGAACGCACCCACAAGGCCGGCCTTAAAGTAATAATGGACTTTATTCCCAACCACGTTGCACGCCATTACAAGAGCGACAACCGCCCCGAGGGAACATTTGATTTTGGAACATTCGACGACAAGAACTGCTTCTACGCAGGACACAACAATTTCTATTATCTTGGCGAGCAGTCCTACGGCTGCAATATCGACGCAACAGACGTTGCCGATACACCCTACAGCGAATCACCTCTGAGAGCAACCGGTAACGATTGCTTCGGAGTACCCTCACGCAACGACTGGTACGACACTGTAAAGCTCAATTATGGTATAGACTACCACACAGGCAATCGCCGCTTCAGCCCCGTACCCGATACGTGGGTAAAAATGCTCAAAATTCTAAAATATTGGGCAGCACAGGGTGTCGATGGTTTCCGCTGTGATATGGTAGAAATGACTCCTGTTGAATTCTGGGGCTGGGCTGTACCCAAAGTAAAAGAGGAAAATCCCAATCTCATCTTCATCGGCGAGATTTATCAGCCGCATATTTACCGTTCATTCATCTACGATGGTCATTTCGACTATCTATACGACAAGGTAGGCCTCTACGACACTCTGCGCGCCGTAATGTGCGGACGTACCTCGGCTAACGACATTACATATTCTCTGCAGTCTACATCCGACATACGCGAACATATGCTCACCTTCCTCGAGAATCACGATGAGCAGCGTATAGCATCGGACTTTTTCGCAGCCGATGCAAAAAGAGCACTCGCAGCGCTTATTGTCTCAACAACTATAGCCTCTCAACCGTTTATGTTGTATGCAGGTGAAGAATTTGGCGAAAAAGGAATGGACAAAGAGGGTTACAGCGGCGTTGATGGCCGAACAACAATTTTTGATTATTGGAGCGTAGACACTCTCCGCCGCCGCAGAAACGGAGGAAAGTACGATACTCAGTTGCTTACCGACGAGGAGAAGCAGCTATTGGAGTATCACACCCGCCTACTCAACCTTTGCAACAGCGAGAATGCGCTCAGCGAGGGATTGTTCTACGACCTTCAGTATGCCAACCCCCACTGCGACAAATACGACAGCAACCGCACATACAGCTATCTGAGAGGAACAAACGACGAGCTTCTGCTCATTGTCACCAATTTTGGCGACACCGACCAGCAGTGCAGTGTATGTATACCCAACGAAGCATTTGCCTACTACGACATTTATCCCGCCGAGGGCAATGTAAACGCTGTTGAACTGCTCACAGGAAAGAGTATCGAGACACCGTTCACTCCAGATACCACCATCGACATTAACGTTCCTGCCAACAACGGTGTTATCCTGAAATTTAAAACAAAATAGTAAATGAGAAAAACCCTCTTTGTATTGATGATGCTGTTTGTGGTAATATCGGCCACAAATGCACAAGGAGCGATAGACCTTAATCTGATAAAGGAGACTGTTCAGAACGAAAAAGAGTATTTCAACGACATACTGAATATTTATCTGAACGACGACCCCTATCTACGCAACGACGACATTGCATTGGTCTATTATGGTCAGGCCTACACCCCATCGTACAAAGCCGGAAACGACCCCAACGAGGAGTCTCTCAAAAGCTATGTAAGCGAAAACAACTACAATAGGATTTATTCCACCGCAAAAAAGATTCTCGCCTATAATCCTGTAAGCCTCAACGCATTATTTTACGCGTGGCGCTCATCAGATGTTCTAGGCAAGGCCGAAGCGGAGGTAACATCATACGTCACCAAATATCTTGCAATACTCGAGATGATAACAACGGTGAACGATGGAAAAAGCAGCAGTACAGCATTCCGCGTGATAACCCCCGACGATCAGGATCACATAATGTACGGAATAATGGACATTGAGAATATAAAGTCGCGTAATTTCGATACAGAGACACTCTGCAACATAATAAATGTCGAGCCAAGCAAAAAGTTTACGGCAACCACAATGTATATCGACGTAAGCATACCACTGACTCACTCAAGCAGATAAATAACAAAAAGTGGGCAATCGAAAGATTGCCCACTTTTTGTGTCTGTTACCCATTCAAAGAGAGAGTATCAGAATACAGGGAACGAAGAGAAAGTATTCACATATTTCTCCTCGAATGCCTCCTCGGTCATTGTCAGCATCTTAATACCCTGAATAAGAGCTATTATAGCAACTATCCAAGCAAAAAAGCCACAGCTAAAGAGTGACACCAAAAGAAACACCACTCCCGGAGTACTTTTTCCAATGTAAAAATAGTGAGCACCAAAAGAGCCCAAAAATATTGCCAATAAAGCGGCTACACCACGGCTTTTACCGCTGGGACCATCATCAAAAACACCGGCCATATAATAAAAACTTTTACGCATCCGCAGCTCAAAGATGCATTTTATAAAAAGTAAAGCGGAGCTACAAGACACTTTACATATAATCCAATTCTACAAGCGCGAAGAGAATATATTCTCTTTAGCAATGAATCTGTCGTACAGATACAAACAGACATTCACAATCAGCAGAGCAATAAAGCCAGCAAGGCCCGTTGCTCCGTAAAGAATATCATTCACAGGCAACACCGCAAGCAGAGAAACTCCTGCTACAGCATTAAATGTTCCGTGCATAATAGCAGGCAGGATAACGGAGCGGCCCTTCTTGCGGAAATATAGCAGCACAGGAGTAAGCAACAGACAAAAGAGTACCATCATAAATACTCCGATCACAGGATGCTGAGGATAATTATGCCCGTTAAGGATAATGGGCGCGTGCCACAATCCCCATATTACACCACTCCACAGAGCCATTGTCATAAATTTCTTACCTTTAAAGAACTTCATAAGATAACCGCGCCAAGCAATCTCCTCGCCAAAAGCAAATAGAGCGTTAAGAGTCACTCCGGCAAACAATCCGCAAATCATAACAACCCCTATCATACCCCACAGACCAAAGCCCTCGGGCATAGAGGCAAGCGCCGTTTGCAGAATCTCACTATCCTGCGCAAATACAGCCCCCGGCATTAGCAGAGTAAGCCCCAATGTCATCAGCGAAACGACAGGCATAAGAATCCAGCCTATTATCCACCAACGGTTTATCTTGAACGATACATCAATCCCCTTAAATACAGGCTCTTTAAATACAAGCTGTGTAATAACAACCGCCAACAAAGGAAGCATCATTGCCGCGGTGCTTAAAATTGCAATTACAGCGCCTATCATCGGTGCATCGGAACCCTCTGCAACAAGCGCTGCAGAAGAAGCACCGAAAAAGTGCATAAACAGCCCTACTCCACACATTGGAATAAAAGCAGAAAGAATAAATACTATAAGCTTCTTAACATTCATAAAAACAACTATTTATCATTAAAGAGCCACACAACTATTCCGAATATATACTATCGGACAATTGCACAAGCCCCCCTATCCTTATTATTCACATATACAGCCTTAAGCGCATCGCACCCACTAAAAATATGAGAAGAGAGAGAATCGGCCACACTGTCGTGGAGAACGAATGCAAATATAACCTTTTCTATAGAAACTCATACACAAAGATTCATATTATCTAAAAATATACCCTAATCAATATTATATTTGCAATTCAAAAAGTATAAATACCTATGAACGAAACTCCACAATTAAACAACCACAACAAACAGGAATATCCTCCTATGCACAGCAGAGAGTTTGACATATCAGAAACTTTTTAGTATTCAAAAATACGCCTAAATCGGCAAAAGTGAATCACCGTTTTGGTGACACACAAACAAAATCTGCTATAAAACCTTGATAATAGGTAATATAGCAGATTTTTATTATATTCACTTCTGTACATTAGTGAAAGAGAAAGGTATTTAATTTAATTGAATTATATATTATATTTGCATAAATCATTATACCAATATAGTATTACCTAATGAACTGGTTAAAAAAACACATATTATCACACATTGGTGCAAATAATGCACCAAAGACCTCAAAATCTGAAATAGAAGTTAACAACAATACAGAATCGTTACAATCTAATAATGAGGAAACGCAAAATATCTCTGAAAATACAATTTGTAGAAATGGGGTTATTATGAGTGCTGAAACAGATTCAGTATCTCATCTAAAGTTGAACAAAGAGCAATTAGCAGCTGCAACATATAATGGAAAACATTTATTAGTATTAGCTGGAGCAGGCACAGGTAAAACACGCACAATTATTGCAAGAGCAATCCATTTAATCTCAAATGGAGTAAACCCTAATCGCATAAAAATCCTCTCTTTTACAAAAAAATCCGCCAACGAAATTGCCACAAGAATCAAAATTGAAGGAGAAAGCATTCAGCAAGCTAAATATATATCTGGTTCAACATTCCATTCATGGTGCATGGAATTGATAACTAGATTTGAAAGTGAGTTTGGATTAGAAGGATATAGTTGCATAGATGAAGATGATAGAGAATCTGCCATAAGCATTGCGATTGGCAATTTATGTAATAAAAAAACCATCAAGTATGAAAATATAAAGTTGGATAAAAGAATCATATCTGACATATACTCTTATGCTGTAAATACAAGGCAAAATCTTTCTAGCTCTATCAAAGCAAAACTATTTCAATTATCAACAGATGAAGATATTGACACAAAAATTTCGAATATAAAAGAAATCATATCACCGATAATAGAAAATTATATTGAATACAAGCATACTCATAAGTACATTGATTATGATGATATGTTAATGGCGGTTGCCAAAATACTAAAACAAAACGACGGACTCCGCAAATACATTTCTTCATTATACGACCATATTCTTATAGATGAAATGCAAGATACAAATCCATTGCAGTGGATGCTTATTGAGTCATTTATGGACAACTGTCATTTATTTTGCGTTGGTGATGACGCCCAAAGTATTTATGGGTTTAGAGGCGCTGATTTTAAAAGTATTCACTCATTTGTTGACCGTGTTCCCAATTCAGAGGTATATAAATTAGAGGAGAATTATCGTTCAACACAAGAAATTCTTGACCTCTCAAATTGGTTACTTGATGAATCTCCTTTAAAATATGATAAACATCTATTTGCTTATAGAGGCAAAGGAGAAAAACCTATTATGCAATATGTTGATGATGATTGGGAAGAAGCAGAACTTATTACAGACAGTATTGTAAAAAATGTAAGACTAGGAAAGAAAAAATATAAAGACCATATGGCACTTACAAGAAGTGCATACGGTGCAAGACTTATAGAAGCTGCATGCATTTCTAAAAAAATTCCCTATCGCGTATTTGGAGGTACAACGCTGATACGTTCTGCTCATATTAGAGATGTGTTGTCAGCATTAAGAGTTTTGTCTAATTTCAGAGATGAACTTGCGTGGATGAGGTATCTAACGCTATGGGAAGGTGTTGGTGAAGTTACAGCAAGCGCAGTAATTTACAAAATGTTAAACTGTTCTTCCTTTGTAGAGTGTATAAATGTTATTAAGTTATCAAAACTAAAAAACAAATTAGCACATAAATTACTTGAAGATATTAGTACGCTTCAATATCATCCAGATAAAGCGATTGATATTGCTGTAGATACTCTTGAAGAAATATTAGCACATCGTTATGACAATTGGGGAGCAAGAAAAAATGATTTTACTGCTCTAAAAGTAGTCGCAAACCAAGCAACAGATGTTTCATCTTTTATAACAGAATATATATTAGACCCTATCGCAGAATTATCAAAGGTTTTAGAAAAAAATGAAGATAACGACAGAGTTGTTATATCTACGATTCATTCAGCAAAAGGTCTAGAAGCAGAAATATGCTATGTTATCAATGTTACGCCTGGAATGTTCCCATCTGCAAAAGCAGAAACTGATGAAGAAATTGAAGAAGAACGCAGATGTTTATATGTAGCTCTGACAAGAGCAAAAAATACACTACACCTATTCTGTAGACATACAAGCAGTTCTGCTTTTAGAGAAAGCAAAGATACTGGGCGTAAAATAAAAAGCATTAAAGATGAGAATATTAAAGGATATATTTGTGGTAAAAAAAGTGAGTTGGATAAAAATAATGAAGAAATTGTTAGTATATTATTCAGAATAGGCAACAAACCCGTTATGAAAATGGAAGAAACTAGATTCTGGAAAGAATTTAAGATAGATAATTATGGCGACAAAGATGACGCATTTTTCTTTAATGGTTTACCAGATTCGCTAGTTGAGAAGATAACATCTAGACCGCAAACAAGACAAGAAGCACCTAAATCCGTTAGAAATAAAGATATTAAATTTCAAGACACATTGAGTAAAGAGTTTTGGAGCATTGATTTCAGTTAAGATTTTTAAAAATCCAATAAATCATAGCACCCCATTATTTCATCTTTTCAAATTCCAAGATAACACTTATTTATTATTATTTCTTAAGTTAGATGCATACATATAACAATATTACCATCCAAATATTGTCAAATGCATTTTTTCACTTATCAATAACATCAGCTGTCGCAAATATGCGACAGCTGATGTTATTTTGTATACAACGGATTTTTGCGTATTTTTGTCAAACATATCACCTATGCAAAATATGCACATATTCAAAAATAAAGACCAAATGACAACAGAAACACCAATACTCAACAACCACAACAAACAGGAATACCCTCCTATGCACAACGGAGAAGAAAATCACAAATAAAAAGACTTATACACTTACAAGAAATTAAGCAAATACCTTAATTTATATGATAAAAGACAAAACATATCGCTACGATGATGAATTTAAAGCAAAGGCACGTGCCCATCAGTTTGCGTTCCGAGAAAATGTATTAAATGATTTCTATGACGAGAAAAATCCACAAGTAATTCTTTCTCCAATTTGTGCTAAGCAAGGGCTTATATTTTGCGAAATTTACAGAGAACTCATTAAAAGCAAAGTTAAATCATTCAAGCTATCTGCATTGTTTTCCAATATGCTACGCAGTGAGCATATTCCCTATAATATTTTTACTCCTATGGAGGAAGATATGGGTGCCGCAACAGCATTGTTCAATGAAATTATTGGCGGAGGTATATCCAAGATAAACCGAATACGCATTGAGTTTGCAGGAGATGCTGATAAAGGCGAGTATCTGAATGATGGCACCTCGTTCGATACATTCATTGAATATGTTTCAACAGACGGCTCCATTGGTGGATTTGGCATTGAAGTGAAATACACTGAAAACGGTTATCGAATTGGGGAGAAGGAAAAACAAGATATTGAGGACGTTGATGGTTTATACAATCAGAATACAAAGAAATCACAGTGGTACATTCCAACATTGGATATTGTTTCATTTATAAAGGCAAACCACTTGCGTCAAATATGGCGTAATCACATCTTAGGATATTCAATGTTGGCAAAAGGAGATATTCAGCATTTCCACCACATACATCTTTATCCACAAGGCAATAACCATTTCCACAAGTATGCAATACCCGAGTACAAGCAGTTGCTTACCGAGGATGGTAAAAAGAATTTCATTGACCTAACTTATGAATCTCTATTTAACCTCATAGAGAAACATTTTAAACAGGAGAAGCAGAAAGAGTGGTTAAAATATTTAAGAGAGAGATACATTGTAAAAATGTAATGAACTTATGGAAATAAATCAACCAGCAGCAAAGTTTCAGGATGCGTCAATCGCACCTATGCACACTGCCGAGCATATTTTAAACCAGACAATGGTGCGAATGTTCGGATGCGAGAGGAGCCGTAACGCGCACATTGAACGCAAAAAGAGCAAATGCGACTATCAGCTACCCACCGAGCCTACAGCCGAGCAGATAACAGCGGTAGAGGCACAGGTAAACAGCATTATCTCGCAGCAGTTACCAATAACAATTGAATTCTGCAAACGCAATGATGTACCTGCCTGCGTGGACCTCGGCAAGCTGCCGGCAGAGGCAAGCGACACTCTGCGTCTCGTTCGTGTGGGCGACTACGACATTTGTGCCTGCATAGGAGCGCACGTCAATAATACCTCCGAGATTGGCACATTCAAAATCATAAGCCACTCTTGGGAGAGCGGTACGCTGCGTCTGCGCTTCAAACTTGTGTAATGGCTGTCGGACTATTCTAAAGCAAAGAAAATATTTGCTGTTTCGCCCATTTACACTATCTTTGCGCCTGTACAAACAGAATAAGTAAAAAGTGTTCCAAAAAAGCCTGAAAATATATAAAAGCACTGTCGAGGGTAGCATTAAGGAGATGCTACACTCTATTCTGCATCAGGCCGATTGCTCTTTACCTATTCTAGAGATTACACTTTTTCACGCTCCCGACAGCAACGAGCAGTACACTACCCTATACAATGAGTTCAAGGCCATAATAAGCGATTATTATACAAAAGAGTGCCCTCTTGTGAGCTATATTGCCCAAAAGCCTTGTAACGCGCCCATTGTTGCCGAATTTACTCTGCTCAACGACAGCAGTGCAACAATAGAGAAACACCCCAATTACATTCTCCTAAAGTCACAGTCAGCAAAGGAGCTTATCAGCGCCGGCCTCAATGCCGACATTACAGAATCGACCTACGGACAGGCCTGTGACATTTTCGAATCGATAGAGGATATCCTCGCAAAGGAGGGGTTCACACTCAGCGACATTTACCGTCAGTGGAACTATATCGAGGGCATTGTGTCGCTCAACAAAGGCAAACAGAATTATCAGGAGTTCAACGATGCCCGCAGCCTCTACTACTCAAAAAGCAATTGGACAGGAGGCTACCCTGCCGCGACAGGCATTGGACAAAGCTACGGCGGTGTAATAATAGAAATAAACGCCTTTACAGGGTGCTGCCACACAAATATTGCAATAGACAATCCATTGCAAATATCGGCACACAACTATTCAAAGGAAGTACTCGCCGGCAACAAGCAGAATCGCACAACTCCCAAATTCGAGCGTGCAAGAATGCTCGGTAACACAATATATATTTCGGGAACAGCAGCTATAAAAGGAGAGTCGAGCATAGCTACTGACTGCGCCAAGGAGCAGACTATGGCCACAATGGAGATTATGGACTTTTTAACCTCTCCACAGAATACAAATTCCACAAAAAACAGCTACGACACTCTGCGAGTTTACATAAAGAGAGAAGAGGATGCCGCCAACATTATGGAATATATGCAGCAGCACTATCCCGCTCCACAAAAGACATATCTTTTTTGCGACATTTGCCGCCCCGAGCTTCTTGTAGAGATTGAGGGAGTAGCACACACAGCACAATAATCCAATATTACTCATAAACATTTACGGCACGCCGGCAGCGTGCCGTAAATGTTTATAGCCATTAAAGGAACTAAAAAATAGAGAAGATAAAGAACAAAATATTGCACAGAGCATTCTATTTACAGGAGCAGAGATTGCTGTAGGCAAAAGATAGACAGTTAAAGTTGTCTATGCCCTCCACAAAGAGAACCCTGCACTCAACCCAAAGGATGGCAAAAGGCCCATACAGCAATGCTCTGCCCTTTTAAATGTTTAACAATTAAAATATTACCCAAAATGAGTATGCCTGTAAAACGCGGAACAACGCAAAATTGGATTCCGAGCATCTTCAACGATTTTTTTACTAACGAGTGGCTTACACGCAGCAACGCAACAGCACCGGCAATAAATGTGTTCGAGTGCGACAAGAGATACACCGTAGAGGTTGCCGCTCCCGGAATGAAGAAAGAGGATTTTGACATTCATCTCACACCCGAGAATGCGCTCACAATAACAATGGAGAAGAACTGCAACTGTGGCGATAACAAATGTGAGTGCGACAGCAAGGAGCACAATACCGAAAAGTGTGAAGAGGAGCGCAAAGGACGTTATCTGCGTCGCGAATTCTCCTACACTAAATTCCAGCAGACACTTATTCTCCCCGACGACGTAGATACAAGCAAGATTGAAGCTAAAGTTGCAGAGGGAGTATTGAGAATCGAGATTCCCAAACGCCCTATGGGCGAGCACAAAGAGGTCAGCCGAAAAATCTCTATACAATAAACAAAAAACACTCGACGCTGTTCCAATAAACAGCGCCGAGTGTCTATTAAATTTAACGTATAATTTATCTTACCATTACCTCTACACCATTCACAATGTAGATTCCGCTCTTCAGTTCAATCTTTTTAGAGCCATCAACCACACCCTCGTAAACCGAGCGTCCCGATAAATCAACGACTGTTACATTGATACTGTTTTCTACCGACACAACAACTGCGCCATCCTCAACGCGCACGTCGATAGGCTGTGAAGCAACAGCCTCCTCTACCCCCAACGACTCAATCAAGGTAAGCTTCATACAGTCAATGTCGGGCATCCATCCATTATCCTCATATATACGAATAACATTGTTACCCTTCTTTAATACTATATCGTAATCGCGGTTGCCAATTGTGCTCCAGCCACCCGAATTGACGGTTGTTGAGATAGGCGCTCCATCATTGACAACAATTTTAAAGTTACGATTCTCGCCGGTGATGAACGATATATTCATTACATACTTTCCACCGTGCTTGCTATATACATTACGCCACTGCAAATCATTCTCGGCCGAATTACCAAGATAGCCCACCATTGCTCCTCCCGAGCAATTGGCATTCTCGCTATATCTCACAGTCTCGTATGTGTTTATCTCCTGATATTTGGACAACCACGCAGTCTCGGCCTCATATATTGTACGTTCCAGACGCTCCTCGGCTTCAAGCAGATAGATACGTGTACCGTGAGCCGGCACATTAACCGACATTGAGCCAACCTTTTCACCAATATCCTCACGCTCGAATAGGTCGCGCACCTTTACACTACCAGCAAGGTCGAGCAACGAGAAATCAACATCGGCAGTAACAGAAGAGTTTGTCGGGTTATAGAATGCCACGGCACGTTTCTTGCCAAAGAACTCCTCGGCGTCCTTTACCAATACATAGCAACCATTCTGCTTTTTAACCACATAAGCCTGCTGACCAAGAGTATTCTGGTTGAGAGCAATAAGTTCCTTATTCTGCATAAGCTCAAGAGCATTGCCCTTAATATCATTCAAATCACATCCTATGAGCAACGGAGAACTCATTATGCACCACATACCAAAATGTGTCTTATCCTCTTCCTCGGTCAATCCACGACCAACCTCCAGCATATCCATATCATTATAATGGCCAAAAGATGTATAGGCCGACAGATAGAGGCTCTGGTTTATTATACTCTTCACCGGCTCCCAACCAAGATAAATATCCTCGGTCGTACGCCAAGAATCGGCAATCTCACAAGCCCAAGTACCAGGGAACACCCAGCGGCAGATATTCCAAGTGATATCATCGCGTCCAACAGCCTTTATGGCTGCCGCAATCTCCTTGTATCGCTGCTCCTCATCAAGGTCGAGACCTTCGTCGTTATTGCCAGCATCGGCGCCGCAATAGTCCACCTTTATAAAATCGAAATTAAGCTTGTCGGGGTTAAAATAGAGGTCAATATCGGCAGCATCGTGCTCATACAATCCTACTCCACGGCCTATTGTATCCTTTGGCTGTCCCCAATACGAAGCGCAGGTATTACGGCCCGCATCGCTGTATATACCAGCCTTAAGACCTTTAGCGTGAATATAATCGACCAAAGGACGCAAGCCTTTTGGGAAACGTTTGGAGTGTATCAGCAAATTACCGTCAGCATCGCGACCGCCAAAAAAGCCATCATCTATATTTATATGGTTATAACCACAACCCTTAAAGCCAAGATCCACCATTGCATCGGCCTGCACCTGAATAACAGAATCGTTAATCATAAATCCATAGGTATTCCAAGAACTCCAGCCCATCAAAGGCATTTGCTGTGCATAGACCGCACACACAAAGAACTGCATCAAGCAGACTACAGCTAATACTTTAAAGCTATTTCTAAAAAACTTTACCATAAGATAATATCAACATTAAATTATAAAATCATTTTTTAAGCATTCACTTTTTTTTGCAAATATATGTTTTTTTCAAAAAATCGGAATACTAGTTCATTTGTTTTATATTATTTCCTATTTTTTACCATCATCATAGAACTTTTTAGTATATTTGCACTAATACGCGAATTTATAATGCACTCACTGCAAATATTTAAGCAAGCCTTATATTTTCCCGTTAGTAACCACAAGCATTTTTCTAAAAAATGGAGAATAACAATAGAAACAACATTGCCTGGATAGACCTTCTTCGCATTACAGCCTGCTTTATTGTTGTGTTTGCCCATTGTTGCGACCCTTTCGTTGCAAACTTTGACAACAACAGCAATATCTTTCTCACAGGAGTATTCTGTGGAAGCCTCACACGTCCCTGTGTGCCTCTTTTTGTTATGCTGACAGGAGTGCTATTGTTACCATTAAAGAGTGAAGAACGACTAAGTACATTCTACAAAAAACGCATCAAACGTATAATACCCCCGCTGATATTCTGGTCGTTGGCATTGCCACTTATGGCATACTGCTATTTTGTCTATATAAATCCGCAAACAGCCAACCCGCAGCTTGCCGACATAAGCTACACACAAGAGTCATTGCTACAGCGCCTATCGACCTTTATCTTCAACTTTAATTTCGACACAATACCTTTATGGTATCTCTATATGCTCATAGGCCTTTATCTTATTATTCCCATATTCAACAGTTGGCTTGTGCAGGCAAAAAAGAGTGAGATAAAGACATTGCTTTATATATGGGGAATAACATTGCTATTACCCTATTTCAAGATGCTTGCGCCCATTATGGGATATCAGGGCAACTACGGCAATATGGAATTGTTGGGTATTTGCGATTGGAATATATACGGAACATTCTATTATCTTTCGGGATTCATAGGATACATCATTCTTGCCTACTATCTTAAGACCTACCCTATCAATTGGAGTTGGAGAAAGCTTGTGGCAATATGCTTGCCAATGTTCATCGTAGGCTATCTTATAACCTCGGTAGGATTCATAAAGACCAACGTGCTCCATCCCGGCAACTATGCCTATCTAGAAATAATATGGTACTTTACCGGAATAAATGTCTTTATGATGACATTCCCCATTTTTGTAACAATACAAAAGTTGAATATAAGACCAAGAGCGTGGATGTCAAAATTGGCATCACTGACATTCGGTATATATCTTTGTCATTTTACATTCACATTCATAAGCTACGACCTTTACGACAATGCCGCATTACCAAACATTGTACGCATAATACTTGCAGCAGTTACAGCCTTTGCAATAAGCACAGCAATATCGTGGATTATGTCTCAATTCAAAATAACCAGAATATTCATTAAATAACTTTTAAACACAAACGTATGAAAAAATTTGCATTTGGAATTCTATTCCTCTGTTGCGGATTGCTTTCGTGCACCGACAACACCCCTAAGGCAGATTACCGCGTAGTGCCCCTGCCACAGGAAATCACCGAGAAGAGCGGTTCAGACTTTGTACTAAATGCCGAGACTCAGATTGTCTACACCAAAGACAATGCTGTTATGGAGCGCAACGCCAACTTTTTGGCTGAGTACATCAAAGAGAAGACCAATTTGACTCTTGCAACAACAACCGACGAGTGCAGCAAAGCTATCACACTCGCTATTGGCGACGTATGCGAGAACAAAGAAGGTTATCAGCTTACAGTAACAGCCGACGGCGTTACTATCACCGGAGCATCTGAGGCTGGCGTATTCTACGGAATACAGACTTTGCGTAAATCAATCCCCGTTGCCGAGACAACTGAGGTAATCCTCCCCGCTGTTGAGATTAACGACTATCCCCGCTTCTCTTATCGCGGTACTCACCTCGACGTTTCACGTCACTTCTTCAACAAAGAGGAGATTAAATCTTTCATCGATATGTTAGCGATGCACAACATCAACCGTTTCCATTGGCATCTCACCGACGACCAAGGCTGGCGTATCGAGATTAAGAAATATCCCAAACTTACATCAGTAGGTGCTTACCGCAACGAGACTGTCATCGGTCGCAACACAGGCGTATACGACGGCGTTGAGTATGGTCCTTACTTCTACACACAGGACGACTGCCGCGAGATTATAAAGTATGCCGCAGAGCGTCATATTACTATCATCCCCGAGATTGACCTTCCCGGACATATGCAGGCAGCTATCGCAGCTTATCCTCAGTTCGGCTGTACAGGAGGCCCCTATGAGGTATGGAAAATGTGGGGTGTATCTACACACGTGCTTTGCGCAGGTAACGACGCTACCCTCTCATTCATCGAGGATATCCTCAGCGAGGTAATCGATGTATTCCCTTCTGAGTACATTCACATTGGTGGTGACGAGTGTCCCAAAGACCAGTGGAAGATTTGCCGCAAATGTCAGGCTCGCATCAAGAAATTGGGCCTCAAGAGCGACGACAAGCACAGCGCCGAGATGTATCTCCAGAGCTTTGTAATATCACACGCCGAGAAGTTCCTCAACAGCAAGGGACGTCAGATTATCGGTTGGGATGAGATTCTCGAGGGAGGTCTTGCACCCAATGCAACCGTTCACTCTTGGCGCGGTGTTGCCGGAGGTATCGAGGCTGCCAAGCAGGGTCACAACTGCATTATGTCGCCCAACAGCCACCTCTATTTCGACTACTACCAGACAAAATATATCGACGACGAGCCTCTCTGCATCGGCGGTTACGTTCCCGTTGAGAAAGTTTACGGATACGAGCCTATCGACAGCTCACTCACCGTTGATGAGCAAAAATACATCATCGGTGTACAGGCTAACCTCTGGACAGAGTATGTACCCGACTTTAAGCGCGTAGAATATATGTTGCTTCCCCGTATGGCTGCTCTTTGCGAGGTACAGTGGAGCGAGCCCGAGAACAAGGACTATGAGGACTTCAAGAAACGCCTCTTGAACCTTATCGACCTTTACGATATTCACAACTACAACTACGCAAAACACCTTTTCGAAGTATTCGCCACATTTTCCACAAACCTTAAGGAGAATGCTGTTATGGTAAACCTAAGCACTATCGACAATGTGCCCATCTACTACACACTCGATGGCAGTGAGCCCACAACAGCATCGGCACGCTACACAGCACCCATTGCAATAAAGGAGAACTGCGTATTCAAGGCAAAAGGTATCGGCAAGACTCGCGAGACAAAAACATTCACCGAGAATATCATCTACAACAAAGCAACAGCACGTCCTATCACTTTGTTGCAGCCCACCAACCAGCACTACAATTTCGACGGCCCTCTTACATTGGTAGACGGTCTTGTTGGTAGCCCCAACTATCGCACCGGCCGCTGGCTCGGATTCTCTGAGAATGACTTTGAGGCTGTTATTGAGCTTGGCGAGAACACCGAGGTAAGTTCAGCAACAGTAAACACTAGCGTAAACAAAGAAGACTGGGTATTCGGCGCAAGAGGCGTTGTTGTTTCAGTATCTAACGACGGTGAGAACTACACCGAGGTTGCAAAAGAGCTATACCCCGAAATGGCAAAAGCCGACGAGGATAAAATTTACACACATAAGCTCTCTTTTGAGCCTGTAGCTGCAAAATATATCAAGGTAAGAGTTCTTGTAGAGGCATCAATGCCCAAATGGCACGGTGCTGCAGGCAAGAGAGCTTTCCTATTTGTAGACGAGGTTGTTGTTGAATAATCAGCACAAAATATCAATAAAAAAGTCCCGAAATTTCGGGACTTTTTTATTGCCTACCGGTGAAAGTATCAGGATTTATATATTCCCATTAGTGTCCACTAATGTTTTTCGACATAAAATATTGCGCAAAATTTCTCTCTTTGAAAAAATTGCACTATCTTTGCGCCGCTGATACGAGCTATCAGCTAACTCAAATCATTAACCCATTAAAAATTAAAAGAAATGGCAACAAAAATCAGATTGCAGAGAAGAGGTCGTAAACACTACGCATTCTACTCTATCGTAGTCGCAGATTCGAGAGCTCCACGCGATGGAAAGTTCGTTGAGAAAATCGGTACCTACAACCCCAACACAAACCCCGCTACTGTTGATATCAACTTTGAGCGCGCATTGTATTGGGTAAACAACGGTGCTAATCCTACAGACACTGCACGTAACATTCTCTCTCGCGAGGGTGTTTATATGATGAAACATCTTCAGGGTGGTGTTAAGAAAGGTGCATTTGACGAGGCTGCTGCACAGGCTAAATTCGACGCTTGGAAGGCAGGTAAGGAGAACGCTCTTAACGGTATCAAGAGCAAGAACGAGCAGGCTAAACGTGACGACAAGAAGGCACGTTTGGAGGCTGAGAAAGAGGTAAACGCTGCTATTGCAAAGAAAGTAGCTGAGAAGAAGGCTGCAGAGGCTCTCGCTAAAGCAGAGGCTGAAGCTGCTGCCGCTGCTGAGACTGCAGAGGAGACAACAGAGGCTCCCGCAGAGGCTTAATCCTTTAGCAATATTGCTCACATATACAGGCTATCGATGCATTTGCGTAGATAGCCTGTATTTTTTAAATACAACAGACTATGCAAATAATAGAGATTGAGTCTCTCACCCATCCGGGAGTAGAGATTTTCTCGACACTTACAGAGGTTGAACTACGCAAAAAGAGCGACATTGCCAACGGCATATTTATTGCCGAAAGTCCCAAAGTAATAAATGTCGCGCTTAATGCCGGATACAAGCCATTGGCCCTACTGTGCGAAAAGAGACACATTCAAGGCGACGCCGCGAACATCATTGAGCGCTGCGGCAATATCCCCGTATACACCGGCAGCCGCGAGATTCTTGCCACACTCACCGGCTACACCCTCACCCGCGGAGTACTCTGTGCAATGCAACGTCCCATACAGCCTTCAATAGAGGATGTATGCCGCAACGCCACACGCATAGTTGTCATCGACGGTGTTGTAGATACCACAAATATTGGAGCAATATTCCGCTCGGCAGCTGCATTAGGCATAGATGCCGTATTACTTACAAAGAGCAGCTGCGACCCTCTCAACCGCCGCGCCATAAGAGTATCTATGGGCTCGGTATTTCTTGTTCCCTGGACCAGAATAGAAGCACCACTCTGCTCGCTACGCTATTATGGATTCAAGACAGTAGCAATGGCGCTGAGCGACAATTCAATATCGATAGACGCTCCCGAACTTTTGGCCGAAGAGAAGCTCGCAATAATAATGGGTACCGAGGGCGACGGCCTTTCTACCGAGACAATAGACGCTGCCGACTATGTAGTAAAGATACCAATGTCTCACAATGTCGATTCGCTGAATGTGGCAGCAGCATCTGCGGTTGCATTCTGGGAGTTAAGAAAAAGATAAACAAGCAGCCATCGCAACAGATTAAGGAGAATATATTGTATCCACAAGAACTTTTAGCACACTATCCTTTATGAATAATGGAAAAATAGAGTAATTTTGTGTGTCACGAATATCATTGTATGAAAAGAATCATAAATAGAATTACCTTTTTACTCTTATCCATTATAGCTATAGCTTGTGGCGAGGATAGAACCTATGAATATCTCGAACTCACAAAAGAGAATCATTGGATATATTCTCAAATGCAGGAGCACTACTATTGGAACGACTACATTAAAGAGCCGTCGAGAGACGCATTCTTTCAGATAGAGAGCAAATTCTTTGCCTCTTTAGTAAACAGCAACGATAAAATATCCTATTTTCAGGATAACACAGTCCAGACATCATATGGAATGAGCTTTGCGATAATACGCGACCCACTAGGAATAAAGGCCAGCAACTATTACGCTCTTGTCATAGACGTTGAGCCAGGCTCACCGGCCGATAAAGCCGGCATTATGCGCGGAACGTGGATTACAAAAGCCGGAAAGAACAATATCTCCACAAGCAGCTACGCATCGTTGCAGCAGGGAGACTCCATCACATTATGCACAAGCATCATCGATTACAACGACACCACAAACGAGTATGAGTGGCTAACAGGAGACACTATCACAATGGAGCCATCGGCTGTTGTTGAACCATTGGCAATAAAGCTCGACACGCTATACGAAGAGCGCGGAAAGCGTATAGGATATATTGTATGCAATAATTTTGACAAAGAATCCATTATCGAAGAGATGCGTACAAGCCTATCGAACATTCAAAATGCAGAATATCTTATTATCGACCTACGCTACAACAGCTGCGGAACACTCAACAATGCCAATGCCGTAGCCAACCTTCTGCTGTCAAACGAAAAGAACGGCAGCATATTCTGCTCGCTAAAGAACAACAAAGGCGAAACAATCGAAAATGGGGAATATATTATAGAAGGAGAAGAGCTACTCCCCCATCTTAATAAAATCTATCTGCTCACAGGCAGCAACACCGCTGGAGCGGCAGAAGCCTTTATTGCTGCGACGAAAAACAACAGCAATAAGATTGTCACATTGGGAGAAAACAGCGCAGGAGTACAATTCTACACACAAGCAATAGAGTCACCCTACGGCTTTACCATACACCCTGTCATTGCCGAGATATATTCTCCCGACGGAACAATTATCCCCTCAGAGGGCATCACCCCCGACTATTTTATAGACGAGTTTGCACAATTCCACAAAATATACCCCATAGGAGACAAGCAGGAATATATGCTCTACAGCACAATGCATCTTATAACATCGGGAGGCCTCCCGCGCACTGCTGCAGCAAAGAGCTGCGACACATATTTTCACCTTTGCCGATAATTACAGAAGGATTATAAAAAATATCGGGAGCCATTTGTGTAATGGCTCCCGATATTATAATTAAACAGCTATAATCAGAAGATTGCATAGAAAAATGCACCAAAAGCACCCGATATTACAAGAACTAGTATAGGGCTGATCCTAAACCTCTTGACAGCCACAAAAGAGAACAAAAAGAGTGCAACGCTCACAATAAACTGTAGCGGCGACTCTTGTGGCGAACCAAAATTCTCGCGGCTCATAAGCAACAATGCCGCCGACGCAATAAGTCCCACAACAACAGGGCGCAACACAGCAAAAACCCTCTCGACGCTTGTATGCTTGCTGTATTTCATAAAGAAACGACTGACCACAAGCATAAGCACAAACGAAGGGAGCATCACCGCAAAAGAGGCAAGCAAAGAGCCTATTACAGCCATTAGAGGAGAGTATCCAGCATTGTCAATAGCAGTATAACCTACATAGGTAGCAGCATTTATTCCTATAGGTCCAGGAGTCATCTGACTCACCGCCACAATATCGGTAAACTCCTGCACAGTGAGCCATCCGTGACGCGCCACAATCTCTCCCTGAATAACAGAAAGCATACCGTATCCGCCGCCAAAGCTGAATAATCCTATCTTGAAAAATGTATAAAAAAGTTCAATAAAAATCATAGCACTACCCTTTTATCCTACCCCATACAACACCGGCAACAACAGCCATAAGTATTATATAAATAGGAGAAACTCCAAACAACACAATCAACAGAGCCGACAAGATAGGAATCCACACTGTAGCCCAAGTAATTTTAGCACTTTTTGCCACCGAGAATACAGGGACAGCAATCAACGCCACGACAGCGGGACGCAACCCCTTGAAGATATTATTCACCACCTCATTCTCGCGGAAAGAATTAAAGAACAGCGCAATAAGCAATATTATCAACACCGACGGCAGAATATTTCCCAGAGCTGCAAAAAAAGCACCCTTAATGCCACGCAGTCTATACCCGACAAATGTAGCCATATTCACGGCAAACACTCCGGGAGCCGACTGCGCCACAGCCAACAGATCGAGAAAATCCTCTTTCTTCACCCAGGCGTTGCGGTCAACAATATCGCGCTCCATCAGCGGTATCATAGCATACCCCCCACCAATGGTAAAAAGGCCTATCTTGGAGAAGGTCGTGAAAAGTTCAATCAATGAGGCATTCATATATTCGCAAAGTTAACTTTTAT
>JAFYRW010000039.1 GCA_017546785.1 Bacteroidaceae bacterium | reverse complement strand
CAACCGCCAGATAATAAATGTTCCCTGCAATTGCAGGGAACATTTATTATCTGGCGGTTGCTAATAATTTAGGAAAATAAGATATTCGCCCTTTGCGTTTATTGTAAAGGAGTCTCCAGTAGCTTCGTTGAGCGTTCCCTGCCACCATTCGCTAAAATCGTAGATGGGGTAGAGCAGTCCCTCGGAAGAAAAGCTCGTTGCTCCAAAATTTATTATTGATATTTGCTGTCCGCGGTATGACCCGATGGTGCAACTATCCTTGCAGGGGATAAATGCTCCGTAGTTGGTGTACATCCTTACATTTATTCCTTTGCGTGCATAGCTCATCAGTAGGCTTATATTGCCTAGTGTGTGGTCCTCGCGTCTGCCTGTTGCTCCTAATATTACAATCTCCTTCTTGCCTTTCGACAGCAGGAAACGCACTGCTTTTGTAAGGTCGTTCGTCTCTTGCTCCTCTATTTTGTGTACAAGATGCGAATATTGTGTGCGCAACGAATCGTGCAATGAGTCGCCGTCGCCTATTATGGCGTCGGGAGTAAATCCTTGCTTAATGTAGTTGTTGGCTGCTCCGTCGCAACAGACAACGAATGAGGCCTCCGACAATATCTTTGTGGGAGTATCAGCGGTGGGGTATTCTCCTTTTGCCAGAATTACTGCGTAGTCTCTCTCTTGTGTGTTCATTGTTTCTCTTGCATTATTCTTATCCACTTACGATAGCCGAAGATAGCAATAATTGCGTAAATGGCATAGAGCGCGGCTGTAAAATATAGCTCCTTATATATATAAAGACCGCTGCTGATAATATCGACCACAATCCATACTAACCACTGTTCGGCATATTTCCTTGCGAGCATATACATTCCCACAATGCTAAGTGCAGTGGTGAAAGAGTCCCACCAAGCAACATTGCTATCGGTAAAATTGTTCAGCAGGAATGCTATCAGCAACCATACGGCTGCTGATAGCATAATGAGCGGTAGCCATCTTTGGGATGGTGTATGTGTTATTGGCAGCGGTTCGCTCTTTTCTCTTTTGTTGAAAATGGAAAAGTTGTATTTCCACGCTAACCATCCGTAAAGGGCTATTATAAGATAGTAGATATTTATTCCAAAGTCGGCGTATAGTCCGGCATTGTAGTAGATATAAATGTATATTGACGGCATAATGATACCGGCTATCCATAGATAGATGCTCGCGCGGTACTCCAACCACAGATATATTATACCTACCGTTGTTCCTAAAATCTCAATTGCCTGTTCCATTCTTTCTTTATAATTTTATTGCAATGCAGCCCAGAAGGTTGGTGCCTGCCTGCGCTGCGTATCCTGCGTAGTTGTAGCGTATCTTTTCGCCATTTGTGGTGTAGTATCCGCTGCCGGCGTAGCCGTTGTTCTCGTACTTCTCGTTAAAAATATTGTATACGTTTAATCCGACGGTGATACTCTCTATACTCTTTAGCCTGAATGTGTACGAGGCATATAGGTTGTTCACAAAATAGGCGTCGAGAGTATGCTCCTGCTGATGGGCGTTGCTCATATACTGCTTGCCTACATACTGCGAGTGCAAGGAAATTTCGGTACCATAGAGCTTGTATCCCAAAATGCTGTTGGCGATAATGTCGGGAGAAAAGGCTATCGGTGTCTCCTTGTGCTCTATGCGCCACTCTTCGTAGGTGTTGTCGTCGTATAGAACCTCGGTGAAATTTTTTATCCTGTTACGACTGAATGTGGCGTTTATCTCCCACGAAAAGCCACACTCTAATTGAATGCCTGCAGTAGCCTCGATACCTGTGCGGTAGCTCTCGGGGACATTCGTTGCCATAGGCTCGCCAATCTCGTTAAGCTCGCCTGTGAGCACAAGCTGGTCCTTATAATCCATATAGTAGAGGTTCGCTCCGGCGTGCAGCCAGCCGTTGGAGAATGTGTATCCCAATTCATAATCCATAAGTTGTTCGGGACGCGGATGCTCTGTGAGCTTGCCGTCGGTGTAGTTGTTACGTGTAGGCTCCTTGTTTGCCATACTGAACGATGCGAACAGACGGTTCTTTCTGTCTATCTGCCACGATACTCCCGCCTTTGGATTGAAAAAGTCGAATCTCTCGTTTACGTTGAGAGCTTGTAACCCATTGTTGGTTACGCTGTTCCATTTGTCATTCTCGCCATTTATCCTGTAATCAATATGTCTGTACTGAAGGTCGGCATATATGTTCACACAATCTATCGGACGATAGTCGGCCTTAATGTAGATGTTGCCGTCGCTCTTGCGTCCCTTGTTGCGGTAATATTCGTGGTTGGGGTCAATGTCGCCGATATAATTCTTTACCCACAGGACATTGCCGAAATGGTCGCCGTCGTAGTAGTTCAATGCTCCGCCTAATGTGGTGCTTATCCTGCAGTTTCTGTAGTTCAACGAGAATATTCCGCCACCAAAATTATTGTCCATAGATTTTCGGCGTACAAGGTCGCTCTTCTTTACCTCTTTGCCGTCGTTGCTGAATGTCGGCAGCTTGTACTCTTTTAGCTTGCGGTTGCTTTTGTACTCCTGATAATAACCGTCGCCCTTTGTGTAGTGCACACCAATATTCGCACTTAATTTATTATTGAAATGATGGTCCAGAAGCAGTTGGTAATTATGCTGCGAATAGTTGTCTGTCTGAGCGTCGTAGAATTTGAATGTTCCTCCCTCGCGCAACAGCTCTTGTGTCTCGTCGATGTTGTAGTCAATGTCTGCTTGCTGAAGGCTGCCGTCGGGCATTGATACTCCAATGTATCCGCAAGAATTGAATCTTCGGCCAAAGGCATTCATCTGCTCTTTCGATGCGTAGTTCCAAGCGTGGTAGGTCTTCTCCTCGCCTCCGAATGTGAGCAGTCGCACAGATGTTCTGTCGCAGTGAAAAGCTCCCTGAAGATAATATGATTTCAGGTCGGCAGACGCGCGGTCTATATATCCGTCGCTTTGAATGTTTGATACTCGCGCCTCGAACGACCAATGCTCCTTTATGATTCCTGTACCTACCTTTAGCGTCTCTTTGTGGGTGTTGAAAGAACCGTAAGAGGCGTTGAATTCAGCGTAGGGTTTCATTGAGGAACGGGCGGTATTCATATTTATACTTGCTCCGAACGAGCCTGCGCCGTTTGTCGATGTTCCTACTCCGCGCTGTATCTGTACATCTTTTACCGACGATGCAATGTCGGGCATATTTACCCAAAAGACAGAGTGGCTCTCGGCGTCGTTTATGGGGAATCCGTTTGCGGTGACATTTATTCGTGTCGCATCGGTGCCGCGTACTCGCAGTGTCGTGTAGCCAATGCCTGCTCCTGCGTCGCTTGTGGTTATTGCGCTCGGTGTCATACTTATTAAATAGGGAAAATCGACACCTGAATTGTACTTTTGTAGCTGCTTTTCGTTTATGTCGGTAAATGCGATAGGTGTGTTTCTTGTAGCTCGTACCGACATAATTTCAATCTCTTGCAGGTCTACAATCTGCATACTATCCCTTTTCTCAGCTTGTGCATAGGCCGAGAGGGTCGCCAGAGTAAGGCAACCGAGCAATGTTCTCTTTTTCATTGCAATTCCAAAATTTTGTGGAGCGGGAGAAAAATAAAAAAAATCTCCAAACTCCGTGGTTAAACAGAAAATGGGGATTTTTCCTGTATTGTCAAACGATGGCCATTGCATTTGACACTTTCCCTACGCCGGCATTACCCGGATCAGGTTATTGGGTATGATCTCAGCCCATAATATTAAGGCACCCCTTGTCTTGAAATCTGCGGCAAAGATAGAACTTTTTATTCAATAGATTGACAAAATTATGGCGGGAATTTTTCTTTGCTGCGGTAAATTGCTGTAATATAATGCAATATCGTGTACATAAAAATATCTCGGAGTATTGCTCCGAGATATTTTTATGTATTCTGTTAAAGAGTATTATTTGTTCTTTTTCATCTTTTTGTACTCTTTCTTGGTCATAAGTCCCTCTTTAACCTCGTTGTAGTCTTTTGCCTCCTTGTAGAGAATCCAGTGTTTAACCGATTTTTTAGGACGGTATGCCGAAGAGTATGCCTGCTGAAGAGTCCAGCCTCTCTCCTCCAAATAATTGGCAGCGTCTACGATGCTTTTGAAGGTTATTGTTTTTCCTGCCTCGTTTACAAACTTCAATTTGTGGTTAGAGCATCCCCAAATATCTTCTGTAACAGTTTTACCAAAGTCAAAAATGACATTTTTGTTCGATTTTACACCTCTTTCGTAGCATTTGATCTCGCAGTAGAATTTACGAGCCTCGGCGTTGCTCTCTTGTGTCTGAGCAAAAGAGAAGAATACGCAAAGTGTCAGTAAGAATGTAGCTAAATACCTTTTCATATTGTCTTAGTTTTATTGTAATAGTTTGTGTTTGAGTTTGTAAAATTATTACATTTTGGTAAAATTATCAAATTTTAAGATATTTTTGTTGTTGTACGGCTGTTAAATTGTTCGATTTTGTGAATTGTTGATGTTGTTTTACTTATTTGTGGCTTTTTTTGAGTCTCTTTCTCTAAAATGTGCTTATTTTTGTAGTTCTGCTTTTAATATCCCTTTGCGGTAATGTACTATTTGGGTTATTGCGGCGTTATTATAGTAAAATTAATGAGTATGCGACAAAAAATAATATTCCTGCTGTTTGTGGTTACACTGCTTTCTGTGCCCTCGGTGATTATGGCGCAGAGCATTGCCGAGCCTGTCGAGCCTATTCCTACTGCCGATTATACCGACAGCGATGGTGATGAACAGACTTTGTCTGCCGGCGAGGATTATGCCGGTGAAGCTCCTTTGAATGTGCTTTTTTCGGCAAATGCCGAGGAGGTAGAGGACTACTCCACCGTGTGTGTGTGGACATTCACCAACAACGATAATCAGGAACTTTTTCTTACGCGTTACGATGAGAGTGTTGATTATGAATTCCTTAAGGCTGGTTCTTTTTCCATAGCACTTAAGGTTACATATACAAATACTCAGAATCCCGATATTATATATGAGTATGAGTTTGCTCCTTTCACAATTTCTATAGGTGAATCATCGATAAAAGTGCCTAACGCCTTTTCTCCCAATGGCGACGGTATAAACGACTATCTGAATGTGTACGATGTAAAATCCATTATCTCGTTCCGTGGCTCGGTGTACAACCGCTGGGGACAGGAACTTTATACGTGGGGCATCGATGAGATGAATTGCGAGGAGTGTGGATGGGACGGAACATACAACGGTAAGCCTGTAAAGGACGGTGTCTATTTTGTTGTGATAATAGCGCGTGGAGCCGATGGTATAAAATATGAACTTAAAAGGGATGTGAATCTGCTGCGTGGATACAGCGAAAATGTTAATCCCTAAACTTTTGGTGCGATGAGTAATAAAGGAAAAATAGAGGTTTTTGGGGCGAGGGTCCACAATCTTAAGAATATTGATGTTGAAATTCCTCATAATTCATTGACGGTAATTACGGGACTGAGCGGTAGCGGAAAGTCGTCGTTGGCATTCGATACCATCTTTGCCGAGGGACAGCGCCGTTATCTTGAGACATTTTCTACATATGCGCGTAATTTCCTGGGTGGAATGGAGCGTCCCGACGTTGATAAAATAACAGGCCTCGGCCCTGTAATCTCCATAGAACAAAAGACTACAAACAAGAATCCCCGTTCGACGGTTGGAACAACTACCGAGATTTACGATTATCTTCGTCTGCTCTATTCTCGTGCAGCCGAGGCTTACTCTTATCTCTCGGGCGAAAAGATGGTGAAATATACCGAGGAGCAAATTCTTGAACTTATTCTTAAAGAGTATGACGGCAAGGCAATATATATTCTTGCCCCTCTCGTGAAGGGACGTAAAGGACACTACAAGGAACTATTTGAACAGATGATGCACAAGGGTTATCTTAATGTCCGCATAGACGGAGAAATGTATGAGCTTGTGCGTGGAATGAAGGTCGAGAGATACAAGAACCACGATATAGAGGTTGTTGTAGACAAGCTTGTGGTTGATTCCGATGATGCTCAGCGTCTGAAGGATAGCCTTAAGACAACAATGGCGCAGAGCGATGGCCTTGTTATGATAATGGAAAAAGCTACCGGTGCCGTTCGTCATTACAGCAAACGTCTGATGTGTCCGGTTACAGGATTAGCCTACAAGGAGCCTGCTCCGCATAATTTTTCATTCAATTCCCCACACGGTGCCTGTCCTAAATGTAAGGGGTTGGGCGTTGTCAGTATGGTGGATGTAGATAAGGTAATCCCTGACCGCAGCCTGTCGGTGTACGACGGTGCGTTGGCTCCTCTTGGTAAATATCGCCGCTCGTCTATTTTTCAGCAGATTGAGGCGTTGTTGGCTCGCTATGATGCCGACCTTAAGACCCCTGTCGAGGAACTGAACGACGAGGTAATTGATGAGATTCTTTATGGCTCTCCTGTGCCTCTGCGCCTTGCCGAAAAGTCTGAAATGTTTTTCGACAGTATCTCTACCTACGATGGTCTTGTGAAATATATACAGATACAGCACGACAATAGCTCCTCGGCAAAGGAGCAACGTTGGGCAGAGCAATTCTCTATGATGCAGTGCTGTCCCGAATGTGGGGGCGCACGTCTGAACAAAGAGGCGCTGCATTATCGCTTGAACGGTAAGAATATCAGCGAACTGTCGTCGATGGATATTACACAGCTTTATGAGTGGCTCGACAATGTAGAAGAACATTTGAACGATAAGCAACGTGCTATTGCTGTAGAGATTCTAAAGGAGATAAAGTCGCGTTTGAGATTCTTGCTCGACGTTGGACTGGGCTATCTGTCGTTGAACCGTGCGTCGGCATCATTGTCGGGTGGAGAGGGACAGCGCATACGCCTTGCTACACAGGTAGGCTCGCAGCTTGTCAATGTCTTTTATATTCTCGACGAGCCGAGTATAGGCCTGCACTCACGCGATAATGACAGACTGATAAACTCTCTTAAGGCATTGCGCGACAGCGGCAATACTGTGATGGTAGTAGAGCACGACCGAGATATTATGCTTGCTTCGGACTATATAATAGACCTTGGTCCTAAGGCTGGTCGAAAGGGTGGTAACGTTGTCTTTGCAGGAACACCCGAGGAAATGATGAAAAGCAATACAATGACTGCCAACTATCTCAAGGATATTGAGGTGATTCCTGTTCCAAAGGAGCGTCGTACCGGCAACGGAAAATCGATAAAGCTTTTTGGAGCTTGTGGCAACAATCTCAAGAATGTCGATGTTGAGATTCCGCTGGGTAAGCTTGTTTGTGTTACAGGAGTATCGGGCGGTGGAAAGTCGTCGTTGATAAACAATACTCTGCAGCCTATATTGGCCAAACATTTCTATCGTGCGTTGCGTGAGCCTCTTCCTTACGATAGGATAGAGGGAATTGAGAATATCGATAAGGTGGTAGATGTAGACCAGTCGCCTCTCGGACGCACTCCGCGCTCTAATCCTGCTACCTATACAGGGGTGTTCTCTGATATTAGAAATTTATTCGTAGAGCTTCCCGAGGCTAAGATTCGCGGATATAAGTCGGGACGCTTCTCGTTCAATGTGTCGGGCGGCCGATGCGATGCCTGCAGCGGTAATGGATACAAAACATTGGAAATGAATTTCCTGCCCGATGTGATGGTGCCTTGTGAGGTGTGTCACGGCAAACGTTATAATCGCGAGACGCTCGAGGTCCGATACAAAGGAAAGTCTATTGCCGACGTGCTTGATATGACTATAAATATGGCTGTAGAGTTTTTTGAGAATGTCCCTGTGATTCTCAACAAGATAAAGGTGCTGCAAGAGGTCGGATTGGGATATATTAAGCTGGGACAGCCTTCATCGACGCTGTCGGGTGGCGAGAGCCAGCGTGTGAAGCTTGCAACTGAATTGTCGAAGCGCGACACAGGACGCACACTCTATTTGCTCGACGAGCCTACCACCGGCCTTCACTTTGAGGATATTCGTGTGCTTATGGGTGTTATAAATAAACTTGTAGATAAAGGAAATACTGTTGTTATAATAGAGCACAATCTTGATGTTATTAAAATGGCCGACTATATTATTGATATGGGTCCCGAGGGTGGTCGCGACGGTGGAGTTATTGTTGCGCAGGGTACGCCCGAAGAGGTTGCCGCTGCCGGCGTAGGATACACTGCTCCCTATATTGCTAAGGAGTTGGAAAGGTGAAAATGTTTTAATTAAAATTTGTGTAATAATATTTGAATGATATTTTAGCGCACGAATAATAGCCACCGGCTATTAGACATTTGGGATATTTAAGAGGCGTTATGCTTGTCTTGTGAATTGGAAACCTAGGAAATTTCGAATTGTACACAGAGAAAGCATAGTGGTTCTCACGCTATAGCGTGGGCTGCTATTACTATAATCGTGTAAAAGGTTTTCCTAGGACCTCCAATTCGAGATGTGGCAATACAGTTTCACGCTTTCTTTATTTAATAATAATTTTAAAAGTTCTTTTTGTAACTGTAAGGAACACAGTTTTTTACTATGAAAAAGTTCGTTTTCTTATGTGCTTTTGCACTTGTGTTAATGTGTGGCTGTTCTCCTGGAGATGATAAATTTGATATGAACGATAATTCATCGACAGTGAATCCGTCAAATGGATTCGCCCCGGAAACTTTAAAGATTGGTACTTATGTGAATTGGTGGGGAACACAAATAATTGATGGTAAAAAATATAGTGAAGCCTCCGCGGTGCAGCCTAATTCAATACAAATTCTAAATTCAACAGATTGTTTGGCTAGTTGGTCTTCGGATTGGGGAACTTATACTTATTCAAAAACAGGCAAGAATACAGCAACTTTGTCTTTTTCAATAGTACAATCATTGCCTGGACACCTTCGTCAATTTAATTATGTATTGAATCTGACATACGAAAACGCAACATCGTTTAAAGTCGGTGGTCGTTGCTCTATATTTAGTACAATGCATGGTAATATATATACTAAATTAGATTGTGTTGGAGTGATGTCGGATTTTGATGGAGACAAGGAAAATAATGGAGGGAATATAGAAAATAATGATCCTATTCCCGATACTGAGAATAATGATGGTGCTTCCGGTGGAGACAATAATGAGAATACCCCTGATGGTAAAGACTACACAGGAGTTCATCAGGGGCACCAATGGGTGGATTTAGGACTCTCTGTAAAATGGGCAACCTGCAATGTTGGCGCGGACTCCCCCGAGGAAAGTGGTGGTTATTATGCTTGGGGAGAGACTGAGGAAAAAGAAGATTATCATTGGGAAACTTATAAATGGTGCAATGGTTCCGCAGATTCAATGACAAAGTATTGTGCAAATGGTGAATACAGTTATAATGTTGTAGATAATAAAACTGTACTTGAATCTAATGATGATGTGGCTCACGTTAAATGGGGCGGTAGTTGGCGTATGCCCACTAAACAAGAATTGGAAGAACTGTTTAATCAGGATAATTGCATTTGGAAATCAACGACCTTTAATGATAAAAAAGGATACAAAATAACTAGTAAGAAGAATGGCGCCAGTATCTTCTTCCCAACAGATTATTATCGTAGCGGATTTGAGTTAACAAGTGAAGCCGATTGTAGAAATTATTGGACTTCTACACTTGATGTAGCGGAGTGCGATAAGGCTTACAATACTATCTTTTCATATGGCGGGATTTTTTATTACACAATAAATAGTTATTTGCGGTGTAATGGACACTTAGTGCGCCCTGTATACGACTAAAGTATAATTATTTATCTTATTTTTATCTTTTATGAAAAAGTTTTATTTTGTAGGTGTATTTTTACTATCTTTAGTTCTCTTTTCTTGCTCTCGTGATGCTGATGAGTATAGCGATAATAGTGGGTCGGTAACAATATCTCAGATTCCAACAACTGTAAACAATAAAAAATTGATTTTAAAAAGGAATGGGACAACATATCTATCTGTTACACATTTTTCCGATGGCGCTACTGTTAATAATCAAACAGTAGATTATGCGAAAAATCCTCCTAAATACACTTATACAACGTTGTCGTCAAGAAGTGCAAAGTATCATTTAGAGGTGATGAGAAAGACTTATATCCCTTTATATGAAACATATACATATAATAAGTTTGTGTTTGATTACACATTATATTTCTCTTATGGCTCTAATAGCTCGGGAACGTTTGTAGGCACAGAGACTAATTCCCAAGGTGTAGCAACAAAAAAGGACGGAACATTTACCATTGAATAATTTACATACAAACTCTTTTGTATAAAAATGAGCTGAACGACTTGTGGATTTCTTATGCTTAGGTGTTTGGGGTAGACTTGAATATATATTCTTTGTTGCTAAAAGCAACACTCCTCGGGGAAACTAAAGTTTCCTTCGTCGCAAACATTGCTCGTTCGCAATGTCGCTGTAAAATATTCAAGTAAACTTGTTATTATTTTGCTCGTTTTTATTATATTAGCCTATCGGCGAATATCTATTGCACTCGCTGTAAAATATTCAAGTAAACTTGATATTATTTTGCTCGTTTTTATTATATTTGCCTATCGGCGAATATCTATTGCACTCGCTGTAAAATAATCAAGTAAACTTGTTATTATTTTGCTCGTTTTTGTTATATTTGCACGCAATTTGCCGTAATGCGCATTTTGCGTGCATCTTTTTTGGTGTACGAGAGAGTAAATAATGAAAAACAATATTAATCATTTAAATTTTAATCTATGTTTGAAGGACAACCTAAAGGATTGTTTGCATTAGCACTTGCTAACACCGGGGAGCGTTTCGGCTACTACACAATGTTGGCTGTATTTGTGCTTTTTATGCAAGAGAACTTTGGAATGAGTGCCGACAGTGCCGGTAACTTCTATTCTACTTTCTTGGCTTTTGTTTATTTCTTGCCTTTCGTTGGTGGTATTCTTGCCGATAAGTTCGGTTATGGTAAGATGGTTACCATCGGTATTATTGTGATGTTCTTGGGCTATCTGCTTTTGGCAGTGCCTCTTGGAGCGGAGTCTACTGCTTATTGGGCTGTTGTAGGTGCTCTCGCACTTATATCAATAGGTACAGGACTTTTCAAAGGTAACCTACAGGTAATGGTGGGTAATTTGTACGATGATCCTAAGTATGCAAGCAAGCGCGATGCTGCTTTCTCACTCTTCTATATGGCTATCAATATCGGAGCTTTGTTCGCTCCTACTGCGGCTGTAAAGATTATGGATTACGCCGAGAATACTCTCGGTTACTCTCTTGCCGACTCTTATCACTTTGCTTTTGGTGTAGCTTGTGCTTCACTTATTCTTTCAATTGCAATTTACTACATCTTCCGCGGCTCGTTCAAGCACGTTGAGGGTGGCATTAAGAAAGTTGCAAACAATGCTGCTACCGAGGAGGAGTTGTCTCCCGCCGAGACAAAGGCTCGCGTTGTTGCTCTATGCCTTGTATTTGCTGTGGTAATCTTCTTCTGGATGGCTTTCCACCAGAATGGATTGACACTTACTTTCTTTGCCAATGAGTTTACAGCAAAGAGCGCTACCGGTGTGCAGGGTATGCTCTTTAGCGTATGGAACCTTGTTGCTGTGATTGTGATTGTGTATGCTGCATTCTCGGTATTCCAGAGCAAGAGTGCGAAGGCTAAGGGAATTTCTGCGGCTGTAGTTGTTGCTGCTGTTGCTTTCCTCGTATATCAGTATTTTGCAACAAGCTCGTCTGTAGTAGACGTGAACGCTCCTATCTTCCAGCAGTTCAACCCCTTCTATGTAGTTGCTCTTACTCCTGTGAGTATGGCTATCTTCGGTTGGTTGGCTTCTAAAGGTAAAGAGCCTTCAGCTCCCCGTAAGATTGCATACGGTATGTTGGTTGCTGCTGCCGGATTCGTTGTAATGGCTGTTGCTTCAATGGGATTGCTTACTCCCGAGGAGCAGAAGGCTGCTGGCGATGCTGCAACATTGGTATCACCCAACTGGCTGGTTAGCACATACCTCGTGCTTACATTTGGTGAGCTTTTGTTGTCGCCTATGGGTATCTCATTTGTGAGTAAGGTTGCTCCTCCCAAACTCAAAGGTATGATGATGGGTGGCTGGTTCGTTGCAACAGCTCTCGGTAACTATCTTACAAAGGTTGGCTCTACATTTTGGGGTGATTTGTCTTTGGTGGCAGTTTGGGGTATCTTTGTTGTGTTGTGTCTACTCTCGGCGCTCTTTATGTTTGTTATGATGAAGCGTTTGGAGAAGGTTGCGAAATAATAGAGACCTTTGAAAATATAAAATCGAGGGCAGGGTATCCTGCTCTCGATTTTTTTATGCAACATCTGATGATAATGTAAGCTATAGTATGGTGTTAAATTATATTATGACAATAGTTGTAATGTTAGAATAATTATATACCTTTGCGACAATCCCGCCGATAGGTCTTTTCTTTTAAGACGGTTGGAAGGGGTAATATAAATATTGAGAAGGCGTTTACTTTAACGCTTTGTCTTTGACTTCTGAAATCTGGCAGTTTCAAATCCCGTCAAAAACAAAGCAACGGTGAATGCCCATAGGGTATGTTTTATAACATTCTCTCAGACGCTTATATGAATAATATAAGTGTTAGGGAGGGGGTATATACATATCGGCGTGGGGTTCAGGCGTTGCTCGTTTCGACGGGAGGGCGATGCCAGAGCCTCAGAAGTGGGACGAGCAACAAGGCAGACACCCACGCTTTCTTTTTATCTATACGCTAAAAACATTATCAATTTATTAACAATATCAGTTAGGGGTGGTCGCTGGTATAAAGTGAAACGATTATGAAAAAGTTTACAATTTTTGCATCACTGTTGGTGGCACTTCTAATTCAGTCTTGTGGTGGTCCAAGACAGATGGTAAATGGGGGCTATTATAACAATTCCTATCCTCAGCAGCAACCTCAGGTTCAAGAGCCGGCAGAGCCTGTTATTAAGAGTACAAAACGTGAGGTTAGTGAGGTTGACCGTTTGGCGGCTGAGGAGACCGATAAACTGCGTGCGGTTGGTATTGCTACCGATTATGATGAGCAGGATGCACGTACCGAGGCTCTACAGAATGGACAGCGCGAAATTGCGAGTTATATAGAAACTGCAGTTATTGCATTGACCAAGGAGTACAGCAAGAAGAGTCAATTGAATAAAAAGACTTTCAAAGAGAGTGACAGAGACGACTTTGTTGAGTTTGCAGTGGCTCAGAATGTAAGCGTGCGTCCTGTAGGCGTTCCTGATATATATGATCTCTCCGATGGCTCTGTAAGAGTGGCTCGTTGCGTCGAGCTTCGTGAGAAGACTGAAAATGTGCTTGGTAAGATTCACGATAGCTTGACTAAAGAAGAGATTATTGGCATTGACTATGATAAACAGAAATTTATCAATGACAATATCGACAGAATCAACGAGCTTCGCGATAATCTCAAGAAATAATATATGAAACTATTGAGACTGTTCTTTGTGCTTGTCGTCTTTGTGGCGACAAGCACAAAAGCGCAAAAACCAGCTTGGCTCGACAATACTCCTCAAGAACTGAATTATACATATAAAATTGTAGAGGTTGTTTCGTATGGCGACACAAAAGATGCAGCTCGTGTAAAAGCTTTGGAAAATTTGTCAAGCGACCAGCAGCTGATTGAAGGTGTGAGAATCTATCAGAAAACACAGAAAGAGAGTGTAAAGGATAAAAGAAGGGTAGATGCAGGACCTTTGCATCAGGTTCAGCACGACCATATTGTTGTAAACACAGTGATTGATGGTAATGCTGTCAATTTGAATGCCAACCGTATTGATGAGTATGCGACGGAGGAGTATGGGCGTGTGAAACTGCATACTCTTTATCAGGTGGCAACCTGCGATAATCCTATATTCGACAATGTCTATTTGACAACTAAATATGGTGCACGAGGCTTGTGGCGTTCGGCTATCTGTCCCGGTTGGGGTCAAATGTATAAAGGAAGCATTGCAAAAGGTGTGTCTATTCTTGCAGCCGAGGTACTTACCATTGGTGGAATAATATTCACAGAGAATGAGCGTGCTGTGTATATATCAAAAATGCGTAGTCAGCCTAATTTTGCACGACAGTATAAAGCGAGGGCCGATAATTACGAGACAGCGCGCAACTGTTGTATTGGTGCAACTGTGGCAGTTTATATTTATAATCTGATAGATGCGATTGTGGCCCCAGGAGCAAAGAGAGTGGTTGTTAAACCTCGTAATATGCAAATAGCCCCGGTTGCTTCTTCCGATTTTGGTGGGATGGCTTTCAGTTATAATTTCTAATGTAAGTCGGTGCTTTATCTTTAATATCGACAAATTATGTTTGTGGTGTAATCTGCCGTTGGCTGATGTTGTCATAGATATATGATAAACGGAAATATGATTATTCAAAAACTCTATTACAAAAATGAAAACAAATAGTTTTAAAATTTTAATGATGCTCTTTGCGGGTCTTATGTTGTGGTCGTGTGCCAGAGATATTGAGCCTTTTACCGGTAATATATTAGGAAAGATTACTGATGCAAAGAGTGGCGAAGTATTGCAAGGTGTTAATGTGACAATTATTCCGAGCGGAACTTCGCGTACAACCGGTGGCGACGGATATTTTGAATTCCGCGACCTTGAACCCAAACAATATGAGATTCAGGCACAAAAGAGCGGTTATATCACTAATAGCAAGATAGTTAATGTCGTTGCAGGACGTGATGTTTCGGGTGATATTCAGTTGACTCCTATTACACAAGATGGAATGTTGGCCTTGAGTGTCAGCTCACTGAATTTCGGTAGCCAGAATTCTTCTCTTTCGTTCAATATTCAGAATAACGGAAATAAGAGTTTTAACTGGAATATCAGCGGATTGGATAATGCCGATTGGTTGAGTGTGAATCCCTCCACAGGAACATTGGCAGCAGGAAAGAGCAATGCTGTTGCAGTAACATTGAACCGCGATCGCATCACAGAGTATAAGGAGGTTACTATAATAGTAAATGCTGACAATGAGTCTATGCCTTTGAAAATTATTGCAGAGGTTGAGAATAAGACTTCTAAAATATCTTTGAGCAGCAGCACTCTTAACTTTGGAACAGAATATAGCTCGCTTACTTTTGATGTCAAGAATATTGGTAATGCCGGTGATGTTGATTGGAATGTATCGGCGGTTGATGTCGATTGGATAACTGTTTCGCCTGTCGAGGGTACAACTGCTATGGCTAAGAGCAGTGTCGTTAAGGTTGATGTTGATAGAAATAAACTCGAAGTTGGTAAGCATAGTACCACAATTATTGTAAATGCCGATGGCGAATCGTTGCGCGTTACTATAAATGTGGAAAAATCCTCGGGACGTTATTTAGATGTTTTTCCTACAGAATTGGTTCTTGGAACAAATGATGAAGAGTCTATGATTGTGCGCTCTTATGGTGGAGCTACCACTTACGAACTTTATGGTCGCGGCGAGTTTAGCTGGGCAACATTCAATAAAGTTCAGGGTGTAATTCCTGAATATGACCCTAATAATTATGAAACAGTAGAGCTGCTCACCGTTTATGCCGACCGCACGGGTCTTGCCCCCGGTGAGTATACATTCACCCTAATCATTCGTACCGATTTAGGAGATTATGAAGTTCCTGTGAGAATGACAGTAGAGGAAGGAGTGGGTTCTTCTCTTGGCAGTGCCGAGGTTGTAACCTGCTACGACGACCTTGAATTTGTTGTTACTGGATGCAAAATGTCGGGAACGACTGCTACTATAGACTATACTGTTGAAAATATTGGTAATAGTTCTATTAAATTTAATCTTTGGGGAGATACAGGCGGGCGTTCGTATATATATGACAATGCCGGTAATCAGTATGATTTTGGCTACAATAAAGCGACGCTTACTTTAGGAACAAACTCCAGCTATTCTGGAGTAGAAGCGACAATTCCCGCAGGTGTTAAGGTAAAAGGTTCTATGAAAATATACAACGTATCCGATGTTGCTTCTGCATTTTCCAATATATCACTCTATTCGGGTACCTTTCAAACTTATTTGATTCTTAAGAATGTGCCTATAGAAGGTCGTTATAGTGCTTCGACCGGTACTACACAAACTACAGGTAGCATTATCTCGTGCAGCGATGATCTGGAATTTACTCTTCTCGATTGTAAACGAAACGCAAGCAACAATGTTACAATCTCTTATAAAGTGCAAAATGTGGGTAGTACCCCTCATAATTTAATTTTATGGGGAAGTACAGGCGGATACTCATATATATATGACAATGCCGGTAATCAGTATAGTTTTGGCCACAATAAAGCGACGCTTACTTTAGGAACAAGCTCAAGCTATTCTGGAGTAGAAGCGACTGTGCCGAGCAATGTTTTTCTTAAAGGAACTATTGTTATATATAATGTAGATTCCTCGGCAGATGAAATTTCCAATGTTACGTTGCGTGCGGGAACCACTCACTCGGATCTTGTGTTCAAGAATATTAAGATAAGGAAATAGTAATCTTTTAATAATTCTTTTAGCAGGGTGTACTCACAAATGGAGTATGCTCTGCTTTTTTTGTTTCTATTTTGTGATAATTGTGTGTTTTTTAAATGCTTTTATACATAATTTGCGCTCTTTGGTGTGTTAAATGAAAAGTTGCGTTAAGCATTTTTTAAAAAAACTTATAAGTGTGAAAATATGGAATTTTATTTTTGCGTTTGATATTTCTTTTATATAAATTTGTGAGCAAAAGAAGGCTTTTGTTTTTTTAGCTGATGGTATACGTAGCACTGCCTGATGATACTCAACGCAAACTTCCGTTCTATCTTGCAATGGAAGAATATGTTGCGCGTGCATTACCCGAGGGTGATTATTTCTTTATGTGGCAGGTTGAACCGACGGTTATTTTCGGACGCAATCAGCTTGTAGAGTCAGAGGTTGATATTGATTATTGCCGCTCGAAAGGTATACAGCTTTATCGTCGGAAGAGTGGCGGAGGCTGCGTATATGCCGACAAGAGTAATATTATGTTCTCCTATATTACTCCTGATTCCAATGTTAATTTTACTTTTAATCGTTATATGCTGATGGTTGAGCACGTGCTTCAGAAGCTGGGGCTCGATGCAAGGACTACGGGGCGCAACGATATTCTTATCGATGGAAAAAAAGTGTCGGGCAATGCCTTTTATCATCTTCCCGAACGCAGCATAGTTCACGGCACAATGCTCTACGATACCGATATAGAGAATATGGTGCGTTCGACGACTCCATCGGACGAGAAACTCAAGAGCAAGGGGGTAGAGTCGGTGCGTCAGCACGTTACAACGCTCAACCGCTATCTTACAATATCGATAGAGGAATTCAAGGAGTTTGTACGCAAGAATCTTTGTGATTGTGAAATTGTGCTCGACAGCGGTGCCGTTGAGGCTATAGAGGCTATTGAGCAGGAGTATTACACCAATGAATTTATTTTTGGACATAATCCAGCCTATTCGTTCGTGAATCGCAAGCGCATAGATAGCGTTGGAGAGTTTGAGGTTCGTCTCGAGATTAAGAATGGCATTATACGCAGGGCTAATCTTATGGGCGACTATTTCCTTGTGGGTGATATTGACGGGCTTATATTAAAGCCTTTACGTGGCGTTGAATATACGCGTGAGGCTGTTGAGGTTCTTTTTGCAGAAATAGACCCCTCGACAATTATAATGAATATGAATAAAAGACAACTTATAGAAATATTTTTTTAATTATGGAAAACAAAAGAACTTGTCTCTATGACAAACATACAGCGTTAGGCGCTCTTATCAGCCCGTTCGGCGGCTTTGATATGCCAATACAGTATTCTAACATTGTTGATGAGCATAATGCTGTGCGTCAGGCGTGCGGTATCTTCGACGTGTCGCATATGGGCGAGGTGCTTGTAACAGGTCCCGAGAGTGAGAAATTCGTAAACTACATTTTTACAAATGATATTACTGATGCTCCCGATGGCAAGATATACTATGGTATGATGCTTCATCCTACCGGTGGTGTCGTTGATGACCTTCTTGTATATAAGATGGCTGACAAACGTTTCTTCCTTGTTATAAATGCCGGCAATATCGAGAAGGATGTTGCTTGGATTATGGAGCATTCGAAGAATTTTGATGTTACAGTAGAGCATCAGAGCGATATTTATGGTGAGGTAGCTGTTCAGGGTCCTAATACCGAATCTGTTGTAGAGAAGGTTCTTGGTATTCCTTGTGCTGATATGGTATTCTATACCTGCAAAGAGGTTGAATACAATGGCGAGACAATAATAATAAGCCGTACCGGTTACACAGGAGAGGATGGATTCGAGCTTTATGGCTCACACGAATTTACCAACGAGGTGTGGGATAAGCTTATCGCCAGCGGCGAGGTTAAGCCTTGTGGATTGGGCTGCCGCGACACTCTCCGCTTTGAGGTTGGTCTTCCTCTTTACGGCGACGAGCTTACCGACGAGATTACTCCTCTGGAGGCTGGTCTCGGCATCTTTGTAAAGTTGGAGAAAGAGGACTTTATCGGTAAAGAGGCTATTGCTGCACAGAAGGCCGAGGGACTCAAGCGTAAGATTGTCGGTATAGAGCTTAAGGATAAGGCTATTCCTCGTCACGGCTACGACGTTGAGGTCGATGGCAAGGTTATTGGTCAGGTAACAACCGGTTACAACTCAATATCTACCGGAAAGAGTGTATGTATGGCTCTCATCGATGCCGAGTATGGTAAATTGGGTACCGAGGTTCAGGTGCGCATCCGCAAGAAGGTGTTCCCAGGAGAGGTTACCAAGAAACGTTTCTACGAGAAGAATTATAAGAAATAATAATTGTTAAATATCTAAATTTTAAAGAATTATGAGCAAAATTTTAGAAGGACTCTACTATGCAGAGTCTCACGAGTTTGTAAAAATTGAGGGTGAGTATGGTTATGTAGGTATTACCGATTATGCTCAGCACGAGTTGGGTAACGTTGTATACGTTGATATGCCCGAGGTAGACGACGAGGTTGAGGCTGGTGAGGACTTTGGTGCAGTAGAGAGCGTAAAAGCTGCAAGCGACCTTATCTCTCCTGTTAGCGGTACTGTTGTTGAGGTTAATGAGGCTCTCAACGATTCTCCCGAACTTGTAAATGCCGATCCTTATGCTAACTGGATTATCAAGGTTCAGTTGTCTGATGCTTCAGAGGCTGAGAAATTGATGGATGCAGCTGCATATAAGGCTTTCTTGGGTGAGTAAGAATATCATAAAAGAGCGTAACCGCCCGCGGGCGGTTGCTGCCTCTTTTGTTTTTTTAAGAACAATTATCTGTAAACAGAATGAAATATTTCCCCCATACGCAGGAAGATATTGAACAGATGCTGGCTGCGGCGGGCCTAAAGTCGATGGACGACCTTTATGCCGAAATTCCCGAACAGCTTCTGTTTAATCGTGAATTTGCGCTTCCCGAGGCAATGTCCGAGATTGAGATCCGCAAATTTATGGATGCACTCGGCAAAAAGAACTCTCAGCTTGTTTGCTTTGCCGGTGCTGGTGTTGAGGACCATTATTCTCCCTCAATAATTAATCCTATAATCTCTCGTGGTGAGTTTCTCACAGCCTATACTCCCTATCAGCCCGAAATTTCTCAGGGTACATTGCAGTATATTTTCGAGTATCAGTCTATGATATGCGAGCTTACAGGAATGGATGTTACCAATGCGTCGATGTACGACGGTTGCACCGCTACAGCCGAGGCTGTGATGATGTGCGTTGCCGCTGCAAAGAAGCGTAACAAGGTGTTGGTGTCGGCTACAATGAACCCAAAGGTTAAGCGCGTTGTTGAGACATATTCAAAATACAATGGAGTAGTCATTGAGACTGTTGCCGAGAAAGATGGCGTTACTGACCTTGCCGACCTGCAGAATAAATTGGCGGGTGACGACGTTGCCGGCGTTCTCCTTGCCCAGCCTAACTTCTACGGAATAGTAGAGGATTATTCGGGTGTTGCGGCAATGTGTCACGAGAAGAAAGCCCTTATGGTGATGAATGCCAACCCATCGACTCTTGCTGTGCTTAAGACTCCGGCAGAGTGGGGTGCTGACATTGCTTGCGGCGATGGTCAGTCGCTTGGTATTCCTATGAACTACGGCGGTCCTTACGTCGGTTATCTTGCTTGTACAAACTCTTTGGTACGCAAATTGCCCGGACGTATTGTGGGCAGCACAACCGACGTTGATGGCAAGCGTGCCTTCGTGCTTACTTTGCAGGCGCGTGAGCAGCATATTCGTCGCGAGAAGGCCAACAGTAACATATGCTCTAACCAGTCGTTGATGGCTCTATATGTAACAATATATATGTCGTTGATGGGACACAAAGGCTTAAAAGAGGTGAACAAACGCTCTTATGCAGGCGCTCACTATCTTGCCGAGAAATTGGTTGCGACAGGCAAATGCTCTATGGCATTCGACAAGCCTTTCTTGAACGAGTTTGCTGTTAAAACAAGCGTTTGTCCAAAAACCATTCAGGCTGCATTGTTGGAGAAGGGTATCTTGGGCGGTGTACGCATTGCCGATGATATGCTTTTGTTCTGTGTTACTGAGCAGCGCACAAAGGCCGAGATTGATTTATTGGTAGAAACTATTCAGAACATTTAATTCAGGGAGGAAAAAATATGATACGCAATTATGATAAATTGATTTTCGAACTCTCAAAAGAGGGTCGCGTGGGATATTCCCTCCCCAAAAAGGAGATTGATGGCTATTGTATGTGCTGCGGATTACCCGACAATCTTAAGCGCGAGACAACACCCGAACTCCCCGAGGTAACTGAATTTGATGTTGTACGTCACTATACTAATCTGTCGAACAAGAACTTTGGTGTAGACACCGGATTCTATCCTTTGGGTAGCTGTACAATGAAATACAATCCTCGTATAAATGAGGAGATGGCAGCGCATCCTGCATTTACACAGTTGCACCCATCGTTGCCCGTTGAGTGTGCTCAGGGTGCATTGGAGGTTTATTACAACCTTGCAGAATCTCTTGCCGAGATTAGCGGACTTGCTGCATTCACATTGAATCCTTATGCCGGAGCTCACGGTGAACTTGCCGGACTGATGATTATGCGTCAGTATCATATGCAGAGAGGCGACCTTAAACGTACAAAGGTTATTGTACCCGACAGTGCGCACGGTACTAACCCTGCGAGTGCAGCGGTGTGCGGATTGGAGATTGTAGAAGTAAAATCTACAGCCAACGGTACAGTGGACGTTGAGGATCTTAAGCCTCTTCTTGACGATACTATTGCAGGTATTATGATGACTAACCCCAATACCCTTGGTATTTTTGAGACTGAGATTCCTGAAATTTCTCGTCTCGTACACGAGTGTGGAGGTCTGCTTTACTACGATGGAGCTAACCTTAACGCTGTACTCGGAAAGTGTCGTCCCGGAGATATGGGCTTTGATATTATGCACATTAACCTCCATAAGACCTTCTCGACACCTCACGGTGGCGGCGGTCCTGGCGATGGTCCTGTTGGCGTTCGTGCCGGACTTGAGCAGTATTTGCCCAATCCTCAGGTTAAGAAGGACGCTGACGGCAAATTCTACCTTGAGTGCGACGAAAAGTCATCGGGATACGTCTCTAATTTCCTCGGAAACTTTGGCGTGATAATGCGTGCCTACACCTATATTCTTACTCTTGGTCGCGAGAATGTCAAGATGGTAGGTCCTCTCGCTGTTCTCAATGCCAACTACGTTAAGGAGGCACTTAAGGGCGACTATTATTTGCCTATCGAGGGTGTGTGCAAGCACGAATTTGTGTTCGACGGCCTTGTTGATAAGTCTACAGGCGTTACCACACTCGATATTGCTAAGCGTCTGCTCGACTACGGCTATCACGCTCCTACAATCTATTTCCCTCTTTTGTTCCATCAGAGTATTATGATTGAGCCTACAGAGACAGAGAGCAAGGAGACACTCGATGAGTTTATAGCTGTAATGAAAAAGGTTGCACGCGAGGCTGCCGAGAATCCCGACGTTGTGAAGAGTGCTCCTCACTCTACACCGGTACGTCGTCTCGACGAGACAACAGCGGCACGTTTCCCAAAAACTACATACAAGCAGATGAAGGGATAACTCCTTTTGCTTTGAGTAATAAAAAAACAGATGCGAAAAAGAGCATCTGTTTTTTTTATTGTATATAATGGATTCAATAGCTTCTTGTGTGGAAAAAGAAAAGTCCCAATAAATGGGAAATATTTGCAGCAGAGAAACTTTTAATCCAATGTGTGGAGAATTTTCTCTATAGTCTCGGGGAAATGTTTGTACTCGAGCGCGTGTACCTTCTCGGCAACATCGTGGGGAGTGTCGGTGGGGAGCACAGGGCAGGTAGCCTGGAAGAATGTTGTGCCTTTGTCGTAGTCGCCATCGATAAGGTGAATGGTTATACCGCTCTCACTCTCTTTTGCAGCAACAACAGCTTCGTGTACGCGGTCGCCATACATTCCTTTGCCGCCATATTTTGGCAACAGGGCAGGGTGTATGTTCACGATGCGTCCGGGATAAGCATCGATAAACTTCTGTGGAACAAGGAGTAGGAAGCCTGCAAGCACTATAAAGTCAATGTTGCGCTTCTGAAGCTCCTCTATCAAAGTGTCGGCAGCCATAAACTCGGCCTTTGTTACTGTTATTGATTCTATGTTCAGCTTCTTTGCTCTCTCAAGCACGTATGCATTAGGGTTGTTCGCAACAATGAGTGTTACTTGTGCATAGTCGGAGTCTGCAAAGTAATTGGCGATATTCTCGGCATTGGAGCCGCTTCCCGATGCAAAAATTGCAATGTTTTTCATATTTGTCATTTATTGTTGTTCTAATATATTGCTTATGTCATAGGTATTATTCTGCGTAGTACCTGCTCGCCATAAGTCTTTGAAATAGGAATCTCTCTTACGTTGGGTACGCCAAGCTCGAGGAAAAGGTTCTCCTTCTCGCGGCGCATAACTTTTACAAGGTCGAGGTTCACCATATAGGAGCGGTGGCAGCGTATGAT
>JAFYRW010000038.1 GCA_017546785.1 Bacteroidaceae bacterium | reverse complement strand
TGACGAGAAGAAGCGCATCGCTCTTGGTTTGAAGCAGCTTACTCCCCATCCTTGGGACGCTATCGACCCCAACCTCAAAGTTGGCGATATCGTTAAGGGTAAGGTAGTTGTTATGGCTGACTACGGTGCATTCATTGAGATTGCTCCCGGTGTTGAGGGTCTTATCCACGTTTCAGAGATGTCTTGGAGCCAGCACTTGCGTTCAGCTCAGGACTTTATGAAAGTTGGTGACGAGGTAGAGGCAGTTATCCTCACACTCGACCGCGACGAGCGTAAGATGTCTTTGGGTATCAAACAGCTCAAAGAGGATCCTTGGGCTAACATCGACGAGAAATACCCCGTTGCTTCTAAGCACACTGCAAAGGTTCGCAATTTCACTAACTTCGGTATCTTCGTTGAGATTGAGGAGGGTGTAGACGGTCTTATCCACATCAGCGACCTCTCTTGGACAAAGAAAATCAAACACCCCTCTGAGTTCACACAGATTGGTGAGACTATCGATGTTCAGGTATTGGAGATTGACAAAGAGAACCGCCGCTTGAGCCTCGGCCACAAGCAGTTGGAGGAGAATCCCTGGGATGTATTCGAGACAGTATTTACTGTAGGTTCTATCCACGAGGGTCTTATCACAGAGCTCATCGACAAGGGTGCTGTTGTATCACTCCCCTACGGCGTTGAGGGCTTCGCAACTCCCAAACACCTTGTTAAAGAGGACGGCTCACAGGCTCAGGCTGACGAGAAGCTCGAGTTCAAGGTAATCGAGTTCAACAAGGAGGCTAAGAGAATCATCCTTTCACACAGCCGCATCTTCGAGGATGCTGCTAAGGAGGAGGAGAAGCAGGAGAAGAAGGCTGCAGCAGCAGCTCGCAAGAGCGCTAAGAAGGCAGCAGCTGAGGAGACTCCCACAATCCAGAATCAGGCAGCAGCTACCACATTGGGTGACATCGATGCTCTTGCAGCATTGAAGAATATGCTCGATGGTGAGAATGCTTAATCAGCATAAAATGCTATAAACGACGCGGCTGTGCCACAGGCACGGCCGCGTTTCTTTTATATATGCTTATTCATCGACCGTAATATTCAAATATCTGCAAAAGGTCTCTCACCTTATTTATAATAAATTATATGGCGGAGGATATAAAAAAATCTTTTATAGCAGCCTTTAATAAAAACTCTTTATTATCTTCGCGTAACTATGCCACAAGCATCACAGAGAGTAAATAAGCGAGTATGGAACCTTTTGAAATACAGATTCTCGGCTGCGGTTCGGCACTACCGACGACACGTCACAGCGCAAGCTCCCAAATAGTAAAGGTTGGGAACAAACTGCATATGATAGATTGTGGCGAGGGCACGCAGTTGCAGCTACGCAGACTGCACGTTCATTTCTCACATATAAACAACGTCTTTATTTCGCATCTTCACGGCGATCATTGCTTTGGATTGATAGGAATGATATCATCGTTCTCTTTGCTTGGAAGAACATCACCACTGCACATTTACGCCGACGCTCTACTGCGCAAGATTATGAAGCCTCAGTTCGATTTTTTCTGCAAAGGCCTTAGCTACAATCTTATATTTCACGACATTGACGCATCGCAGCACGCTATAATATACGAGGACAACAATATCACCGTAGAGACGCTGCCGCAGATTCACCGACTGCCCTGCTGTGGATTCTTGTTCCGCGAAAAGCCTAAGAAGCGACACATCATCGGCGAAATGATGGAGTTCTACAAAATACCGCCCTATATGCGTACAGGTATCAAGGAGGGCAACGATTACACCACTCCCGAGGGAGAGATTATCCCCAACAGCCGCTTGACACGCGATGCCGACCCATCGCGCAGCTACGCCTATTGCAGCGACACTCTACCCTGTCCGCAGAACAATGCAATAATAAAAGGAATAGACCTATTGTATCACGAGGCCACATTTGCCGACGACGAAAAGGCACGGGCAAAAGAGACGTTCCATTCCACTGCGCGCGAGGCTGCCACAATAGCGCACGACGCCGAGGTCAAACGTCTTATAATAGGACACTTTTCTTCGCGATACACCGACGAGAGCATATTGCTCAACGAGGCAAAAGAGATTTTCCCCTGCTGCGAGCTTGCCGGCGAAGGAAAGAGCTTTATTCTTTAGAGGCCATTTAAACCTTAAGGCTAAAAACGAGTCTTATTTGAAATGGGAAAAACAGAGAGCAACATAAACGAAAAGGAGCTTGTAGGCAATCTCAAAAGCGAGAATGACAACAAGCGTGTTTCCGCATTCTCTATTCTCATAAACAGATACAGCGAAAAGCTCTATTGGCACATAAGACATATGGTGCTTATACACGAGGACGCCGACGACCTTTTACAAAATACATTCATAAAGGCGTGGAGCAATATAGACAAATTCCGTGGCGACTCACAGCTATCAACGTGGCTCTATCGCATAGCGACAAACGAGACACTCACATTTCTTGCTCACAAACAATTGACGACAGTATCGCTCGACTCAACAGAAGGCTCTGTTGCCGAACTGTTAGAGAGCGACACTCATTTTTGTGGAGACCACGCCGACGCAATGTTACACGAAGCAATAAGTACTCTGCCCAAAAAGCAACGGTTGATATTCTGTATGCGTTATTTCGATGAGATGCAATACAGCGCAATATCCGAAATAACCGATACAAGCGTCGGTGCGCTAAAGGCATCGTACCACATTGCAGCAAAGAAAATAGAAGAGTATTTAACAGAGAATGATTAAACCTTTGGCATTTGATATTGTCAAATAAGAGTAAGATGAACAGTATGAATTTTGAGGAGAGAAAGATAAAAGAGACGTTCAACGTTCCCGATGGATATTTCAAGGAGTTGCACGACAGCATAATGCAACAGCTGCCACGCGAAAAGCGCCAGCCGATAATAAGGAGCATATTCTCAAAGAAGATTGTGCGCTTGAGCTACGCAGCGGCAATAACAACGCTCATTGTGGTTGGCTCGGCACTTTATTATCAAAGCAAATGGAGGAACGACTATTTGAACGAAGAGATTATAGATGACATCTATGCATACAGTCCTATAGACGATTACACCTTTTATTGCTATCTTGCCGATATTGAATAATTTACAAAGAAAATATATACAACAATGAAAAAGATAATATTATCGATAGCTATCATATTGTTGACTACAACAGCTAATATCGCACAGGAGAGAAAGTCTCGTTTCTCACGCGAGGAGTATAAGAACAAACAAAAAGAGTTCATTATACAGCAGGCAAAATTAACCACCGAGGAAAGCGAAGCATTCTTCCCGCTATTCTTTGAGCTACAGGACAAGAAGCACACAATAAATTCCGAGGCACACAAGAAGGTTGGCGTAAAAAAGGGCGAGAAAGCCACCGAGGAGCAGTGGGTACTGCTGGTAAACGAATATGCCGAGGCTAAGATAAAAATAGCAGAGCTCGAGAAGGAGTACATTGCAAAATATCTCGCAATAGTTCCTGCCGAGAAGGTCCTTGGAGTACAGCGCGCCGAGAGTATGTTCCAAAAAGAGCTACTGAAGCAGATGACAAACAGACGAAAAGATAAAAAATAAAAAAGCACCGAATGGTGCTTTTTTATTTTTTATCTTTTAATCACTTACCGTTCTTTTCCATCTTCTTTGCCTCGTTCCACAGAGCATCCATTTCGGCAAGAGTCATCTCCTTGAGATTATGTCCCTGAGCTATCGAGTGTTCCTCGACATAATTAAAGCGGCTCCTGAATTTCTTATTAGTAAGCTCGAGAGCATTGTCGGGGTTAATGCCATAGAGACGACCGGCATTCACTATGCTGAAGAGAAGGTCGCCAAACTCTTTTTCGGCATTTTCGGTATTGTCATTTTCAATCTCCTCGCTGAATTCATCAAGCTCCTCGCGCACCTTTGCCCATACCTCGTTGCGATTCTCCCAATCGAATCCTACATTCGCGGCCTTCTCCTGCATACGATAGGCTTTTATAAGGGAAGGAAGCGACGACGGCACACCGCTGAGTATAGTCTTATTGCCATCCTTCTCGCTCATTTTCAATTGTTCCCAATTTTTGCTTACCTCGCCGGCAGTCTCTGCCTTTGCCGTTCCAAAGACGTGAGGATGACGATAGATAAGCTTGTCGCACAAACGGTCGCAAACATCCTTAAGGTCGAATTGCTCCTTCTCCTGCGCTATCTTTGAATAGAATGCTATGTGTAGGAAAACATCGCCTAACTCCTTGCATATATTATGAGTGTCGTCGGCCACAATAGCATCGGAAAGTTCATAAACCTCCTCAATTGTATTGGGGCGCAAACTCTCGTTTGTCTGCTTGCGGTCCCACGGACATTTTTCCCTAAGTTCGTCGAGGACATCCAAAAATCGGCTTACAGACTCCAATATTTCGTTTCTGCTATGCATAATTATATTTTTTATTCGAAATTTCGTTCACAAAGGTAATTATTTTAATAATTAGAATTAACTTTGTAAGTTGTAATTTTGGAATAAATTTAATACCACATAACATTATGAGTTTAGCAACTAACTACATTCCATCCGAAGTAGAAGAAAAATGGTACAAATATTGGATAGACAACAATCTATTCCATTCAGAGCCTGACGAAAGAGAGCCCTACACAATTGTAATACCTCCCCCCAACGTAACCGGAGTATTACATATGGGACATATGCTCAATAACACTATTCAGGATATTCTTGTTCGTCACGCACGTATGACAGGCAAGAATGCCTGCTGGGTACCCGGTACCGACCACGCATCTATCGCAACCGAGGCAAAGGTTGTAAAAAGATTGTCGGCACAGGGCATTAAGAAGAGCGACCTTACACGCGAAGAGTTCCTTAAGCACGCTTGGGAGTGGACCGACGAGCACGGCGGCATAATCCTCAAGCAGTTGCGTAAATTGGGTGCTTCGTGCGACTGGGACCGCACAGCCTTCACTATGGACGAGACACGCAGCAAGAGCGTTATAAAGGTATTCTGCGACCTGTACGATAAGGGATTGATATATCGTGGCCTTCGTATGGTAAACTGGGACCCCAAGGCACAGACTGCGTTGAGCAACGAGGAGGTTATATACAAGGAGGAGCAGAGCAAGCTCTACTATCTTAAATATTATGTTGATGAGCCTGCAGGAAGCACCGATGGCGAGGAGAACGACGCTGTGACACTAAAGCCAGAGGATGCATTTGACGCAACAGTAAAGCATCAGATTCTGCATCGTGACGCCAACGGCCGTCGCTACGCTGTTGTTGCTACCACACGTCCCGAGACAATTATGGGAGATACCGCAATGTGTATCAACCCCAAAGACCCCAAAAACAGTTGGCTCAAAGGCAAGAGAGTAATTGTACCTATTGTCAATCGCTCTATTCCTGTAATTGAGGACCGCTACGTTGAGATTGAGTTCGGTACCGGTTGCTTGAAAGTAACACCCGCACACGACACCAACGACTATATGCTCGGCAAGAACCACAACTTGGAGACTATCGACATTTTCAATGCCGATGCTACAATAAGCGAGGCTGCCGGAATGTATGTAGGAATGGACCGTATGGATGTCCGCAAGCAGATTGTAAAAGACCTTGAGGCTGCATCGCTGCTCGAAAAGGTTGAGGATTATGTGAACAAGGTAGGTTACAGCGAGCGTAACGCCGACACAGCCGTTGAGCCTCGTCTTTGTATGCAGTGGTTCTTGAGTATGCAGCACTTTGCCGACATTGCATTACCCCCAGTAATGGAGGACCAGCTTAAATTCTATCCTTCGAAATATAAGACCACATACAAGAATTGGCTCGAAAACATACAGGATTGGTGTATCAGCCGACAGCTTTGGTGGGGACACAGAATCCCTGCATATTTCCTTCCCGGCAACGAGGAGCTCTTTGTCGTAGCTGAGAGCGCTGAAGAGGCTGTAGAGAAAGCACGCAAGATTGAGGGATACGAGAATATCACCATTGCCGATCTTCGTCAGGATGAGGATGCTCTCGATACTTGGTTCAGTTCGTGGTTGTGGCCAATATCTCTGTTCAACGGTATATTGGACCCTGGAAACAAAGAGATAAGCTACTACTACCCCACCGCCGACCTTGTAACCGGTCCGGATATTATTTTCTTCTGGGTAGCACGTATGATTATGGCGGGATACGAGTACAACAATGATATGCCTTTCAAGAATGTATATTTCACAGGTATCGTACGCGATAAATTGGGACGTAAGATGAGTAAGTCTTTGGGTAACAGCCCCGACCCTCTCGACCTTATCGCACGCTACGGCGCCGACGGTGTACGTATGGGTATTATGTTGTCGGCTCCTGCCGGTAACGACATTCTCTTCGACGAGTCGTTGTGCGAGCAGGGACGTAACTTCTGCAACAAAATATGGAACGCCTTCCGCCTTGTGAACGGTTGGAATGTGAGCGAGGAGATTGAGCAGCCCGAATGCTCTAAGATTGCTATAAAGTGGTTCGGCGAGGTTCTTGCAAAATCGGCTACCCTATTGGAGGACCAGTTCGGCAAATACAGAATAAGCGAGGCTCTTATGAACCTCTACACACTATTCTGGGATGAATTCTCGGCGTGGTATCTCGAAATGATAAAGCCTTCTTACGGCTCGCCCATAGACAAAGCTACATACGAGGCTACACTCGGATTCTTTGACGATCTTATGCGTTTGTTGCATCCCTTTATGCCTTTCATCACCGAGGAGTTGTGGCAATCGATTAAAGAGCGTAAAGATGGTGAGAGCCTTATGGTTCAGAGCGTTGCTGAATTGAACCGTCCTTGCGACGAAGCATTCATCGCACGCGTAGAGGCTCTTAAGGAGATTGTCGGCAACGTACGCGCAATACGTCAGCAGAAGAATCTGTCGCCCCGCGAGCCTCTTGCCCTTCAGATTGTAGGAGAGTCACACATAACAGGCCTTGAGAGCGTTGCTACAAAGATGGCTAACCTTTCGGCTATTGAGGCAACCGATACTCCCGACAGCACAGCCGTTTCGTTCCGTGTAGCTACTACAGAGTATGCAGTACCTCTTGGTTCGCTTATAGACAAGGATGCCGAGATTGCAAAGATGCGCGAGGAGCTTGCTTACCACGAGAAATTCTTGAAGAGCGTGGAGGCAAAATTGAATAACCCCAACTTTGTAGGCAAGGCTCCCGAGAAGATCATTGCTATCGAACGCAAGAAACAGTCGGATGCTAAGGAGAAGATTGCAATGCTTACCGAGAGCATAGCTAAACTTTCTAAATAATAGGAGAAAATGAAGAACAACACAACGAAAATAGTTCTAGGAGTTCTCTCGGCTATACTGCTTATCGCTGCCATTGCACTGACCGTGCTTCTGATAAACAGCCGCAAGCAGAATGAGGAGATGCAGGAGCTTTTTGCAATAGAAAGAGAGGAATTGGAGAGTGAATATTCAACATTCGCCACACAGTATGACGAGTTGAAGATACGTATCACCAACGACTCTTTGCAGGCTAAATTGGAGCAGGAGAAGCTGCGCACCCAGCAGTTGCTCGAGGAGCTGAAGCAGACAAAAGCAAGCGACGCTGCCGAGATTACACGTCTTAAGAAAGAGCTTAAGACCGTACGTGCGGTTATGCGCGGCTATGTGCTGCAGATAGACTCATTGAATCGAGTAAATGAGCAGTTGGCAAAAGAGAACAAAAGAGTAAAGGCTCGCTATCAAGAGGCATCGAAAAAGATAACCAACCTTTCGGAAGAGAAAGAGGCATTGACACAAAAGGTGAACCTAGCATCGCAGCTCGACGCAATAGGTATCAGCCTTAAGGCGACAAAGAGCAACGGCAGCAGCGAGAGCAAACTCAAAAGAGCGAAAAAGTTGGTTGTTAAATTCCTGATAGCAAAGAATATAACCACAAACACCGGAGAAAAGACCGTGTACGTACGCATTATGGTTCCCGACGGCAATGTACTCACAAAGAACGAGGGAGACACATTCAAGTACGAGAATCGCGACATTAACTATTCGATGAAAAAATATATCGAATATACCGGTGAGGAGCAGGAGCTTACAATGTATTGGGACATTGAAGAATTCCTTCAGGCCGGAAAGTACAGAGTACACATCTTTACCGATGGCAATATGATCGGTTACAACGATTTTGAGCTTGAATAAACAATAGCTTGGGTAAAAGCATTTATAACTCGTATGAGAATTCTCATACGAGTTATTTTTTTGCTTATGAAAAGAGCCCATATTGTTACACTGCTCATATTGGCAAGCGTGGTATGCCGCGCACAGATACTGCTAACCCTCGACAGCTGTCGTGCGCTTGCCATCGGCAATAATACAGAAATAAAAATTGCCGAGGAGAGGATTATGGCCGCACGGCAAGAGCGCAAGGCTGCATTCAGCAACTATTTCCCGAAATTGACAGGATGCGCCACATATTTACACAATCAAAAGAACAGTTCGTTAATATCGGATAGCCAAAAGGAGATTCTCGACAATATAGGTACTACATTGGTTGAGAGCGGGAGCAGTACAATGAACGAACTTACCGCACTCTTTCCCAAGCTGCAGAATATAATATCCATTTTGGCAGAGAAGGACTTTGCAACACCTATAAACAATATAGGAAAGGCTGTCAGCGACGCATTGTCTATTGACACCCGCAACATATATATTGCAGTACTATCGCTCGAACAGCCACTATATGCCGGTGGTAAAATTATAGCATACAACAAAATGGCAAAGTATGCCGAGGAACTTGCGGGATACGGGAAAGAGACAGCGCGTCAACAGATTATTCTTGCCACAGAGCAGGCTTATTGGCAGATTGTATCGATAGCCAACAAGCGCAAGCTCGCCGAGAGTATGGTAAGGCTCGTCGAAAAGCTTAAGAACGATATAATAGAGCTTAAGAATGCAGGAATAGCGACAGAGGCCGATATTTTAAGCGTCAGCGTTAAGCTGAATGAAGCAGAGATTGCCCTGCTGCGTGCCACCGACGGCGAGAAGCTTGCCCGTATGCTACTAGCCAAGATATGTGGCCTGCCACTCGACAGTCCACTGATGCTGAGCGATGAATCTTTTGAGGATATTCCCATTGCCGAAGCAGATGATTATAGATACACATTTTCGTCAGTAGAGAATCGTCCCGAAATAAAAAGCCTGCAGAGCGCCGTAAAAATATATCGTCAGAAGGCGAATATTGTACTATCCGATTATCTGCCGCAGGCAGCATTTACCGCGAACTATTTTGCAACAAGCCCCAATATAATCAATGGTTTCAATAACAGATTAAAAGGAATGTGGAACGTTGGAGTGGTACTTAAAATACCGTTCAATTGGGGCGAGGGCTACCACAAGATAAAGAGTGCAAGAAGCGAGACAATAATTGCCGAATATACTCTCGACAAAATAACACGAGAGATTGAGCTGCAGCAAAAGCAGGCCATACAACAGAACAGCGAAGCACGCAAGCGGTTGAGTGTGGCCTACAGCAATATAAGCGTTGCCGAGGAGAATCTGCGCAACGCCGAGATTGGATTCAAGGAGGGAGTAGCGACAAGCAGCAATGTATTAGAGGCGCAGACAGCGTGGTTGCTTTCCCACTCCACCTTAATAGACGCCCGTATAGAGATACTCCTCTCCGAGGCCTACCTTAAAAGGACATTAGGAATTTTAAAATAATGCAACTATGCGCAAAGAGGAAAAGAGCATATTCATTGCTGTCATAATTCTTGTAGCAGTAATAGCTACTGTTGCAATAATAGGAGAGATAACATTGGGCCGTAATGATAATATCATTCAGGGAGAGGCCGAGGCTACACTATTCCGAGTATCAAGCAAAGTCCCCGGACGAATATCGCATATTCTTGTACGCGAGGGCGACACAGTGCAGGCAGGAGACACGGTAGCAATACTTAATGCTCCCGACGTTACGGCAAAATTCATACAAGTAAAGGCTATTGAGCAGGCTGCCGAGGCATTGAACGAAAAGGTCGGACAGGGCGCACGTCCCCAACAGAAACTCGCAGCGTATGAAATGTGGCAAAAGGCCGTTGCCGGAGCGAATATATACAAGAAGACATACGAGCGCATAAAGAGATTGCACGAACAGGGTGTTGTCGCAGAGCAGAAGCTCGACGAGGCAGAAGCTGAATATAAGGCGGCACAAGCTACTGCCCGCGCCGCAAAGGCTGAATATGAATTAGCATTGGCGGGAGCCGAGATTGAGGACAAAGAGATGGCTAGCGCCAAAGTACGCGAGGCGCAGGGAGCAGTAGAAGAGGTTGATTCGTATGTAAACGAAACCTATCTTGTTGCTGTGCAGAAAGGAGAGGTCTGCGACATTTTTCCCTGTACGGGGGAGCTTGTAGGGTCGGGAGCGCCAATAATCAACATTGCGTATCTCGATGAGATGTGGGTAAGTTTCAACATTCGTGAGAATAATCTTAAGGATTACAATATTGGCGAGAGGAGCATTGCATATATTCCGGCTCTTGACACAGAGTGTGAGGTTGAATTCTACTATATGAAGGATCTTGGGACATACGCTGTGTGGCGCGCCACAAAAGCAAGCGGTGAATATGATATAAAGACATTCGAGGTTCGCGCACGTCCGCTGAAGAGAGTCGAAGGACTGCGTCCGGGAATGTCAGTGCTTATAAAGAAAAAGAAATAATGTCGGTAATAAAAATGACAGGAAGAATATTCTGGCGTGAGACAAGAGTCATTTTCTCGCGTCCTATCTACATATTCTGTTCGGTTGTTGCACCGCTGTTTACATTCGTACTATTCTCCTCGCTTATGGATGAGGGTGTTCCCGAGAAGCTGCCGGTGGCTGTGGTCGATGGGGATAACAGTGCCTTTACGCGCGGTATTACGCGTAGCCTCGATGCTCTGCAGCAGATTGATATTATTGCCCGCTACGCCAATATAGGCGATGCGACAGCGGCTATGCGCCGAGGAGATATTTATGCCTTCTATCTTTTGCCCGATGGGACCACACAGGCTCTTATCGACAACCGACGGCCAAAAGTGTCGTTCTATTTGAACTACAGCTATCTTGTTGCCGGAAGCCTCACTTTTAGAGATATGTATATAACATCGTTGCTTGCAAATGCTGCAATAGGACGAGCATCGTTACTTGCTCGCGGGGCAAGCGACAGGGAGGCCGACATATTCTTGCAGCCTATAGTAATAGAGACCCACAGCATTGGTAACCCCTGGCTGAACTATGCGGTGTACCTTAACAACACACTCTATCCCGGAGTATTGTCGTTGCTCATATTCCTGCTTACGGCATACAGCATAACAAGTGAAATAAAATGTGGCACCGCAAAAAATTGGCTTCGTATGGCCGACGATAATATTTTCATAGCCCTTTGCGGAAAGCTTGTCCCGCTGACTATTCTATTTTCGCTGGTTGCAATATTCTACAACGTGTACCTTTATAGATTTCTGCATTTTCCGGTGCACGATGGAATCTTTAGTATGATAATGGCATCGTTGCTACTGGTTGTCGCATCGCAGAGTATGGGAGTATTCCTTGCCGGAGCCTTTCCCGCCCCACGATGGTCTATGAGCATTGCATCACTCTGGGGCGTTGTCTCATTCTCAATATCGGGATTTTCGTTTCCCATAGAGGGAATGAGCGGAGCAATAAGGGCGGTGACGAACCTGTTTCCTCTACGCCACTATTTTATGATATATTGCAATCAGGCGCTATTAGGCTATCCAATTGCCGAGGCAGCCATACACTATGCAGCTCTGCTTGCCTTTCTTATATTGCCATTGCTTGTAATAAAGAGACTGAAGAGAGCGCTCACTAACTTTTCATATTTAGAATGAGAGATATTTTTAATATTTATATAGGAGAATTGCGACGTTGCATAAGCGACATAGGAGTAGCGGTATTCTTTATCCTTGTTCCGTTAGGATACCCCCTGCTCTACACTTATATATATTCCCGAGAGGTTGTACGGGAGATTGATGTTGTTGTCTGCGACCTTTCCAATAGCTACAGCAGCCGTAGCTTTGTACGCAAGCTCGATGCAACACCCGAGGTTCGTACTGCAATGAAAGCAACCAATATGCTCGCCGCACGCGAGGCATTGGAAGAGAATAGAGTAAAAGGCATTGTTTTTATTCCCGAAGAATTCAACGATAATATAACAAAGGGAGAGCAGGCGCATATAAGCATATATTGCAGTATGGCAAGCCTTTTCTATTATAAGTCGATACTGGTTGCCTGTACCGACGTAAGCCTCGCAATGAACAGAGACATTCAAATTGAGGAGATTGCAGGACTCACCCGAGAGGAGAAGAAGATAGCTACTCTGCCACTGCAATATGAATCGATAGGATTGTCGAACAACAATACAGGATTCGCCAACTTTGTTATTCCGGCAATAGTGGTTCTTATACTACAGCAGACTCTTCTGTTAGGAATAGGAATGCGCGTAGGCAGCGACCGCGAGAGGCGCGTAGAGACAGAAGGACACACCACCCTGCATATTATTGCCAATATTATCGCAAGAGCAATGGCCTATCTTACAATATACACTCCTGTTACCGCATATATCCTATGTATAGTGCCTGCACTCTTTGGATTGTCGCAATTGAGTAATGGTGTAACGCTGCTATTCTTTATGCTTCCCTATCTGCTTGCCTGCATATTCTTTGCAATGACAATAAGCCTTTTATTTATACATCAGCGCGAGACTCCTATGTTGCTGTTTGTATTTACGTCCATTCCTTTTTTGTTTCTCTCGGGAATATCGTGGCCGGCGAGCAACATTCCGGCATATTGGAAAGGAGTATCCTATCTTTTACCATCGACATTCGGAATAAACGGCTTTGTGAGCATAAATCAGATGAGAGCTACAATTGCCGACGTACAATTTGAATATCGTGCTCTGTGGATTCTCTGCTGTATATATTTTGTAACTGCCGTTGTTACTCTAAGAAAAAAAGTGAGACATTTATCGTAACTGAATTATAGGAGCAATATTTATTTCTACACTCTCTTTAGAGATCTATAGCGAATATATTCTGCACTCGCTTTGAAATATCAAAGTAAACTTTGTATATCTCGCTCGTTTGTTGTTATATTTGCAAATTGTAAGAGACAGATAAATTGCTGTAGCAATGCGCAATGTAACACATTTGCCGACTATAAAGCAAAAGAGATAAAAAAGTTTCAACGACATTGTATATGAAAAAGATTGCCCACATATTCATTCTATTGACTATACTGGCCGTAGCATCCACTGCTACTGCACAGAATAATGAATATTTCATTCATACTGTAAGCAAAGGACAGACACTCTACTCTATTTCAAAAATGTACGGTACAACCGTGAAGGATATTATAGACATTAACCCGGGGAGTGCCGCAAAAATAGATATTGGACAGGAGCTTAAGATACGTCAAAGCAGCAACGACAATATTCAGAATGATGGCAAAAAGGCTATCTTTCATACTATAAAATCGGGCGAGACACTCTATCGTCTGGGACAAATGTACAAAATCACTCCTCAAGAGATATGTGCCGCTAACCCAGGATTGAGCATTTCCAATTTCCGCAGCGGCGAGGTGATTCTTATTCCTCAAAGAAAAAAGGAGACTCCCCAAACAACTGCAGTGCTTGTAAAGGAGACAAAAGAGACCCCGGCAGAAGATCCTGACAATAAGAACAATATAAAGATACGCACCACACACAAAGTGGAACGTAACGAGACTTTATACAGCATTACCCGCAAATACGGTATTACTGAGGATCAACTGAAAAGAGCCAATCCACAAGAGAATCTCGACAAAGCTAAGCTAAAGAAGAATGCTATTCTCAATATTCCATACCCAACAAAAGAGGCTGTTCAACAGAAGCAGGAGGTTGTAAAAGGCGAGCCACAGGAAAAGAGTGACGCTGAGATATTCCGTCAAATGGAGGAGCTGCGCGACGCTGCTGCCAACAAAAGTTCGTTCGACGGAATAAAGGTGGCACTTATCCTGCCGTTCCTTCTCGACAGCTATGCTCCCAACGAACAGGCCCGTATGGTTGAATATTACGAGGGGTTTCTTCTTGCGGCAAACAAATTAAAGAAAGAGGGATATTCGTTCGAGATAAACACATACGACTCGGGCAAGGAGAGCAACAGCCTACTACCGCTGATAAACAGCGGAGAGTTAGACAATATGGACCTTATAATAGGTGCCCTCTACCCATCGCACAACAAGCAGCTTGCCAATTTTGCAAAGGAGAAGAACATTCCTTTGGTTATTCCTTTTACATCTAAGGAGGATGAGATATTCCGCAACCCGATGGTGTATGTTGTAAACACCATCCAATCATATTTCTTCCCCGAGGTAATAGACCATTTCTTTGAGGAATTCCCCGAGCCTAACGTAATATTCATTTCTGACGGGACAGACAACAAGAAAGAGTTTGTAGACGCATTGAAAGAGAGACTGCAACAAGAGAATGCTCCCTATGCTACACTACCCCTTACCGCATTTTTCAATGCCGAGTACAAGCAGGACTCTATTATCACCATTTTGCAGGACACACTATCGACAATGCTGTTACAGGACAAGAATAACCTCTTTATCCCTATCTCATCTAGCGAAACAACATTGGCAACAGTGCTTCCCGTATTGCATCTAATGAACAACAACGACACTGTTGCTTTACCCGAATATAAGTTGTTCGGTTACCCCGAGTGGCAGATATACGCAAGTAATATGGGTAGTCAGATATATGAGGTAGACACATATTTCTATGCGTCATTCTTCAGCCATCCTACATTGGTGGAGACGTCCGAGTTCCGCAATGACTATACACGTTGGTACAACCGTAACATACAGAATACCTTCCCGCGATACAGTATGTTGGGCTACGACACAGGCTATACATTCCTCGCAGCCATAAGCAAATATAGTACAGATATGCCCGAAAAGATAAACGAGCTACCCTCGAGGCTTGTTCAGACGGGATTCAAATTCGAGCGTGTGAACAATTGGGGAGGAATGGTGAACAAGAAGATTTATTTCGTACGCTATAAGCCCGAATTTGTTATCGACAAGATTGATTTTGACAAACGATGAAGAAGATTCTCCCATTCATATTTGCACTACTCTTTGCACATACGGCTTTTTCGCAGGTCGAGGAGCCCCGCAGTATGTTGGACATTGGCTTTGCTGGTGGCTTCAATATGAACCGTATGGAGACTCAGCCTATGATACGCCAATTCTTCCACGAAGGATTCAACGGTGGTTTCAATATAAGATACACCAGCGAACGTTATTTCAATATGATATGTGCTGCACAGCTCGAGGTAAACTTTGTGCAACGAGGACTCAATGAGGACTTTGACGACAAGAGCGACAATGGCTACATACGCACTCTAAACTACGTTGAGGTTCCATTCTTTGCGCATCTTGCATTCGGTAAGGAGAGACGCGGATTCCAATTCTACATTAACCTCGGCCCGCAGATTGGTTTTTTTATCGGTGAGAGCGAGAATTATATAGGCAATTGGAATATAAGCAGTCGCCCTACAACAATACAGCCTATTTACGGCAAGAGCATAGAGAATAAGTTCGAATATGGCATTGCCGGAGGATTAGGATTAGAGTTTAAAAGCATAATAGGCAACTTTTTTATCGAAGGACGTTATTTCTATGGGTTGAGCGACGTATTTCATAACTCCAAGAGCGACGACTTTGCCCGCTCGGCAAATACGAGCATATACGCACGCTTAGGCTACTCTATTACTCTGTTCAACAAATAACATAGGATGCACTATCGTCCCAATAACTTTTTAACTGCCTTAATGGCTTTTATTCTTGTATACTGATAGAGGAACATAATATTCAACAGGGCAACCTTTAATTTGGGATAATGTCTGAAACATTTGGTATATGCCACGCGACCATTATGCAACAGTCTGAACTGTCGCATAATCTGAATCTCGTTGTTTATTGTCTTTGAGTGGTGGTGCACAAAGCCACAGTCGAGCACAATGTACGATAGACGTCCTATATCCCGGAGTTTGCGAGCAAGAAAACGCTCCTCGCAAAAGAGGAATGTATCCTCAGAGAAGAAGCCTACACTCTCGAATAGTTTATAGTCGATAAATGTGAAGCTGCCGGGGACAATACCTACCTGCAGCACACCTTTATAGGCAGTATTTTCGGTTAGCGTAAGCTGTGTGCTGCGCATTTTGGGGAATATATAGGTGTATGCGGTAACGTCGTCCCAAAAGGTGGGTATTGCCAGACGTTGCTTGTCGGGCTCTCCATTGGGGAAATATTGCACTGGTGCAACTGCGCCTACATTATCTATACTTTCACAAACATCAATAAGACGGTCGAATATGGAAACATCGAACCTAATATCGTTATTTATTACCAGAGCATAATGCGGTGAGTGTTTCTTTAACAGGCGCAGACCAAAATTGTTTCCGCGCGCATAGCCGCTATTATCGCTATTGGCATTGACGTAGACATTAGGGGTATCCTTTAACTTTATGGACAGATACTCGTACGACTCGTTAGGGGAAGCATTGTCTACTACCTGAATAATGATATTATGGTTACACTTTTGAGAAACAAGGTCCTTTACAAGGTTCTCTGTGTCCTTATACGATTTATAATTTAGGATTACAACACCAATGGTTCTTGTCATCATCGCAACATTTTTGTTTTACACAACTTTTCCATTATAGGCTTAAAATGTCGCGATACAACCTCGTTCTTATAAACGAACAAATTAAGCACTACAAACAACAGGGCATTAAGAATCAATGCCACCCACATTTCTATATATTCAGGAAGAGCAATAAAGATTATTATATCCAGCAAAAGATAGGGAGTACATTTGACGAGAGAAGTCAATATCTTTGCAACATTTACCTTTAGGCTGGTATACTTTTTCATCATAGAGACTCCGAACATAAGCACTACAATCTCGGAGAGCGACCACGCAATAGCCGAGCCTATGGCACCACATTCAGGAGTGAACAGAATGTTTACCACAATGCCAGTGACAGCGCCTATTGTAGAGAGCCACAGTATGGAACTTATATTCGTCGATGCCATAAGGAACTGCTGGATGACAATCTGCTCCATTCCTATTATAAGCAACAGCGATATTGTTATTCTGAAAGGAGTTATTGCACCTTCGTATCCTGCGCCGGCAACCAATTCTATTATTTGCGGTGCAAAGAACATTCCAAAGAATATTACAGGCAACGACACAAAGACAAGAATGTCGAATGTATCATTGGCTACATTCTGTAGTTTACCGTACTCTTTGGACTGCAGCATTGAGCTTACACGGGGTATCATCACCGTTGTAAAGGCGGTAAACACTGCCATTATTATTGTGTACAATTTTGTGGAGGCCGTAAAGTATCCCGCCTGTGTGTCTCCCGATACAAGGCCGAGGAATATTACATTGAATGTTGTGTACATTGATGTAAGAATCCTATAATAGCCGAATGTAAATATTGGCTTCAAATAGGGTTTAGGAGCTAAATTCCTGAAACTCAATTTACAATATTTGCGTCGGGTAATCCAATTGAAAAGGGCGTTGAATACAACAACTACTGACGTAAGGAAATAGTAGACAATAGTATCGCCACCATCCTTGACAAAGAGCAGCACACAAATAACATAGCAGAAGTTCACTGCTACCGAACGGATAGTGATAAACTTAAACTGCTCTATTCCCTGAAAGAACCACTCTATGAGAAAAGCATTGAATATAATCTTTATAAGGCCTACACCAAGAAACTCGCGATAGGATTGCAGGCGGTCTACTTTCAGTGTCAATGCGACAAGCACTACAACGGCAATAGTCGTAAGTATTATATTTATGAATATAAGGTTGGAGAATATCTTACTGCGTTTCTCTACATCATTGCCGCAACGGGCAATCTCGCGCACACCGTAACTGCCAATGCCTAATACTGCAAACTGCAGGAAAAAGTTTATTATACCATCGACAAAGCCACAGACTCCTATATTGTCGGCGAGTATGACACGCGACACATAGGGGAATGTTATCATCGGGAAGATATAATTACACAGTGTAAGTATAAGATTATATCCAAAATTCTTCTTTATACCCATAGAGCAAGTAGCCTCTCCTTATTTATCTGTTCTTATACATATCATCATAGTATTTTTCATAATCGCCACTAGTGATATTATCTATCCACTGCTGATTATCCAAATACCAACGCACTGTCTTTTCTATTCCCTCCTCAAACTGCAGCGAAGGCTCCCAGCCAAGCTCGTTCTTTAGTTTGGTGCTGTCGATAGCATAACGAAGATCGTGTCCGGCACGGTCGGTAACAAATGTTATAAGGTCGAGCGATGCACCCTCTGGGTTACCAAGAAGTGCATCGACAGTCTTTATTATAACCTTTATAAGGTCGATATTTTTCCACTCGTTGAATCCACCGATATTGTATGTGTCGGCAACCTGACCCTTGTGGAATATTATATCTATTGCACGTGCGTGGTCTACCACATAGAGCCAGTCGCGCACATTCTCGCCCTTACCATAGACGGGAAGAGGCTTGCGGTTGCGTATATTGTTTATGAACAAGGGAATAAGCTTCTCGGGAAACTGATAAGGGCCGTAGTTGTTTGAGCAGTTGGTTACTATTGTTGGCATTCCGTATGTATCGTGGAAGGCACGGACAAAGTGGTCGCTGCTCGCCTTAGAAGCCGAATAGGGACTATGGGGATTATACTTTGTTGTCTCGTAGAAGAACTCCTCGCCATATGCCAGATGATGCTCTTCCGATGATGCTGTAGTTGTGAAAGGAGGCTCAATACCCTCGGGGTGACTAAGCTCCAATGCTCCATAAACCTCGTCGGTCGATATATGATAGAAGAGCTTGCCATCGTATTTCTGAGGGAGAGACTCCCAATGGAGCTTAGCCGCCTGAAGAAGCGACAATGTACCCATTACATTTGTTCGTGCAAATGTAAAGGGGTCCTTTATAGAGCGATCAACGTGACTCTCGGCAGCAAGATGAATTACGCCGTCGATAGAATATTGCTGCATAAGCTCCAGCATCTTGTCAAAGTCGCAAATATCGGCTTTTACGAATGTGTAGTTTGCAGCATCCTCAATATCCTTAAGATTGGCAAGATTACCCGCATAGGTAAGCTTGTCTACATTTATTATTCTGTACTCGGGATATTTGTTCACAAAGAGACGGACAACGTGGCTGCCGATGAATCCTGCACCGCCCGTTACCATTATATTACGTTTAAAGTCCATACTTATTGAATTTTATTTGCTGTTAGTATACGTTTCAAACAATATATGAGCGATTCTTTCCAATGAGGAATATCTACTCCGAATGTCTGTTTAATTTTTGTCTTATCGAGCACCGAATAGGGAGGGCGAGTTACGGGAGTAGGAAATTCGCTGCTGTGACAGGGCTCTATCTTGCATTTCTTATGTCCGGCAAGGCGGGCAATCTCCATTGCAAAGTCGTACCACGAGCATACTCCCTCGTCGCTAAAATGATATATTCCCTCGTTGCCGGCATACATATCACCCTCTATTATCGAGAATATAGTAAGGGCAAGGTCGCCCGCATAGGTTGGCGTACCTACCTGATCAAAGACAACCTTAAGGCTCTCCTTCTCGGCGGTGAGACGAAGCATTGTTTTTACAAAATTATGTCCAAATTCGCTGTATAACCACGCTGTACGTATTATTATGGCCTTGCAGCCACTTTTAGCAACAGCCTCTTCGCCGTGAAGCTTAGTCAATCCATAGACGCCCAATGGTGCGAGCGGCATATCCTCGGTGCGTGGAGTGTTACCGTCGCAACCAAACACATAGTCGGTTGATATATGGACAAGAGTGCCATTGACAGCCTTTACCGCCTCGGCAAGATTGCTGACCGCTGTGGCGTTTATAAGCTCGGCAACAGTCTCATCGCTCTCGGCCTTGTCTACATTGGTGTATGCGGCACAGTTCACAACAACGTCTATTGCATTGCTCGACACAAAATGGGCAACGGCAGCCTTGTCTGTTATATCAAGCTCAGCAACATCGGTGTAAATATAATTATTGGCCGAGAATTCGCCCAAGCGACGCATCTCACAGCCTAATTGTCCGTTGGCTCCTGTGATAAGTATATTTTTCATTCGTACAAATTCTTACTATAATCGAATAGATAATCGGCCTCGGCTATTGTCTTGTTCAGACGGTCCTTTTCCGATAGGATAATCTTGTCGGCGGGTATTCTCCAGTCGATGGCAAGCTGAGGGTCGTTCCACGCAACAGCACCTTCACTATCGCGGCAATAGAAATTGTCGCATTTATACTGAAAGACTACCTCGGGGGTAAGCACCGAGAATCCGTGAGCAAAGCCTCGCGGAACAAACAACTGACGATGATTTTCGGCACTTAATTCCACTGCCACATACTTTCCAAAGGTTGGAGAACCTTTGCGTATATCGACAGCTACGTCGAGCACAGCTCCTTTGACCACACGGACAAGCTTACTCTGTGCGTGCCCGTCCTTTTGAAAATGCAGACCGCGCAACACACCGTACGATGACTTTGATTCATTGTCCTGAACAAATTTCACAGGACGGACTTTCTCGTCAAATTCTCTCTGCGAGAAGGACTCAAAGAAGTAACCACGCTCATCCTCAAACACTCGTGGTTCTATTATTACCACCTCCTCAATTTCGGTTCTTATTATATTCATTCTCGATTTTTTAATTCTTCGATAACTTTTATCAGATATTGACCATACTGGTTCTTTATCATAGGAGCTGCAAGAGAGCGCATCTTCTCTTCGTCTATCCAGCCTTTACGATAGGCAATGCCCTCGAGACAGGCTATCTTAAGTCCCTGACGCTTCTCAATTACCTCGACGAATGTCGATGCCTCGCTAAGCGAATCGTGTGTACCAGTGTCGAGCCACGCAAAGCCACGGCACAGACGCTGTACCTTAAGGTCGCCCTTGTCTAGATAATGCTGGTTCACGGTTGTAATCTCTAACTCTCCGCGTGCCGAGGGCTTTATGTTCTTGGCTACATCAACAACGCTGTTGGGGTAGAAATAGAGTCCAACCACCGCGTAATTGGATTTTGGCTTAAAAGGCTTTTCTTCAATAGAGAGACAGTTGCCCTCTTTGTCAAACTCGGCAACACCGTAACGTTCGGGGTCGTTCACCCAATAGCCAAAGACTGTTGCCTTATCCTCTTGTTCGGCTGTGCGCAAAGCCTCCTTGAGCATTGCTGTAAAGCCCGAACCGTAAAAGATATTATCGCCAAGAACAAGGCACACTGCATCGTCGCCAATAAATTTCTCGCCGATGATGAAAGCTTGTGCAAGGCCATCGGGCGATGGTTGCTCGGCATATTCGAACTTTACTCCATAGTCGCTGCCATCGCCCAACAGACGTCGGAAGGCAGGAATATCCTGCGGAGTAGATATAATCAAAATCTCACGAATACCGGCAAGCATCAATGTTGAAATGGGGTAATACACCATTGGCTTGTCGTATATTGGAAGCAACTGTTTACTAACACCTTTTGTTATTGGATAGAGGCGAGTACCTGAACCACCAGCTAATACAATTCCTTTCATAAATTTTACTTTTTTGGCTATAGCCTTTATTAAATTTGTGGCTATGCAGGGCTCCCGCCCCACATAACCTATTATTCCGGATTACTGAACTTTTATAAGCTCAAACTCTGCGCCCGAGCCAAAGTCCTGTCCATTCTGTGAATTAAGTCCTGTAAAACGAACAAAGCGTGCTTTTACAGGCTTCTCGAAAGTCACAACCTTAACCTTTGAGCTTGAATCGAATGTTCCCTTTGCAACAGGTTCGCCCCAATTCTTGCCATCGTTGCTTACCTGAATGGTGTAGTCCTTGATGTTTCCATTGTTTCCACCATCCTGACGGGGCATATATTTAAAGCCCTTTATCATTGTCTCGTCAGCAGCATCAAAGTCTATCCAGTGAGGATAGCCGGCAACTGTTACCGAGTACATTGTGTGCCATATGGTAGAGGGGTCGCCATCGACAAGCTTGCTGCCCTCGTTACCAAGCTCCTGACTCGAGGTAAATACCACTGAAACAGGAATTGCTGTAACCTCTGAATAATTATATGTAGCGGCAAGTTCGGGGTTCGCCTTTTCCCAGACGATAATATCGCCACCCTTGCTCATATCAACAGGAGCGGTATATTTCATCTTCTTGCCACGCTTACCAATCTTGTAGTAAATCTCAGCACCCTCTTTCTTGCAGCTCATAGTGAGAAGACCTTTGAGGTCGCGAGAAAGTATTACAGGAACAACGCCCGATGAGAGGACATTAGCCTTGTCGGCAAATTTATCATCCTTGCTTATGGGACGTATAATGAATCCCATAGTATTCTCGGTTGATTTTGCTCTGTCGTAGTCGAGAGGACCACCCTGACCGCAGCTATTACCGCCGAGTCCTGTCACCTTCTTGTCGAGATGTACCCAAGTACCCGATGATTTTGGCAACTGATAGGGGTGAGCGGCAAGAGTCAATTCAACGTCGTTCCACGGAAGCGCTGTTGTAGACATTCCCTCGGTTGCAACAAAAATAACACCATTGCCATTCTTGTTGGTAAGAGCAGCCCAACGGACATCCTCTCTGTTGGCCATTTCCTGAGGCTTTGGGAATTTCTCGAACTGAGCGGCAACGTCGCTCTTGTAAACCTCGACAAATGCTCCCGAGCAACGGTCGTTGTAGTTATTCTGAGGACCGCGTCCATAATATGTATAACAATCGTACTCGGCAGGAAGCTGAAGTTCGTAGCCGATACGCGCTAAATCAACAGCCTTGTTTCCGCTCATTGAGCTGTTAAGTTCAATAGATCCGTCGGGATATATTGTGTAGATACGGTTCGAAACAATATTGAAATCCTCAGGACCGAATTTGCGTGCATCATCGACAAGCGACCAGGTATTGTTGTCGTGTTTAACGCGACGTACGGCATTGGGCGCCTGTGAGTATACAATATACTGCAATACTACGCTACCGTCTTTATTTACCTTAGAAACGAAAGAGGTTACGCTATCCTGCAAATTATGGAGACCATTAGAATACCAATTGTTCCACGCCCAGTTGTCATTGTCCACGGGAGCGCGGTAAGCACCTATCTTCATAACATTACCGGGAGCAAATACAACCTCTCCATTATATTTAACGCTGTAGAGCACACCCTTAGAGTGGTCAAAAGCAATCTCGAAAGAGTTGTCAGGACCAATCAATCGTCTCAATTGAATCTCCTTGCCATTGACTATCACAGGAACAATAGAGCCTGTAATTTTGCCACCGTTGGCAACATCGGAGAGCAACAGATTCTTTGCTGCAGCCTTTAGAGGAAGCTGCTCCTCCATCTGCACATATCCTTTCTTTGCCCAAGGCATATCCTTTTTAAGCAACAACTGAACCTTTACAAAATACTCCTTATCGGCAGCAAGGTCGGTAGCAAGGAATTTGTGTGCAAAAGACTTGCTCTGACGGGGAGCAATTGCCATATCAGGCATAAAATAAGACTTAACCTCAACGCCGTCCTCCCATAGAGATACACGAACATCCATATCACTGAGGCTGTTAAAATAGCGTTTGTTGAAAATCTCAATCTTACCATCCTGTAGCATCTTTATTCCTGCATTCTGGTATACCTTCTTAACCTCCCAATATTGGGGTTTAGGAGAGTGGTCGGGAAATACGATACCATTCATACAGAACATATGATCGTTGGGACGATCGCCAAAGTCGCCACCGTAACCCATATATTTATCTCCTGTCTTAGGATCGACATTCCAGAATGCCTGGTCGGCCCAATCCCAGATAGCACCACCCATAAAGAAGTTTGTGCTCTCCATTGCATCCCAATAATCCTTAAGGTTACCTACGGCATTACCCATTGAGTGTGCATACTCCGATATGTGGAAAGGATATTTTATTCCGGCTTTACCCTTTACGGCGTGCTGTACCCAACCTACCGAAGGATACTGGTTAGAGCCCATATCAACAATGTCGTTGTTACGCTCATACTGAACGGGACGTGTCGCGTCGAACGCGTGCAAAGCCTCATAGGCTCTTACGAAGTTCACACCGGGGCCAGCCTCGTTACCGAGCGACCATATTACAACCGAGGGACGGTTCATTGTAGCATAGGCCATTTCCATCACACGCGCTACGTGAGCATCCTCGAATTCGGGAACGTGTGAGAGAGACTCTTTACCATAGTAGTACTGATGGCTCTCTATATTGGCCTCATCCTCGAGGTAGATACCATACTTGTCGCAGAGATAGTACCAATAGGGATCATCGGGATAGTGTGAGTTACGTACGTGGTTGATATTACCCTGAAGCATCAGCATTACCTCGTTGAACATCTGTTCGCTGGTGATTGCGTGTCCACGCTCAAGGTTGTTCTCGTGTCTGTTCACACCTTTCATCTTGATAGGCTTGCCGTTGAGGTAGTAGTATCGTCCAGCAAGGCCGAATTCATCGTCGGCAGCATCGGTGTTACGAATCTCACACTCACGGAAACCAATATGTGTAGAAGCTGTCTCTACCACTTTGCCTTTCTTGTCGAGCAACTGTACTAGAATGGTATAACGGTTGGGCTCCTCGGCGCTCCACTTTGCAGGATCGGCCACAGGAAGCTCGATGTTTGCCGTTACTTTGGCTCCGGCCTCGACAACAGCAACGTCTGCTGTTGCATTTGCGCCCTCTACTGCCTCATTGCTGTCGCAATAGAGCTTATTCTTATAGAGTTTAGCCTGAACCTTGTATCCCTTGACCTTTTTCTTTGAAAGGTTACGAACGTCTACCGCAATCTTTGCTACAGCATCCTTGTAGTTGTCGTCAAGGTCGGTAACTACACGAAAATCGCGCAACTCAACAGGATTGGTTGATGTAAGCGACACTGTGCGGAAAATTCCGGGCAAACGGAACATATCCTGCGACTCGAGGAACGATGCGTCGCTGTTACGATAAACCTCGACAGCTACAATATTCTCGCCTTTTACAAGGTAATCTGTAATGTTGAATGCGGCAATGTTACGAGAGTTCTTTGAGAATCCTACATATTTGCCATTCACCCAAAGATAGAAGAAAGAATCGACACCGTCGAAATTGAGATACACCTCACGACCTTTCCAATTTTCGGGGAGGGTAAATGTTCTGCGGTAAGAACCTACCTCGTTACGATGCTTGTATGTAGTATGGTGAGGAGCGGGTTCGCGCATTACACCACCCTTCCAGTCGCCTACAACTACCGAATGTTTAAAAATCACAGGTTGATTGACGTAGATGGGTGTACCATACTTTTGGCTGCCGTCATCCTGCAGGCCATAGACGTTCCAGTTCATAGGAACCTCTACTTTATCCCAAGAGGCAGCATCGTAGTCTGTCTTATAAAAATCGACAGGACGCTCATCGGGGTTACCTACCCAATTGAAGCTCCACGTACCATTAAGAGACAAATAATACTCGCTGAACTCAGGGAGCACCTTACGCGCACTCTCCTCGTCGGCAAAGGTAAAGAACCAGCCTTTGGGCTGCTCTTTGTTCAAAGACAAGCGGGTAGGATTCTCCCACTCATTGCCCGATGGCGCCTCGACATTGCCATAGGCAAAACCTTTCAGATTCTGCGCAACAAGCATTGTCGAAAAAGCAAAAATCGCCAATGTTACAGATAGAAAAAATCGTTTCATAATAATAATTTTATAGTTTTTTTATTCTATTTCAATTAGTTAAATAAGTTGTTGCCACAAGAAGCAGGCTACAGCCCTACCACACGAATAAATTCAACCACACACATCGTTGCTAAATTAGTAAAAAAAAACGAGCCATCAGCTATAATTTAAATATAATTATTAAAAATAAAAGTAAAAGTCGAGAATACAAAGAAGAAATGTGGTAAATTTTATTTACATTTTAAAAAGGGATAAAAAAAATAAAAGCCGCATTGCGACTTTTATTTCGAATGAGCATATAAAATATACACTCAATAAGTGCAGAAGAAACAGAATTAGTTCTTAGCAGACTCCAAAGAAGCCTTACGGAAGCCCTTCATCAACTTCTCAAGCTCCAAAGATGCCTTACGAGCACGTGTACCAGCTGCTTTATTACCTTTCTCTACCTGAGAATTTGCATCTGCCTCGAATGCAGCATAAACTGCCTGAATTTTTTCAACAAGTTCTTTCATAATATTTTCTGTTAATTAGTTTAACGATGCACAAAGATAAGAAAAAAACATTATAAAAAGCCTTTTATCTGATTTTTTTTCAAAATTCTTCAAAAGATATAACCTTTTTGCATTTTGCACTATTATTATATGTATAAAATAAACAAAAAACGGATAAAAATAAACACTTTAGTTGTTTATATATAAAAGGACAAACAAGGTAAAAGCGCGTACAGGGCACATCAGGACAAGCACAAACAAGAAAAACCGACGTAAAAGTTGCCAAAAAACAGGTTCAAAAGAGAGTAAAAATAGACAAAAGAAAGAAAAAAACGAGAAAAAAGCTCTCTTTTTAGTAATAATTATTTACAAATAAAGGTTAAAGAAAAGCGTAAAAAATAAAAACATATTAAAATATCGAAAAATCAAAGAAAAGCCACGAGCAAAGAAATATACCTTAAATAAAAATAAAATTATTTTTTATAATAAAAAAAACTTTTATCTTTGCAATGAAAAGAGGCTCTACACGAGTTTTTTTTAAGAATCAACAACATTTTAGGCTGCAATTCAGACGCATCGCCGAACATACCTCAAGGCATTTTTGTTAAGACAAGTATGTAACTGATTGACAATCACAAACTTTTCAATTTGTCAATGTCCCCAGAATATGCACTTAACAGAAAAAAAAGCAGCTAATAACAAAAATATCAAATAATTACATATGAGCAAGAAAGTATTTGTATCGGGTTGTTACGATATGTTGCACTCAGGCCACGTAGCATTCTTCAAAGAGGCGGCAACACACGGCGACCTTTACGTTGGAATAGGTTCCGACGCAACAATCCGCGAACTAAAAGACCGAAAGACCATAAACACAGAGCGCGAACGACTCTATATGGTAAAGGCTATCCGCTATGTAAAAGATGCATTCGTAAATTCGGGCAGCGGCATTATGGACTTTGCCGAGGATGTAAAACAGTTAAAGCCGGACATTTTCTTTGTGAACAGCGACGGTTATACTCCCGAAAAGAAACGTTTCTGCGAGGCGAACGGCATTGAGCTTATAGTGAGCACACGTATCCCCGAGGCGGGACTACCCACACGCTCAACAACAGCATTGCGTCAGGAGTGCAATATACCCTACCGCATAGACCTTGCCGGCGGTTGGCTCGACCAGCCATACGTAAGCAAGCACCACAGCGGAGCGGTACTGACAATATGCATTGAGCCCGACTATGACTTTAACAATCGCGGAGGAATGAGCACCTCCTCGCGCAAGGCCGCAATTGAAATGTGGCACGTCAATATCCCCGACGGGGACAGGGAGACTCTTGCTAAAATGCTTTTCCGATTCGAGAATCCACCCGGCAGCCCCTATGTCAGTGGCTCGCAGGATGCCATAGGAATTGTAATGCCCGGTCTCAACCGTCTAAACTACGATGGCGACTATTGGCCATCGAGCATAGAGAGCGTAAAGGAGAAGGAGATACTCAACTTTATCGAAAAAAACCTGTGGCTGATTCCTCTCGCGCCAAGAGAGCAAAAATATGATGTTCTTGCAAAGACCGACATTAGCGCCGAGAAGGTTGTCACATTGGCTCAAGCGGCCGACGAATGTTGGCAAGCGATTCTCGACTGCGACATTGACCGTTGGGGTAAAGCCTGCACAGCATCGTTCGATGCGCAGGTTCAGATGTTCCCCTATATGATATCGGAGCACGTACGCAAGGCTATAGAGGAATACAAAGACCTTGTAAAGGGATACAAGATAACCGGCGCAGGCGGTGGCGGTTACCTTGTGCTCATAAATGACAAGCCCATAGACAAGGCAATACAGATTAGAATAAGACGCAACTAAGCAGCACCCTCTATGATAGACCCACAGACACAACAACGGCTACGCGAGAAATACAACCCTGACGGCTCTACGCGACGCAAGCATCAGTTGCGTATGGTAGAAATGCTAGAGTATTTCGACAAATTGTGTCAAGAACACAACATACGCTATTGGCTGTCGTCGGGCAACTGCATAGGAGTAGCGCGTCACGGAGGATTCATTCCGTGGGACGACGACATTGACGTTGAAATGTTGCGCGAGGATTATCTAAAGCTCGAGAAGATATTCGCCGAGAGCGACAATTATGTGCTGCAAACGTGGAAGAACGACAAAGGATACTCTACCCCATTTGCAAAGATGCGCGACAAAAAGTCGCTTGTTACCGAGGATTGGGAGGACAATCTATACAAATATCGCGGAGCATATATAGACATTTTTCAGATGGAGAGAGCACCACGCCTCTGCTGCTATCTGTATGTAAAATTCCGTTGGGTGGTGCTTATACCTCTCAGCGGAAGAAAAAACATTTTCACACAATCGCTTTTTCACATAATAAAGCGTCTCTATTATCTCTCTATTCCCGTTACCCGCCTGCTGTTCGGATGGTTGCCGAAGAACAAGCTGCGACACACATACGGCAGCGGATGGATAGACAACACACGCGACACACGCAATATATTTCCATTGCAGCGTGCAAAATTCGAGAATATAGAAGTATCGGTACCCAACAATCTGGATTCCTATTTGCGTAGAATCTACGGCGACTACACACAGTTGCCACCCGAAGAGAAAATACAGAAACCACACATAAGCCGCGTGGAGCTTTGGTAACACCATTGCGGCGGACACAAAAAACCAATCGACAATATGAAAATTGCAGTAGCAGGAACAGGATACGTAGGATTGAGCATTGCGACACTATTGGCACAGAACAACAAAGTTGTAGCTGTAGATATTATACCCGAAAAGGTGAAGATGATAAACAACCTTCAATCGCCAATACAGGACGAGTATATCGAGAGGTATCTTAAAGAAAAGAATCTTAACCTTACAGCTACGCTCGACACTGAAGAGGCATACAAAGAGGCACATTTTGTAGTCATTGCAGCGCCTACGAACTACGACCCGCAGAAGAATTTCTTCGACACATCGGCGGTTGAGCAGGTGATTGATGCGGTTATTGAGATTAACCCCGACGCTATAATGGTGATAAAGAGCACTATTCCTGTGGGATATTGCCGCAGCCTTTATGTAAAATATGCCAAGCGTTTCTGCAACGAGGAGAGGCTGAAAGGCAAAAAGTTCAATCTGCTTTTCTCACCGGAGTTTCTGCGCGAGAGCAAGGCACTGTACGACAATCTCTACCCCAGCAGAATAATCGTAGGAGTGCCCAAGATAATAGAAAAATTCACCGAGGAGAATGAGGCTATAATTGCTATTGCCGACAGGGAGAAGCTGCAGCGCGAGGCGGAGATTTTCGCTGCTCTATTGCAGAAGGGAGCAATTAAGGAGGATATTCCGACACTCTTTATGGGACTAAAGGAGGCCGAGGCCGTGAAGCTATTCGCAAACACCTATCTTGCACTCAGAGTAAGCTATTTCAACGAGCTTGACACATACGCCGAGGTTAAGGGACTCGACACCGCTGCCGTTATAAAAGGCGTAGGATTAGACCCGAGAATCGGAGACCACTACAACAACCCGTCGTTCGGATACGGAGGATACTGTCTGCCCAAAGACACAAAGCAGCTGTTGGCGAACTACAGGGACGTGCCGCAGGAGATGATGACTGCTATAGTTGAGAGCAACAGAACAAGAAAGGACTTTATTGCCGATCAGGTGCTGAAGAAGGCGGGATACTACGACTACTACAGCTGCGGAGACTTTAATGCAAACAACGAGAAACAGTGTACCATTGGAGTATTCCGACTGACAATGAAAAGCAACAGCGACAATTTCAGACAATCGTCGATACAGGGAGTTATGAAAAGAATAAAGGCAAAAGGAGCCGAGGTGATAATATACGAACCTACATTGGAGAATGGAACGACATTCTTTGGGAGCAGGGTCGTGAACGACCTTAAGCAGTTCAAGGAGCTGTCGCAGGCCATCATTGCAAACAGATACGAAGCACTCCTCGACGATGTAAAGGAGAAAGTATACACAAGAGATATTTTTAGAAGAGATTAAAAACGAAACAATATAAAAGCACTATATGCAAGCCATTATTTTAGCCGCAGGAATGGGCAAACGCCTCGGAGAGTTCACCAAGGAGAATACAAAATGTATGGTAGAGGTCAATGGAGTAAGACTCATAGACCGTCTATTGGCACAGCTCTCCAAACTTAATTTAAATAGGATTGTAATTGTCGTAGGATACGAGGGAGAGAAACTCGTGAACCACATTGGGGAGAACTATTCGGGAACAAGAATAGAGTATATAAACAATCCCATTTATGACAAGACAAACAACATATATTCGTTGGCTCTGGCAAAAGAGAAGATGCAGGAGGACGACACGCTGCTCATAGAGAGCGACCTTATATTCGACGATGGAATGTTGCCTCTTATCACAAATAACAGCTACCCCAACCTTGCGCTTGTTGCAAAATACGAGTCGTGGATGGACGGTACTATGGTGAGCATCGACAACGAGAACAACATTGTGAACTTTATTCCCAAAGAAGCGTTCCACTACAACGACACCGACAAATATTACAAGACAATAAACATATACAAATTCTCAAAGGAGTTCAGCACAAACAAATATATTCCTTTCCTCGAGGCCTATTGCAAGGCTGTAGGAAACAACGAGTATTACGAGAATGTGCTGCGAATAATAACATTCCTCAACAGCAAGGAGCTTAAGGCGCTGCCCATAAACGGCGAAAAATGGTACGAGATTGACGACAAGCAGGACCTTGACATTGCCGAGGCTCTCTTTGCCGAGGAGAAAGATATTCTACGTAAATATTACGGTCGCTTCGGCGGCTATTGGCGTTTCCCTAAGATGCTCGATTTTTGCTATCTTGTGAATCCCTATTTCCGTTCGTCGAATATAATAGATGAGATGCAGGCTAATTTCAGAACACTTATCGGCGAGTATCCCTCGGGAATGAAGGTAAACACTCTGCTCGCGAGCAAATGTTGGGGTATAAAGGAGGAGTATATTGTTCCGGGCAACGGTGCAGCCGAGCTTATAAAAGCTCTTATGGAACTATTGCAAGGCACGGTAGGAATAATACGACCGACATTCGAGGAGTACCCCAACCGACGCGACAAAGAGGGACTCATAACCTTTGTTCCGCAGAACAATGAGTTCCGTTACTCAGCCGAGGATATTATGGAGTTTTTTGGCAATAATCACGCTGACAATATAATTCTCATTAACCCAGACAACCCTTCGGGCAATTTCATTCCTTTCGAGGGATTGTGCACTCTTGCCGAATGGTGCGAGGAGCGCAACATACGCCTCATCATCGACGAGAGTTTCGTTGATTTCAGCGAAGGCTGGGAGAACAACACTCTGCTCAAGGATTCCATTCTCGAGAAGTACCCCCATCTGCTGGTAATGAAGTCAATAAGCAAGAGCTACGGTGTTCCGGGCATTCGCTTGGGTATTCTCTGTTCGTCCGACAGAGCCATCATTGCCGAAATCAAAAAGATGGTAAGCATATGGAACCTAAACTCATTCTGCGAGTTCTTTATGCAGATTTACAACAAATACGAAAAGGATTACAAATGGGCCTGCAAGAAGTTCATCGAGGAGCGCAACGATTTTGAGAGCAAGCTGCGTCAGATAAGTTTCCTGCGCGTAATACCCTCGCAGGCCAACTATTTCCTGGTAGAGGTACTACCGCCCTACACCGCCAACGAGCTTGTACTCACAATGCTCAAGCGTTTCAATATCCTTATGCGCGACTGTTCGGGCAAGGGAGGATTCGACGCCAAGCAATATATGCGCATAGCGGTACGCGACCACGAGGATAACACAAAGCTCGTAGAGGCTCTTAAGACTTTGGAGAAATGATTACAGTATGCATTTGCGGCGGCGGGTCGTTGGGACACGTCATTGCCGGATATTTAGGAGCAAAAGAGGGAGTGAAGGTAAACATACTCACACGACGCCCCGATGATTGGAGCAACGAGCTATCCATCCACACTCCCGATGGCAATTACATACAAGGCAAGCTGAACATTGTCACCGACAATGCAGCAACAGCAACTGCCAACGCACAGATAGTAATACTCTGTCTGCCGGGATATGCCATAAAGGGAGAATTACAGCGATTGCAGCCACACATAAAGGCGGGAACATTTGTAGGCAGCGTATTCTCATCCACAGGATTCTTTTTCGAGGCGATGGCCATTTTCGACAATGACATTCCTTTGTGGGGATTCCAAAGAGTGCCGTTCATAGCAAGAACAACAGAGTATGGCCGATGCGCCAATCTCTTGGGCTACAAGAATGCGCATAATATAGCTGTGGAGAATTGCGACGACAAAGAGGCGTTCCGACAAACAATAGAGACACTGTTCGACCGCCCCACCACACTGCTCAAGAACCACTACGAGGCAAGCTTCACCAACAGCAACCCTATACTGCACCCCTCTCGGCTCTATTCACTCTTCGGCAATTGGGACGAGAATGTCTACTACGACAAGCAGTTCCTCTTTTACGAAGAGTGGGACAACAGCGCATCGGAGAATCTCATTGCGCTCGACAAGGAGTTGTTCACCATCCTCGACAAGCTGCCGGTAACCGAAGGATATCTTATGCCCATACTGCAATACTACGAGAGCTACGATGCACAGAGCCTCACCGACAAGATACGCTCCATCGCAGGATTCAAAGGGATAACAACGCCTATGATACAGAGCGAGAAAGGATGGCAGCCCGACCTTGACAGTCGCTATTTTCAGGAGGATTTTAAGTATGGGCTGAAATATATCTATCAGACAGCCCACGAGCTCAAGATAGATGTTCCTACAATAGACAAGATATACCATTGGGCAACCAATCTAATGGAAAAACAGAGACAATAAGATGATTGACCCACAGACACAACAACGACTACGCGAAAAATACAACCCCGACGGTTCGCAGTTACGACAGCATCAGATGCGTATGGTAGAAATGTTGGAGTATTTCGACAAATTATGCCGCGAGCACAACATACGCTATTGGCTATCGTCGGGCAACTGCATAGGAGTAGCGCGTCACGGAGGATTCATTCCGTGGGACGACGATATTGACGTTGAAATGTTGCGCGAGGACTATCTAAAGCTCGAGAAAGTGTTCACCGAGAGTGACCGATATGTGCTACAGACACGCAAGAACGACCCCGCCTATTTTGCCCCCTACGCAAAGATGCGCGACAAGCAGTCGTTCATCGTCGAGGACGGGCAGGACAGCCGCTACAGATACAGGGGCATATATATAGACATTTTTCAAATGGAATATGCTCAGCGCTCGCTATGCCGTGCCTTTGCTCACGCAGTAAATTTTCTGCTCGTGCCGCTAAACAAGGCCGACAACATTGTCTGCCGCACACTCTTTGCGATACTTAAGCCAACAATATACGCAGGAATAGCGGTGAGCCGCACACTCTTCGGCGGGCTAAAGAACAACAAACTGCGTCACACCTACGGTAGCGGATGGATAAACAACATACGCAACACCGACGACATATTCCCGTTGCAAAGGGCAAAGTTCGAGCACATAGAGGTATCGGTCCCCAATGACCTCGACTCCTATCTACGAAAGATATATGGCGACTATATGCAACTCCCGCCCGAGGACAAGATACAAAGACCGCATATAAAAAAGTTAGAATTCAAATAACCACAAAGGATGAAAGATAACAGAGAAAATCTTGGCGAAAAGCTCCTGAGCGAGTCCGCATCGGCATTCCTCGACAATATCGACGAAGTTGCCGAGCTAATATCGCCCGAGGAGGCACAAGAATACGACAACACACGCAAACGAGCAATAGAGACATTCTACTCCGACAGCTACAGCAACAGCGAACAGCTGCTCGCTGCCGCCGAAGAGAGCGAGAGTTACGCAAAAAAAGAATAAGAACCACACAACAGGACAGAATAATGAAAAACATAATGCTTGTCTTCGGTACACGCCCCGAAGCAATTAAGATGGCTCCTCTTGTAAAGGAGTTCCAGAAGCACAGCGACAAATTCAACACCATAGTATGCGTAACGGGACAGCACCGTCAGATGCTCGACCAAGTGCTGCAGCTGTTCGACATTACCCCACACTACGACCTTAACATTATGAAGCAGGGACAGGATCTCTACGATGTTACCGCCCGCGTACTCGTTGGTATGCGCGACATTCTAAAGGAGACACAGCCCGACGTAGTGCTCGTACACGGCGACACAACGACAAGCACTGCAGCAGCCCTTGCCGCATTCTATCAGCAGATACCCGTAGGACACGTCGAGGCGGGACTACGCACCAACAACATATATAGTCCCTGGCCCGAGGAGATGAACCGTCAGATTACAGGACGCATAGCAACATACAATTTCGCACCCACCCCATTGAGCAAGCAGAATCTCCTGCGCGAGGGCATTGCCGAGAGCAGCATCACCGTAACGGGCAACACAGTGATTGACGCACTCTACTGGGTGGTGAACAAGATAAACGAGGACAAGGAGCTGAACAACGAACTAAAGTCCAAGCTCTCGCAGGCTGGATACGACGTATCGCGTCTGAGCGACGGCAAGAAGCTTGTCCTCATCACAGGACACCGCCGCGAAAATTTCGGCGACGGATTCATAAATATGTGCACAGCCATCAAGGACCTCACACATAAATACCCCGACGTAGACTTTGTCTATCCTATGCACCTTAACCCCAATGTGCGCCGCCCCATACACGAGGTCTTTGGCGAGGATTTGAGCAATCTCGACAATATGTTCTTCATTGAGCCGCTCGAATATCTATCGTTTGTCTATCTTATGGAGAAGAGCAACATTGTGCTCACCGACAGCGGCGGTATACAGGAGGAGGCACCCGGACTCGGCAAGCCCGTGCTAGTGATGCGCGATACCACCGAGCGCCCCGAGGCTCTCGATGCCGGCACAGTGAAGCTCGTAGGCACCGACTACAACAAGATTGTGAACGAGGTGTCGCTGTTGCTCGACAATGCGGCACACTACGACACAATGAGCAAGGCTGTGAACCCCTACGGCGACGGACTCGCCTGCGGCAGAATAGTAGAGCATCTGGCATAGCACAAGCAGCACACCGACACAATGGACAACAGCACAGACAACAGACGCATAGCAAAGAACACAATTCTTCTCTATATAAGAATGGTTGTGATGATGCTCATAAGCTTCTACACCACCCGAGTAATACTAAAAGCGTTGGGTGTAGACGACTATGGCATAAACAGCGTTGTTGGCGTGCTTGTATCGACATTCTCGCTGATATCAAGTTCATTGTCGGGAGCAACAAGCCGCTTTATCACCTATGGGCTAGGCAATAACAACAGCGAGGAACTGCAAAAGACCTTCTCGTCGGCGGTGAACATAAACATCATACTCGCCATTGTTGTAATAATAGCCATTGAAACAGTAGGAGTGTGGTTCCTAAACAACAGGATGGTAATAGCCCCCGAGAGGCTCTACGCAGCCAATTGGGTGCTGCAATGTTCCACAATAACATTTGCCATAGGACTATTGTCTGTACCATACAACGCCTCTATAATAGCCCACGAAAAGATGACGGTCTTTGCCTATATGACCATTTTTGACGCTGTTGCAAAATTGGCAATAGCCATAGGCATAAAATATTACGGTGGCGACAAGCTCATACTATTTGCAGTTCTCAACATACTACCCATTATTATCTCGCAAATAATATATTGGCAATACTGCAAGCACAAATTCGCCGAGTGTACCTACAAAAGAGTGTGGGACAAGAAAATCTTCAAGGAGATATCGGGCTTTGCAATGTGGAATTTCATAGGCTGTACCGCCGGCATTATGAAGGACAACGGAGTGAATATTGCGATAAACATATTCACAAATACCGCGGTGAACGCCGCGCGAGGCCTCGCAATGCAGGTAAACGGCATATTGTGGCGTTTCATACAGAATTTCACAATAGCCCTTAACCCGCAAATAATAAAAGAGTATGCAGCAGGGAATCTTGTACGAATGCACAAGCTCATATTCACCGGCACACGCCTCTCCTATTTTATGTTTATGCTCCTTTCTATACCGATATTCTTTGAGATTAAGAGCATACTCCATCTGTGGTTGGGAGAGAGCCCAGCCCACACGGTTGCATTCACCCGCCTTGCTATAATACTTACCCTTGCCGAGATTGTATCGCAGACACTAATCACTGCACAGTCGGCAACAGGCAAGATAAAGAACTATCAGATAGTAGTAGGAGGAATACTCCTGCTCAACTTTCCAATATCGTACCTGCTGCTCTATTGGGGTATGATGCCCGAGGTAACAATGATTGTAGCAATAGTAATATCGCAAATATGCTTGGTAGCCCGTCTCTATTTCCTGCGCACAATGGTACAGCTGCCCGTAGCAGAATTTATAAAGAGAGTATACCTTAATGTCATTCTAGTAACAATGGTATCGGCAATAGTGCCATATATCTGTTACACTATGCTACAGCCGTCGATACTGCGCTTCATACTGCTGTCGGCGCTGTCGGTAGCCTCATCGGCTGTATGTATATATTATATTGGATGCAACAGGGAGGAGCGCAAGATAATAGCAACCACATTGGCTAAGGTAAAAAGAAGAATAGTACGACTATGATACATATAACAGACAAAGAGAATTGTTGTGGCTGTTCGTCCTGTGCCCAGCGTTGCCCCAAGCAATGTATAACAATGCAGTGCGACAGCGAGGGCTTCCTCTACCCCACTGTAGACACCGCACAATGTATCGACTGCGGTCTATGCGAAAAGGTGTGCCCCGTAATAACACCGTCGCAGCCACGCGACCCGCAAAAGGTATACGCATCATACAACAAGGACGAGGAGACAAGGTTAAAGAGCTCATCGGGAGGAATATTCACGCTACTCGCCCAACAGACAATAGACAAGGGCGGCGTTGTATTCGGCGTACGCTTCGACGAGCATTGGATGCCCATCTTCGACTACACGCTTACCGGCGACGGCATTGCAGCCTTTCGCGGCAGCAAATATGTGCAGGCAACGGTAGGCAACGCCTACCGGCAGGCCGAAGCGTTCCTAAAAGAGGGACGCGAGGTGCTGTTTAGCGGCACACCCTGTCAGATAGCAGGACTAAAGCACTATCTGCGCAAGGAGTACAGCAATCTTCTCACCGTCGATATTATATGCCACGGAGTACCGAGCCCCCGAGTGTGGGGTATGTATGTCGATGAGCTGTGCGCCAAAGAGAGCAGACGCAGCAAGCAGAAAGCCACCATACAGTCGGTGAGCTTCCGCGACAAGAGCCGAGGCTGGAAAAGCTTTCACATAAGCATTGCATTCTCCACAGGACACACCTATAAACGACTCTTCCACCGCGACTACTATATGCGCACATTCGTTGGCGACGCCACCCTGCGTCCATCGTGCTACGACTGCAAGGCAAAAATCGGCCGAAGCCACAGCGACATCACCATTGCCGACTTTTGGGGCATACACGTCGTAGACCCCTCGTTGGACGACGACAAAGGCTGTGGAGCAATATTCATAAACACCCCCAAAGGCGACAGCTGCTACCCCTATGGGCAGTGCATAAACAGCGAGAAGAGCCTGCACGACGTTGTGAGCAACAACACATCGTACCACACAAGCAGCCAGCCACACCCCAAGCGCGAGAGATTCTTTGCCACATTACAGCAAACAAACAGCGTAACAAGGAGCGTACAGAAAGTGCTTATACCATCGCTTGCGCGACGCATCCTCGCACGAATAAAGCGCCACGCCTTGTCGCTGATAAGAAAGATAAGAAAAAGCCTCAACTAACAGTAAAAAAGCAAGAGAATGAGCCTAGTAGACCTATTCGTAAGAAAAGACCGCAAGATAATATTCGACGAACCGGGACAGACCTGCAACCGTCTATGGTCCTATCTGGACACCATCGGCTGGGCAGTCCGCAACAACGGCCGTGTGATAATATGGTTCTGGGACAAGGACACACAACATTTCGATAACCTTCGTAACAGCCGTTACGTACATTTCCCATTCTACAGCCCACGTCTCACAAAGCTGTTAGGCCACAAACGCTATCAGAAGATATTGCACAAGCTTATCGCCAGCGGCATTGTACGTCCGCTCTACCGCAAGAGCGCCGACAGATTCGTACGAGGATGGGACAAGCGCGCCCACTCGCAACATTTCCCCCACGTATTGCAACAGATAAAGGAGATATACCGTCCCAACCGCAATATAAGAGACGACGTAACCCCTGTGAGGGAAAAATACAAGCAGCAGGGCTATTATATAATAGGAGTACACATTCGCGGTGGCGACTACAAAGAATGGTTCGGCGGACGCTACTATTTCACCGTCGAGGAGTACAAGAGACATATGCAGGCTATCGCTGCACTGCACAGCGACAAGAAAGTGTGCTTTGCAATATCGACTAACGAAAAGATTGACGACAAAGCATTCGAGGGGCTAGACATTATGTCCATAAAGAACACCACAGCCATCCACGACCTTTATATGCTGTCGCAGTGCCACTGCATCATAGGGCCGCTAAGCACATTCAGCCGTTGGGCATCGTTCTACGGCAATGTACCCCTATGCTTCATCGACCGCGACAAAGAGATTACCAAAGAGTCATTCTCTGTAATCAAAGATTTTTATCACTTTGAGAATGGAACAGAGATTGTAAACCTTACCGACCTACAAAAATGAAGATAGGAATAATAACACAACCACTACCCATAAACTATGGCGGACTATTGCAGAACTACGCTCTTCAGCAGGTGCTCAAGAGCTTGGGACACGACACAATAACACTGCGTCGCAACCATCTGGGAATACACACCGCAGGAAAGGTGCGCCGCCTACGCTGGAAGATTAAACGGGCAATAAAAAAGTTCATAGGGCTCAAATATCCGCCATCGTACGACGAACTAACCACCATACACAAGCACTGCCAGCAGTTTGTAATAAACAACATAAACGCAACAGCGGTAATAAAGGACGAAAAGGAGCTGCAGCAATATATAGAGCAGCACCCTCTCGATGGCTATGTGGTAGGCAGCGACCAAGTATGGCGCCCACGCTACTCCACCAACATATACACCGACTTTTTAGCCTTTGCACAACACAAGCAGGGCATAAAGCGTGTAGCCTATGCCGCATCGTTTGGCGTAGACGAGTGGGAGTATAACCCCAAACAGACAAAAGAGTGCGCACGTCTGGCAAAGATGTTCGACGCAGTGTCGGTACGCGAGGAGTCGGGCGTGTCGCTGTGCAACAGCTATTTTGGAGTAGAAGCAACCCATCTGCTCGACCCCACAATGCTACTCACGCAGGAGCACTACTCGCAGCTGGCAATAAAAGCCGGAGAGCAGCAATCACCCGGCAACCTATTTTGCTACATATTAGACTCCGACGACAGCAAGACAGCAACCATAGCACAAATCGAGGAGACAATGAAGCTCACAAGCTTTCAGGTAAAGGCCAAAGAGGATATATGGTTGCTCAAGCGCGGCACCGACATAAACGAGCTTGTTGTCCCCCCGCCCACAAAATGGCTACGCGCCTTTGACGATGCGCAGATGGTAATCACCGACTCGTTCCACGGCTGCGTCTTCTCCATAATATACAACAAACCATTTTGGGTAATAACAAACGAAAAGCGCGGTAACGCCCGCTTCCACTCACTGCTCAAGCTATTCGACCTGCAGAGCCGCATAATAGACATTGACAACACTAAGGATTTCGACTTTTCGGCACCCATAGATTGGCAAGCAGTGAACAGCATAAAAGAGAGTATGCAACAGAAATCGTTGCAATTCCTAAAGGAAAACCTATAAAAAATAGAACAGCATCGCACAAAACAGCTACCAACGTTGTTATATATCATAAAAGCCGGTAAGGTTAAAAAAAGAATTTCATACAACAAATTATCAATTGCCCAATTGAGGATAAAGTAGTGAACAGAAAGCTTAAGCAGGGAAAAGCATAATGGAAAAATTCTTTGATATAAAATATGAATTCGATGTTCCGACTATTCATCAAGCAATAGAAGGAGAGATAGCACAAGGAAGGCCAAATTACATTTGTGTTGCCGACGGCAATATACTCACTATGGTATACCACAACCAAGAGTATCGCAAAGTAATAAACGGTGGACTGTTTTCTATTTGCGACAGCAGTTGGGTTCCGCAATTCGTAAAGTGGATATATGGTCACAAACGTACACACTATTGCGGTAGCGACATTTTCATAGACATTGTGCGCTCACGCAAATACCGTATGATATTTTTGGGAACAAAGCAAAAAGTATTGGACGCTCTGCAGCAGAACCTACAGAAATACAACCCCGACGTTTCTGGAATGACCTTTAAGGAACTGCCCTTTTGCAATGTCGAAGAATTCAACTACAAAGAGATTGCCACAATAGTCGAAGAGGATAAAGCCGACATTGTGTGGGTGGCATTAGGCACTCCCAAGCAAGAGGTTTTTATGAGTCGCTTAAAGCCTCATCTAAAAAATGGAGTGATAATAGCTGTTGGAGCGGCATTTAACTTTTATAGCGGACTAAGGAACGTTCCACAAAGATGCCCATTGTGGATGCGCAAACTTCGTATGGAATTTGTGCACCGAATAATAACGGAGCCAAAGAAACAAATAAAGCGTTCCTTTAGAATTGTGGCAACATTGCCAATGATATTAAAGAAAGAAAGAATGCAGAAGATGCAGAATAGATAAAAGTTTATCATTATTGAGTAATTCTAATTAGGATAACCAATCGACAATATGAAAATTGCATATATAACATCATCAAGCCCTTATAACAAACTCGGGTGGAGTGGTACATATTATTACACACTTAAAGCTTTGCAAAATCAGGGCCACGATGTATATTGCATATACGACGCTCCTAAAATAAGTTTATTCAAGAAAATAAAAACAAAAATATTTAAAATCTTCAATCGGAATTTATTACTGGAAAGAACAGATAGTTATTCAAAAAGTTGGGCCAATAAGATAATAAGAAATCTACAGCCCGAAACTGAAGTAATACTCTCATTAAGCACAATACCTGTAGCCTATTTAAAAACAGATATTCCTATATACATATATATAGATGACATCTTTGAACATTTTCGCACTTATTACAACATTAAGAATCTACATTCAAAAGATATCATAAAAGCAAATAGAATAGAACAAAGAGCAATAAACAATTGCAGAAAGATTATTTCATCTTCAAATACAACAGCAGAAGCAATAGTCAGGCACTATAAATTAAACGAGGAAAAGCTACAGATTGTACCATTTGGAGCAAATATAGACTACACTCCTAATGGGAAAGATATTGAAAAATATATTGCATCAAGGAAGCAGGACGAACTAAATATTTTATTTGTTGGAGTTGAATTTAAACGTAAAGGATGTGATATTGTTTTAGAAACAATAAAACTATTACATAATAAAGGAATATATGTAAAATTACATATACGCGGACTTAAGGATATAAATATTAAGCTACCTAATTATGTAATAAATCATGGTTTTCTTAATAAAAGAATAGATTCGGACAAGATAAAACTTGAGGAACTGTATGCGAAATCACATTTTTTATTTGTTCCATCACTTGCAGAAGCATATGGTTTGGTATTTGCAGAAGCTGGCGCCTATGCTCTACCCAGCATTTCACACAACACAGGTGGCATTAGCACTATAATTAAAAATGGCGTTAATGGTAAACTATTCGAAATTGGTACAACACCACAAATATTTGCCGACTATATAATCGAACAATTTAATAATTACGACAGCTACATTCAACTAGCTAGGATGTCATACAAACGTTTTATTGAAGAATTAAATTGGGATATTGCAGGTAAGAGAATAAGTCAAATTATAAATTCCTCTTTTTACAATAATCAAATTCAATAATTACAGTCTGAAATAGCAACAAATAGGCATTAAATAGAAAATGAAAGAATTAAGCAATTCTGACAAACTTACAAATATAGGAAACGATAGGAGTAAACTTATAAAGAAAAATATTATTAGCTCCTCTATTTTACGAATTGCAAGTATAATCATATCTCTAATGATTGTACCTGCAACTATTAACTATATAAATGCAGAACGTTACGGCATATGGCTAACTTTAAGTTCTATAATAGGTTGGCTATCATATTTTGATTTTGGGTTTGCTCACGGATTCCGCAATAAATTTGCCGAGGCTTTAGCTAAAAATGATATAATTTTAGCACGAAAATATGTTAGCACAACATACGCAGTACTTGCTATATTATTTCTATTTATTATGATTATTACATCAATAATCAATCAATATTTGAATTGGAGTAATATTTTAAATGTTAGCAGCAACCTAAATAAAGAATTGCAAGCTGTATTTCAGATACTCATTTTTTTCTTCTGTATAAATATTATTGCAGAGGTTTTTAACACTATGCTAACAGCCAATCAGCGCCCAGCTGCTGCAACTGCAATAAAAACAGCCGGAAATTTTATCTCACTAATAGCTATCATAATACTTACATACACAACCAATGGTAGCCTTGAATTATTAGCTCTGACATTTTCTGGTATACCATGCATACTAACTATTATTATCTCAATAATAGTTTTCAGCAAAGGGAAATACAAACAATACGCACCCACATTAAAAGAAATTGATTTTTCGCTAATAAAAGACATTGTAGGAATGGGAGGACAATTCTTTTTAATAATGATGTGCACACTACTTATATTCCAATTTACCAATATTATTATTTCGAGAGAGTTAGGTGCTGAATATGTTACACTTTATAATGTCACATACAAGCTATTCAGTATTGTCGAAATGGTTGCGATGGTCATTCTAACGCCTATATGGTCGGCATACACCGATGCATACACACGAAAAGATTTTAATTGGATGAAGCAAAGTTCTAAAAAACTCGAAAAAATGGGACTTATAAGTATTCCGATACTGATATTACTGACTATTATGTCGCAATTCATTTTCAACCTTTGGCTAGGCAATAAAATAAGAACATCCATATTCGTATCTGCGGCATTTGCTTTTTTTATTTTTTGCAAGATAATGGGAGCTATATATATGCACCAAATAAATGGTACAGGAAAGGTTCGTATTCAACTTATAACATATTTCATAATTGCAATTTTTGCAATACCTATAATGATATACAGTTGTAGATTATGGGGATTAGTTGGAATAATTATTGTACCATCACTTGCATTTTTTGCTCAGTTTATTATTTGCAGAATACAATTAGCAAAGATTATAAATCAAACAGCAAAAGGTATTTGGAATAAATAAGATATTATGATACAGATTTATCTATTTTATAAACGATGTATAAATAAGATATACAATATTTTACATCAAGAATCGGCTATATATCAACTTAAAAAAGCAAAAGCAAAGTTTGCTGAAGATGTTAAATTTATAGGAGCACATAAATTTTCACTTAAAGGCAAAATCTCTATTGGTAAAGCATTTACCAGCAGAAGCACAATCAACCATTGCATAGACTATGGTTGCAGTCAAATAGCAGTAATGCCAAATGCAGAATTGCACATAGGAGATTATTGCGGAATTTCAAATGTGTCAATACAATGTCATAATAGGATTGATATTGGTGATTATGTAGATATTGGTGCCGGTACAATTATTTTTGACACAAATTTTCATAGTACTAATTGGATTGACAAAAAGAATGGGCTAGATATAAAGAATGCAAAAACAGCTCCTGTATATATTGGAAATTATGTATTTATTGGAGCTCGTTGTATTATATGTAAAGGAGTTCATATTGGAGACAAATCGATTGTAGCTGCGGGAAGCGTTGTTACAAAGAATATACCTTCTGGTGAAATTTGGGGTGGTAATCCTGCTAAATTCATAAAAGACATAGAGTGATGAGAGCAACAATTACAAATAAAGGAGATAAATACAAAATTTGGTATTTTGTATTTGTATTCTTTATAATTCCGACAATACAAGTTAGCGGATTAACAACTGTCATTGGACGTCTCATACCAAATCCTTTAGGATATAATTTACTCGCATTTATATTATCTTTACCATTATTAAGCAGTTACAACAAGAATTATGAGAATTTAAGAGGTGTAATAAAAGTTCTTACATTACTAATTATATATATATTCTTTACTTTCATTTTTACGGTAAATAAGACATCTTTTATAAGTGCATTAACCGTTTTTAGACATAGTTTTATGCAAGCTGTAAATCTTTTTGTTCTTCTTCCATTTATGTTCAGTCTAAAAAAAGAAGAGGTAAATTATACACTACATTGCATATTCAAATCTCTAATAATATTTATTATTATTTATTTGTCTAATAATCTTGTTTATGATTGGTTGGGCGTAAAAGACTCCTTAATGGAGAATGTAAATGGAGTAAGTATAGATAGGAGTATAATAGGTATGCCTCTAATCGACCCTGTTTGGAGTGCATTACTAATCACATACGCTATATTCAAAGTTCCCAAAGCAAATAAATACCTATTCCTCATTTTATTGACAATAATAATATCATTTACAAGAAATGTCTTATTCTCAACATTTATAATTGCAATAACTATTATAACCATATCAATACTAAGAAATTTCAAAAATATCAGCAGAACCGTAAAATTAGTTTCGATAATATTATTAGGCATTTCCTTTTTATATATTCTTATGCCCAATGTTATTAACTTTTGGATTGCAAAATTATCTAATACATTCAACGAAGATATAAAATACGATATTGGAACATTTGCATTCCGCGAAAGACTTATAGAAGATGCTATTTATTCAATAAAACACAACCCGTTATTTGGACTTGGTTATATACGAGATACCGTAAAAGGTGAATACAGTATGGTATTAGGTGGTGACACATATATCGCACCCATATTATGGTGCGAAGGATGGATTGGAATAACATTAAGAAGTTTACCATTTGTAATACTGGGGTTAAACTCATTGTTCAACATTATAAAAGGAGGCAAGAAGTATTGGTTGGACTTAGTAATTATAGCTACAATTACAGCATCCGCAATCAATTATGTACAAACTAAAGCCTTAACAGACTACCCTTTAATACTCGGAATAATAATCCTACTTAAAATAAAAGATAATTATGACAGAAAATCTCAAAATTTCAGTAATTACAGTATCCTATAATCAAGGACGCTTTATAGAAGAAAATATCATATCGGTATTAAATCAAAAATACGAAAATTTTGAGCACATCATAATTGACGCCTGTTCAAAAGATAACACTTTAGATATTTTAAAAAAATATGACCATTTAATATGGAGTTCTGAGCCCGACAAAGGACAAAGCGATGGTCTTAACAAAGGATTCCGTAAAGCAACAGGCGATATAATCGTTTGGCTTAATAGTGATGATACAATGTGTGATGGAGCATTTATAGCTTTGAATAAATTCTTCACAGAGAACCCAGATAAATATGTTGTAACAGGAAATCAAGTATTTATAAATACAAATAGTGAAGTTACGCATACAATAAAGGCTGAAGCATTTACATACAACAGATTACTAAATACTCGCTATTGTAGTGTAATGCAAAATTCTACCGTCTTTAGAAAATCCGTACTTGACAAAGTTGGCTTACTTGATGAGACATTACACTACACGATGGATTTAGATTTATTTATAAGAATAGCCAAAGAGTACACATCTTATACAATAGATAAAGATATTGCAAGATTCAGAGTTTGGGAGGATTCAAAAACAAGTACATCTAGAATTAAATTTTACAAAAATATGCTTATCCTTAAAAGAAAGCATAAAGCACAACTATTTTCTACAGGAAATGTTTGGCTTTTATGGCAGTTTGTAAAATACCCAATAAAAAGATTGATAAAAAATGGATAATAAACCCGCTATTCTATATTTATTAACCTCGTTAGATACAACCGGGGGTACTGTGTCTAAAATAAACTCGACACTAAAGTACACCAAATACAAAGTATTTGTTGGCGCACACTATATTCCCGAAAATAATCAATTCCTAAATAGTTGGAACGAGGAGAAGAATGTAACAATCATAAATTTACCTTCGAGAGATAAAATATTTTTTAAATCTGTACTAGCATTAAACAAAATAATTAAGAAAGAAAATATAAAAATTATACATTCTTTTTTTCCTAATGAAATGTTTATTGCATACAGCCTTAAGCTGGTTAATCCCAAATTAAGAATAATTCGTTCGTTTGAAGGCAATGTAAAAAGAAGTAATAGTGTCCGCCTTCTATCAAGAATGATTTTACCCCATTTCGATAGAATAATATTTATTTCAAAGTATGTAAGAGATTTTTACGAGGAGATAACTAAAAGATGTAAGTACAAACTTACTATTGACAATGCAGGGTACCATATAAGCGAATATAAGAATCGCGAAAAAAGCTATAATTGCAAAATTGTTTCTGTTGCAGGATTAAACAAAATGAAAAATGTTTTTATGTATGCCGAAATTGGTAGAGTACTTGCATCCAGAAATTTTCCTTTCACAATGAAAGTTATAGGATATGGTCCTTTAGAAAACGAACTTAAAGAAAAAATTATTAAATACAAAATTGAAAAATCGGTTATACTATTAGGACGACAAGATACACCGGAGCCATATTATGACGAAGCGGATATATATATACATCCAGCCGATAAAGAGGGATTTGGTATAACTGTAGCCGAAGCTATGAGTTCCGGATTACCGGTTATTGTTTCTGACAAAGGTGGAGTCCCCGAACTTGTAAAAAATATGGATGATGGTATTATTGTAGATGCCTACGACCCCGAAAAGTGGGCCGATGCAATTATCACACTCCATAATAATAGAGATTTATATAACAAATTATCCAAAAATGGGCATACCACCTATAAAAAAAGATTTACACCTGAAATATATGCTCAGAATTTAGATTTTGTATACGACGAATTGATCTAAAATTTCCTCAAGCACGTTTTGTATGAAGATATTATACGCAGTTCCTATTTTTCTAGATTATAGAATTCCATTATTTAAACGTTTAAATGAGCTTTATAATGGAGAATTCGGTGTTTTATATTCTCCTCAAAGATATATAAACAGATTCCCGAATGTTCTAAATAAAATAAACGACACAATACCATCCATTGCCCACGAATTCAATGGAGAGTATGTCTATAATACACACACAAAATCCATAAACAAATTTTCGCATAAAGGAAAAAATATAACATTCACATTGGGACTTATTAGAAAACTTGCAAAATTATCCCCTGAGATTGTAATAACCGAGGGCTTTTTAGGATGGACACCAATTGTATTGCTTTATTGAATCTTTTTTAGAAAAAGGTTAATTGTACATTACGAACGCACCTGTCATACCGAGCGTAACACACCCTGGTATATTACTCTACAAAGAAAATTATTTAATTGCTTCATAGACGCCTATCTTGTTAATGGAACAGAAACAAAAAAATATTTAAAGTCTATAGGAGTGAAAGAAGATAAATTACACCTTGCAGGAATGTCTGCCGATACAAAAATTAAAGAATTAGTAAAAAAACTTTCAGAATCCGAAACACATAATATTGAACAAAAATACAAAAAAAACTGTAACGGACTGCTATACTTATACATTGGACGTATAAGTATAGAAAAAGGTGCTGATAAGTTAATAAATGCGTGGAAAAAGCACATACTTAATTTTCCATCTGATTGTTTAATAATGGCAGGAGACGGAGAATTATTAAACGAATTTAAGAATAAGAATATAAAGAATTTGCAATTACTCGGTAGAGTCGATTATGACTCAATTTATAAACTTTATGCAATTGCCGATGTTTTTATCATAGCAACGCTGCAGGACAATTGGTCTTTAGTAGTTCCCGAAGCAATGTCTTGTGGAATACCGGTTGCAACATCAATATATAATGGTTGCCACACAGACCTTGTAATAGAAGCTAAAACAGGATTCACGTTTGACCCATTGAAACAGGAAGAGATTGTAGAAACTTTAGCCAAATTCCACAAATGTAACATTGAGGCTATGGGTGAAGCTGCTATTAAAATAGAGGAAGAATTCAGTATCGAAAAGTCTGCACAAAGAATATATTGCTGCACACAGCAATTATAAAATGGCATAAGATAAATTCAAAGGAATATAAAAAACAGACTTATGAAAAGTGAAAAATATTTTTTTAATTCTTGGTTTACAACACTAAATAACAATAATGTTAAATATGCCGTTCTTCGTAACTACGAGTCGCTACCAGAGAATTCAGGTGGTAGCGATATTGACATTTGGGTAAAAAAAGAGGATTATAATAAATTTATCTATATAACAAATAATTGCGCAGAGAAAAATAAGATAGAATTAACATCATATACTCCCGATAAAAATTGTCCCAAAATTTGTTATTTAGGTGTAAATTATGGAGTGCAAATAGATGTTTTTTGCGGTGATATTACATATAAGAGAGCAACAATATTTCCAGAGAATGTTATAGAGCTTAATATAATATTATACAGAAAAATTCCTGTTATTAAAAAGTCACTTAGCGCTTTAATTGCATTTATAAAAGAAATTCTAAATAATGGAAAGTGTGATGCAAAGTATATAAAAGGAATTATTGAGGAAAAAAAGAATTTAGATGAACAGTTTCTTGAAAGCAGTTTAAAAATTTTCAATAAAGATTTTATTATATCTATTTACGACTCTATTCAATCAAACAATATCGATAATAATATAAAAGAACTAACTAAAATAGGACGCGAATCCATAAAGAAAAATACTATTGGAAGATACTATGGTTTTCTATGCAAACTTAGAAGATTATTCAAACAACCAGGTTACACCATTGCCTTTCTTGGAACCGATGGTTCCGGTAAAAGTACAATAATAAATGCTGTTACCCCAATACTAAACAAGGGGTTTCATAATGGAATACGATATGAACATATGCGTCCGAACTATATACCATCGCTTGCAGAGTTTATTGGTAAGAAAAATCCTGATACGATAATGGAAATTTGTAGTAATCCTCACGCTTCTAAACCTTCGGGATTTGTAGGTTCATTATTACGAATCAGTTATTATATGTCAGACTATACATTTGGATATTTTAGAAAAGTATTCTTAGACAAAGCTTTTAAAACACATATTTGGGTTTTTGATAGATATTATTACGACTATTTTATAGACCCGCGTAGAGGAAGAATATCACTACCTAAATGGATTTTAAAGTTTTTTGGTTTATTTGTTCCAACTCCCGATATTATATTGTGTTTAGGTGGTGACCCTACAAAAATATATGAAAGAAAACCCGAAACATCGCTACAAGAGGTTACACGTCAAACAAAGGCTCTAAAAGCATTTTGCGACAATAACAAAAATGCTGTATGGATAGACACTACAACTACTCCACAAGAGAGTATTGAACGTGTAATGACATCCATTGTAGAAATAATGAAAAAAAGATTTTCCAATACCAAACTATAATTATGAAAATACTAGTAAATTGTTATGCTTGCTCTCCATATAAAGGTTCAGAGCCGGGAATGGGTTGGAATTTTGTAAGTTCATTAGCTAAAAAGCACGAATTACATATAATTACAGAAAGTAAGTTCCAAAAAGATATTGATAAATATTTCACAGAGAATCCCACAGAAAAAGAACACTATAATTTTTATTATATCAGCAAAGAGCGTCACAAGAAATTGCGTAAGATATGGCCACCGTCATATTATTGGTTTTATAAAAAGTGGCAAAAAGAAGCATACACTCTTGCACTCAAACTTATAAGTAAGAATAAATTCGATATTATCCACCAACTCAATATGGTTGGTTACAGAGAGCCTGGATATCTTTGGAAAATAAAGGATATTCCTTTTGTTTGGGGGCCTATTGGAGGATTCAATATAACTCCGTGGAATATGCTACCATCTATGGGATTATATGGTGCTATTTTCTATGGTTGCAGGAATGCCATCAATTTATGGCAAATGCACACAATGAATAGAGTGAGAAAAGCTATGCAACGCGCTGACTGCATTATTTCAGCAACAAAAGATTGTCAAGATAGCATTAAGAAGCTATACAATAAAGATTCCATAATAATATCAGAGGTTGGTCTAGTAAAACAAACGAATATAAAAGTAAATATTCGTGAAAAAAATAGCCCTTTAAAAATTTGTTGGAGCGGAGAACATTCTCCTAGAAAATCTCTGAATCTTCTTATTGAAGCCTTATCTAAATTAAAAGAAAAGAATATTGAGCTACACGTTGTTGGTAAAGGTAGAGAAACAAACAAATGGCAAAGAAAAGCAAAATCTTTAGGGTTAAATAATATAATATGGCACGGATGGGTGGAGCGTTCTACAGGACTCTCAATAATGGGAAATTCACACGCATTTATTATAACCTCAATGAGTGATCTTACATCTACTGTAATACTTGAAGCTCTCTCTTATGGACTACCAGTTATAACAGTAGATCATTGTGGATTCAGTAATGTAATAAATAGTAATTGCGGAATTAAAATAGCCGTAAAGAATAAAGAGCAAATTGTAAACGACTTAAGTAAGGCAATTAATAAGATACTCAACGACGAGGAATACAGAGAATTATTAGCTGTAGGAGCCATTACTAGAGCTAAAGATTTTGATTGGAACGAAAAAGCCAATAAAATTGGCTACATATACAATAAAATTGTTAAACAATGAAATTATATCGTTTTAAGACTTTTACTACTACATATTATTTCCCAAGAACAACTAAAGAGACAAAATTATTGTATGGTCTCTATAGCCCATTTGGTGGAATCCTATCGAAAATTTATTGGACTCTTTTTCAAAAATCAAATATAATACGTAGCATTAGATCTGTAGATAGTAATAAAACAAACATTCCTTATAATAAAATAAGAGAGCTCGAAGGAGGTAATTCTATTATGTCGTTCAATATGGGTTCTCCCGGTATAGAACAAAAGATTTCTATCTTAGGTTTTGAAAACAATCATAAGATTCCTTTTTTTGCTAAATTCTCGCAAAAGCCACGCGCTATAGAACTCACAAAAAATGAGATTGCAGTATATAAGCTACTATCCGACACAAAATTAGTCCCCGTATTATATAAAGAAAAGTGTTGCAACGATTATGCTTTTCTAAAATGTGAATATATAAAAGGAGAAAGACCTAAAAATATAGAACTGACAAAAGAGATTATACAATTAAGTATAACATTGAATGAATATCATTTGACAAACAATAAAACAGATTATAAAGGTTTAAAAACAGCATTATCTCACGGAGATTTTTGTCCGTGGAATATGCTGGAACATAATGGTGCTATTAGGCTTATCGACTGGGAACTTGCAGCAGAAAGACCTTTAGGATACGATATTTTCACTTTTATTATACAAACATCAATATTATTATCCCCTAAGAAATCGCTAAATACAGCTATTAAAGAGAAAGAAGATATAATAAAAGAATACTTTAACACATTTGGTATAAACAATTATATTCCTTATTTACAATCATTTGTCAAGACTCGTCAAGCATACGAGACTTCAAAAGGATATAAGGATAGAGCATTACGACTAAATGAGATTTTAAAAGATGAATAAACCCCGCATACTATTTATAGTTCCACTACCACCCCCCGTTCACGGGTCGGCAATGGTAAGCCAATATATAAAAGATTGCAAGGAACTGCAGAATGAGTTCCAATGCGATTTTATAAACCTATCAACATCGCGTAATATCAATGAGATTGGTAAAAAATCACTGAAAAAATATTGGCGTTTCATCATATCCTATTTTTTAGTATTTTGGAAGCTTATAACACATAGATACTCGCTTTGTTATCTAGCAATAACTTGCCACGGTATTGGATTCTTAAAAGATGCTCCATTTGTATTGCTGTGTAAATTATTTCGTCGTAAAGTTGTTATACACCAGCACAACAAAGGAATGAGTAAATGTGTAGATACCCCCCCCTATAAGTGGCTGTTACCACTTGTTTATAGAAATACAAAAGTTATTCTATTATCTTGGCATTTATATTCCGACATTGCAAAAGTTGTAAAAAAAGAACAAGTAATTATATGTCCTAACGGTATACCTGAAATTACAAACGATGAACAGAGTATTGAACGTTGTAACAAAGAGACTCAATTGCTTTTCCTATCGAATTTAATTCCCAGCAAAGGAGTATATGTATTGCTAGATGCTTGTAAAATTTTAAAAGACAGAGATTACAAATTTATGTGTAATTTTATTGGTGGAGAGAGTAAACATATTACAAAAGAGATTTTTGAAAAAGCAATAAATGAGCGAGGACTCAATGAGTATATAAAATACAATGGAGCAAAATATGGAAACGAAAAGATTGCCTATTTTACCCAAACAAACATTTTCGTTCAACCGACTTTTGACGATTGTTTTCCACTAACATTACTCGAAGCAATGCAACACAAACTACCTATTATAACAACCAATATAGGGGCAATATCCGACATTGTAAAAAATGGAGAAAATGGTTATATTGTTTCTCCAAAAGACTCTCTTTCTCTTGCAAATGCTATTGAAAAGCTAATTACAAACAAGGATTTACAAATTGAAATGGGAGAATATAGTTACAAGCTATACAAAGAGAATTTCACACTAAAGAAATTCAACAACAATATAGCAACTATTTTAAAGGATATTTGTCATTCATCATAATAAAAAAACCTCCAATTGCTCACGCAATCGGAGGCCACGTAAAAATCTATAAAATAACTCTTTGTGGCATTTTTTTTATTGACCTTCACAGGGGAATAAAAAAACAAAAAGATATCTGTTAATATAAATACTCTCACGTAAGTATTGAGTATTTATTATAAATCGCAATTACAACCTATCTTGTTTTTAGAACTCAATTTGAATTCGATTGTAAATATAATACGGTTTTATTTAAATTGTATCAGCAGGGGCTGTTTTTTCACAATTTTTCACTTTTAGTTCGTTCCAAGCGGCAATTTCGTCCTCTGTAGCTACTCTGTAGTGCTCATTGGTTGCCGTAACTCCTTTGCCCTCGCGAAAGAACACTCGTTCTTCTATAGGTAAATCATCGATATTCTGTGTGTAGTACACACCCTCTTTTTTCTCTAATCTGTTCATAGTTTTATAATTTTAGGCTGAAACTAAAGTTACTAATGGCTGTGCCTGCAAAGCTGCTACAATATCCGCATCGTTTGCCAAACGTGCATAAGCATTAGGATGTAGGGTTATTGTTATTGCTGATATTGGTGTTGCATTCTGTATTGTAAATAATATTGTTGCTTTTGATATTTTTGATGATTCTGCAAGCAATATATTATTTTTAAGATTTGATATATTAAACGACAATAGTTCTTTACAATTATAAAAATTTATACTTGTATTTTCATTAGAATATAATGTACCTATCAAATGCTTAAGATTATATGTATCATACAAAACATTATATAATCCTTTAACTTCTAAAGCTCTACTCTCGTGCGAGAGAACAAGAACTTCCATTGCATTATTTCTATAACAAACACTTTCTATTTGTAAAAAACCGTCAAGAGTATTCTGTCCAGCAAAAAAATTTCGACTGCGCAAATTTGTTCTTGTACAAACATCTGTTTCTTTTTGGCATCGAAAAGCCTTAGATAAAAAACCGGTACTATAAAAAGGATACGTATAATTATATATCTCCATCATCTGCGCCTCGGTAATATCGCCTAAGCCATTCAGATAGTAGTGTCCGGCTTTATGTGTTACCTGTTCGCCCCACGGAGCGGTTTTTGTTTTATCGACCCCGCTATCATTATATTCCGCACCGGCGGCAATAAAGAGCGGTCGCAAAGGGTTATCGACCTTCTCGCGCACCGCTGTAGATAGTTTTTCGACAGTAATTGCACCATCCTGAATGTCGCTGGTAACTGCTGCGCCTAAGTCGGTCCAGCTACTCCACGCGGCACCATCCTTTGAGAGTAGCGCTGTTCTTGTATATACACGCGTTGCGCCATTATTACTATTGGTAAGCACAAGTGTCTGTCCTACCCTGCGCTCTTTCTGCAATGTTGCAGCTGTGCCACTGTCGCTCACCAGCAGATGCGCGACCATATAGTGCCTATTGGCGCAATCCTCTATTGGCAATCCTAATTTACCCGCTCCGTGCGTAAGTTCCAAAAGGTAGTAACCGCTTGCCAAAAACTCGTCGAGGTTCTGAGCTGTCTGTCCCATTCCCTCCGAGGTAATTGTTTTGTAACGAATCTCATTCTTCATAAATACTATTTTTAGTGCAAAGGAAATATGGGAACGCAGCAACAAGGTTGCATATTTGTTACAACCGAGACAATTAAGCATTTGTATAAAAAAGTTCTCTCTACCACCCTCACGGGCAATAGAGAGACGCAAAATTATGAAAATAGACAAAAAAATGCAGTTTAGTCCATTGCTTTGACCACACTTTAATGCGTTGGTAAAAAATGTAGTTTTTCGGTAACACTTAATAACACGGAGTGCTGTGTGAAAAGCAATTTTCTTTTTTTACTGTTCGGTAACAGAACTTTTAAAATAAAAAAAATATTTATTCATTGTTATATTGTAACTTTGCAGTAAACAGTGAACGTTGCCGACTTTTTATTTTGTTTGTCGCTATCGTCATTGCAAAGATATTGCTGCAATTGGTAATAAAGGTTGTAGATTTATCACAAACGATTGTTTTACATAAGAAATGACTGAAAAAGAGTACGATATAACCGATATATTCTTTGCGCTCATACGTTTCTCCATTGGAAGCGATGCCGAATTCATCCACAGCCCCACCAACGAGGAGTGGTATATTCTGTTCGACATTGCGAAGAGACAGACTCTATTGGGAGTGGTGTTTGCCGGAATAGAGAGACTGCCCAAAGAGCTGCGTCCGCCAAAGGAGTTGCTTATGCAGTGGGTGGTGCTGTGCGACCGCATTAAAAAGAGGAACAGAAAGATGAACGCCGTTGCCGCAAGGGTGGCACGACAATTCAAGGAGGATGGGTTCGACAGTGTGCTGCTAAAAGGTCAGGCTGTGGCGCTCTACTACCCCGACCCGCTGCTTAGGACACCCGGCGACATTGATATTTGGGTACGCGGAAGCAGGAGCAGCATAATAAGATATGTGAGACGCTATGCCGACGACTGCTCTCCGGTGTATCATCACGTTGATTTTAATGTGAGCGACGATGCCGAGATTGAGGTTCATTTCACTCCATCGTGGATGAATTCGACGGTGACGAACAGCATTCTGCAACGTTTTTTCAAGGGGTGTGCCAATGAGTCGTTTACCAACTTTGTTACGCTCGACGAGAGCGAAAGTCCAATAGCTGTTGGCACAAAGGCGTTCAACAGGGTGTATCTTATGGTACACATATACCGCCACCTTTTCAGCGAGGGAGTGGGATTGCGACAGTTGCTCGACTACTATTGGCTGTCGAGACAAGGTTGCACCGACAAGGAGCGCGAGGCTGCTGTGCACACTCTGCAAGAGCTTGGTATGAGTCGCTTTGTCGGCGCTGTAATGTATGTATTGAACAAGGTGTTTGGTATGCAGCGCGAATTTATGCTCACCGCACCGTTGGCTCACGAAGGAGAATTTTTGTTACAGGAGATTATGCTGTCGGGCAATTTTGGCAGTCACGACCATCGCAACGGAAAGCTGAACAGTAGAAACGCATTGGTAAGATTCGTCAGCCGCACTGTACGCAACTGGCGCTTTGTAAAGATGTATCCGTCGGAGGTTCTGTGGAGCCCTATATTTAAAATGTGGCACGCAGTGTGGAGAGCGTGGTATAGTATATTCGATTAGCTATGAGAGGTGCGCTTGCTTACATATTGTTGTTTATGGCCGTTGCAGCACAGTCGCAGACGCTAAAGTACAGCGCCGAGATTAACGCTGTTACCGCCAATGGCACATACGCACCCTTTTGGCACGTTGCCAACCGTCAGGGGCTTGGTGGCGTTGCTACAAAGAACGGCTATATGCGGGTGAGCGTAGAGGGTAACTATCCCTTTGCAAAAAATTGGAATGTGGAATATGGTGTAGATGCTGTTGGAGGAATAAACCAGACTGCACCGCTCTTTGTGCACCAGACCTTTGCCGATGTCAGCTGGAGGATGCTTACCTTGTCGGTGGGACAGCGCGAGCGTTGGAGCAATTTCAAGAATGCGCGACTATCGACAGGAGGGCTTACCGAGAGCGGTAATGCACGCCCTATTCCTCAGATTAGGTTCAGCGTAGACGACTATTGGGATTTATTCTGTACCAAAGGATGGTTCACCGTTCGCGGACACATTGCATACGGACGCTTTACCGACGGCGATTGGCAACAGTCGTTCGTGCCCGAGGGGTATGCCTACAACACACGCGCACTATACCACTCAAAGGCTCTATATTTTAAAGCGGGCAACGAAAAGATATTTCCTCTGACAGCGGAGTTTGGCCTTGAAATGGCTGCGCAATTCGGCGGCAGGGTGTATAACAAAGGTAATGTCGTTGGACAAAATCATAGAAACCCTGCACGATTCAAAGATTATCTTATGGCTTTAATCCCATTCAAAGGAGACAAGCAATATAATGCTTCGGACCAAGTAAATATTGCAGGCAACCAATTGGGCAGTTGGCACGGAGCAATAACGTGGAAAGAGAGCGATTGGCAGCTGCGCGCCTACTATGAGCACGCATTCGAGGACCACTCGCAAATGTTCTGGGAGTATGGTCTGTGGGTGGAGCAGCTTGTGGGCGTCGAACTGTCGCTAAAGAATTTCCGATGGATAAAGGGGGTTGCGCTTGAGTATTTCAACCTAAAGGACCACTCGGGACCTATATATCACGATTCAACCGAAAAGATTCCCGACCAGATAAGCTGCGTGGACGACAATTACAACCACGGTTGGTACGGCGGATGGTTCAACTATGGAATGACAATAGGAACACCGCTGTGTACATCGCCTGTGTACAACGGCGACAAGCGTCTGCACTGCTACAACAACCGTGTAGAGGCGTTCCACTTTGGCATAGAGGGCTGTCCGCTCGGTTGGTTGGGCTACCGGTTGCTGCTCACAAAGTCTAACAATTGGGGAACATACTCCTACCCATTTACCGACATCAAGAAAAATGTGTCGGGGCTGGTGGAACTAACCTTCTCGCCACAAAGGCTCAGCGGTTGGAGCGCAACAGCGTCGTTTGCATTCGACAGTGGTACGCTCTACGGCAACAACTACGGCGGGCTATTGAGCATAAGCAAAATAGGAGTGTTTAACTTTGGAAAATAAAACAGCAGAGCAATGAGAAGATTTATTGTTATAGCAACAATGATAGTGCTTGTTACCGCCTGCCAAAAGGCCGACCACAATGGAGAACTTGGCGGTTTTTGGCAGCTGCTGGAGATTGAGCGCAACGACACTGCGCTGAGCGCCAAAGAGGATAAGATTTTCTGGAGCATACAGCTCGACCTTATTCAAATTAGCGGAAGATACGGACGATTCCAGCATATGGGCGATTCTCTGTTTATTCAGATGATTGACACCAAAGAGAATGAGCTTGTAAGAGAGGGGATTGACAATGCCACCGACGAGCGCTTCGCTGTGGAGCTTCTGAACCGCAAGGCTATGCGTCTGCGCTCAAAAGAGACAAGGCTCACCTTTAGAAAATTTTGAACGAAAAACATATACAGTAAAATAACTAAAAACAAAATAGTATGAACAACGAAAAGAAAAACATATTCCAACAACCTTTGTGGGTGGCACTATTTGCTCTGAGTGCTGCTACAGCGTGGGGCTGGGCCTATCCGCTTATTAAATTGGGATTCGAGGAGTTTGCTATCACAGCCTCGATGACTGCCGAAAAGATGTTATTTGCCGGCGTACGCTTTACGCTTGCCGGAGTGCTTGTGCTGTGCATTGCTCGTGGCGCAAAGATAAATTTTGCACTAAAGAGCCGAAGCAGCTATTGGTATGTGCTACTGTTCGCACTTATGAACACTACCCTACACTACGCATTCTTTTACGTGGGACTGTCGCACAGCGGAGGAGCGCGCGCCGCTATCCTCAACTCATTTGGTGTCTTTCTGTTGGTGCTTTTCGCCTGTATGTTCTTTAAGAGTGACAAACTAACCGCACGCAAGATTATAGGCTGCATTGTGGGCTTTGCCGGCATTCTTATACTGAATATCGGTGGCGCCGATAGTGGAAGATTCACACTGCAGGGCGACGGAATGATTATACTGAACACCTTTTGCGCCGCTATTGCCGGCCTTATGACACGAGGGCTGGGTAAGCGTGTGGATGTTTTTGTGGGAACGGGCTACAGCCTTGCTGTCGGCGGCATTATGCTTGTTGCGCCGGCACTTCTTATGGGCGCGACAATTCCGCAGATAACAGCGTGGGGCGTGGTGATACTGCTGCTGCTCGTAGGAATATCGACAATGGGATTTATGCTCTACAACAAGCTGCTTACCTGTAATCCGGTAGGAAAGGTTGCAATATACAATTCTCTTATTCCCATTGTGGGAGCAATAACATCGTCGCTATGCCTCGACGAGCCTTTCTATTGGAAATATATCATTGCAGCACTGCTTGCCACCGGCGGAATTTATATCATTAACCGAGGAAAGTAGTATAGAGACTTAAAAATCTCCCCGGGCTTACAAAAGTTCGGGGAAATTTTTATTGTTTTTATCTATAACAGCCACAGATAAAGTAAAAAATTCTTACCTCAACTTTTTTATTGCGGACAAAATCCATAAAAAAACAGCAAAAAAGGCTATTTTATCGGTAAACACCATCTTAATTTTAACAAATAAGAGAGTGAAAAAATATCATAATGTTAAAATTGAAATAAAAAGAAGAAAGTTTTCATAAAAAACGTTACAAAAAAAAAAAAAAAACGTATCTTTGCACTTTCGTAAACACGCTCACCACAAGTACTAAAAAAAGCCACCGATATATGAGTTTTAAAAAACATTTTATAGCATTGATACTCTTTGTGTTTGCTATAGTAACAGCAAGCGCACAGGAGGTAAAGACGATAATCGACGTAGATTTTCGTCTGAATGTTGCTACCATAGACTCAACATATTCGGACAACGCAAAGCAGCTACAGAAAATAAAAGATTTTATACAGGAGCTTAAGGAGGACACCACTATAAGCATAAAAGAGGTATCGTTCTTAGGAGCAGCATCGCCCGAGGGTAGCGACCAAATTAACCGCAGATTGTCAAAGAGACGTCTTTCGGCTCTTGAGAATTATGTACGCAATCGCATATATATCCCCGACAGCATCATTCATCGTAACGAGACTCACATTTTCTGGGACATTCTTAAAGAATATGTCAAGAATGGTGATATTTCCCACAAAGAGGAGATTCTCGCAATTCTTGACGAGGAGTCGGAATTGGTTAATTACTACCAGTCTGACGCTCACATTGACAGCCGTATTCTTAAGATAAGGAAATTGGACAATGGCAAAGTGTGGAGAGATATGAACCGCCTGTACTTTGCGAATATGCGTAACGCCGAGGTTGTATTCGTAACACAAAAGCCCGAGCCACAGCCTATAATTGTCCCCGAGCCTGTTGTAGAGCCCACAGTAGAAGAGCCAGACACTGTAATTGTGGAAACTCCCGCAATTGAGGGTTGGGACTATCGTCTGCACTTTAAGACAAACGCCATAGGATTGGCAGCAGGTATTTCTAATGCCGCAATTGAGTTTGACTTTGCAAAGCATTGGTCAGTAGCTGTACCCATATACTATTCAGCGTGGAACTATGCAATAGAGACAATAAAATTCCGCACATTGGCCGTTCAGCCCGAGGTACGTTATTGGTTCTCAGAGAATAACGACAAATTCTTCCTCGGAGCACATTTTGGCTTTGCGCAGTATAACATTGCTATAGACGGAAGCTACCGCTATCAGGATCACAATATGGACCACCCTGCATTGGGCGGTGGTATAAGCGTGGGTTACCGTTTGCCTTTGGAGGCTTCTAAACGTTGGAACGTTGAGTTTACACTCGGCGCAGGAGTCTATCCGCTCAAATACGATGTATTCCATAATACCGACGACACAAAGAACGGTCTTTTGATTGGTACCGAAGAGATGACCTACTGGGGGTTGGATAATGCCGCAATAACATTCTCGTATGCGCTTGACTTTAGAAAGAAGAAAGGAGGCAAGCAATGAGAAGGTTATTATACATTATTATATATATACCCCTGTTGCTGCTAACAGCCTGCGACGTTCACGAGTGGCCCGACCTACCCGAGAATGTACAGGTACATCTTAAGCTGAACTACGAGACTATGATGACCGAATGGCATCATAAATACGAGAACAGCAAGGCCACCGAAATTGCATTGGGCGATACATACGACAACCTGCAGAGCGATGGATATATACGATACGTAATTCGTGCCTACCCTGTAACACGAAAGAATCGTGCCATTACACGCGGTTTTACTCACGAATTTGTATACATAAAGGATCTTTCCGAGGGATACGATTGTGAATTCTTACTCGACCTATTACCCGGCGAATATTATATTAAGGTATGGTCCGACCTATTGGAGACTGAGGATCAGATGCCTTTCTACGACGTAGACGACTTTGCCAACATCCTGTTGCAGGGTACACACAAAGGTAGTAGCGACATTCGCGATGCGTTCCGAGGAATAAAAGAGGTAACGCTTGTTGCCGACTATGCCGAAAAGGCGCCACAGGAGGTAAATATCACAATGCAGCGTCCTTTGGCTAAGTTCGAACTTATAGCAACCGACCTAAAAGACTTCTTGGAGAAAGAGATTGAATACCTTACAAAAATGGCTTCGACTCGCGGTGAGGAGCCCCCTACCCGCGTAAACACCGATAATTACGTTGTAAAATTCTATCAGCCCGATATGGTGTACGGTTACAATATGGACAGTGACGTACCTAATGACACCTACCCCGGAACTGTTATATTTGAGTCGAAACTAAACATTTTGAACGAAGATGAGGCATCTTTGGGATTCGATTACATTTTTGTCAATGGAACCGCAAGAAATGCCTATGTAAATATTGTACTATGCGACAATGAGGGACGTGATATTGCAAAATCGGAACAGATTGCTGTCCCTGTGAAGCGTAGCCGTCACACAAAGCTGACAGGTTCCTTCCTTACACTTAAATCATCGGGAGGTATTAAGATTGAATCGGACTTCAACGGTAACCACAACTACATCTACGGCGACGAAGAGGTAGAATACGAAAAGACTGAGACTGAGGATGAAAAGAAATAATTATATACATATAATCTTATCATTTGTTGTATTGGCACTTTTTGCCTGTACCAATGAGAATGAGTTGTTGCAAGGCGATGGTAAGGAGATAACCGTTACCTACCACCCTGTAATAGAGACCACTCGTGCCATTGGTGACGCATCGGGTATTGACCAGCTTGTTGTTGGTGTATACGAGAATGGCAGCAAAAAATACACTACAACAACCGATTGGACAACAGCACAGAGCAACGGTATTTCTATTGTTCTTATTGAGGGACGCCAATATAATATCATCTTCTGGGCACAGAATAGCTCAAACACAGCATACACACTAACCGACGATGGTAAAATCAGCGTAAATTACGAGGATTACCTCAACGGTGGCTTTGCAAAAATGGAGGAAATGGACGCCTTCTATGCTGTGAGCAATGTGAGCGTAGGTTCGAGCAATGCTGAAGCAGATGTTATTCTCACCCGTCCGTTCGCACAGCTTAACTTTGCCGACAATACCACACAGCCTGTAATAGGCGAGCACGTAGCTGTTCTTACACTAAGCGACATTGCCACAGAATTTGATCCTATAAACGGAACAATCACCACAGCAAGCGAAGATAAGACATTTACATTCAGCGACTTTCCTAACGAGCCTTTGAGCGTAGACGGTAATACATACTACTATATTACAAACAACTATTTGTTTACTCCTGTAGGTACAACTGCATCAATAAACGCTACTCTCGATTTACAGAAAGCAGATGGTAGCTCTATCAAACAGATTGAGTTGCAAGGAGTAATATTGGAGAAAAACAAAAAGACCAATGTTCTTGGTGCAATTGTTCAGCAGCCCGAAACGTGGAGCGTATGGGACGGCACAAGCAGCGATGCACCTACTATCGACACAGAGAATCGCTACGTTATTAAATCGGCAGCGAATGTTGCCTGGTTGGCAAAAAATGCAAACACTCTATCGGCTGGAACTTTTGTTCTTACCACCGACATTGATATGAACAAAATAGCTGTAGGCTCTATTGCTCTTCCCGCAGGAAGCACTGTAGATGGTGGCGAACACATTATAAAAGGATTGAACCTTAGCGGTGCTCTTTTTGGCAATGCAACAAGCCTCACAGTAAAAGACCTTGCAATAGAGGATGTAACAATTAGCGGAGCATCGTCTCACGTAGGAACATTGGTAAACACACTAAAGGGAAGCTCTTCATTTACAAATGTTTCTGTTACAAAGTCATCGGTAGTAACAACAAATGGTGCTGCCGGTGGTATGGTTGGATATATTGAGCGTAATAGCGCAAAGGACCGTAACGAGACACTGAATGTAACATTCACAGGCTGTAAACTTAATGGTGTAACCGTTAATGGCTCGGCAAGCGAAGGCAAGTTTGTTGGTCTTTTGAGTGGATACGACAACAACGAGAGCCTTACTTTTGACGCAGAGTGCGAGGCTACTGATGTATCGGTAGCAGACTACGCATCGACATATACAAAAGCAAATAACAGCGAGTGGGCCGGAACAATCGATACAAAATATAACGGTTGGTTGGGTGCTGAAACTTATCGTCGCGCAAAGGTCACATTCGGCGGTGTACGTATGGCTCCCCGTTGGGACGGCACAACCGCGACTGCAAAAGCCGACCTTTTGCTTTACAATGGCGAAAGCAATAAATACGAGGTTTACTCACCTTTTGACCTTGCAGGAGTAAGAAAAGCAACAGCCTCTCCAGCTGCTCTCTACCTAATGGAGAATGTTGATATGTTCGGACAGGGTGTCGATGGTGAATACTTTGTTCACAGCAACTTTACCAAGAGTGCTTTCAATAGTACTGATGACAATAAGTTCAATGCATTCTCGTCTATCGCTCTATTGGAAGGTAACAATAATGGTATTTATAATTTAGCACTTAACAGTCAAGGCTCCGACCGTTACGCATTTATTTTGAGTGGTAACAACGGCGATATACATAGAAACACCTCATTCCACAACTGTTGCACCGTAGTGCCTCATATAGTAGGAACTGACGATGGACAAACAGTTGATAAATCATATGGAGCAACTGTGGTACTTAGTGTCGGTGGTGCAACATATACTATGGATAATGTTCACGCCTATGGATGCAAAGTCTTTGCTCTTCAAAAAACAGCAATACTTGCTGGACGTTTGGTATCAACCACAAAGGCAACAATCAATAATTGTTCGGTAAATAATTGTTATATAGAAAACTATAAATGTCAAGAGCATAAGGAGTTGTTTGAAGAGAGTATTGTGTCAGCAGAATTCTATTCATATGGAGAAATAGGTGCATTAACAGGTTTTATTAATTACAATGCTACAATTACAAATTGTAGTGTAAATAATACTGAAATTAACGCTTATGGCCAAAGTGATCAAAAAGGAAATATTGCTAATTTTATTAAAGCTGGTATAATCCCCGGACGTCACATTAATCAATTTATTGGTGATATAAGATCAAAGGAAGGATACACCGTAAGTGTTAGTGATTGTTCTGTTAGTGGTAATAGTTATGGTCAAGATAGCCATTCTCATAGCAAGGGGACATCTATTTCTGTTATTGGTGAAGCATATTGCTTAGGTGCAAAAATAATCTTTATAGGTCAAAAGGGAGATAAAAAAGGTACTGTAAAGGTTAAAAATATAACCATTGATGGGACTAAAAAATTCACAAGTGAAACATCTGTAACCCTTCAAGAATTAATGTAAATAAATAAAAAACATTAAATATGAAAAACTTAATCTATCTACTATTAGCAATGCCGTTGCTTTTTGCATCGTGTAGCAACGATTACACAAGCTTTGAGGGTGAGGAGGTACAGGTAAGCTTCTGTGCAGAGATTCCTGTAACACGTGCCGCAGCAGCACTTACCGTAGATACGGTTGTTTGCGCAGTATTCGAGAATGGCAACGAGATTGACAAACTCCGCAAAGAAATTAGCATTGAGGATGGCGAGGATATTGTATTTGCTCCCCGACTCATTAAGGGTCGTACATACAACATTGTATTCTGGGCAATGAAAGGTGACAGCTACAATGTTACAGATTTAACAAAAATAAGCCGCAATGACAATGCAACAGCTACAGAAGCTGACTACGATGCTTTCACTAAGAGTGTAGAGGTTACTGTTAATAACAGCGTCAGCCTGCCCGTAACACTCACACGTCCATTAGCGCAGTTGAACGTAGCCATTAGCGAGGCTGATTGGAACGCAGCAGCCGACCTATTCGGAATGACTCCTACAACTACCGAAATTAAAGTTTCCAAAAGAACTTTCTGCGCATTGTGCGGTGAGCCCGAGTATACAGGACAGGGAGAATATACCACATATACCCTACCCGCAAGCGGCAATACTGTTACCGTAAACGGAACAGACTATATGAGCATTGCAAGCTGCTATGTTTTTGCAACAAATGAGTCGGAGAGTCATATAATTGACATCACCACAGTTAAAGACCAGAATGATAATGATATTATTCGCAAAGATGTAACTATTCCCGCAGTAAGTATTCCCGCAGTAACTCTTCAGAGCAACTACAAGACAAATGTTGTTGGTAGCATACTGACAGGCAAAGTAAGCTACACAATAAGCATAAGCGATACTTTTGCCAACGAAGAGCACAAAAAGGAGATTGAATAAGCACCCTTTTAGCAAAGTATTGTTTGTTAAAAAAATTACAAGAATAGCAAAAATTTACAAAAACATAATTTATTAACCTATTTTTTTAAACACTATGAAGATTAAGAATTTATTCTTTGGTATGCTTGCATTTGCAGGTATGCTCGCTGTAGCATCTTGTTCACAGGATGACTTTGTAGGTGGTGAGACAGCAGGTGATTATGTAGACGCTACATTCACCGTTTCTACCGCTGACGGTATC
>JAFYRW010000037.1 GCA_017546785.1 Bacteroidaceae bacterium | reverse complement strand
GTTCTCGTATTGTATCTAAAAACAAATTCGTCAATGTACATCTGTAAGTGTTTTCTTGAAGTTCTATGATAGATTCCTAATAATCCTCGTTTCAATAATCCCCAAAAACACTCAATCGTATTAGTATATACTTCTCCGTCTACAAATTCATTACTATTATGTTTAACGAATTTGTGTTCATATAAAGTATGAATTTTACAATATCCTTTCCATTCGTCTGTATATACCTTTGAAGATTTATCTACTATTCTTTCAATAGAAGAAGTTAATGTTTCGGATTTTGCATTTTCAATAATATGGGATACAATTTTACCCTTACGTTCTATCATTCCAATTACAGGAATCTTTGATTTTCTACTACGACCTTGTGTTCCGTTTTTGTTGGGTTTTATGTTCTTGTTTCTTTCTTTACCTCCAATGTAAGTTTCATCAACTTCAACCGTATTGAATAACTTATGTTGATTTTCTATCTCAAAACACTTTCTAATACGTTGTAACATAAACCACCCAGTCTTTTGAGTTACGTTTATATCCTTTGATAATTGTAAAGAAGATATACCTTTTTTATGAGACGTAATCAACCATATTCCAACAAACCATTTTTGTAGTGGTATTTTGGTATTTTCAAAGATTGTCCCAGTCTTTACATTGAACATCTTATTAGTATTCTTACAATAATATCCTTTAGAACACTTATATACTTTTGAATTGGAATCGAATGGAGAAACTACATTACCATTCCATCTAACTTTCTCTAAATACTCTATACATTTTTCTTCAGAAGAAAAAGTTTTCATCAACTCAAATAACGAATTAAAACCACTCAAATTAACCATAATCTTACCCTTTATCTTATACCTAAATTTAATAAAAATAAAGGAATTTTCCAAATAAAATAATGATTTAATTTAGTAATTATTAACACTTTAATACTAAACTTTGGGTCCAGGTTTTTTATATATATGTATGAAAAACCTAATACATAATCACTCTCCACCTTATTCGTATTTATACAAAAAAATAGATACGAAGTCCTAATTCGTATCTATTCAGTGTTAAATAATAGTTTATTAACAATTAAAATTTATAAATAAATATGTAAACATATATGTACAAACATTTATGGGATATACTTAAGTTCATAATTGAACTAATAAGTATCATTGTATTCTTTTATAATCTTTAAAATTTAAGATTTAAGAGATAATTGTTCCTACCTTAATTGGTTCTTTAATAGAGAAGTGTCATCACCACTTCTCTTTTTTATCCAACCATTTTCTTCAAATAATCCACTAACGAAACCATTTTAGATTCAGTTATATATGTTTTTACACTTTTCATATTTTTAATTGATTCATTCCATTCTTCAGGATATATATGTTCTCCCTTATCATTTATATAATAATGACCTCCTCTTGGTCCTGTATGTTTAACCTTTTTGATTTTCTTACCAGTTTCAGGGTCTGTGACTTCTTCTTTTTTATTCTCTTTTGACTTATTGGAAATACGTTCTTTCAGTTTATCTTCTTTCTTTTTGTATTCCTCACGTTCTTCATCAGTAAGAGTCTCATTATTAACTTTATCCTCTTTTTCGACTGTAATATAATCCAATAATAATTTAGGGTCACTATCTTCTAAAGGTTCTATACCTTTTTTATCAAGTTCCTTTTTTAATTCAGTAGAATGTGGACATTCGTGTATTCTTGCAACCTCTTTACCATTCTCGTCTTTATCAATTTTATAGAAAATTACTCTGTGTTTCGATTTATCTACACACATCTTATAACCTTTACCAAATTTTGTTTTTCTAGGAAAGATAGAATCGGAATGTTCATTATCACTACTATTTATATTCTTCTTTAATTGTTCTTCAAATTTTGTAGTTAATTCTTGAATCTTCTCTTTATCGAATTTGGTAGTTTTTGCAAGATATTTTGAGTAGTTAACTATCTCTTTCTTTGCATTGTCTGAAAGTTCTATATCCATTACTCATAAATCATCTTTTTTATATCTTCAATGTTTACACCTTCACAAATAACCTCCCCAGTACGTATTGCAGTTAAATAATCTTCATTTTCATACAAGTATTTTGTAACACCTTGTTCTTCTAATATATTTGCAATTTTTTGATTGATAACTGCAATTTCGACATCCTCTTTAACCTCATTCATTTTGAATCCTCCCCCCAAGTTATAATACAATTCTTTTTGTTCCTCTGTCAAAAATGACGGATCTGAACCTAGTATATTTCTAGTCCAATTATGTTCTTCTATTGTATCCAATATAAACTGGGTTATTTCTTCATTATAAGAACAATGAAGTAATTTACAAACAATATCTTCTTGGGATTTAGTCAATTTGTCCATATCTATTAAGTTTTAATGATATAAATATAATAAGAATGATTGAAAGATTTAGTAGATTACTGTAGAAAAAACAAAAGTCCCGAATAATCGAGACTTTTTAAGGTTACTGTAAAGTAATATATAATTACCTTTATTTATTATACAATTCCCTGAGCCATCATAGCCTTAGCAACCTTGAGGAAGCCAGCAACGTTAGCACCCTTCACATAGTCGATGTAACCATCCTCGCAAGTACCATATTTAACACAAGCGCTGTGAATATTGTGCATAATCTCGTGGAGTTTCTCATCAACCTTAGCACTGCTCCAGTTCAATTTATTTGAGTTCTGAGACATCTCAAGACCCGATACTGACACACCACCGGCGTTAGAAGCCTTTCCGGGAGCATAAAGAATCTTAGCATTCTGGAAGATGTGGATAGCCTCGGGAGTAGAAGGCATATTAGCACCCTCTGAAACTGCAACGACACCATTCTCAACCAACATCTTAGCGTGCTCGCCGTTAATCTCGTTCTGTGTAGCCGAAGGCAATGCAATGTCACCCTTCTCGCCCCAAGGCTTAGCATCAGCAACATATTTGCAACCATATTTATCGGCATACTCCTTGATACGTCCGCGACGAACATTCTTAAGCTCCATAATAAAGTCAAGCTTCTCACGATCGATACCCTCGGGATCGTAGATGTAACCGTTAGAGTCACTCATTGTCACAACCTTACCGCCAAGCTCGATAACCTTCTCAACAGTATACTGTGCAACGTTACCCGAACCAGAAACAAGACAAACTTTATCTTTGATATCCCAACCGCGAGTCTTTAACATCTCCTGCAAAAAGTAGATGTTACCGTAACCGGTAGCCTCGGGACGAATAAGAGAACCTCCAAACTCTAAACCCTTACCGGTGAACACACCGTTGAACTCACGTGTAAGTTTCTTGTACATTCCGAACATATAGCCTACCTCGCGAGCGCCAACGCCAATATCTCCGGCGGGAACGTCCATTTCGGGGCCAATATGACGCCAAAGCTCTGTCATAAACGCCTGACAGAAACGCATTACCTCAGCGTCGCTCTTACCTTTGGGGTTAAAGTCTGAACCTCCCTTTGCACCACCCATAGGAAGTGTAGTAAGAGAGTTCTTGAATGTCTGCTCGAAAGCAAGATATTTAAGAATACCAACATTCACCGAAGGATGGAAACGAATACCACCTTTGTAAGGTCCAATTGCATTGTTATGCTGTACACGATAACCGGTATTTACCTGAACATTACCTTTATCATCGGTCCAAGTAACTCGGAAAGTAAATATTCTATCAGGAATACAGAGTCTTTCAATAAGGTTGTTAGCCTCAAACTCGGGATGTTTGTTATACTCCTCTTCAATTGAGTTCAACACCTCCTCAACAGCCTGAAAATACTCGGGCTCATTGGGGAATCTTTGCTTTAGATTTTCTAATGTAGATGCTACGTTCATATCTTTATTTTTTAATATTTTCTATTTTCGACCGCAAATTTAATATAATATCGCAAGAAACATAAATTAAAGTAAGATTTTTTTGCTAAAAAGATAAAAAATGTCTGATAACAGCTATAAAACACAACTTTTTTCAGCTAAAAAAGGCTTTTAGCAAGATTTTTGTTTACACAGTGTACACATTTTGCTATCATATTATATCATTTATCTAAAGTAATAACAAAAAAATAGCTTAACTTTGCAATAAATGACAAAAGGCTACACACAGCAAAAAGTCAATTACTTTTTGTCCGTTTGCACTATTTTTAAAACTTAATACAATAAAACAATGACAATTGTTCTAAATAGACTATTCCAAGAGGTGACAGGATGCCAAACGCAATCTACAGTGAGATTAGCCGGCGACGGCTCCAACCGCACCTATTACAGATTGACAGCCGACAATACCACTATCATAGGAGTCGCAGGAATATCACTGCAAGAGAACAGGGCATTCATTGCTCTTGCAAAGAGATTCAACGAATGTGGCATACGTGCCCCGAAGGTCCTTGCCGTCTCGGCCGACGAAATGTGCTACCTTCTCGATGACCTCGGCGACACCACACTCTTTGCAATGCTCAAGGAGGCGCGCGACAGCGGAACATTCGGTGTAGCAGAATGCGAGGCTCTATGCAAGGTAATGTCCATTTTACCCAAGATACAATACGAGATTGCCCAGAATTTCGATTTTTCTATCTGCTACCCGACTCCAACATTCGACCGCCGCTCAATATTTTGGGACCTCAACTACTACAAATACTGTTTTTTAAAAGGAGCAGGAGTAGAATTCAACGAGGATAAGTTAGAGAGTGAATTCGAGAAACTCGCAGACATATTATTAAAAGAGGAGTGCAACACATTCCTCTACCGCGATTTTCAGTCGCGCAACATTATGTGGAACAACGACGAGCCCTGCTTCATCGACTTTCAGGGAGGACGCCGCGGCCCAATCTATTACGACGTTGCATCGTTCGTAGGACAGGCACGAGCAAAATACACCCCCGAGGCTATCGAGACAATGCTGAAGGCATATATGCAGGCTGCATCGGCGTACCGCCATATAGACGAGCAGGATTTTCGCCGGAAGCTCAACATTTTCCGTATTTTCCGCTTAATGCAGAATTTGGGAACATACGGCTACAGAGGACTATACGAGCACAAGAAAGCATTCGTCGAGAGCATCCCCACAGCCATTGCACAGATGATAGAACTATTGGAGAGCATAAAAGAAGAATTCCCGTTGCTATACTCCCTAACACGCTCGACAGCAGAACTGCCGCGATTCGCCAACCGCGAGAGTAAAAGCCTCACCGTAGATGTACTCAGCTTCTCCTACCGCCGAGGTATCCCCGAGGATTATTCAGGAAACGGCGGAGGATTCGTCTTTGACTGCAGGGCAATACACAACCCCGGACGCTACGAGCCATACAAGAAACTCACAGGATTGGATGCGCCGGTGATAGAATTCCTCGAGAAAGAGAGCGAAATTGCACATTTCCTGCAGAACGCTTACTCAATGACCGACAATATGGTCGATACCTATCTAAAAAGAGGATTCACCCACATTCATATATGCTGCGGCTGCACCGGCGGACAGCACCGTTCAGTCTATAGCGCCGAACATATTGCCCACCATATTGCCGATAAATACGGAGTAAGGGTGAATGTCAATCACACAATGCAGAATATAAGCTACACAATAGAGGAAAGGGGGAGAAAAGAAGAGTAGGAATCAAAGTTCAATCTCCAGCCCATCGTAGCCAAGAAAGACATTATTGGGCAGGCACTTCTCTATTTTGGAGTGCAGGCCCATATGGTGCATAATATGGGTAAAATATGTAGCAGAGGGCTTAACCTCCTCCACAATCCTCAAAGCCTCAAGCACAGTCTGATGCGTTCCGTGCGGCTTTGAATAACGAAGAGCATTTATCACAAGAACATCAACGCCCTTAAGTTTTTCAAGCTCGTGAGGCTCAATGTAGCTCATATCGGTAATATAGGCCAATTTTCCTATTCTATAGCCGACGATAGGCATCATTCCGTGGAACACACGCAAAGGAAGAATCTCAACCCCTTCAACTACAAAAGGGTCGCCCACCGACACTCCGCGCAACTGCAGATTGGGCACTCCGGGGTAACGGTTCTCTCCGAAGCAATAGGGGAATATACGACGGACCTGCATTTCTGTCTCACGCTCGGCATAAACGGGAATATCACCGCGACGGCAATATGGCCGCAGGTCATCGAGTCCTGCAATATGGTCGTAATGTTTATGGGTGAGCAGCACCGCACTGAGCCTCGTAAAAGGCTCACCAAGCATCTGAGTCCTAAAATCAGGACCGCAATCTATAAGCAGACGGGTATCTCCATCTTGAACCAAGGCCGAGCAACGCAGACGCTTATCGCGTGCATCACTCGATGTACACACCTCACAGGAGCAACCAAGCTCGGGCACTCCTGTCGATGTTCCTGTTCCAAGAAGCTTAATTTTCACAGCTTATAGCATTAACCTCTTTATGCAACTGTACCGAGAATTTCTCCTTTACAGCAAGAGATATTGCGTCGGAAAGCTCGATAATCTCCTGACCTGTGGCGCCACCATAATTCACAAGCACCAACGCCTGATGGGCGTATGCACCCACATTGCCCACTCTCTTACCCTTCCAGCCACACTGTTCAATGAGCCACGCTGCCGACAATTTAATACCGCCGTCCGCCTTATACTGCGGCATTTCGGGATATTTCTCAAGCAATTCAGCAGCCAAAGAGCGCTCAACAACAGGATTCATAAAGAAGCTGCCGGCATTACCGAGTTCCGCAGGGTCGGGCAATTTAAGCGCGCGAGTCTCACGTACCGCCTGACTTATATTAGCAGGAGAGAGACCGCCAAGCTGCTCGACACGCTGACGCAGATTACCATAAGCAACTTTATATTCGGGCTTTTTACGCAAGCGATAGGTAACATATGTAACTACATATAACCCTTTTGCTTCGTGCTTGAATATGCTATCTCTGTAACCGAATTGACAATCGGACTGCGAAAAGCAATGCTTAGAGCCATCGGCAAGAGAAATTGTATCTACTCGCTCAATGAATTCTCCAGCCTCAACGCCATAAGCTCCAATATTCTGAACAGCGCTTGCGCCAACCTCTCCGGGTATTGCCGAGAGATTCTCCAGTCCCTGCCATCCTTGCTCTATTGTGAATTTAACTAGATCATCCCATTTCATTCCACTGCCCACACGAAGGAACACATTCTCCTCGCTCTCAACGACAACCTCTGCACCACATATTTTAGAGTGCAACACAGTGCCATCAAAATCATTCAGGAATAACAGATTGCTTCCTCCGCCCATAACAAGCGTAGGAGCGGCAATTCCCTCTGACACAATCTCACAAAGCTCCTCCTCCGATTCAAACTCAACGAATCGAGTAGCCTTTACATCAATTCCGAATGTATTATATGGCAATAGCGAAAAATCAGAATATCTCTCTATCATCTTTTTTCTCTTTTTAATTATTTGTTTGCAAAAATACAGCCTTCAAGCTATACAAACAAATTTTTAAAAACAATTATGCAAATTCAATTACACTTTGACAACAATAAACAAAATTCACACGCAAAATGTAGCAAAAGATTACACGATAAAGAGCAATTCTCTATATTTAGGCAGAGTCCACAATTCATTATCCACCATTATCTCGAGTTTGTCTATATGCGAACGAATAGCCTCGAGCATAGGAGCTACAGTATCGTGATAAGCAACAGCTTTCTCACGCTCCTCCACTATGCGGTTGGCAACCTTTCGACGCTCAACCATCTCATCGACCATACGGCGAATCTCCGATACGTGCATTGCAATCTCCTTTACCGTTGCGATATTCTCGGCCGAGATACTATGTCCCTCCTCACGCCCGAGCACCTGCTCCATCTTTATTATATTGTCAAGAAGAGAGCTCTGATATTTTGTTGCAGTGGGTACAATATGATTTATGGCAAGGTCGCCAAGAACACGAGCCTCAATCTGCACCTTTTTGGTATACATTTCCCATTTAATCTCGTTACGAGCCTTAAGTTCCTTCTCAGTCATCACATCAAGGTCGTCAAACATCTTGACACTATCCTCGTCGAGATATCTGTCAAAGACAATAGGAGCGCTTGCCTCACAGTCGAGTCCGCGACGCTCAGCCTCCTGACGCCACTCTTCGGAATAACCGTTGCCATCGAAACGAATGGGCTTACTATATTTAATATATTTACGTATAACCGCCACAAGAGCATCCTCTTTTGTAGCGCCCGACTCAATGAGAGCATCAACCTCTTTCTTGAATATCACCAATTGCTCGGCCATTGCCGTATTCAGCGCAATCATCGCCGAAGCGCAGTTAGCCTCGGAGCCTACCGCTCTAAACTCGAAGCGGTTACCGGTAAAGGCAAAAGGAGAGGTACGGTTGCGGTCGGTATTATCTATCATCAATTCGGGAATCTGCGGGATATTAAGACGAAGCTCACGCTTACTCAAAATCTTGACAACATCATCGGTTGTCTCCATATGGTCGAGCACCGACGAAAGATGCGAACCCAAGAAACTCGATATTATCGCTGGAGGAGCCTCAGCTGCACCCAAACGATGAGAGTTTGCCGCAGACATTATACTAGCCTTAAGCAATCCATTGTGACGATAAATTGCAGCAAGGGTATTTACCACAAATGTAATAAAGCGCAAATTATCCTTGTCACTCTTTCCTGGAGCCATAAGCAATGTTCCAGTATCCGTACCCAACGACCAGTTGTTGTGCTTACCCGAGCCATTCACACCTTTGAAGGGTTTTTCGTGCAAAAGCACTCTAAAGCCGTGCTTACGCGCAACATCTTTCATAATAGCCATAATAAGCATATTATGATCGACAGCAAGATTACACTCCTCATATATCGGTGCAAGTTCAAACTGGTTGGGCGCCGCCTCATTGTGGCAGGTCTTTGCCGGAATACCCAATTTAAGAGCCTCAATCTCCAATTCTTTCATAAATGCAGCCACACGTTCGGGGATTGAACCGAAATAGTGATCCTCGAGCTGCTGGTTCTTTGCGCTGTCGTGACCCATCAGTGTACGACCGGTCAAAAGAAGATCGGGGCGGGCAAGCAGCATCCCCTCATCAACAAGAAAATACTCCTGCTCCCATCCCAAATAGGTCACTACTTTTTTCACATTCTTGTCGAAATAACGACAAACGTCAGTAGCAGCCTTATCAACCGCACGCAAGGCTTTAAGCAAAGGAGCTTTATAATCGAGAGCCTCGCCTGTATAGGCAATAAAGATTGTAGGCACACAAAGAGTGTTACCCATCAAGAAGGCAGGAGAGGTAGGATCCCACGCGCTGTATCCGCGAGCCTCAAAGGTACTGCGTATTCCGCCATTGGGAAACGACGAAGCATCAGGCTCCTGTTGCACGAGCAATTTACCCGAGAAGGTCTCTATCAGGCCACCCTTTCCATCGTGCTCAACAAAAGCATCGTGTTTCTCGGCTGTGGTCTCGGTAAGAGGGTGAAACCAGTGAGTATAGTGCGTAGCGCCATTCTCCACAGCCCAACGTTTCATACCTTCGGCCACGCTGTCGGCAATCGAACCATCGAGCGGAGCATCATTATCAATAACATCTACAAGCTTTGCATAAACGTCTCCGGGAAGATATTTAAACATCTTCTGACGGTTAAAGACATTTATTCCAAAAATATCGGAAGGACGTTTGTCGTTTACCGGAACCTCGACAGCCTTTTTACCAAAAGCAGCTGTTACAACATCGAATCTTAACTTTGACATTTGTGTTTATATTTTGGCGAATCAATTACTGTACAAAAAGCAAGCATTTAAGCCACTTTTACTACATTTATTAAAACCGCACAAAAATACGCATATATAACAGAACAGCAAAGAAAAGCGAAAAAATGTAGCCCATTTTTAAGCAAAATTCTTAAAAACAACGGTGATTTTTCAAAAAAAGGAAGATAAAACAGAACATTCGCTCAACAACAGCACTCCATTTAAAAAAAACGGAAATATTGGATACTTTCTCAAAATCACAGAAAGTAAAAGAAACCACTGACATTTTGACAACAATACAGAAAAACAGACAAACAAAAAGACAATGTAAAAATCGCAGTACGACAACCGCAAGAGAGAATGATTTTTAAAAATATTTAAAAAAATCCCGCATTATTACTATGAATAACCGCTAAAATAGATAAATTTGCCACGATAGTAATAAACGACACAAACAAAAACAAAATAAACTCAATTATGCTAACCCAAATTATCAATGCAAAAATCCTTACTCCGCAAGGCTGGATGAAGGATGGTTCAGTTCTCATCAGAGACAACAAAATCCTCGAGGTTACAAATTGTGACCTTGCAGTAATTGGCGCAGAGCTAATAGACGCCAAAGGAATGTACGTTGTTCCCGGCGGAGTAGAAATACACGTTCACGGTGGTGGCGGCCGCGACTTTATGGAGGGCACTGAAGAAGCTTTCAAAGTTGCTATCGACGCTCATATGAAACACGGTACAACAAGTATCTTCCCCACCCTTTCATCATCTACAGTTCCTATGATCGAGGCTGCTGCCGAGACCTGTACAAAGATGATGCAGGACCCCAACAGCCCTGTATTAGGTCTGCACCTCGAAGGCCACTACCTTAATTTGGCTATGGCCGGCGGACAGATTCCCGAGAACATCAAGAATCCCGACCCCGCAGAATATATTCCTCTCGTAGAGCGTTGGGGCTGTATCAAGCGTTGGGACGCTGCCCCCGAGCTTCCCGGAGCTATGCAGTTCGGTAAGTACATCACATCGAAAGGCATTCTCGCATCGGTAGCCCACACACAGGCCGAGTTTGACGACATTCACGCTGCACGCAAGAACGGTTACACTCACGCGACACACTTCTACAATGCAATGCCCGGTTTCCACAAACGCCGCGAATACAAATACGAGGGAACAGTCGAGAGTATCTACCTACACGATGATATGACCGTAGAGGTTGTTGCCGACGGCATCCACGTACCTCCCACAATCCTGCGCCTCGTTTACAAGATCAAAGGCGTTGAGAATGCCTGCGTAATCACCGACGCTCTTGCTTGTGCAGCCAGCGACAGCAAGACAGCATTCGACCCCCGCGTAATCATCGAGGATGGTGTATGTAAGCTCGCCGACCGTTCGGCTCTTGCAGGAAGTATCGCCACAATGGACCGCCTCATCAGCACATTGGTACAGAAGGCCGAGATTCCTTTGGAGGATGCTATCCGTATGGCTTCGGAGACTCCAGCAAAGATTATGAACGTTTACGACCGCAAGGGTTCTCTGTCTCGCGGCAAGGATGCCGACATCCTTATCCTTGACAATGAACTCAATGTTCGTTGCGTTTGGCAGATGGGTAAGATT
>JAFYRW010000036.1 GCA_017546785.1 Bacteroidaceae bacterium | reverse complement strand
TCACTTCTTTTAGTTATAAGAAATAAAAGAGACTTATCCGAATAAGGAAAAGTCTCCAGTTGGGTTGTGGTAATATATGCAAGAGAGTGTTTATGAAACCAAAAGTCTTCATTGGAGGATTATCATCATTCCGCCCCTAAAACCGCCCCTATCAGATTATAACATTTATATCATATTGAATTCCAAGTGATTTACGATTATATATGAAGTTCTTTTAGAAGAAGTAATAAATGCATCGGACAATGGTAAATTAAAGATTATCAAGTAAAAACAGTAAATTCAACTTGCTATTTTACAAACATTTCTACCGCACGAGCCTGATTTATTGCCAAAATGCAGTATATAAAAGAGATACAATAAAACAATCTGTTGAGAAAAAGCAAGAATCTTAAACAAAAGGAGAAAAGCAAATGCACGCTAAATATTAGTGGAAAAAGGAGAACATTCTACAAACTTATAGGTAAAGCACCAAAGAGTAAATAACAATTTAGGATAAGATTTTAGAGTCTTATTAACATTTTTTGTACCTTTGCAGGCAAAATAGCGATTTTAATATGAAATCTATCACAAGGATTGTTATAGCAATCTCTCTTTTATTTGCGTTTCAAATGCAGGCGCAGGCTCAGAAGCTCAGAGCCAAAGATATGATGTTTACTGCGCAGGGCTGGTATGGTACTGATATTGAAAGGACTAGACCGAATCTTAAGACATTCGGCTATATGACCTATGAAGCAGGAGTGGGATTCCAGACTAATCCTCTGGATAGTTCGGCTTTTGCGCAGCGATTCAGTTATCCTATTATCAATGTAGGATTCTCACTTGCCAGAATGGGGAACTTTAAGTTCCACGATCAGACAAAGCTTTCGGACCTATATTCTTTATTCGGATCTTTTGAGCGTACCCTTTTACGCAGAAAGTATATCTCGCTTGGATACCTTATGGATTTTGGTATCACATATAACCCCGACAGATACGACCCTGTAAACAACCCGGGTAACAACTGGCTGAGCTCGCCTGTTATGGCCTATTTTGGCGCAGGAGCTTTTATGAAATTCAATATAGGCAAGCGATGGGAGGTTGGAGCCAATGCAATGTTCCGTCACTATTCTAACGGTCGTCTAGCATTGCCTAATGAGGCGCTTAATGCAATGGGAGGCGGTTTGTTTGCACGCTATAGATTGGACGATTACGACCACAAGAAGTACTTGAAAGGTGAGGAGCTCATAAAGGCCGATTACAAGCGTGGTATGCAGTATATGATTGTGCTTGGTGGCGGTGCGCATACTTGTATGGCTGAATGGAATGCTTATGTTGAGGAAGAAAATGACCCCGAGAAAAAGAAAGAGGTAAAGCTTAAAGCGCATCCTAAATTCTCGCTGAGTTTCGACGCTCTGTACCGCTATGATTTGAGATATGCGAGTGGATTGAGTCTCGATGTTTTCTACTCTTCGAATATGAAAGAACTTGAGGCTAGCGACAGAATTGTTTATGGCGACGAAGCTGTGGATAATTGCCCCGGATATTCGCCAATATCTATCGGTATTGCTCTTGTGCACGAGGTTTATTGGCACAATCTTGCCGTACACATTGCTGTTGGAGCATACCCCTACAGACACAAGGGCGTTAATGGCGAAGCGGCTAAGGAAAAGGGCGACCGCGAACGTGGTTGGCATTACGAGAAGGCCGGTCTAAGATACTATTTCCCCAAATTTGGAGATACATTCCTTGGATTCGCCATAAAATCGCATAGCATAAAGGCTGAATACCTGGAATTCTCGGCAGGTATAAGATTATAACATTCATAGAAATAGTGGTAAGCTACTTACCACTATTTCTTTTACTATAAACTTTTATTCTCGGTGGCTCTTGCGGTTGCTATAAGATTCATCTGCTTTTTAATTGCCGAGCACTGAAAGAATGGCATTCTTTAGAGATAAATTCATTGATTGTAAAGGCGCGATATAAAAACTATTAGTAATTTTGCTGCAATGCAGATTCTGTTTTTCATATTCCTGTTAGCTATATGCGCAAGCTTCATCCAAAGGGTGAGCGGGTTCGGATTCGGGATATTCGTAATGATATTCTTTCCGTTGTTCCTGCCCTCGTACGGTGAGGCGACGACTCTTTCGGGGTTGCTTGCCGGAAGCACTGCGCTAATAATTGCCATACGTTACTTTAGAGACATTGAATGGAAGATAATGCTTCCGCTGCTCCTTATAAACATTGTTACGTCGTTCTTTGCCATTGAGTATATGACTACACTCAGCAACGAGATACTTAAAAAGTGCTTCGGCTGGGTGTTTATTGCCATTGCACTCTATTTCCTGTTTTTGGACAGCAAAAAGCGCGCGAGGCTTAATTGGGCATCAAAAGGGCTGTTAGGTGCTCTTAGTGGCATTATGGGTGGAATGTTTGCAATGCCCGGTCCTCCGTTGGTTGTCTGCTGTATAAACAGCATAAAGAGCAATATTGCATACGTTGTCACGCTGCAGGCCTTTTCGGTGTTTCTCAATATCTTCTACACAATATTTCGCGCAAGAGTAGGATTCTTTAACGAGAATACTATACTGTGGTGGGCTGTGGGACTGCTTGGTGCATTCATCGGCAGTTGGTTGGGTGAGCGTCTTTTTTCCCATATAAGCAGTGCTATGCTGCGCAAGATTGTGTATACTCTGCTGCTTGTGAGCGGTATATTTGCCATTGTATAGCAATATTATCACAACAATAGACTATCATTAACTAAAATTTAGCAAAAAGGTGCTATTGTCATTTTTTGTTATTATATAGACCTTTGCACACGATATTCAACTATATAGGCTCTCTTGAGCCTTGATTATTGTAAGACAAGGAAGATATGATAATGAAAAAAGCAATTTTCAGTTTAGTTATTTTATTGTTTGCCGTTGCCTTTGCACAGGCATCCAATATAAAGGATGGAAACACTATCTCGGGACACGTCATTGAAAGAGGTAGCGAAGAGAATATTCCATACGCAGCAATTCTTATTGTAGAGACAGGAGAAGGAACATCGAGCAACGAAAATGGACAATTCGAGTTCAAGAATCTGCGCCCAGGCAACTATACTCTGCGTGTGTCGGCTATGGGATACAGGACACAGGAGAAAAGTGTTACTGTAAGCAAAGAGTATACCACTGTCATTCACTTCAAGATGCAAGAGGAGGCTATGATGATTAACGAGGTTGTTGTGTCGGCCAACCGTAACGAGGTGAGCCGCAAGGATGCTCCCGTTGTCGTGAATGTCATTGGGCTGAACCTCTTTGAAAAGACAAATTCAACCGACCTTTCGAAGAGCCTCAACTATGTCCCAGGACTACGAGTAGAAAACAATTGCCAAAATTGCGGATTCCCGCAGGTGCGTATAAATGGCCTCGAGGGTCCCTACTCACAGATACTCATAAACAGCCGTCCAATTGTGAGCGCTCTGAACGGTGTATACGGATTGGAGCAGATTCCGGTAAATATGATTGAGCGTGTAGAGGTTGTCCGCGGCGGAGGCTCGGCTCTTTTTGGTGCCAATGCTGTCGGAGGAACAATAAACATCATTACCAAAGACCCTATAAACAACTCTTTTCAGGTGTCAAGCAACATTCAGAATTACAATGGCAAGAGCTGGGAGCAGTATATGGGTGCAAACACCTCGTTGGTGGCAAAGGACAATTCATACGGCATTGCTATATACGAGAGCTACCGTAACCGTAACCCTTACGACCACGATGGCGACGGATTCTCGGAGCTTGGAAAGATAAACATAAACACCTTTGGTCTGCGCACCTACTATCGTCCGACACACACGAGCCGTCTGAGCATTGAGTATCACACTACCAACGAGACTCGCCGAGGCGGTAACAAGTTCGACCTTCAGCCACACGAGACTGACATCACAGAGCAGACAAAGCACATAATAAACAGCGGAGGAATTGCCTACGACCTTTCGTGGAATGAATTCCGCAACAAGGTGTCGGTATATGCATCGATACAGCATATTGACCGCGACAGCTACTATGGTGCGCAGCGCGATGACAATGCCTACGGAAAGACTAACGACCTTACCTGGGTTGCCGGCGCAATGTATACAGGAATGATGAAGAAATGTCTCTTTTCACCGGCAACATTCACCGGAGGATTCGAGTATCAGGAGAATCGCCTGCACGATATTATGACCGGATACAACCGTGATATGAAACAGGATGTACGCATAGCCGGAGCCTTTGTACAGAATGAGTGGCAGATGAACAAATTCACTCTGTTACTTGGATTGCGCGCCGACAAGCACAATCTTATAAAGAATATGATATTGAGCCCACGAGTGAACTTGCTCTACAAGCCTTTGGATAATCTTCAGGCACGACTAACCTACTCTACCGGATTCCGTGCACCGCAGGCCTACGACGAGGACCTTCACGTTACAGCCGTTGGAGGAGACGGAGTACAGATTACTCTTGCCGAGAATCTCAAGGAGGAGCGTTCCAACAGCTTCAGCGGCTCTGTCGATTGGAGCAAGGCTCTCGGACATTGGCAAACAAACATTCTGTTAGAGGGATTCTACACCGACCTTGCCAATGTTTTTGTGCTGGAGGATATTGGCCGCAACAGCGAGGGCTTTATGATGAAAGAGCGTCGCAACGGTAACGGCGCACGAATATACGGAGGAAATGTCGAGGCAAAGGTGGCACACGGAAAGGATATTTCGCTGCAATTGGGATTCACCGCACAGCAGAGCCGCTACAAGAGCCCCGAAGCGTGGAGCGAGATTGACGGAGTGGCGCTGACAACAACGCGTATGCCCCGCACCCCCGACTTTTACGGATATTTTACTCTCACAGGCTCTCCGTTCGAGAATTTCAACATTTCAGTGTCGGGAACATACACCGGACTAATGTTTGTCCCGCATTATGCTCCCGCCCCCGAGGATGTAATAGATTCGCAGTATTCTTACATTAAGCACGACGAGTTTGTACACACTCCCGACTTTTTTGATCTCGGAACAAAGATTGACTACACATTCATTCTGCGCGACCACATTAAGCTGCAGATAAATGCAGGAGTACAGAATGTACTAAACAGTTTCCAGAAGGACCTTGACAAAGGAGAATTCCGCGATTCGGGATATTTCTACGGTCCTACATCGCCGCGAACATTCTTCGTAGGATTCAAAATTATGGACTAAGAAAAGCCCTCTTCATAGGCCTGCGCATTGGTTGTGCAGGCTTTTTTATGCTCCAAAAATAGGTTGAATGCTATGATTTTTTAACAATTTTTGCGACATTTGCATCTTTTTGAATGTAATAAGAAGAGAGACAGATAATAAGCGCTCCATTTTTACGTTATTTTAAGTGATGAAAAAGATTCTGTATATATCGATTGTGCTAAGCTTGTGCGCCTTTCTTAAGGTACAGGCTCAGTATGATGTACATTTTACCCACTATTGGGAGATGCAGAATTTTTATAATCCGGCGGGTGCGGGAGCATCGAGGAAGATGCACGCCTACGCTGCATACAGCAATCAGTTCAGCGGATTCGAGAACAGCCCTAAGAGTATGCTCATAAATTTGGACTCGCCATTGTCTATGGTCAAGGGCGACCATTCGCTTGGAATAGGAGTACTTAACGAGGAGATTGGACTATTCACCAACCAGCATTTATATTTAAACTATGCCTTTGGATTCAAATTATTCAAAGGCCGTCTAGTGGCAGGAGCTCAGATAGGATTAGTAAATGCAATATTCGACCCCACGGGCATTGAATTTGCAGGAAGCTCTCAGGACCCGGCCTTTCCGTCGGCAAAAGCAGACGGAAACAACATTGATTTTGGCGCCGGAGTGCTCTACCAGCATAAATATTTCTATACCGGATTATCGGCATTGCACATAAACGCTCCGCTCATAATTTTGGGAGAAACAAACGAAATAAGAGTATCTCCTTATTTTAATTTTATGGCAGGAGGCAATATACCGTTAAAAAATCCGTTATTATCCATACAGCCCTCTCTGCAGGTGATGACCGACCTTGTAGGATGGCGTGCCGATATTACCGCAAGAGGCAGTTACAAATTCAAAGAGAATCTCTTTTTTGGAGGCGTAACATATAGCCCTACAACGTCGGTAGCGGCATTTTTAGGAATAGAATTTGTAAACATAACAATAAGTTACGGATACGAACTTTACACTCAAGGGGTAGGAGCCGAGAATGGCAGCCACGATATTTTCGTAGGCTACAAGCTCGATCTTAACATCTTTAAGAAAGGAAAAAATAAACATAACAGCATAAGAGTATTACAATGATGAGAAAAATTGTTTCTTCGACTGCCGTTCTTTTTACATTCTTGCTTGCATCGTGTATAGGAATGCAGGGCACAAGCAGTATGGGTGGAGAACTGACAGGAGTGAGTAATGCAGCAATAAACGAGCCAGCACCCTATGGTATGGTTCTCGTTGAACGTGGTTCTATAAAAATAGGCGATGAAGAGGCCGATTCTCTATGGGGCATAAGCACCCCCGTCAAGGATATTTCGGTAGATGCATTCTGGATGGATGAGACCGAGGTAACGAATGCCGAATATCGTCAGTTTGTATTTTGGGTTCGCGACTCTATAATCCGCGAGCGTCTCGCCGACCCCGCCTACGGCGGCGATGAGTCGTATAAGATTACAGAGGATGAATATGGCGAGCCTATCACTCCCTACCTTAATTGGAGCAAACCTATACCCTGGCGTAAACCCAGCGAGGATGAACTGCGTGCAATAGAGAGCGTATATGTGATAAACCCCATCACAGGCACAAAAATGCTCGATGCATCACAGATGAACTATAAATATGAGATTTACGACTACACACAGGCTGCACTGCGCAAGAATCGTCTGAACCCTGCCGAGCGCAACCGTAACACCGATATTCCCACCAACTACGACGAGGTTGTTACAATATCAAAGGATACAGCCTACATTGACGACGAGGGCAGAATAGTAAACGAGACTGTAACACGTCCGCTATCATCGGTGTATGACTTCTTGAACACATATATAATAAATATCTATCCCGACACCACCTGCTGGGTAAACGACTTTCCCAATGCCAACAACGAGATTTACCTGAATCTCTATTTCAACAGTCCCAATTACAACAACCACCCTGTTGTCGGTGTAAGCTGGGAGCAGGCCAATGCATTCTGTGCGTGGCGAACCGACTATCTGTTGCGCGGAATGAAAGGACAGGCAAAATATATTCAGCGCTACCGTTTGCCCTCAGAGGCCGAGTGGGAGTATGCGGCACGTGGCAAGGAGGGTGGCAAATTCCCCTGGGAGTCATCGGACACAAAGAGCGACAGAGGATGCTACTATGCCAATTATAAGCCGGGAGAAGGAAACTACACAAAGGACGGCAATCTCATCACCTCGAAATGCGGAATATATTCGGCCAACAGCAACGGACTCTATGATATGGCAGGAAACGTTGCCGAGTGGACATCGACAGTATACACCGAGGCTGGCATATTGCAGATGAGCGACATTAATCCCGACCTTCAGTATCGTGCGACAAAAGAGGACCCCTATAGTATGAAGAAAAAGGCTGTACGCGGCGGTTCGTGGAAGGACCCTGCAAAATATATTCAGGGAGCCACACGCACCTATGAATATCAGAATGAGTCACGTTCTTACATTGGTTTCCGTTGCGTACGCAGCTACACAGGAACCAGCCGACAGAGATAATTAACCTATTGCAATTACAAACATATTACAATCATATAATTATGAGCAAAAAGAAGAGTTTTATCAGCCGCATACAGACATTTATGGACTCCCCTAAGGGAAGGACATACACCAACTACCTCTATAGCTGGGGTGCGGCTATTGTCATATTGGGTACACTCTTTAAACTGACACACATTGAGGGTGCCGACATTATGCTGTTTGTAGGAATGGGAACCGAGGTAATAGTATTCTTCTTCTCGGCATTCGAGCGTCCATTCGACCTTGCAGAGGACGACAGAAAAGAGGAGAGAGCCATCAGAGCAGCCGAGCGTGCCGAATATCTTGCAAACAACCCTGTAATTGTGAATGGTCCCAAAATTGTTGGAGGAGTTCCCGAGAGCAGCGGCGACACAGGATTCAGCGGTCCTATAATAATAAACGGTGGCGGTGGCGGAGGAATCATCAACAGTGCGCCATCGGCTACTGCCGATGCTGAGCTTGTCGAAGAAATGGACAAGGCAACAAAAGAGTATGTAGAGAAGGTTCGCGCACTCAACGATGCCATACAGAGAATATCTTCTCAGACAGAGGCTTTGGGCCGCAATATGGAGGAGATGGATACTCTTGCGCGTAACATCACAGGCATAAACGCACTCTACGAGATTCAATTGCGTAGCGCAGGCAATCAAGTAGGCTCTATCAACCTTGTGAACGAAGAAACCAAGAAGATGGCCGAGCAGATTAAAGAGCTCAACGCAATGTACAGCCGTATGCTCGAGGCTATGACTATAAATATGAGCAATAAGCAACTCTAACAGAAGAACGACTGATGAAAATCAAGAAAAGCAAAGTCTCTCCGCGTCAGAAGATGATTAACCTTATGTACGTTCTTCTGATGGCAATGTTAGCGATGAACGTATCTTCGGATGTATTGAATGGCTTTAATCTTGTAGATGAAAGCCTGTCGAAGAGTACGGCAAACGCCAACGTACAGAATGAGGCGTTATATAAGGAATTGGCAATGTTTATGGAGAAGAACCCCGAAAAGGTTCGAGCGTGGTTCACACGTGCCCAATTGGTAAAGGAGATGTCCGACTCGCTATACGACCTTGCACAGGAACTGAAGATACGCATTGCAAAGCACGCTGACGGAAAAAACGGCGACTACAACAATCTTAAGAACCGCGAACATCTTGAGGCTGCGACAAGCGTTATGCTTGCTCCTGGAAGAGGCCGCGGCGAAGAGCTATACAACGCCATAAACAGATACCGCGAGAATATATTGAATATGGTTACCGACTCTGTACAGCGCCAAATAATAGATAACAATCTAAGCACCGACGTTCCACGAAAGAGCACCACACTAGGCAAGAATTGGCAGGAGTATCATTTTGAGAATATGCCAGCCATTGCAGCAATCACCCTGCTCACAAAATTGCAGAATGACGTCCGTTACGCCGAGGGAGAGGTATTGCATACTCTTGCCAACAGCATCGACCTTAGCGACGTGAGAGTGAACCAGATTCGTGCGTTGGTTATTCCCAATTCAAAGAACGTCGTACGAGGAGGACAGTTTACAGCGCAGATTATTCTTGCAGCAGTAGACTCAACACAAAGACCCGAGATATTCATCGGCAATGAGAAGCTGGACACAGAGAGTGGACTTTACTCAAAAGTATGTAACACAACCGGAGACTACTCGCTCAACGGCTATCTTATGGTGAACGACGGTTCGGGCATTCCCACACGCTACGACTTTTCGCAGAATTACACCGTTGTTGAGCCTACAGCAACAGTAAGCGCATCGTTGATGAACGTGCTATACGCTGGATTCGAGAACCCCGTAAGCATTTCTGTTCCCGGAGTGCCCGCCAAGAACATTGCGGCAAGCATTGCCGGAGGCAAAGGAACATTGCGTCCCGACGGTCACGGCGGATTCCTTGTTACTCCCACACAGATTGGAGAAAACATCAAGATTGAGGTTACTGCGGCCAACGAGGAGGGCAAGCGTCAGAGTATGGGACAATATGAGTTCCGCGTACGTCAGCTACCCGACCCCACCCCATTCATAGAATACAAGGACAAGGATGGAAACACCCAGCGTTACCGCGGCAGCACACCGTTCAGCAAACAGGCGCTGATGTCTACCAATGGCATTGTAGCTGCCATAGACGATGGATTGCTGAACATTGGATTCAAGGTAATTTCGTTCGAGACGGTATTCTACGACAATATGGGTAACGCTGTTCCCGAGATATCGAATGGAGCGCAATTCTCGGCACGACAGAAGGATATGTTCCGAAAATTGTCTCGCGGCAAGCGTTTCTACATTTCACACGTAAAAGCCATCGGCCCCGACAATGTGGAGCGTCTGTTGCCTACAACACTCGAGGTTATAATTAACTGATAATAAACAGAATAACAATATGAATAACATTAACAGACTGTTCTTAGTTATTGCCATTGCAATATTGGGACAATATGCAGTAGCGCAGCCCCCTGCCCGTAAACGCGAAAATAGCGAGAAACAGGAGAGCACTACATACAATATTCCTATGACCGAGAGAGCAAAGAGCCAGTATCCCAAGAGCGAGGTTCCTCAGGAGGTTGTGTGGAAGCGCGACCTATACAGAGTGCTCGACCTTGAAAAGGAGAAGAATGCGGCGCTATACTACCCCGTTGAGCCTATCGGAAACAATATGAACCTATTTACATATATTTTCCGACTGATACTCGACAACTCAATAACCGCATACGCATACAATCTCGACGGTTACGAGTCGTTCACTCCCGACAACAAAGTAAATCCTCAGGATATGCTCGACAACTATCGTATATATTACGAATCAGGCGACAACAACTCATTCATTGTCGGCACAAGCGACATTCCCAGCGGTGAGGTTCTAAGCTACTATATAAAGGAGAGCTACTACTTTGACCAGAGAACAGCTACATACAACCACAGAGTAACGGCTATATGCCCTGTGCTTCACCGTTCAGAGCTGAGCAGCGAGGTAACAAAATATCCTATGTTTTGGTTGAACTACGACGAGATTGCCCCCTTGCTTGCCCGTCAGCCTGTAATGACAAGCAGCTACAACAATGTATCGTCAATGAGTCTCGACGACTACTTTACCAAGCACTCCTACGAAGGAGAAATTTATAAGACTGTGAATCTGCGCAACCTTGCGATAAGCCAATATTGCAAGGACTCTACCGAGATTAAAAAGGAGCAGGAGAAAATTGAGAAGCAGTTAGCCGACTTTGAGGCGAACCTATGGAACAGCGCGAAAAAAGCCGAGGAGCAGCCCGATGATTCTGCAGCAGTTGCCGATAAAAAGGAGAAAAAAAGCACCAAGAAGGCTGTTGCTAAGAAGAGCACAAATAAGGAGAAAAGTGTAAAGTCGAGCAGCAAAAGCAGCAATAGCACAAACAGCGGCAACGGTGCTGCACGAGTGTCTGTTCGTCGTCAAAGACGATAAAGAGTCTACTTTTTACATAAAAAAGCGAGTTTGTCAATTTATTGGACTATATTTGAGGGCGTGCCGGAATAAAAATTCTGACACGCCCTCAAAATGTTATTGACAAGAGGGAGCAGCAAAAAACCTATTCGGCACTACTGCTGTTCTAATAATTAACGTAACAGACATTAAAAATGAAAAGAAGCTGTTTTATAGCAATAATATTCTGCCTGATGATTGCACTGCCTTCGCAGGCGCAGTTCAAATTCGGTATAAAGGGAGGTGCAAACTTCTCCATTCCTCCAAAAAACATAAAAGCGAGCGGCTACACAGGCTGGTTCGTCGGACCAACGGCCCGTGCGACAATACCTGTTGTCGGACTAGGATTAGAGGCCGATGTCCTATATTCGCAGACGGGAGTAAGGATAAACGACACTGACATTACACGAAACAGCATAGAGATTCCTGTATTGCTACGTTACGACCTTACTATCCCCGGCGTAAGATTGCTTTTTGTGCCGTTCATTGCCGTAGGCCCACAATTCGGATTCACCATTGGCGATACGCAACAGTTGTGGAAGGATATTAAAACAGGAGAGATAATATCAAAATATGAGTTTGAAAAGACTAATTTCGGGCTTAATATTGGAATGGGAGCAACAATTGCAAAGAGAGTGCAGATTCACGCCAACTACAATATCGACCTTGGAAAAACAGGAAATTACACTACTATAAGCGATGTTGCTAACGGAATAATGGAGAAGAAAGACTCTAAACAGAATGTGTGGCAAATTTCGCTTGCCTATATTTTCTAAAACAGATAAGAACAGATTAACGACAAAAATGCTATGAGTGATTTTTTCACGTCAATACTCGAATATTACAATATAGCCGCCGGAGAGCATCGCATTCTCCATTGGCTGATAATGCTTATATGCATACTCTTGATTTTTGTGATAAGCAACTTTGCGGGAAACAAGATATTCATTCCGCTGATAAAGAGTTTCACCAAAAAGACCAATACAAAATGGGATGATATTATACTGAGCAAGAATGTATTGAAAAATGCATTCAATCTTGTACCACCGATAATTATCATTGCATTATTGCCAGCTTTTATAAATGACACTGACACAGAGTATACAGTGTCTATAAGGATATTAGCAATATATATTACCATTGTCACCATTAAGCTTGTGTGTGCAATATTGTCGTCGCTCTACAAGCTGTCGAACGAGTACGAAAAGACAAAGAACAGCACATTGCAGGGAGTATTCCAGATGCTTAAGATTGCAGCAATGTGCGTAGGAGGAATAATTATTATAAGCATCATAATCGACAGCAATCCTGTCAGCATTCTCGCTGGACTCGGAGCGTCGGCGGCGGTGCTTATGCTTGTATTCAAGGATAGTATAATGGGCCTTGTGGCAGGAGTACAACTGTCGGCAAATGATATGTTGCGTCCGGGCGACTGGATTCAGATGCCAAAATATGGTGCCGACGGTAATGTTGTAGATGTTTCGCTCACCACAGTAAAAGTGCAGAATTGGGACAAGACAATAACGACCATTCCTCCTTATGCCCTTGTAAGCGACTCGTTCCAGAATTGGAGAGGAATGTTCGATAGTGGCGGCAGACGCATAAAGCGCTCAATATATATTGATATGAACTCAATTGCATTCTGCAGCAAAGAGGATATTGAACGCTACAAAAAGAATGGATGGATAAAAGAAGATTGTCCCGACAATGTTGTGAATCTTGGTGTGTTCCGCAATTATCTGGAAGATTATTTAAGAACCCATCCTCTTGTGAACAAAGAGCTTATAAGTATGGTGCGTCAATTACAGCCTACTCCTCACGGATTGCCGCTGGAGCTATATTTCTTTTACAATGGCACAATGTGGATTCCCTATGAGCACGCACAGGCCGATGTTTTTGAACACGTCTTTGCCATATTGCCAGAATTTGGCTTGAAAGTGTTCCAAAGCCCTACGGGAAAGGACCTTTCGGCATTAGGCTACGAACAGGATTAAGATTGCCATTTAAACGATAGAGAAAAAAGCCTTTGAACAAAAGTTGTTGTTTAAAGGCTTTTTTCTACCTTCGCAAAAGAAAAACGATTCTTATAAAATGCAACTTTTTGTTGATGTAATATTGCCATTGCCTCTAGCATCGTACTACACATACTCTGTACCACAAGAGTACGAGGGTTACATTGCTATAGGATGCAGGGTTACTGTGCCCTTAGGAAAGAGCAAGCACTACACAGCATTGGTGGCAAGAGTGCACAACGAGCCGCCGCAGGGATACGAGGTAAAGACTATCACTGAGCTTCTCGACGAGACAGCAATAGTGCTACCGTCGCAGATGCGTCTATGGGAGTGGATATCAAAATATTATATGTGCTCGCTCGGCGAAATTTACAAGGCTGCCGTGCCGCAGGGACTAAAAGGAGAATTCAAGCCAAAGACCGAGCAACGCATAAAATTGAGCAAACGCTACAGCGACACAATTGCCATAAACCTTGCAGAGCAGTTTCTATCGCGCGCGCCGCGACAGAAACGCCTACTCAACACCTTCCTGCAGCTGACAAAGGAGGGCGAAGAGATATCGCGCCACAAGCTTATCGAGGCAGCCGGGGTTACCGCAAACATATGCAAGGAGCTTGTGGACAAAGGCATTTTTGAGGTTTATGAGGTAGAGATTGGACGTCTCGACAGGACAAAAGGCTCCATACAACCGCCCAACGCACTCAATGAGGCACAACAAAAGGCTCTTGATGAAATAAATGAGAGCTTCGCGCAGAAGAATGTCACACTGCTACACGGAGTAACGTCAGCCGGAAAGACCGAGGTATATATTCACCTTATAACACAGGCTCTCGAGCGTGGCGAGCAGGTACTATATATGCTCCCCGAAATTGCACTCACCAAACAGATTGTGGAGCGTCTGCGAAAGGTGTTCGGCAACAGGATAGGACTCTACCACTCCAAATTCTCCGATGCCGAGCGTGTGGAAATTTGGAAGAAACAGTTAAGCGACAGCCCTTACGACATTATTCTTGGCGTACGTTCGTCGCTCTTTCTGCCGCTGAAGAATCTGGGGCTTATAATTGTGGACGAGGAACACGAGAACAGCTACAAGCAGCAGGATCCAGCGCCACGATACAATGCCCGCAACGCAGCCATTGTACTTGCCTCGCAGTTCGGCGCAAAGACCCTGTTGGGCACTGCTACCCCGTCGGTAGAGAGCTACTACAACGCTACTACCGGCAAATATGGCCTTGTGAGCCTGTTGACACGCTACCGTTCGATACAGCTACCTGAAATTTCCATCATAGACATTAAGGACCTTGCCCACCGCAAGCAGATGACGGGCGCATTCTCCGATCCTCTGACTGACGCAATGAAGGAGGCATTGGCCAACAAGAAGCAGATTATTCTTTTTCAGAACAGACGAGGATACGCTCCACTGCTCGAGTGTCGCAACTGCGGATGGGTACCTCGCTGCAAGCACTGCGACGTCAGCCTGACGCTGCACAAGAGTGCCGGCAAGCTAACGTGCCACTATTGCGGATACACAATACCCGCACCCAAAATATGCCCCAACTGCGAGGAGAACAATTTTGTGAATCTCGGTTACGGCACCGAAAAGATTGAAGATGACCTGCAGAATCTCTTCCCCGAGGCGCGCATAGCACGTATGGATCTTGACACCACCCGCACACGAACATCGTACGAGAAGATTATAAATGATTTTCAGCAGGGGGAGACTGATATTCTTATCGGAACGCAGATGGTATCAAAAGGCCTCGACTTTGACAATGTCGAGGTAGTAGGCATTCTAAATGCCGACACTCTGCTCAACTACCCCGATTTTAGAGCAAACGAAAGGGCATTCCAGTTGATATCGCAGGTTGCGGGACGCGCCGGAAGAAAATATGGCCGAGGAAAAGTATTCCTGCAGACTAAACAGCCCGACGCGCCCATTATGCCGCATATCATAGACAACAGCTTCCTGAACTTCTATAACAACCAGCTGAGCGAGAGAATGCTATTCCATTATCCTCCTTTTTATCGATTGGTTTATGTATATCTAAAGCATAGGGAGATACATACTCTCGAAGAGTGCTCCGAGCTTATGGGAGTACGTATGCGCGAGACATTCGGACACCGCGTGCTTGGTCCCGACCTTCCACCGGTAGCCCGCGTACAGCAACTGTTCATTCGCAAGATTGTGCTTAAGGTAGAGAACAACCTTTCGCAATACAAAATAAACGATGCTCTGAATAAGCTGCAGCAGGAGATTCTATCCAACAGCCGATACAAAAGCGTTGCCATATATTACGACGTTGATCCGCTGTAGGGCGCATTGCTTTTATTCTCCTTTTAACTCTGTTTAATACTATTTTCGTTTTTTAGCTGAACAATATTTTGTTCATTTGCCGATGATTAGGTAAATTTGCACGTTTTTAGCGAACTTACACATAAGTCTATTTTTCACAGCAAATAACAAAATATAATAAATGAATAGATTTAAAATTCTAAACAACACTTTTGGATGGCTCACCTTTCTGATTGCAGCGACAACATATTGCCTGACAGTTGAGCCTACCGCAAGTTTCTGGGATTGCCCCGAGTTTATACTATCTGGTAACAAATTGGAGATTGGACACCCTCCCGGCGCACCCTTCTTTATGCTTACAGCGAATGTATTCTCGTCGTTTGTATCGCCCGACAAGGTTGCGCTTATGGTGAATATAATGTCGGCTATTCTTAGTGCCGCCGGCATATTGTTCCTATTCTGGAGCATCACCCACCTTGTGCGCAAATTAGTTGTTGCCGACAGCAATAATATAACAAACTCACAGATTATCACCATCATAGCATCGGGATTAGTGGGTGCCCTTGCCTATACGTGGAGCGACACTTATTGGTTCAGCGCCGTTGAGGGCGAGGTTTATGGATACTCGTCGCTATTCACCGCCGTTGTATTCTGGCTCATCCTAAAATGGGAGGAGTCGGCCGACTCACCGCATAGCGACCGCTGGCTGGTGCTCATAGCCTATCTTGTGGGATTGTCCATCGGCGTACACCTTTTGAACCTATTGTGTATACCCGCCATTGTGCTTGTGGTATATTTCAAAAGAAAGCCCAATGCTACGCTCAAAGGCTCACTGCTGGCACTTTTTGTGTCGATGGTGCTTGTGGCTATTGTGCTCTACGGCATTGTTCCCGGCGTTGTGAAAGTAGGCGGATGGTTCGAACTTTTCTTTGTAAACACACTGTCGCTGCCATTCAACAGCGGGCTTATTACCTACATTGTTCTAATGCTGGGTGCGCTTGTATGGGGTATCTATGAGAGCGAGACAGGAAAGAGCCGCAAACGCCTCGCCGCAGCATTTGTACTCTCGGTAGCATTATTGGGAATACCCTTCTACGGATACGGAACAGGAAGCATTCTGCTTGGCCTCATCGCTCTTGCAGTGCTGATGTATCTGCTTTTTATGCAGGTAAAAGAGAAATATCTTCTTAACATACGATTGCTGAATACATCGTTGCTGTGCCTGTTGCTTATAATGGTGGGATACTCTTCGTATACACTCATTGTGATACGCTCGTCGGCAAACCCTCCTATGGACCAGAATTCCCCCGAGGATATCTTTGCACTGAAGGAGTATCTAGGCCGCGAGCAGTATGGCTCTCGCCCCCTATTCTATGGCTACGCCTACCCCTCGGAGGTTAAATACAAGGAGGATGGAATATATCTTAAGCCCGTAATAAAGAAGGGCGCTCCAAAATATGCTCCCAAAGAGAAGGCATCGCCCAACGAAAAAGACAGATACGAGCTTTTGGGCTATAAGGAGGAGCTTGTATACGAGCAGAATATGCTGCTGCCTCGTATGTACGACAAGAAATATGCGTCGTATGGTCCTCAGGGAAATAATCTGTACGAGCAGTGGGTCGGCGGAAAGATTGGCGGCAACAAGATAGCACGAGAGGGAGAGGTTGTAATGCCCACACAATGGGACAACATACGATTCTTTATAAACTACCAATTGAACCATATGTATTGGAGATATTTTATGTGGAACTTTGCCGGACGTCAGAACGACCTTCAAAGCCACGGTAGTTTAGAAAAAGGAAACTGGATTACAGGAATCCCGTTTATCGACAATCTGTTGGTGGGCGACCAATCGCTTATGCCAAAATCGCTTAAGGAGAACAAAGGACACAATGTATTCTTTGCACTCCCGTTGCTATTAGGAATATTGGGTATTTTGTGGCAATTCCGCAAAGGAGAGAAAGGCACACAGCAATTCTGGGTGGTATTCTTCCTATTCTTTATGACCGGCATTGCCATTGTTCTTTACCTTAACCAGACTCCAGTGCAGCCACGCGAGCGCGATTATGCCTACGCAGGCTCGTTCTACGCATTTGCCATTTGGATTGGTATGGGCGTTGCAGCAATCACCGAGTGGATTAAGAAAAAGAATGTTGCAATAAGCGCTGCTGTTGCTCTGCTCTGCCTCCTTGTCCCAGTTCAGATGGTATCTCAAACGTGGGACGACCACGACCGTAGCGGCAGATACGCTTGTCGCGACTTTGGACAGAATTATCTGAACACAATGCCCGAGAGCGGCAATCCTATCATTTTCACTTGCGGCGATAATGACACATTCCCTCTGTGGTACAATCAGGAGGTTGAGGGTGTACGTACCGACGCTCGCGTATGCAACCTCTCTTATCTGCAGACTGACTGGTACATAGACCAGATGAGACGTCAGGCGTACGACTCGCCATCTATTCCGATAAAATGGGAGAGAATCGATTATGCCGGCAACAAGAACGAGGCTGTAGACGTTGCCCCCGAGCTAAAGAACGAGATTCTGAAACTCTATAAGAAGGACCCTGAAAGATGCGCGCAACGATGGGGCGAGAATCCTTTCGAGCTAAAGAACATTATGAAATATTGGGTGCGCACAAAGGACGAGCGTTTCCACTGTATACCCACCGACACTGTTTATATAGCGATTGACAAGGAAGCTGTGATGCGCTCGGGAATGATTGTCCCCGAAGAGTACAAGAGCGGAATGCCCGAATATATGGCAATCTCGTTGAAGGGACACAATCGTATATGGCGCGGCGACCTTATGGTGCTCGAAATGCTGTCGCAGGCTAATTGGGAGCGCCCTATATATATGTCAATGACCGTAGGCGAGGATAATTATCTGCCAGTGCTCAAGGACTTCTTTGTGCAGGAGGGATTAGCCTACAGAATCACTCCGTTCAACTGGAAGGAGCTTGGTTACAGCGACGGCAACCGTCACGTTGCCGACACTGAGAGATTCTATCACAATGTGATGAACCGCTTTAAATTCGGCGGACTCAAAGAAAAGCCCGACTACTATATCGACGAGACTACACAACGTATGATATATACCCACAGACGCCTTATGGTGTCTCTGGCCAACCAACTGTTGCTCGAGGGAAAAGCCGAAAAGGCATACAACGTGCTTGAATATGCCGAGCAGGAGTTGCCCGCATCATTGGTTCCCCACAGATTGATGATGGGTGATATTGAAATGGCCCGTTGCTATATGGTTCTTGGCGAAAAGGATAAGGCCATAGAGCTTATCTCATCGATGGCCGACGAAGAGCTTGAATATCTCGATTGGTATTGCAGTATGAGCGATCGCCGATTCAGCAGCACATTGCAGGACAGCTATTTCAGCCTGCAGTTCCTGCGCGAGGCCATTGACCTTCTTGAGCGAGGCGGAGAGGCCTACGAGGATGTTGCAGCAGAATACTCAAACGAATTCGAGAATATATATAACCGCTGGCGTTCGCGCATTTAAGAGAGTTGCATTATGTTCATTGAGCAGGTTCCGACTTTTGTACGCAATCTCTACCCCGACGCTCTATGGCGTATGGACCCCAACGAGAAGGCTGTTTATCTGACATTCGACGATGGTCCTATACCTGTAATGACACCGTGGGTGGTAGACCTGCTCGGACGATACAATATTAAGGCTACATTCTTTATGGTGGGCGATAATGTGCATAAGTTCCCGCAGGAGTATATGCAGGTCATTGAGAATGGACATAGGGTGGGCAACCACACATTCAACCATCTTAAAGGATTATATACCTCGACACAGAAATATATCGAGAATGTAGACCAGGCTGATGCTTTTATACACAGCAATCTGTTCCGCCCACCGCACGGGATATTGAGACAGTCGCAATATAAGGAACTGAGCAAAAGATACACCTTTGTAATGTGGGATCTTGTGACACGCGACTACAGCTTCCGCCTTTATGGCGAGGATGTCCTTGCGAATGTCAAGCGATACACACGTAACGGCTCTATAATAACATTCCACGATTCGATGCGCAGCGAGAGCAATCTGAAATATGCCTTACCGCGCTCGCTCGATTGGTTGCTGGAGCAAGGATACACATTCAAGATTTTTAAATAATGTCACCACAAGAGCTTACACAATACGTCAAAGCCGAGGCAAAGAGTCTCGGCTTTGACGTATGTGGCATTGCCCGGGCCGATAGGGTACCGCAGGAGGTGAGCGATGCTCTTGCCCGCTGGGTAAACGAAGGAAAAAATGGTGAGATGCGCTATTTTGAGCGTAACAGTGACAAGCGCACCGACCCTCGCGAGCTTGTCGCCGGCTGTAAGAGCATTATCTGCGTGGCGCTCAACTTCTACCCGGGAGAATTGGAGAATGAGCCTCATATTGCACGTTACGCCTTTGGCAAGGACTATCATAAGGTTATAAAGGACAGACTCTATCTATTATTACAATCTATAAATAAGGTAGAAAAAGTTTCGGGACGTCCTTTCTGCGATTCTGCGCCACTGCTCGAGAGATTCTGGGCACAGCAGGCAGGAATAGGATGGATAGGCAAGAACAGACAGCTGATAATACCGAAGGCCGGCTCGTACTATTTTTTGGGTGAGCTGCTCGTTGATGCCGAATTGGAATATGATGCTCCGTTCGGGAGCAATTTCTGCGGCAAATGCAACGCCTGCATAAGCAACTGCCCAACCGGAGCCCTCAGCAACGATGGATTCGACGCCCGTAAATGCCTGTCGTATCTCACCATTGAATATAGAGGGGAGCTTCCCGACGGTACAGGAGCAAAGATGGGACACTGTTTCTATGGATGCGACAGATGCCTTTCCGCTTGCCCCCACAACAGATTCGCAAAAGCTAATGAGACTGCCGAATTTTCTCCTAAAAATGAAATTCTAACAAAAAAAATTGAAGAGTGGCAGGCTCTCACAAACGAGGAATATAGAATGATATTCTCCGGCAGCGCAGTGGAAAGGTGTGGTTATGAACAACTTATGAGAAATATAAGAGCTGTCGGAAACAAATAAATCTTTTTCGAAAAAAATATCACTTTTTTGTTATTTCTAATTCTTTTCAGAATCGTGTATAATCTTTGCACTGTGATTAACAGTCAGACAGACAAAAAACGACAGACTGTCTATCGCAAATATTAAGATAAGGGATTTACTAATAACAAAAAAATTACAACTATGAAAAAGTATTTATTTATCGCGTTAGCAGCATTATTCTTTGGTGTTTCATCAGCATCAGCAGACGGCCTTGAGCTTGACAGAATTATTTCAAAAGAGCAGTTGCCCGCATCGGCAATAGAGTTTATCAACAAGAATTTTGCAAACAGCAAAATATCGTTGGTCAAAGAGGACAGAGAATTGTTCAGCAAGAATTACGAGGTAATTTTCTCGGACGGAGCAAGATTGGAGTTTACTCGCAGTGGCGAATGGAAAGAGGTTGATTGCCGCAACTACGAGGTTCCCGCGAACATTGTTCCCGCCGCAATTGCAAAATATGTATCGGAGAATTACAGCGGAGCAAGAATCCTTCAGATTGACAGCGACAGATTCGACTACGAGGTACGTCTATCTAACAGCCTCGAATTGACATTCGACAAGTCATTCAACATAATCGACATTGACGATTGATAAAATTCAAAAAAAACAGAACTTTTTTCTAAAATTGCCCAAAATTTCAAATTCATTTCAGAATTGCATATAATTTTTGCAATGTAAATGATGGACAAGGCTGATAGATTCAACATAAAATAGACGAACAAACTGCACACTACCAGATGTTTTTATAACAAAGAAGTATTCACATTTAAAGAAACATTAGTTATGAAAAAGATTTTAGCTCTTATTTTTACGACATTCGCATTAGGAGTGTGCAGTTTGTACGCTGACAATGATAAGATAATAACAAAAGGAAAACTACCGCTCGTTTCGCAGCAATTTGTAGACAAGCACTTTGCACAACTCAAAGCATCATACGTAAAATTGGAGAGAGACTTTTTGGAGAAGAGCTACAAGATTGTATTTACCGATGGAACAAAGCTGGAATTCTCGCGAAACGGAGAGTGGAAAGAGGTTGATTGCCGCTACAGCGAGGTACCGCAATCCATTATACCCGAAGCAATAAGAAACTATATATCAAGCAACTATCCCGGCGAAAAGATATTACAGATTGACCGTGATTATCGCAACTACGAGGTACGTCTGTCGAACCGATTGGAATTGACCTTCGACAAACATTACAACCTTATTGACATTGACGATTGAATGTCCCACATACTACACTGACAACTACAACAACTAAGAAACAACAACTAAGAAAAACTATTATGAAAAGATTTATCATACCACTGGCACTTATGGCAATACTCGCATTTGTCGCGTGTGACAATAGTGGGAATATTCGCGAGACACTGCGCAGCAAGGTTGAGAGCCAATATCCGGGTGCTGTAATAATGGAGAATGACAGGGATTTCAACGGAATGTATGAGGTTGAAATTTATCACAACTCACAAAAGAAAGATGTCTACTACAACTACCGCCTGAATTGGGTGTACACAAAATGGGATATTCCCTTGTCGGAACTACCCTCGGCTGTAGCGCAGAATGTTACAACATCTTATCCCAACTACTATATAAACGATGCGTCGTTCGTAGAGGCTCCCGGTTCAACATATTACGAGGTTGAAATAGAGAAGGGAAATATTGAGAAAGAGCTTAGAGTATCTCCCAACGGACAGATTCTCGGCTCGATATAATAGAAGATTCATTTTTACAAAATACACCATTTCATCGAGAATTTAACAGACAATAGACTCAAATAGCATATCATAAATACGTAAAAAAGTTAAATAGGTTAATAAATTGATGTGTTGTCCGTGCCGATAATTATTGGTACGGACAACAGTTTTTCGAAAAAACATATTATCTTTGCTAATTATATACTACCGGAATTGTTCCCGACAACAGAGGAGACATTCCGGACATTGACACAAAAAAGAGAAATGAGAGTAATAGACTGCATAAAAGCATCAAAGGATACAGCATTTTCGTTCGAGGTACTGCCCCCCATAAAAGGTAACGGAACAGGCAATCTGTTTAATGGCATCGACCGAATGATGGAGTTTAACCCTATGTATATAAACATTACAACGCATCACAGCGAGAATATATACGTAGACTTAGGAGACGGCACATTCAAGCGTTCCAATATACGCCGCCGTCCGGGCACTGTTGCAGTAGCAACCGCTATTCACCATCGTTACGGAGTGCCTGTCGTTCCACACATTCTTTGCAACGGATTCACACAAGAGGAGACTGAATATGTTCTTATAGACCTTCAGCTATCGGGAATAACCGATATTCTTGTGCTACGAGGCGATAAGGTAAAGGAGGACAAGAACTTTACCCCGACAAAAGGCGGACATACTCACGCCATTGAGCTGCAACGACAGGTGAACCGCTTCAACGAGGGATTCTTTATCGATGGCTCCAAAATGAAGGAGCGCGGCGAGAGATTCTCTTATGGCGTTGCCTGCTACCCCGAGAAACACGAGGAAGCTCCCAATATCGAGAGCGACCTTCTGTGGCTCAAGCAAAAGATGGATGAGGGTGCCGAATATGCCGTTACACAGATGTTCTTCGACAACAGCAAATATTTTGACTTTGTAAAGCGCGCACGCGAAATGGGAATAACAATTCCTATTATTCCCGGAATAAAGCCAATGTACCGCCTCTCGCAGTTGAATGTGCTGCCTAAGGCATTCCGCGTGGACCTTCCCGAAGAACTTGTAAAGGATATGCTCAAATGCAAGGACGACGCACAGGCAAAAGAGGTAGGAAAAGAGTGGTGCATACAACAATGCAAGGAACTTAAGGCCAATGGCGTGCCAAGCATTCATTTCTATACAGTAAATGCCGTAGACAGCGTGTGTGAAATAGCAAAAGCCATATATTGATATGTACTTTAGCGATATTATCGGACAAGAGGGAGTAAAAGTGCAGCTGCGCCGATGCGTCGATGAGAATCGTCTGGCACACGCACTGCTTATAACCGGACCAAAGGGTAACGGCAAGCTGCCTATTGCAGTGGCTCTTGCACATTATCTGCTGTGCCAACAGCGACACGACGGAGAGGTCTGCAACAACTGCCCTACCTGCGTAAAGATGAACAAGCTCATTCACTCCGACGTACATTTTGTATTTCCTGTGGTAAAGAAGAAGAGCGGTTCCGACAATGCTCCTATAAGCGACGATTATATTGCCGAATGGCGCGAGCTATTCATAAAAAACCCCTATTTCAGTTACTCCGACTGGCTCGCCACTATGGGAGTGGAGAATCAGCAGCCAATGATATACGAGCGCGAGAGTAGCGAGATTCTGCACAAATTATCAATGCAGTCGCGCGAGGGAGGCTGGAAGATTGTCATAATATGGTTGCCCGAAAAGATGAAGGAGGCCTGTTCGAACAAACTTCTGAAAATTATCGAGGAGCCCCCAAAGGAGACACTTTTCCTGCTGGTGTCCGAAGAGCCCGACACTATAATACCAACCATTCTGAGCCGCACACAAAGAGTGGAGATTCCCAGAATAGAGCGCAACGACCTTACAGAGGCCTTAGTAGCGCGCTACGGACTCACACGCGACGATGCGCAGCGTGTGGCCATACAAAGCTCCGGCAATTGGGAAAAGGCCGAGGAGCAGCTACGCGTAGACACCGAGAAAGAGCTCTTTCTGGAATATTTCTCACGACTGATGCGCGTTGCATACGCCCGCAACATTCGCGAAATGAAAGTGTGGAGCGAGCAGGTAGCCGCGCTCGGACGCGAACGTCAGAAAGGGCTTATGGAGTATTGTCAGCGTATGATACGCGAAAATTTCATTATGAATTTCAAGCACGACGAGATGATTTATCTTGCCGATGACGAGCGTAATTTCTCGGTAAGATTCTCGCCCTTCGTGAACGAGAATAATATATTCGGAATAATGGAAGAATTATCCGAAGCACAGAGACATATAGAGAGAAATGTAAATGCCAAGATGGTATTCTTTGACCTTGCGTTGAGAATGACTGTCTGGATAAAAAACAGATAAATGGAAAAATTCAAATATAAAGAGGCTAACGGATGCGCTGGAATATGCTGCCACGGATGCGGTAAAATGGATGCACCGCTAAACACATTCGATTGGCTTGCCGACGTTCCAGGGAACTACGAAGATACCGACATTGTAGAGGTACAGTTCAAGAATACCCGTAAAGGCTACTACAAGAACAGCAATGCAATACCCCTAAAGAAGGGAGATATTGTAACCGTAGAGGCTACACCGGGACACGATATTGGCACTGTAACACTGACAGGACGTTTAGTGCTTCTACAGCTTAAAAAGACCCGTCTGACTCCCGAGTCGGAATTCAAGCGAATCTACCGCAAGGCAAAGCCCGTTGATATGGAGAAATTCGCCGAGGCAAAGGCTCGTGAGCACGACACAATGATACGTTCGCGTCAGATAGCAAAGGACCTTAATCTTGATATGAAAATTGGCGACGTCGAGTATCAGGGCGACGGTCAGAAGGCTATCTTCTATTATATAGCCGACAATCGCGTCGATTTTCGTCAGTTGATCAAGGTGCTTGCCGATGTATTTAAGATTAAGGTAGAAATGAAGCAGATTGGTGCGCGTCAGGAAGCGGGACGCATTGGTGGAATAGGACCTTGCGGACGCGAATTATGCTGCGCTACATTTACTACCAATTTTGTATCAGTATCGACTGCGGCGGCACGTTTCCAGGATATCTCACTGAACCCACAGAAGCTTGCCGGACAGTGTGCCAAGCTAAAATGCTGCCTTAACTATGAGGTTGATGCATACGTTGAGGCATCGAAAGGATTGCCCTCGCGCGACATTGAGCTTGAGACGAAAGACGGCATATACTATTTCTTCAAGGCCGATATTCTTAAACGCGAACTTACCTACTCTACCGACAAGCATATTGCCGCGAACCTTGTTACAATAACAGCCAAACGTGCACAGGCTATTATTGAAATGAACAAGAGAGGAGAGCGCCCCGAGAGTCTCTCTTCGACAGGACACGACGACAAGCACTCTTTCGACCTTCTCGAGCAGGAGAATATCAACCGATTCGACAATGTGGGACGAAACAAGAAACGTCGCAAGAACAACCGCGGAAACGACAAAGGCAAACGTCAAGAGCGCAAAAACAATGATAAGGGCGGCATTAAAGAGGCTTAGTTTTTTACTCCTTACAACTCTGATGCTATGCGCCTGCAACGACGTATATCACAATTTCCGTAGCACAAAAGGAGAATGGAAACGTAACGACACGTTACGTTTCGAATTCTTTGCACCCAACGACTCCAAAGAGAAATATTACGATGCGAGGGGGGAGATTAGATGCACAGCAGAATATCCTTATAAGGACCTATGGATGCGCATAGAGACCAACAGCAAAGGCTACTCTAGCCCTTATGTCGATACACTCCACTGCGATATTTTCGACGAGGCTGGACGCCACAATGGCGCAACGGCGGGAACACTCTTCCAGCTGAGTTTTCCAATATCATCGATTCCTGCAGCCAATGGCGACACACTCGACATTTCCATCATCCACATAATGGACGATGAGATTCTAAAAGGAGTAAGAGACGTTGGTATCAGGCTCTCACATCCCTGTCAGCGTCAATCCTCAAGAAACTGAACAGAAGGATAGAGAATCCCAAGAACGATGAGCCTCCGTAGCTGAAGAATGGCAACGGGATTCCAATCACAGGCATTATGCCAAGAACCATTCCGACATTTATGGTAAAATGAAAGAAGAATATTGAGGCGAGAGAGTATCCGTAGACTCGCCCAAAGGTGTCCCCCTGCCTCTCGGCGAGAGCCATTAGCCTCAAGATAAAGATAACAAAGACTACAAGGACAAAGGTTGAGCCTACAAAGCCTTGCTCCTCGCCTATCGTACAGAATATAAAGTCGGTATCCTGTTCAGGTACATATTTCAGTTTAGTCTGTGTTCCTTTTAGGAAGCCCTTACCAAAGACTCCACCCGAGCCTATCGCAATTTTGGACTGATGCACATTATATCCGGCCTTGACAATATCCTCCTTCAGTCCCAGAAGAACCTCTATACGTATACGCTGATGCGGCCTCAGCACATTGTGCATCACATAATCGCAGGAGTTGTAGAATATGAGCGAACCGAGCACAAAAAGCACGACCCACAGATTCCTCTTCTCCTTGCGCAGCCTTATATTCAGCAGCAGATAAATTACATTGAACCCAAGGAGCATATACTGAACGTATATGATATTGAAGGTTATAAGATATACCGCAGTCCAATAGGCGGCCAATGTAACCAAGCTGTTCACTATCAGCATTATAAGCGCCGTAGCACTGTTCTTGCACCAGAATTTTGTCATACATATTGAGAAGAACTGTATAAGCAACAGCACCCAATAGTGTCCCAGATTAGTAGGGAGCGACGATATTGTAGCTTCGCTGAAGCGTATGCCGACAATAAAATAGAGCACGCAGCTTATTGCCGACAGCAGTACAAGGCCTGTCATTCCCTCGCGATAGAGCACAAGGAAGAATGCCAGATAGACAAGGGCACTACCCGTTTCACGCTGACCGATGATTATAAGCATCGGCACAAGGAATATCGCCAAGCATTTGTATATATTGCTATTCTCGTTGATATTAAAGCCGTAGCGTGTCATAAAAGAGGCAAGAGCAAGAGTCGTTGCGAACTTCATAAACTCTGCAGGCTGCAGACTGAACGGGCCTAATGTAATCCAAGAGTGCGAACCTTTTATATCGCGGGAGATAAATATCGTAACTATGCACAGCAACAGCGTCAGCGCATATATTATAAAGGCCCAATCCTTGTATATACGCTTGTCAAAGAAGAGCAGTATAACGCCCACAAAGGCCGATACAAGCATCCACATTGCCTGCTTGCCGGTACGCACCGATGGACTGAAAAAGTCGAGAAAATCGGTCTCTATATAATCGTAACTTGCACCACATATTGCGCACCAGCCCATTATTGCAAGCAATGCGTATAACCCCAAGGTCCACCAATCCAATCGGCTCAATATACTATCTCTCCTCATCGCCATAATAGATTCTCTTATTCTCAATTTCGGCAGCCTTTTTCAGACTCTCATCCGACAGTGTGCCATTTATATATTTCTCCATAAGAAGAGCGCCTATAGGAACTCCGTAGACGGCACCGAAGCCTCCATTCTCCACATATACAGCAACGGCAATCTTAGGATTCTCCATTGGAGCAAAGCCCATAAACACAGAGTGGTCCTTTCCTCTATTCTCGGCCGTACCGGTCTTTCCACATACCTCTATGCCGGGAATATTGGCCGCACGGCAGGTTCCGCCGAGGACAGCCTCGCGCATTCCTTTTATAACCTCCTCGTAGGCCTCGCGACCGACCATTGTACTTTGCGGAATCTTATATTTGCTTGCTATTGTATCATTCTCAATCTCGCTTACAAGATGCGGCGGAAAATATGTTCCTCTGTTAGCTATGGTAGCAGCAAAATTTGCTATCTGTAGAGGGGTGAGCGTTACCTCTCCCTGTCCGATAGAGATACTTATCACCGTTACGGCATTCCAATAATTGCCATAATGACGGGTGTAATATTTTGCATTGGGAATCATACCGCGTGCCTCACCGGGAATATCAATGCCCAGACGGTATCCAAAGCCCATAGATACCATATAGTCGCGCCAAAGGTCCATTGCCTCGGGTACACCGCCCTCGTATTTCTTTGACGAGAACATACGCACCAATCCCCAACAGAAATAGCTGTTGCACGACGTTGCAATAGCCGGAACAAGAGGCAGAGGCGAAGAGTGAGCGTGGCAACCCAATTTAAACTTATTATAGCGGAAGCCATCGGCACAAGGAAAATATGTCTGTGGGGTTATAATATCCTCTTGCAGGAAGGTAAGAGCCTGAGATATTTTAAAAGTAGAGCCCGGAGGGTATGTTCCCATCACCGCTCTATTCATAAGCGGCTTACGTTTATCCTGCGACAGCACCTTATGATTCTCGCCACGCTGACGTCCTACCAACAATCGCGGGTCGTACGAAGGAGCCGACACCATACACAGAATCTCTCCGGTAGAGGGCTCTATTGCCACAATGCTGCCTATCTTGTTTTTCATAAGACGCTCGCCCAGCTGCTGCAGTTCAATGTCCAATCCCAATTTAAGGTCTTTACCACGAACGGCGGCCGTGTCGAGCTCTCCGTTGCGATAATTACCCTGAATACGTCCATAAGCATCGCGCAGAAGCATTTCTACGCCTTTTTTTCCTCTAAGGGCTGCCTCGTAAGAGGACTCAAGGCCCTGCGTGCCTATATAATCGCCACGGGTATAATAGGGGTCGCTCTCTATTTTCTTCTGCGACACCTCACCAACGTCGCCAAAGAGCACTCCAGCGGCTCCATAAGCATATTGGCGTATAGAGCGTTTCTGAACATAAAAGCCGGCAAACATAAACATCTTCTCTTGGAAGCGTGCAAACTCCTCAACCGAGAGACGGCTCATAAATACCTGCTCGGTATATGTTGAATAGCCCGGATTATAGCGTTTATTGCGAATGCGCGCCATACGCTCGTCAAACTCCTCGCGTGTCATATTCAATGTGCGACAAAGTTCAAGTGTATCGAGGTTGCGTACGTTACGCGGAACAAAGGTAATATCGTATGCAGGCTGATTATATACCAATAGCTTACCGTTGCGGTCATACATCAGACCACGGGCCGGATAAATTGTCTTTTTGTAGAAAGCATTGCTGTCGGCCTTGCTTTTATACTCATCACTCAGTACCTGCAGATTAAAAAGACGTACAATATATGTAGATAGGACCAACAGGACAAAGCCTGCAAGAACGAATTTGCGTTTCTCGAGCTTAAACTTACGATTCGTCATATAATGTCCTAATTACGAGTGAAGAACTCAATTACAAGAACAAAGAGCATTGTCAGCAGAGTGCTCGAAGAGATACTTATTATCAGCTGCAACGGATAGCCGACGGTAAACATCTCGAGCAGGAAGAGAAGAAGATAGAAGAGCAGTATACATATTAGAGTATAGCATATGTAACCGCCCCAATTAAGTGTCCTTACGCTGGGAACAAAATTGTCCGATGTAACCTTCTGCAAAAAGGATGAAAGCACCATATTACGGGCAAAGGCCATTGCCGTTGCCGCAGCCGCATTAAGTCCCGGAGTATTTGAGAATATATCCACTGTTAGTCCAAGCAGGAATGCCCACACAAGCAGTTCGTTGCGCGATGTCAATCGGGGCATCTTCAGTATGAACAACAGATAGACACAGGCTGTAGCATAGCCGAACAGATGAATCTGACTGAATATCAACACCTGTATTATTGCAACCAATATAAAGTTGCGTATTCTTATGAGGTAAGTGCTTGTCATTTTTCGGGAATCTTATCTTCTAGACTCATTTGTTCATTATGCCCCTTGTTTCCCACTATATAAACAGAGCTTAAGGATGAAAAATCGACCAAAAGTCTTACACGTGCCCTATAGAACATTGCATCGGGAGTATCCTCTACCCTGTCAATGGTTCCAACGGGTATATTAGCCGGGAAAATAGACGAGAATCCGCTTGTTACCACAGTGTCGCCTTGTTCGAATTTTGTGTAGCGTGGAAGATCGACAAGATAGGAGTACTGTGTATCCTCTCCGTCCCACTGCAGAGCACAAAAATTATCACCGCCCTTTATACGGCAGCTTATATTGCTTTTGCTGTTCAGCAGCGGAAGAACCAGAGAGTAGTGCTTCGATGAGAGATAAACAACGCCAACCACTCCGTCGGCATTATATATTCCCATCTCACTGCCTACCCCATCGGCTGTTCCCTTATCAATTACAATGTAGTTGTTTGTTGCATTCAATGAGTTATTCACCACGCGTGCGCTATTGAACACATAATCCGAAGATTCGCGTAGGAAGAGTTCGTCGGCAGCAAGCGCCTCGGCACTCTTGTAGGAATATAGCTCCTCGCGCAGTTGCTGAACCTCGGACAACAACGTAACATTCTGCTCCAGAAGCTGCTTATTCTCGCCTTTCAGGCTTAAATAAGAGGTTGCATCGGTAATTACAGAGAACATCTCACCGGCAACGCAGTTTGCTGATGTAAAGAATCTCGCGCTCTGATAATTGTTAAAACGCACAATAAGCATAACACTGATTCCTTCCAATAGTATAAAAAAGAACCAGTGATTATGCTTTACTAAAAAGTTTAACAATGTCTGCACAACTAAACTTTTCTTTGTTATCTCATCAAGAACGGATAGTTAAGATCGTTCAGAGCAAGAGCAGTACCCTTTGCCACGCAATAAAGAGGATCCTCAGCAATGTGGAAAGGAATATTTATCTTGTCCGAGAGACGCTTGTCGAGACCGCGGAGCAAAGCTCCACCACCTGCAAGATAGATACCATTATGCACAATGTCGGCATAAAGTTCGGGAGGAGTAGCCTCGAGAGCATTTATAATGGCATTCTCAATCTTTGTGATTGACTTATCGATACAGTGTGCAATCTCCTGATAACAAACAGGAACCTCAATGGGCATTGCTGTTATCTTGTTAGGACCGTGTACGATATAATCCTGAGGAGCATCATCGCCAAGGTCGGTAAGCGCCGAACCTACGTGAATCTTGATACGTTCAGCCATACGCTCGCTGACACGCACATTGTGCTGACGGCCCATATAATCCTGAATATCTGCGGTAAAGTCGTCTCCGGCAATACGCAAAGAACCGTTAGAAACAATTCCACCCAAAGAGATTACGGCAATCTCAGTAGAACCACCACCTATATCAACGACCATATTACCCTCGGGCGCCTGAACATCGAGTCCTATACCAAGAGCCGAAGCCATAGGCTCGTATATAAGATAAACGTCGCGTCCGCCGGCGTGCTCAGCAGAGTCGCGCACAGCACGCAACTCAACCTCGGTAGAACCGTAAGGCACACCAATTACCATACGCAACGAAGGAGTAAAGAGTTTGCTGCCCATATTTACCTTCTCAATAAGGCCGCGCATCATCTGCTCGCAAGCATAGAAATCGGCAATGACTCCGTCGCGCAAAGGACGTATAGTCTGTATCTTCGGGTTGGTCTTCTCGTACATCTGCTTTGCACGGTCACCAACGGCAATCATCTTTCTTGTGCTATTGTCGATGGCAACAACCGAAGGCTCATCAACAACGATTTTTCCGTTGTATGTGATGATGGTATTGGCTGTACCAAGGTCAATAGCGACATCTTGTGTAAATGAAAAGAGTCCCATTGTCTTTTAATTTTAGTGTTTAAAGTGACGGAATCCTGTAACAACCATAGAAACGCCGTTAGCGTCGCAATAATCTACAGACTCCTTATCGCGGATAGAACCTCCGGGGTGAACAACAGCTGTTACTCCAGCCTCGTGAGCTATCTGAACACAGTCGGGGAAGGGAAAGAAAGCATCGCTAGCCATCACAGCACCCTGCAATGAGAATCCGAATGTTCCAGCCTTTTCTATCGCGTGCTTCAATGAATCGACGCGTGATGTCTGTCCTACACCGCTTGCAATAAGCTGCTTGCCCTTTGCGAGGACAATGGCGTTACTCTTGCTATGCTTAACAATCTTGTTTGCAAAGAGCATATCCTCAATCTCGCTCTCTGTGGGAACAGCCTGCGAAACAGTCTTCAAGTCCTCAGTTGTCTCAACCTTTGCGTCACGCTCCTGAACAAGGACACCATTCAACACACTGCGGAAAGTCTGTGCGGGCATCTCGTTTGTCTTGTGAACGAGGATGATGCGGTTCTTTTTCTGTGTAAGAACCTCGAGAGCATCATTGTCGTAGTCGGGAGCAATTACAACCTCAAAGAAAATCTCATTGATAGCCTCGGCAGTAGCCTTGTCTATCGCTGCGTTTGTAATAAGAACGCCACCGAATGCCGATACAGGGTCGCCTGCGAGGGCAGCCTGCCAAGCCTCAAGCACTGTGGGACGAGAAGCCAATCCACAAGCGTTGTTGTGCTTGAGAATAGCGAATGTTGTCTCACCGGCAAAGTCGTTGATAAGTTCAACGGCAGCGTGAATATCGAGAAGATTGTTGTAAGAAATTTCCTTACCGTGAATCTGGTCAAAAATCTTGTTAAAGTCGCCGAAGAAAGCACCCTTCTGGTGGGGATTCTCACCATAACGGAGGCTCATAGGACAATCCTTTGCATAGCGGAATGCGCTCTGCTCGTCGGCGTTGAAATAGTTGAAGATTGCAGAATCGTAAGAAGAAGAAACAGCGAATGCCTCACGAGCGAAGAAACGACGCTCCTCGAGTGTAGTCTGCGCACCGTTGCTCTTCAGAATGTCACACAAAGGCTGATACTGTCCCTTGCTTGCAACAATGACAACATCCTTAAAGTTCTTTGCTGCCGCGCGAATCAAAGAGATACCGCCTATATCAATCTTCTCGATAATATCAGCCTCGGGAGCACCCGATGCAACAGTCTGCTCAAAAGGATAAAGATCGACAATAACAAGGTCAATCTCGGGAATCTCATATTCAGCCATCTGCTGCTGATCTTTCTCAAGTTCGCGACGACCCAGGATACCACCGAATACTTTAGGATGAAGAGTCTTTACTCTACCGCCTAGGATTGAGGGATAGCCGGTAAGGCTCTCAACTGCTGTACAAGGAATATTCAACGATTCAATGAACTGCTGTGTACCGCCGGTTGAAATAAGTTTCACGCCGTCGTTGTGCAACAGTTTAATAATCTCATCCAAGCCGTCTTTGTGAAATACGGAAACCAATGCTGATTTAATTCTTTTTGTAGACATAAAATTATAGTTTAAATTTACTTTATTCAAAACGAAACAGTTGATTATCAACCGTTTAAAGAAACAAAAGGAAACACTCCCCTATTTTCTCGCGAAGTTACTCATTTTCTACAGATTTTACACTATAAAAAGAGTGCTATTTTAATAATAAAATTAAAGGGAGGGAATGCCGATGAAAATAAGAAAAGCCTGGGTAGTCAAACGACTCACCCCGACTCTCTTTTGCCTCGCCCGACGGTCCCCGGAAAGGGCAACCATCGGCCTTAAAGATTCTGGAATTTACCCTTTCTTAAGATGGTCTATATTGTAATGCAGGCCGCGGCTCTCCTTGCGCTCCATTGCCTGACGCATTATAAGATAGCCTACGTTTATTATGTTTCTAAGCTCGCAAAGTTCCTTGCTTATCACACTGCGTTTGAAAAGTTCCTCAGTCTCCTCGTAAAGAAGGTCGAGACGGTTCCACGCTCGCTTCAAACGAAGGTCGCTGCGCACAATACCCACATAAGTACTCATAATCTGCCCTACCTCCTTGACATTCTGTGTAATAAGCACCATCTCCTCGTTCATCTTTGTACCCTCGTCGTTCCACTCGGGAATATCCTCGTTGAAAGAGTAATTCTCAAATACCGACAGTGTGTGCTTTGCCGCAGCATCGGCATATACTACAGCCTCGATAAGCGAATTGCTCGCCAATCGGTTGCCACCGTGCAATCCTGTACAAGAGCACTCTCCAACGGCATACAGACGATGGATGCTCGAAGCAGCATTAAGATCGACCTTTATACCTCCGCAAAGATAGTGTGCGGCAGGAGCTACGGGAATATAGTCCTTTGTAATGTCGATACCCAAAGAGAGACACTTTTCGTATATATTGGGAAAATGGCTCTTTGTCTCCTCAGGGTCTTTATGGGTAACGTCGAGATAGACGTGCTCTTCGCCTCGGCTCTTCATTTCGTTATCTATGGCACGCGCCACAATATCACGCGGAGCAAGAGAGAGACGCTCATCATATTTCTGCATAAACTCCTGACCATCCATAGTGCGCAACACACCACCGTAGCCTCGCATAGCCTCTGTTATAAGGAAAGAGGGTCGGTCGCCTGGATTATAGAGTGCCGTAGGATGAAACTGCACAAACTCCATATCCTTTACAGTGCCTTTTGCGCGGTAGACCATTGCAATACCGTCGCCTGTCGCAACAAGAGGATTGGTGGTTGTCTTGTACACAGCACCGCAGCCTCCGGTAGCCATAAGAGTTACCTTGCTGAGGAAAGTATGTACCTCATTGGTAGCAATCTCAAGAACGTAGGCTCCGTAGCACTCAATATCGGGTGTCTGACGCGTAACGGTAACTCCCAGATGATGCTGTGTAAGAACCTCTATAGCAAAATGATTCTCAAAGATTGTGATATTAGGATGGTTGCGTATCGCCTTTATAAGCGACTCCTGAATTTCGGCACCGGTATTGTCGGCGTGATGCAATATGCGGAATTCCGAGTGACCGCCCTCGCGATGAAGGTCAAACTCGCCATTCTCGTCGCGATCAAAGTCTACGCCCCAATTTATCAGTTGCTCAATCTGCTCGGGAGCCTCACGAACTACCTTTTCTACAGCCTCGCGGTCGCTGATATAGTCTCCGGCAATCATCGTATCCTCTATATGCTTATCAAAATTATCGACAAGCATATTCGTTACCGACGCTATTCCACCCTGCGCAAAATAGGTGTTTGCCTCTTCGAGTGATGTCTTGCAGACAAGAGCAACGCTACCCTTATGGGCCACTTTCAACGCAAAACTCATTCCGGCAATTCCGGAACCAATAACCAGAAAATCGAATTTTTTAACCATATCCCCAACAGATTGATGTGGCAAAAGTACAAAAAACAGCAAGAAAAAAACATTTTAAAAGAATTTTTAGACAATTATTGAGTAGTTTTACGGCAAATTTTCATCATCTATTGGCTGTGGACATAATAAAAAGGATTTTATTTTCACTCATACTATCTATTATAGCCTTTCAGCAACCAATGGCACAGACGCTATCGGAGCGCCTCGACACACTGCTGAAAGATTCGATATTCGAAGATAGCGACGCTTCACTCATTGTCTACGATCTTGACGACGACACACTATTATACTCTTACCGCGAAAATAAATTATGCCGCCCCGCATCGGTAATGAAGGTTGCAACAGCCGCCGTTGCACTCTTTCGCTTAGGCAGCGACTACACTGTGGACACAGAGCTATACGAGAAGAAAAATGCCGGCAACGGACGCAACATTTACGTCAGAGGAGAGATTGACCCGCTATTCAACGAGGAGGATCTTGCCGAGCTTATAAATTCGGTTACAAAAGGAAAGATTGACACCCTGTATGCTGACATCAGCTTCTCCGACTCAATCTATTGGGGACCGGGCTGGTCGTGGGACGACACTCCGTGGGAGTTTCAGCCATATATATCACCGCTTATGCTATGCGGAGGCTGTGTCAATATAACCGCCACCCCATCGAAAAAAGGCTGCGCTCCGACAATAAAATGCAGCCCCGAATCATCGTTCTACACTATTGCCAACGAGGCCACAAGCAGAGAGAAGAGCGGCGAAAAGTTCACCATCCTGCGCGACTGGCTACAGGGTAGCAATGTAATAAGGTTGCGCGGCGACTGCAATGTCCCTAAAAGCGTAAAGATGAACCTCTACCCCTCTCAAGAGTTTTTTATCACAGCCCTACGCGAACGCCTTGCCGAGCGTGGAATAAAAGTCGAGCGTACGGCCTATTCCCGTACGCCCGATGATGCCACAATCGTATACAGCAAGCAACGCGACATAAAAGAGATTGTAAAAGAGGCGCTTATGGAGAGCAACAACCTTTGCGCCGAAGCTCTGTGCTATCACATAGGGGCGCATTTCGACAAAAAGCCCGTAAGACAGAAGTATGGCCCCGAGATTATCACAAGCTTCATAGAGTACAGCCTCGACATTAACGCCAATTTCAATGTTGCCGACGGCTCGGGACTATCTCTCTACAATTATCTTTCGGCCGACATTATATTGCAGATTCTACGCAGGGCACACTGCAGCAACGATGTCTATGAGATAATAAAAAACTCACTCCCCACAATGGGAGTGAGCGGTACGTTGAAAGAGCGCGGCACCACAAGCACTGCACAAGGCAGAATTCACGCAAAGACAGGCTCCGTCAAGGGCATTGCCACTCTTGCCGGTTACGTTGATGCGGCCAATGGGCACACGCTGGCGTTTGTCATTATGAACCAGAATACTTTGAATATAAAGAATGCGCGTAAATGGCAGGATAGAGTATGCGACGCGCTCTGTCAATAACTATCTATTCTTTTCTTTGGCGTTCTTTTGCTTAAGCTCATTTTCTTTTACAGAGGCCATCTGCTTTAGTTTCTCCTGAACCTTCTTCTGAACCTCCTTGTTGGTAAAGTCAAAATCTTTCTTTGTGTAAACAGTCATAATTTGCTTTTGTAAAAGTTTATATAAGGAATTAAAATTGCGCCTACTTTACCGCAAGCGCAACCGATATTCGCGACTACCGCAAATATAACAAACGAAAAGTCCTTTGTCAATAGTTTCTCTCTATTTCTTTGAAAAAGAATAAGGAACGTCGTCGTCGCATACTCCACGCAAGAGGTTGGGAAGCGAGTCCATCTGAACTTTTATGTTCGCGCCACTCAAGAGAGCCTCGTGGGTTATATAGTTACGCGAGTACTCCTTTCCGTCGAGCAAAAGAGAGCGCATATAGGGAGTAGAAGAGCTGTTTCCTGCTGCATCTATCACAAATTCGTTGCCATTCTCCAATTTAACGGTCGCACGTTCAAAAAGGGGAGCACCAAGCACATACTCATTGCTTGCCGGACACACAGGATAAAAACCAAGAGCCGAGAATACATACCAAGCTGATGTCTGTCCATTATCTTCGTCGCCACAATAGCCGTCGGGAGTAGGAGTATACATATTCTCCATCACCCTACGCAACCAATATTGTGCCTTCCACGGCTCACCGGCGTAATTGTACAAATATATCATATGCTGTATAGGCTGATTGCCGTGAGCATAGTTTCCCATATTCATCACAGTCATTTCACGAATCTCGTGAATGGGGAATCCATAATAAGTGTCGTCGTAGTGTGGCGGCACGGCAAACACAGAATCGAGCATATTGGTAAATTGCTGCTTGCCACCCATAAGGTCGATGAGCCCCTGAACATCGTGGAATACCGACCACGTATAGTGCCAGCTGTTGCCCTCGGTAAAATTACCGCCCCATTTCAACGGAGAGAATGGTTGCTCAAAAGAGCCATCGGTCAAACGGCCGCACATCAATTTATATTTCGGATGGTAGAGGTTCCTATAATTAAGCGCACGCTTCTCGAGCACCTTAATCTCCTTTTTAGGACGACCGACAGCCTTTGCTATCTGCAGTATACACCAATCGTTATAGGCATATTCCAACGTTCTTGCGGCACTCTCATAGATTCCTGCATCGCAAGGAATATAGCCTAGGCAATTATAAAGCTCGTAGCCCAGACGTCCCGTAGAAGGCACAGTAGGATGAACCGCACCGACAGCATTCAAGAGCCCTTTGTACAGCGTAGCAGTATCGTCGACCTTGACACCTTTTACAAAAGCGTCGGCAAGAACCGATGCCGAATTGTTTCCCACCATACAGTTGCGGTGTCCGGGGCTTGCCCATTCGGGAAAGAAGCCACTCTCGCGATAGGCATTCAGCAATCCCTCTTGAATCTCCTTATTTACCGAAGGATAAACAAGATTGAGCAACGGGAATAGTGAACGAAAGGTATCCCAAAAGCCTGTATCGGTGTACATATATCCCGGAAGGACCTCTCCATTATAGGGACTGTAGTGTATAGCTTCACCTGTAGCCGACAATTCATAGAATTTTCGCGGAAAGAGCAACGAACGGTAGAGACACGAATAGAATGTGCGCTTATTGTCAATATCGTCACCCTCGACAGAAATGCGTCCCAGCACGCTGTTCCATTTGTCGCGTCCTTTTGCAACAAGCTCATCGAAAGAGTCGCCGCCAAGCTCCCTAAGGTTAATTTCTGCCTGTTCGACACTAATGAACGAAGAGGCCACCCTTACGTGTACCTTTTCCCCCTTTGCGGTATTAAAGCCAACAACTGCTCCTGTGTGATAGGCTGTCTGCTGCAATGCATCGTGCATAGACAATTGCTGTGTGCCGCCATTGCCCGCAAGCGTAGACACTGAGTCGAAAGGCTTGTCAAAATAGAGCACAAAATAGTTGCGGAAATTATCGGGGACTCCCCCGCTGTTACGCGTAGTATAGCCTACAATCTTTTGTTCCGACGGGAGAATCTCAATATACGAGCCTTTATCGTAAGCATCGATTACCACAAACGATGAAGCCTCGGGGAAAGTAAAGCGGAACATTGCCGCACGCTCCGTAGGAGTAATCTCGGCAAGAACATCATAATCGGCAAGATAGACTCTATAATAATGGGGCAAGGCAAGCTCGGCCTTATGTGAAAACCAACTGGCACGCTCAGCCTCATCAATAGCGACGTTGCCGGTAACAGGCATCAACGAGAATTGTCCATAATCGTTTATCCACGGACTCGGCTGGTGAGTCTGCTCAAAGCCGTATATCTTATGCGAGGTATATGTATATTTCCATCCGTCGCCCATCTTGTTGGTGCGCGGAGCCCAGAAGTTCATTCCCCACGGCATTGCTATTGCCGGATAGGTGTTACCCGCCGACAATTCGAACGACGACTGCGTACCTATCAAAGGATTGACATACTTTGTATAATCCTGCGCACACAAAAAGAGCGGCAGAAAGAGAAGAAATATTACAAATATCCTTTTCACAATAATTACAGAATATTAGAGATTCTACTCCCAACAAGCACTAAAGCAATGCATTCCATCGGCAAAAGTGTAGCCTATCGAGATATTATAATATCGGCAGATTGAATTTACAAGCGCCAATCCTAATCCCGTAGAGCCGGTAGAGCCACTATGATAGAATCGGTCAAAAATCCTATCGGCCTCAAGAGGCTCCTCTCCCTGATTGGCAATGACAAGAGTGTTCTTTTCTATTGACACGACAATGCGTCCACACTGCGACGAGTGCAGGAAAGCATTCTTAAGCAGATTGGTGACCAATGTCTTTGCCAACGGCTCGTTCATCTGAACCACAAAGCTGTCGGGAAACGATGTTTCACACTCTATGTTCTTTTCGGCATAAATCTCCTTGTAGACCTCCAGTTCCTCTTCTATCAGCGCAACAATATCAACATCTGCAGTCTCGGGGAACTGCCCGTTGTCTATCTTGGAGAGCAGCAGCAGCGTCCTGTTTAAACGCACCAGCTTACGCAGTGTCTGCTGCATTTTTGTAAGCTCAATGAACTGCTCCTCGTTTATAGGAGTATTATTCACCAACCATTCGAGACGATTGCCGATGATGGCAAGAGGAGTCTGCAATTCGTGCGAGGCATTGCCAATAAATTGCTTCTGTTGCTCAAAATGCTCCTCGGCACGATACACTGCGTGGTTGGCAGCAATGCTCAGCTTGTGAAACTCCTTAATATCGGAGTCGGGTATAGCATCGACCTTTCGTCCCGGAGTATATTTATCGAGCCAAGAAAGCAGTGCGTATAATGGTGATATACTGCTGTTTATCACAAGCATTGCCACAATCACAAGAACAGCCATCAGTGCAAGATAGAGTATTATCATATACCACAGGATTGACCTTACAAGGTCCCTGCGCTCGAATGTAGGCATTGACACGGTGAGTTTATACATACGACCCGCACTGTCGGGGTATATTGTTGTAAGCACACGCGCAGGCTCGGTATCCTCATCCTCGGGGATATACATCATCTCATCGTGAAAGGACATATAGGGAGTAGCCGTGAGACTGGAGTCCAAAGGCTCTATAGTGTAGCTATTGTTCGAGCCGCTATTGAGCGAGGGTAAAGGACGTCCCGCCAATTGACGGCGTATTATAAGTTCGGCATACTCTTCAAGGCTATCGTCCGACTCGTCATTTATCTCACGCACTATAGAGAAATAGAAGAGAGTAGCCCAAAGAGCCATTATGACAATAAGAGACAACGCAAGGCGTATGATTATTCTATATATCAGTCTCATTATTCGTTTACCTCTGTCAGTTTGTATCCAAAGCCATAAATGGCCTTAATGTTCATTGTTGCGCCGGCGTCACTGAGTTTCTTGCGCAGATTCTTAACCTGTGCATATACGAAGCTGAAATTGTCGGCCATATCAACGTGGTCGCCCCACACAGACTCGGCAAGAACAGCCTTATCGACAATGTGATTGGGACGCTGCATAAAATAAAGCAGAATGTCGAATTCCTTTTTCAGCAACGGAAGGGGAGCATCGCCAATAGTTGCTCTGCGCTCCGACACAAAAAGGGTTATATTTCCCGTACTCATAGTCTGTGCCACTCCATTGTTTCCACGGCGCAGCACACTTTTTATTCTTGCCGAAAGTTCCGCCATATAGAAAGGCTTGGCAAGATAATCGTCGGCACCAAGCTCAAGACCCTCGACCTTATCGTCGATTGAGTCACGAGCCGAGATTATAATCACTCTGTCGCCCTTATCCAGTGCCTTTATATGCCTGAGGAGGGTAAGACCATTGCCGTCGGGCAACATTATGTCAAGCATTATACATTCGTAATTGTAGCCGGCAATCTTATCTTGAGCCTCAAAGAATGTCGAGGCTGTCTCTACTATATAACCCTCGCTACGCAATGCGCGGCACATTACCTCGCGCAACGAAGCATCGTCCTCTATTATCAGCAGTTTCATAATCCTATTTTTTGCTAAAATACAGCCTTATTCTGAAAAGAAACTAAAATATCTCTTTTAAGGAAAATATTACCACTCATCAGCTATCTCAAAATCGAGCTGTTTCTTGTCGATATTGGCACGAACTATGCGCACACGCAACGGATCGCCTATCACATATTTACGATGCTTGCGACGGCCCACTAGGCAGTAGTTCGCATCGTCGTATTCATAATAGTCGTCCTGCAGAGTACGAAGAGGAATCATTCCTTCGCACTTATTGTCGTTTATTTCGGCATAAATACCCCACTCGGTAACTCCGCTTATAATAGCATCGTACTCCTCGCCAATGTGCTCACTCATAAATTCTACCTGCTTGTATTTTATGCTCGCACGCTCGGCATTTGCCGCTACCTGCTCCTGCGCCGAACAATGCTCGCAGTAGTCGGAGTATTTGTTTACGCTGGCCGAACGTCCATTCTGATTAAGGTAACGGTCCAACAGACGATGAACCATAAGGTCGGGGTAACGGCGTATGGGCGATGTAAAGTGTGTGTAATATTTAAAGGCGAGGCCAAAATGTCCAATATTCTCGGTTGAATATTTTGCCTTTTGCATTGTACGCAACGATATTTGCTCAATGACATTCTGCTCTTTGCTTCCCTTGACCTCTTTTAGAAGATTGTTAAGTGCCGCAGGAGAGGTTGTGCGTCCCGACGCGCTACGCATCTTGTAACCCAATTTATTCACAAAGCGGGCAAGCATTGTCAGCTTCTCGGGGTCGGGGCGGTCGTGTATACGATAGACAAAAGTCTTTGGAGCGGTACGTCCCGCTCTTTTTCCTATGGTCTCGGCCACGGTACGGTTGGCCAGTAGCATAAACTCCTCTATAAGCTGATGCGACTCGTTGCTCTCGGTAAAATAGACTGACAGAGGCTTGCCGGCCTCATCGAGACGGAAACGAACCTCGGCCTGCTGAAAGTCAATGGCTCCAGCAGCCATTCGGGCCTTACGCATTATCTGTGCAAGATTGTTCAAGGTAGTAAGTTCCTCGATATACTCCCCTTTGCCCGACGTCAAAATATCCTGTACCTCTTCGTAGGAGAAGCGGCGATCGCTGTTAATCACTCCTCTTACTATTCTGTAATTCTTTATTTCGGCCTTGTCGTTCATTGCGAATATCACCGAATAGGTGAGCTTCTCCTCGTTGGGACGCAGAGAGCACAAGAAATTACAGAGACGCTCGGGAAGCATAGGTATTGTGCGGTCTACAAGATAAATTGATGTAGCGCGCTTGAATGCCTCCTTGTCTATTATGCTGCCCTCGGTCACATAGTGCGAAACGTCGGCAATATGCACACCAATCTCCCAGAGACCATCAGGGAGTTTTTGTATAGAGAGCGCATCATCAAAATCCTTTGCGTCTATAGGGTCTATTGTAAATGTTGTGATAGAGCGGAAGTCCTCGCGACGGGCAATCTCTTGCGGCGTAATATCGGCGGGAAGATTCTGCGCAGCCTGCTCCACAGCCTCGGGGTAGACGTACGGCAGACCAAATTCGGCCAATATTGCATTCATCTCGGCATCATTGTCTCCCTCTTTACCCAAAATATCCACGACCTTACCTATTGGATTGCGATTGTCCATAGGCCAGTCGAGCAATTTTACAACAGCCTTGTCGCCACTCTTTCCTCCTTTAAGATGCTCTTTTGGAATAAATACATCGTTGGGCAATATTCGGCTCTCGGTGAGCAGCAGGGCATAATGCTTTTCCACTTTTAGCACGCCGACGAATGTATCGTGTGCGCGTTTTATTATCTCTATGACCTCACCCTCACGACCACGGCCCCTACGTTTGGCAAAAAGGCTCACACGCACATAATCGTCGGTAAGAGCGTGTAAAGAGTGACGCTCGCTAATCAGAATAGGCTCGCTGCCATCCTCGGGATAAAAAAGGTTGAAGCCCTCGCGATTGCGGCTGAATGTACCATTGATTGTTGAGCTTCCCTCGGCAAGAGCATAGTGGCGGAAAGCAGTCTCTACAAGATAGCCTTCGAACACAAGGTCATCGAGAATGGTTATACACAGTGTCCTTGCCGACGTTGATGTTATTCCCAATTCCTTAAAGACAACCTTTGTACTCAACGACTCTCCGGCGTGCCTATTAAAAAACTCAACAAGCATCTCAACCAACACTCTTTTATTCATTCGCCCTTTGGACTTTCCTGCATTCCTTGCCATATTACAAAAATTTATTCATCAACGACAAAAGGCCTTTGCCCCACCATTATATGTTGCTAAATTAGTAATAAAAACATATACGGCAACAAGAATCCGAAAATAATTGCACAAGCATTCGTCATTCCTACAGATTCAATTTTGGGAGTCGTTGTAAATAAAGCTATTGGCCAATAGAATGTCAGCCCATAAATCACACCTTACGAGAGGCGACGGCTCATAGGCGAAGCAAAGAAAATCGGCACGCCAGACAATGCCCGACAAAAACATCTCCCCCATTGAACCGATAATGTCGGCTGTTATTCCACAATAGAGCAGATTGCGTTGCTCACAGCCCGAAGCATCGTCTGTAGAGGATAAAAATATATAAACGCCGGGGGCATTGCCTAAAATTTCCAAAGTATCGGACAATGATGTTTTTAAAGGATATTCATCAAACTCATAGCAAGCACCAGAAACTCCTTTTATACGAAAAATACTCTCTCTGCACATATTCCCAATATTTTAAATTACATTATTATATAGGAGAGCAAAAGAGCATTCTTACAAATTATGCTAAAAAAAAGAAAAATAAGCGAACATTAACACCGCAAGCTACATTATTAGCATTTATGAAACTATAATTAGCTATCTTTGCACGCGCAGACGTCAAAAGAGAAGAGCAGTAAAATAATGGATATATTAGTTACCGGAGCCAGCGGATTCATAGGCAGCTTTATAGTCGAAGAGGCCCTGAAACGAGGATACACTGTGTGGGCGGCAATACGCAGAAACAGCAGCCTTGAATTCCTGCAGGATAACCGTATAAGATTCATTGAGCTCGACCTTTCCTCTCCCGTGTCGCTCGACAAGGAGATTGCCGCATTCTTGTCTTACAACAAAGGGTGGGACTACATTGTACACGCTGCAGGCGCCACAAAATGTGTCGATAAGAGCGAATTTATGAAAATAAACTTTGAGGGAACAAAAAACCTCATCGAAGCGTTGAGAAGGAGCAATATTCTCCCCAAACAATTCATTTATCTTAGTTCGCTGAGCATATTCGGCCCCATAAGGGAGGAACAGCCATATACTCCAATAACAGAGAGCGACGAGGCACGCCCCAACACAGCCTATGGCTACAGCAAAATAATGGCAGAGGCATATATCAGAGCTTGCCACGGCCTACCCTATGTAATATTCCGCCCCACAGGAGTATACGGACCGCGAGAGAAAGACTATTACAAGATGGCGGTAAGCATAATAAGGCATATTGACTTTGCCGTAGGATACAAGCCACAGACAATAACATTTATTTATGTAAAGGACCTTGTAAAGGCAATATTCCTTGCCATAGACAAAGGGGTTACCCGTAAATGCTATTTTGTGAGTGAGAAGCGCGGATACGACAGCCGCAGCTTCAGCAACTACATTCAACGAGAGCTTGATATAAAAAATGTGCTACACATAACAGCGCCAATATGGCTGTTGAAGATTGTTTCGCTATGCGCCGAACAGCTGTCGAGAATAACAAAAAAGCCGAGCACTCTAAACAGAGACAAATTCAATATAATGAGACAGCGCAATTGGCTGTGCGACACAACAAAAACAGAAGAAGAACTTAATTTTACAACAAGCTACGACCTTGAGAGTGGAACAAGAGAGACAATTAAATGGTATAAAGAGAACAAATGGCTATAGCACTATTCAGAAGAGAGGAGGAGGACAGAAGATTCCTTCCTGTAGAGACACTCAATATGCTCTACAATCTATTAACGACTATATTGATTATTATCTTCTATAATCGTCTGAGACAGCCCGATGAGATGCTTATGTCTCATTTTATAATTGTGGTTGCAACATTCGCATTAATCTATATATACACAAAATATCCATCGCCGGGAATGCGCCTTGTGCGTATGGTTACACAAATGTCGCTATTGACATACTGGTACCCCGAGACATTCGAGTTCAACAGGATGTTCCCCAATATGGACCACATTTTTGCACAGGCCGAATATACTCTTTTGGGTTGTCAGCCGGCGCTGCTCTTTGACCAGATATTCAGCAACGACATTTGGCGCGAGCTGTTCAGTTTCGGATATTGGGCCTACTACCCTATGATTTCTGTAATCTGTTTCTGGTATTTCTTTAAAGAGCCGCAGAATGTCAGACGCTGCACATTCATCATACAATGCTCGTTTTTCATCTACTATCTGCTGTTCATATTCTTGCCGGTAGCCGGCCCGCAATTCTACTTTCCGGTGATAGGCGCCGACGTTGCCGTTGCCGGGCCTTACCCTGCGATAAAGAACTATTTCGACCTTGACCCCAATATTCTGGGGCACAGGGAGAGCGCCGAGGGCTTCTTCAGCGCTCTTGTTAACATTGCACAAGCATCGGGAGAAAGACCGACAGCAGCCTTCCCAAGTTCACATATAGGAATATCGACCATACTGATAATTCTTGCCTTCAAGAGTAACAGGACCCTCGGATGGGCGCTTACACCTATATATATATTGCTCTGCGGAGCCACAGTGTACATAAAAGCGCATTATCTGATAGACGGAATTGCCGGTATTATAAGCGGTATCCTGCTCTACCTTTTGACCGCAGCACTCTTTGACAGAGCAACAAAAAACATATAAAGGAGAATGCTTCTACAGGCTACTCTTTTAAGGATAATAGTAAAGCAGGCTATAAAGGTCTGCTTTACTATTTATTTTAAATAATTTGTTTTTTTATAAATTATCGTTACTTTTATCCCCGAGAGTTCCTTTACATAGTTTCACTTTAAACAGAATGGCAATGAACTACGCGGCTTTTTTTTGGATTGGATTAGCTCTTTTGCTATCCGTAGCTTTTCTGTACAAGGTTTTTGTAAGACTCCGTAGGATTAAATATAACAAGCATCACATTCCCGAAATTAAGACAAGGAACAAAAGGCTTAAATTTCTTCTACGGTTCAAGTATCTAGAGGGAGTGGGCGATTAAGCCCACTCTTTTCTATTTAAGGCTGTCGAGCCACATTCTTGCCTTCTCTTTATCGAAACTCAATAGGAATGTTTCGGGAGCGGGGAGTGTCGCCACGACTTTAAACAGTTCCTGATGCTCTACTACCGCAGGATAAAGATAGAGAGGAGTGCTGCTGTAACCCAATTGCTCCAATATCACAAAATCGACATTATTATCGAGCATATTTGCAATAAGCTTAGCGCTATCCTTTGTAAAGGAGTAACGCACAGCATAGTGCGACGGAGCAAAATAGCTAAACAGTTCGGGCTTACGACAAGATACGACACAGCCACGAGGCAACTGCTTTTGGATTGTCTGTGCTATGGCAAAATAGTTCTTGTAGGCAGGCGGGAAAGGTTGCTTTGCAACAGCAGACTGTTCCTTTATGGGTGCTATTGCCGGCAGAGCCAACAACAGAAGCAGATAGGCCGAGCGCTGCCATTTATCGCCCAATAGTCCAATGCCCGATAATCGTCTAGCAACAAGAGCCACCATATTATATACTCCAAAATAGAAGAATATATATATAAAAGGTGCAACAGGAACAACGTAACGCACGCCATTGCCTCCGTGCCATAGAGCAAAAAGCCCTACATTGGCCAATATAAAGCCCAAGAAGGGGAAACGCATATTACGTCCGCCTAAAGTCCAGCAACCATAAAGGACCGTCAAGGCAACAAGGACACCGGCAAGCAGTCCCAAAGAGGCCGACGGCTCGCTGTAATTCATATCTAGGAAGGGGAAAAGAATCTCTCTAAAGCCTTTTATCACCGTCTCATCGACGTTAGTAACCATTTTAGAGAACATCTCGCCCACGCTCGACACAGTGCCAAGTTCGGGACGCCAGGGATTGACCGTCATTATCGTTCCAAAATATCGAGACTCTATCCCATACATTGAGTTACGCAACGACCAGGGTAACAGCAACAGGAAAATAGCGGCAACGGATGCTGCAGCAGCCTTCCACTCTTTACGGAAGAGGAAGAAGAGCACGACAGCAAAAAGCACCGATGCACCCACCGTCCTTATATAGTATGTTGCGGCAGCCGACAACAGTGCCACAAAGAACCACGGCGAGAGATAAAAGCTTTTCTTTGACAAAGAGTATCGGTACAATGCGAAGAACGACATTACCGTACAGAATAGATAGAGCATTTCGGACATTGCCATAGAAGAAAAATGCATCAACTGTGGCGAAAAACAGGCAAGCAACGAAGCTGATAGAGCAACCGCCCTATTGCCCGAAAGGCGCTCTGCCACCCTATAGATCAACAGCAGGGAGAGGCACAGCAATATTCCGTTCAGCACTTTGAACAGAAAGAGTGAATCGAGTCCTATCCACACAAAAAAGGCAAGAAATGCAGGATAGCCCGGAGGAAAATGGCTCGCCGGGGTAATACCATTGGGCGAGACATTAGAGTATCCCAGGCCATCGGCAATGTTTCGTGCCAACTGAATATATGTAGCATTGTCGCCGTTAAGGTCGAGCTTAGAGTCGAAGCAACGACTATAAACTACAGCAAACAACAGCGCAATGAGTGCATACGGAATATACTTTTTCATTTACCTATCTTTTTTCCAAAGAGAGAGGAACGCATCAAGCCCCATTTACACAAACGATAGACAAGCGACACACGCAATACTCCCAATCCATAGATGCTGCTGCGTTTGAGATTTATGGAAGATGCCTCGGGGAAATATTTTGTGGGGCAGGTAACCTCGCCAATCTCATATCCGGCATAGAATATCTGTGCCAGCATCTCATTGTCAAAGATAAAATCGTCGGAATTTGAATTATAATCAACCGCGCGCAATGTCTCGGCCGAGAATGCTCTGTATCCTGTATGATACTCCGATAGCTTCTGCGACAACAATATATTCTGAATAAATGTCAGTGTGCGGTTAGCCACATATTTGATGATAGGCATTCCACCTTTGAGGGCACCCTTTCCCAATATGCGCGAAGCAAGCACAACAGGATATACTCCATTGGCAATTACATATACCATAGACTCTATGAGTTTGGGAGTATACTGATAATCGGGATGCAGCATTATCACAATATCGGCACCAAGCTCGAGGGCTCTGTTATAACAGGTCTTTTGGTTGCCGCCATAGCCTTTGTTTCTCCCGTGGCGTATAACCTCCTTAATACCCAATCGGCGAGCCTCCTCAACAGTATTATCCTTGCTGCAGTCGTCAGTGAGTATCACCTCATCGACAATATCAAATGGTATTTCATTGTATGTCTGCTCCAGAGTCTTTTCAGCATTATAGGCAGGCATTACAACTACAACTTTTTTATCGTGTATCATAATGTATTATTTATTGTGTTCTTCTTCAATCTCCTCGGGAGACATTGGCTTATATTTACCTAAGCGACGCGCACCGCCGTCGAATACATAGTAGTCCTCTTCGTTGCGAATACCGCCAAAATTGCGCCAAGCTGATAGTTTGTCGTAGCAGATAAAGTCGGTAAACTGTTTCTCGGCCTGCCATTTGTCCATAAGGTCAGGAATAAAATATATTCCGGGTTCAACTGTAAAGACAAAGCCCGGCTCAAGAGCCTTTGCCAGACGCAAAGATTTCCAGCCGAAAAGAGGACTCTTCACACGACCCTCTTCGTAGCCCACATATACCTCACCGAAATTCTCCATATCGTGAACGTCGAGTCCCATCATATGGCCCAATCCGTGGGGAAGGAACATACAGGCAGCTCCTGCAACAGCTGCCTCAGCAGGGTCACCCTTCATAAGACCAAGATCTACCATTCCTTTTGCAATCTCGGTGAGCACAATGCGATGAACCTCACGATATTCAACGCCGGGCTTTATTGCTCCGAGAGCCGACAAATGGGCGCGACGAAGGATATTGCATACCTCGCGCTGCTGTGTGGTAAAACTCTTTCCTACGGGCATTGTGGTTGTAAGGTCTCCGGCATAATGCATAGCATTCTCGCAACCGGAATCCAACAGGAACATCTGACCATCTTTAAGAGGCGTTGTTCCGTAGGCGTGATTGTGCAGCGTCTGTCCGTTTATTGTTGCTATTATGGGGAACGAAAGTCCGAAATTATGCTTTGCTGCCTCGGCCTGCACAACAGAGACAATCTCGGCCTCGGTAGTTCCGGGACGAACGGCACGCATAGCAGCGCAGTGCATATCAACCGAGACATTCACGGCCTCTTCTATCTGCTCAATCTCCTCGGCGCTCTTGTAGTTACGCTGACTAACTACCGCCTTAATAAATTTTACCGATACGGCGCTATCCTGCTCCGACGGGTGTATGCCCAAAAGTTCCTGCAGCCACACACGATGCTCTCCGCGATAGGGAGGCAAAAAGTGTATAGTCTGTTTCTTTGCCTGAGCAGCTTTAAGATAAATGGCCAGCTCACTCATAGGACGGGTAATTCCAATGCCTACCCTTTCGCTATTCTCCTTAATGGTGGGCTGCACTCCTGTCCACACAATATCGTCTATTGTAAGCTCGTTACCGAAGATAATCTCCTTATCCTCGTCAATATCTATTATTGCAGCCAATCCCGAGTAGTCCGAAGCAAAATAGTAAAGGAAGGTTGAATCCTGACGAAAATGATAGGCATTGTCGGCATAATTCATTCCGGTCTCTGTGTTGCCCAAGAAGAGCAGAAGACCCTCTCCCACTCTCTCTTTAAGAACGCGGCGACGTTCGATATAAGTCTCTTTTGAAAACATAGTTATTTATTTTATCGGTTATTTTTTTATTAAAGCACGCAATATGAACCAAAGATGGTGCATCAGTGTCGAGAATACCCCATAATGCTTGCACATTATATTGAAACGCTCCATCAACGATGCTCTGTGATGCTGTATGGAGAGGCCATCCTGCAGATAATCGATAATTGTAATTTTTACTTTCAGCATTTTCCTTGCACGCTTCATTACACGTATGCACCAATCAACATCGGCCGAATAGCGATAGTCGAGATTATATTCGGGAGCAATGTCGCGACGGGCAAAAAATGCCTGATGACACACTAACATTCCCTGCTTGAAGCTTGTCCAATGCAACTGCTCGGGAGCCTGCAGGCGGCGCATACGCACAAATTGACGCTTGTCATCAACAACGGCAGTCTCGCCATAAAGGACATCGGGGAAAAGAGCCTCTCCGTCGATAGCAGCGACCATCTTCTCGAGAACATCGGGGCTATGGAACGAGTCTCCTGCATTCAAGAAACAGAGATAATCGCCTGTGGCAAGCTTTATTCCTTTGTTCATTGCGTCGTATAGCCCTTTGTCGCGCTCCGACACAATGTGCGATGCCTTTATCCCGCAGGCGCGGACCTTTGGGACAGTATCATCCGAAGAGCCTCCATCCACGAGAATAAACTCATAATTGTCATAACTCTGCGATATAATGCTGTGCAGCGTCGGTTCTACCACCGCTGCTGCATTATATGTTACGGTTATTATGGAGAATTTCGGATTATGGTTCATTGTTGTCATTGTTTTATTCTACAGTAGATAATTGCTCCGGCAAGCAGCACAATTACAATTCCCGCCAATATTGAGGCGTAGAGCGACGCTCTGCCGCTTTTTATCATAAGCTCATCAACGCAACGGAATTCTATTGTATGCTTTCCGGCAGGCAGCGGCAACGCACGCAGAATGTAGTTGGCGCGCACAGGCTTAACCTCTTTGCCATCGACAAAGGCCTTCCACGTTTTATAATATACCTCGGAGAATACCGCCAATTGAGCATTAGGTGAATAGCTCTCATAGAATATGTTTCCGGGATTCTTATAATCGGTCATTTTTATATAGGCACTGCTATCTACAACATTATTGTAGGCCATAGGGTTCTCGAATGCCGACAGCCACTCCTTGTCGATGAATGCCATTGCGAGAGGATTGCAATCGGCAAGAGCCTCAATCTCTTCGTTAGGATTATCGACCCACTCTATTCTGTCCACGAACCAGCAATTGCCCAATGCCTCGGGATTATACTGCACAGCCTCGCCATTCTCTCCGGGTACAATCACATAGCGTGTATTCAGCATATTTATCACATTGGGATTTATGCTACGCGACAAATAATAGTCTATAATATCCTGATAGCGGCGCATCTTTGCAGGGCTGTATCCTCCTATCGACTTATGGAAATAAGAGGTATACGATTCGTTGAATGTGTTACGCGCAAGATTAAGCACACGATAATTAGGGTCCTTATCCTGAAGAATCAGTCTGTCGGCCTCTGTAGGACGAATCTCTGTTGTCTCTCTTTTAGGCATAAAGTCGTCGTACGATAGGAAGCGTTTGTCCACGCTCCAAAGGTCGAACAGGAAGAGCAGCGCAAGAGCAAGCACCATATATTTTCTCTTTATCCTATTTACAAGATAAATGTAGAGAAGCGCAGCAGCAACAGCGACAAAGGTAAACGAGCGCCATACATCGGCAATGAACATCGACTCGCGATCGGCACGAAGAGCCTTCACAAGAACGTCGGGCAATCCCGCATCGCTCGCTCCGCTGAAATTGAACATTGAGCCCCCAAAAAGAGCAAACACAATCAATATTCCACCAACTATTGCAGCCGAATAGAGCAATCTTGAGCGCAACATCTTCTTCTCCTCATCGTTAGCCTCAACAACCCTTTTTACCGCAAGAATACCCAATGTTACCATTGTTAGCGATGCTATTACAAGAGCCATAGATGGGGCGCGGAATTTGCTGTATAGCGGCAGATTATAGAATAGGAAACTATTTACAGAGGGCAAGAAACGTCCCCACGAAAGAACGAACGAGAGGATTGTTGCAGCAACGAGCCACCATCTTTCGCGGCCGCGTACCACAAATATTCCGAATACAAAAAGCAGACATACTACCGCTCCCACATATACAGGACCCGATGTTCCCGGCTGCGGACCCCAATAGGCCGGCATCTGCTTAACTACCTCGGCTGCCTGACGCGGCCCATAGGCTTGAGAGAAAATCCTATATGTCTCGGAATCGGTACCAAGATCGTATCCCGATGCTCCACCGTAGAGATTGGGAACAAGCAGAGTGAATGTCTCGGCCTTGCCGTAGCTCCATTGGAAAGCATAGTCAATGTCCAGTCCCGAGCTCTCTTTTACACCCTCCTGCTTCAATACCGCACCGCCACGCATAGTATCTTTGGCATAGTCGGCCGACGGCAACAGTTGTCCTATAGCAGGCAAAGCGGCAAGCACCGCAGCGGCAAGCATCACCGCCGATGATTTAAAATATTGCTTTAAAGTACCCTCTTTTATTGCATATACAAGATAGACTATTGCCAGAATCAGTAGAGTCATCAACAGATAATAGCTTATCTGCTGATGACTCCAATAGATGTTGAGTCCCGAGAATATGAGTGTTACCAATGCTCCCCACAGCAGTTTACCGCGATAACAAAGAATCACTCCACCTATTATAGGTGCCATTGTAGCCATCACAAGGCTCTTGTTCATATGACCGGCGCCTATGATTATAAGATTATAGGAGCATAGCGTGTAGGCTATAGAACCAGCAATGCTCAACCACGGCTTACAGCCGAGCGACAGCAGGAATATATAGAAGCAGACGAATGTAAGGAATATTGAGCCAATGTGTCGGCGCGAAAAGCCGAACATTCTCAATGTAAGGACCTTGTCAAAGGACTCGAATATATTCACCGGCTCGGGCGCAAACGTATAATTCGCAGGCATTCCCGAGAACATTGAGTTTGACCAATAGGCATATTCTCCCGTTGCATCGTGATAATCCTTTGCATCCTTTCCCCACGCCTGAGAGCTTATGGCATCGCCCTGCAGCAGATCCTTACCCTGAAAGACCGGCGCAAAGTATACTGCTGTCAGAATAAAGAACAGCGCCACGGCAACTATATGCGGGAAACACTTTTTAATATCGAAACGTTTCATCATTTTCGGTTACTGAATTTATAATTTACGGTAAACGTCGCAGGTATTCTGCACCATACGCTCCAGAGTAAACTCCTTTGCACGGTGGAGTCCTTTTGCAACAAGCTCTTTGCGTAAGGATTCCTTTGATATTACCTCGCGCAAAGTATCGTACATCGACTGTGCATTGTTGGGGTCGAAGAAGAGCGCAGCATCGCCGGCAACCTCGGGGAAGCAGCTCGCATCGCTCAAGCAGACAGGGCATCCATTGTAGAAAGCCTCGAGAATAGGTATTCCGAATCCCTCGTATTGCGACGGAAAGACAAAGCATAGTGCGTGCCTGTAGAGTGACGCCATCTGCGCATCATCGGCCGAAATTTGTATTATGCTATTGTTTATATTCCATTTACGGAACAGTTCAATCTCATATTTTGTAAAAGGATTGCCCGTACACACCACCTTTAGTGTAGGATCCATTACAAGCAGTGAGCGTATAGCCGACAGCCAGCGGAAAAAGTTCTTATAACCCTTGCGCTCACCGACATACAGTATATAGCGGTCAAAAAGCTGTTTGGACGGCTCTGCTATTGGACGATAACCGTGATGAACAACAGAGATTTTCGACGGGTCGGTACCCAATAGCTCAATAATGTCGCGCTTGGTATTCTCGCTCACGGCAATTATGTGGTCGGCCTCGGCCACCAAACGTTTTTTGTTGGGAATAGTGCGGTCGTATATGAGTACATCCTGTGGATAGCGTTCAAAGGTCATATCGTGCACCGTAAGCACAAAGGGCTTGCCCTGTCGTTTCACCGCCTGCAGGAAATATGGAGAAAAGTATGTAGGGTGGAAAATATCATATTCACCACTCTTTATTGCACGCGAGGCATATAGGGTATTAAAAAGCTGATATATACGACGGCGCGCCCTATAATTCGAGGGGAAGCTCAGCGACGCATATTTCTTACAGTACGTGTTCACCACATAATGATTCTCACAGAAACAGGCAGGCATCGACGCCGAGAATTCCTCTGTCGGCAGATTGTACATCAGGTCGGCGAAGTAACGCGTTACTCCGCCGAAGCGCTGAAATGTAAACATCTGGTTATCATACAGGATTCTCTTCATAATCCTTTGTTGCAGATTCTTTTAAGAGGTTATTTAATCTCGCTACCAGGCTTTGCGGTTGGAGCTACTGTAAGCAACGAGAGCTTTCCTTCGTTGTCCTCGGCGCTGAGAATCATTCCCTCGCTAACTATTCCGCGCATTGTGCGGGGAGGCAGATTGGCAATGAAACATACCTGCTTGCCTACAAGCTCGTCGGGATTAAAATGCTTTGCAATACCCGAAAGGATGGTACGTGTCTCCAATCCATCGTCAATCTTGAACTGCAACAGTTTGTCGGCCTTAGGCACCTTTGTACACTCCAATACAGTACCTACGCGCATATCGAGCTTAAGAAAATCGTCGAAGCTGCACTCGGAGCGTATAGGATTAGCCTTGTAATTCATCTCCTCATTCTCTTTCTTGATGCGGGCGAGACGGTCGAGCTGTGCCTGAATGGCATCATCCTCTATTTTATCGAACAGCAATGCCACCTCACCAAGCTCGTGGCCTGTCTCGAGAAGGTCGATGCGTCCGAGGCTCTCCCACTCGAAGCTATCGTAGTTGAGCATCTCACGCAGACGCTTGCTGCTGAAGGGGAGGAAAGGCTCAAAAGCTATTGAGAGGTTCGCAACCAACTGAAGCGAGATATTCAATATTGTAGCAACGCGGCCAAGGTCGCTCTTTGCCAATTTCCAAGGCTCAGTCTCGGCAAGATAACGGTTACCGATACGTGCGAGGTTCATCGCCTCCTTCTGAGCCTCGCGGAACTTGAACTGGTCGAGCAACTGCTCCACCAATGCCTTTACATTCACAAACTCATCGACAATAGCACGATCGTAGTCGGTAAATTCGCCGCAAGCGGGCACCTTTCCGTCGAAATACTTCTTTGTGAGCACCAATGCGCGGTTCACAAAGTTTCCGTACACCGCCACAAGCTCATTGTTGTTGCGTGCCTGAAAATCTTTCCAAGTAAAATTGTTGTCCTTTGTCTCGGGAGCATTCGCTGTGAGCACATAACGCAATACATCCTGCTTGCCGGGGAAGTCCACGAGATATTCGTTAAGCCATACAGCCCAATTGCGTGATGTAGAGATTTTATCATCCTCGAGATTCAGGAATTCGTTGCTGGGCACATTGTCGGGGAGAATATAGTCGCCGTGAGCCTTCAGCATTGTGGGGAATACAATACAGTGGAACACAATGTTGTCCTTTCCGATGAAATGCACCAGACGGGTATCCTTGTCTTTCCACCACATTTCCCAAGAATCGGGGAGAAGCTCTTTAGTATTGCTTATATAACCGATAGGAGCGTCGAACCACACGTAGAGAACCTTACCCTCGGCACCCTCTACGGGTACGGGAATACCCCAATTAAGGTCGCGAGTAACGGCGCGAGGCTTCAATCCTGTGTCCAACCAGCTTTTGCACTGACCGTACACGTTGCTGCGCCACTCTTTGTGGTCGCCGAGAATCCACTCCTCGAGCCACGGCTGATACTGGTCGAGAGGCAAATACCAGTGGCTGGTCTTACGCTTCACCAATTTATTGCCCGAGTCGGCATTATAGGGGTTTATAAGCTCATCGGGAGAGAGTGTGGCACCACACTTTTCACACTGGTCTCCATAAGCCTCGGGAGCGTGACAGCGAGGGCACTCGCCTCTGATGTTACGGTCGGTTAGGAACTGCTGCTCGCCCTCGTCGTAATACTGCTCACTCTCGAGCTCAACGAACTTGCCATCGTCGTAAAGCTTACGGAAAAAGTCCGAAGCAAGCTGATGATGAGTCTCAGATGTTGTACGCGAATATACGTCGAACGAAATGCCGAAGCCCTCAAACGACTCTTTGATGATATTGTGGTAACGGTCCACCACATCCTGAGGAGTGCAACCCTCTTTCTTTGCGCGTATGGTTACAGGTACTCCGTGCTCATCGGAACCACCGATAAAAAGCACCTCTTCGCCTTTTAGTCTCAGATAGCGAACATAAATATCGGCAGGAACATATACTCCCGCAAGATGACCTATATGTACAGGGCCATTAGCATAGGGAAGCGCCGATGTTACCAAAGTTCTTTTAAAATTCTTTTCCATAAAATTATTTTGTTTTTTATTTTAAATTCACATAATAAATACGCGCATATATTGCGTATACACGCGCAATGACCGCCAAAGATACAATATTTATTTGAAATTTACCGTACTACAGAAAAAATAGTTATCTTCGCACCGTCTTAAAATGAACAATATTATGAATATAGCACTTATAGGTTACGGAAAAATGGGAAAAGAGATTGAGAAAATTGCCCTCGAGAGAGGACACAATATTGTCTCAATCATAGATATTAACAACCGCGAAGAGATTTTCGGCAAGGCTTTTGCTTCGGCCGACGTTGCAATTGAGTTTACCGCCCCATCTGTTGCATACAACAACTGCAAGGATGCAATGAGCGTTGGCGTAAAGGTTGTAAGCGGCAGCACCGGATGGATTCACAATCACGAAGAGGAGATGCGCAATTTGTGTGCAAACGAAGGAAAGACACTCTTCTGGTCGAGCAATTTCAGTTTAGGAGTTGCCATCTTCTCGGCGGTGAACCGTTATTTGGCAAAAATAATGAACCGCTTCCCCGCATACGACGTTGAAATGGAGGAAACACACCACATTCACAAATTAGATGCTCCCAGCGGTACAGCAATCACATTGGGCGAGGGTATTCTCGAGCAGCTCGACCGCAAGAGCAAATGGGTGCTCGGCGATGTTACAAACAAGGATGGCAGTGTAACAAAAGGTGCCGACGCCACAGCCGAAGAGCTTAAGATAAATGCCGTACGTCGCGGAGAGGTTCCCGGCATTCACACTATCACCTACGACTCGGCAGCCGATAGTATCACAATTACACACGATGCAAAGAACCGTAGCGGCTTTGCATTAGGCGCAGTACTCGCTGCCGAGTATGTAAACGACAACAGCGGATTCTTGGGAATGAAAGACCTTTTCAATTTCTAAAAAACATCGATAAAAAGGTAACAAATTAAACATTAACACACCAGCAAAAAAATGAGAAAGCCAACAACAAAAGATTGGATAAGACTGATTATTGTCCTCACTCTGTACATATTGTTCCTCGTGTGGGTAAAGAGTTGGTGGGGAATTGTTGTAATACCTTTTATCGTTGATAATTACACAACAAAATTCATAAAGTGGGGCTGGTGGAAAGAGTCAAAGAACCAATTGTTGCGTCAGGTGATGAGCTGGGTCGATGCAATTGTGTTTGCTCTTATAGCCGTTTACTTTGTGAACCTCTACTTTTTTCAGAATTATGTAATTCCAACCTCTTCGCTCGAAAAGTCGTTGCTGGTAGGAGATTACCTTTTTGTGAGCAAGCTTAACTACGGACCGCGTAAGCCGCACACCCCCTTGAGTATGCCTCTCACACAGCACACACTGCCCGTTGCCAATTGCAAAAGTTACATCGACGCGGTGCAGTGGCCCTACGAGAGAGTAAAAGGACTCGAAGATATTGAGCTTAACGACATTGTCGTATTCAACTATCCCGCCGGAGACACCGTGGTAAGCAACCCGCAGATTATAGACTATTACGCAGAATCCCTTTTTATCGGAATGGGACGCTACCCCAACAACCCCGAAATGGATAGCTTAGACACCGAGCGTCAAAGAGCGGTGTATGACCTATACTTTGCTGCGGGACGCGACTATATTGACAAGAATCCGCACATTTTTGGTAAAAAAATGTGGCGCCCCGTCGATCGTCGCGAAAATTATGTAAAGCGATGCGTAGGAATGCCCGGCGACATTCTTGAGATAAAGGACAAGGAGATTTTCCTGAACGGCACAAAGAACAAAGAGCCACAGAATGTACAGTTTAACTATTGGGTGAAATTCAAGGGAGTACTCCCCGAGCGCATACGCCACGAGCTTGGTATAAGCAAGGACGACCTTCAGAGACAGGGTAACGGCAGACACCTTATACCGCTGACCGACGAAACAAGAGACAAGCTTGCAAAATACACAAAATTGGTTGAATCGATTGAACCGTTCGAGAGCAATACAACCGAAGATATCTATCCGTTGAACGGCTACACAAAATGGACTGCAGACAACTACGGTCCCGTATGGATTCCCAAACGCGGCGAGAGCATTGAGCTCACATTGGAGAATCTACCCATATACGAACGCCCCATTGTTGCCTACGAGGGTAACAAATTGGAGGTTAAGGATGGAAAGATATTCATCAACGGCACAGAGAGCAACCGCTATACATTCGCAATGGATTACTATTGGATGATGGGCGACAACCGACACAATAGCGCCGACTCGCGTTACTGGGGATTCGTTCCCGAGGACCATATAGTAGGAAAGCCTCTGTTCGTATGGCTCTCTCTCGACAAGGACCGCGGCTGGTTCGACGGCAAGATACGTTGGGACCGTCTGTTCCGCAGTGTAGATAGTTTCAAATAAGAGTTTATGCAGCTTCTCACCCACCCGCTCTATCTTGCACCCATCCCTCTTTATGTACGACTATTCGCATCGGACAGTATGCTGATAGACGGAGAATCGACATTCGTCAAACAGACATTCCGCAACCGTGCGATGATAGCCACCGAGAATGGTACACAGGCGCTGACAATACCCATTCAGCATAATGGGCGTCAGGCAATGCGCGACGTACGCATCAGTGAGCACGGGAATTGGCGTCACCTACATTGGAACGCCATTGTAAGCGCGTACCGAAAGAGCCCTTTCTTTGACTATTATGCCGATGATTTTGCCCATTTCTACGAGGAAAAAGATGGGTTCCTTATGGACTTTAATATAAGGCTGCACAATACCGTGTGCGAGCTTCTTACTCTTGAGCGCCCGACAATAGTTACAGAGAATGCCGCAAATGCCGACATTATGGACTGTAGGGCATTAGCTGATCCAAAAGAGATTGAAAATACCAGAGGAGAGGAGTACTATCAGGTATTCTCGCAGCGCAACGGCTTTATCCCCAATCTGAGCATTGTGGATTTACTATTCAATATGGGCCCCGAAGGACTCATTGTGCTGCAGAATATGGCAAAGAATCTATAGAATCAGAATAACGTACCATCTATCGCCCCGTACTTACTGCGTCCCAAATGCTTGTAAGCAAGCTCAGTAACCTCTCGTCCACGAGGGGTACGCTTCAAGAATCCCTCTTTAATAAGATAGGGCTCATATACCTCTTCGATGGTTCCAGCATCCTCGCTAAGAGCAGTTGCTATAGTGCCTATTCCCACAGGACCACCCTTGAACTTATCGATAATGGTGCAGAGAATCTTGTTGTCAATCTCGTCAAGGCCATATTTATCGATGTTCAGAGCCTCCAATGCCATCTTTGCAATGGCATTTGTTATGTGTCCGTCGCCCATCACCTGAGCAAAATCACGCACACGACGCAACAGAGCATTGGCTATACGGGGCGTACCGCGACTGCGACGCGCAATTTCGTAGGTAGCCTCCTCGTCGTACGACACACGCAGAATCTGTGCCGAACGGGCAATTATACCGGCCAGCGTCTCGCTGTCGTAATATTCAAGATGCATATTTATTCCGAAGCGAGCACGCAGAGGAGCAGTCAATAGTCCGCTACGGGTGGTTGCACCAATGAGCGTAAAAGGACTTAAGTCTATTTGTATGGAGCGTGCCGACGGACCTTTATCTATGAGAATATCAATGCGATAGTCCTCCATTGCCGAATAGAGATACTCCTCGACGATAGGAGAGAGACGATGAATCTCGTCGATGAACAGAACATCGTTAGGTTCAAGAGAGGTCAATATTCCGGCAAGGTCGCCCGGCTTATCGAGCACAGGGCCCGAGGTTACCTTGAAGCCAACGCCCAATTCATTGGCTATAATGTTGCTAAGCGTTGTTTTTCCCAATCCCGGAGGGCCGTGCAACAGCACGTGGTCGAGCGACTCGCCACGCATCTTTGCAGCCTGAACAAAAATACGTAAGTTACTTACTATCTTGTCCTGACCGGTAAAATCGTGGAAAGCAAGAGGGCGCAATGCATTCTCGAATTCCTTGTCGCTGTGTCTGCCTCGAATATCAAATTCTGCACTCATAAATGAGATTTTTCGTTATTCATCGCGAAGATAATGCAAAAATCGCGAGTTTCCACCAGAAACGGAAAAAAACAAATTACCGACAATCAAATTACAGGTAAATTCTTATATTGCCACAATATGCCTCGCAATGCAAAAAAAATATTATTTTTGCATCGCAGCAAACAGCAACTATGGTACTAAACTACATTTGGATAGCATTTTTTATAGTGGCATTCTTCATTGCCCTATTCAAATTGATATTTTGGGGCGACACAACAGTATTCCCCGAAATAATGAATTCTACCTTTTCAACGGCAAAGACAGCCTTTGAAATTTCTCTCGGACTCACCGGAGTACTGTCGCTGTGGATGGGCATAATGAAAATCGGCGAGCGAGGAGGCCTTGTGGACCTTTTGGCAAAGATGCTCGCCCCGATCTTTACACGAGTATTTCCCGATATTCCCAAAGGGCATCCTGTTACCGGCACAATGTTTATGAATTTTGCGGCCAATATGCTGGGACTCGACAATGCAGCAACGCCTATGGGACTAAAAGCAATGCAGGAACTTCAGGAGCTTAACCCAAAGAAGGATACGGCCACCAACCCAATGATTATGTTCCTTGTGCTCAATACATCGGGGCTTACGCTTATCCCTATGACAGTGCTTGCCTACCGCACACAATTGGGAGCAGCACAACCCACCGACGTATTTATCCCTATACTATTGGCAACAACCGTTGCTACAATCGCGGGACTCGTAATAACAAGCATCTATCAGAGGATAAACCTTTTCAACCGTCCAATGATGCTGTTCCTTGCGGGAGTATGCCTGTTTGTAGCATTGGGAACGTGGGGAATGACAATGCTGTCGCGCAGCGACGTTGAGATATTCTCGACAAGCATAGCCAATGTACTGCTCTTCTCCATAATCATAGCATTCATAACAGCAGGAGTCCTGCGCAGGATAAATGTATACGAAGCATTCATAGAGGGCGCAAAAGAGGGATTCTCCACCGCGATAAGAATAATCCCCTACCTTGTGGCTATTCTGGTTGCCATAGGAGTATTCCGCGCATCGGGAGGAATGGACTTTATTATGGGAGGAGTAGCGTGGTGCGTAGAGGCCTGCGGAGGAAATTCCGATTTTGTCGGAGCGCTCCCCACAGCGATAATGAAGCCATTGAGTGGCAGCGGTGCCCGCGGACTTATGATTGACGCAATGACAACATACGGCCCCGACTCTTTTGCTGGACGTCTCGCCTGCATCTTTCAGGGGGCGACCGACACTACATTCTATATTTTAGCTGTCTATTTTGGTAGCGTCGGTATACGCAAAACACGCCACGCAATAAGTTGCGGACTACTCGCCGACCTTGCCGGAATTCTGGCAGCCATTGCCATTGCATATATTTTCTTTGGATAGGAACTTAAAGATTGACAATAAATTAACAAAATTATGATAAGCTATCAGACAGAGGGCGTTAAAATGCCCGCGATAAAGAGACGCGAGATTACAGCGTGGATAAAAAAGGTAGCAGCAAGCTACAACAAGAAGGTTGGAGAGATTGCCTACATTTTTTGCGACGACGAAAAGATTCTTGAGGTGAACCGCGAATATCTTCAGCACGACTATTACACCGATATTATCACATTCGACTATTGCGAGGATAATATTATCAGCGGCGACCTTTTTATAAGTCTCGACACAGTGCGCACCAACAGCGAGCTTGTCGCCGAGAGCTATGAACGCGAGCTTCTGCGAGTGATTATCCACGGAGTGCTTCACCTTTGCGGAATAAACGATAAAGGAGAGGGAGAGCGCGAGATTATGGAGCAGGAGGAGAATAAGGCTCTTGCAATATTCGAGGAACAGAAATGATAAATGGTGGTCAATTTGACCACCATTTATCATTTTATCATTTATAGGCTATCCTATTCTGTAAGGCAGAGGCGTAGTCCCAATATACAGCCACTGCCACGCGGAGCCCCTAAAGTCCTGTCGGTCACTCGACATATACTCTCCTCGTTTATCCAGCAGCCGCCACGAATAACCCTGCAATGTCCCGAGGATACTCCCACAGGATTAGAGACATCATTTGCGGGATATTCACCGTACCAGTCGCTGCACCACTCCGACACATTGCCGCTCATATCATAAAGACCCAATTCATTAGGCATCTTTTTCTTTACCTCGTTTACTCCATTATTGGCATTCTCCTTGTACCAAGCAACATCGTCTATATTGTCGCTGCCGCTGTAAAGATACCCCTTTGAGTTTCTACCGCCACGCGCGGCATACTCCCACTGAGCCTCGGTAGGCAAACAGAAATTAGCGCCAGTAAGTTCATTCAACTTATTTAAAAAATTATTACAATCGTTCCAATTTACACTCTCTACGGGAGATTGTCCTGTCCCCTGCATTCCCGAAGGGTCGTTGCCCATCACAGCACTCCATAGTTCGCGAGTTACCTCTGTTTCTCCTATATAATAGTCATTAAGAAACACATTATGCACAGGGTATTCATCCTCTTCGGCAATATTGCAAGCGGGCATTGCTCCCATTTTAAATGTAGAGCCTTTTACCTTGACCATTGTAAACGACGCACCATTTACAGTAAATTTCTTTGACACAAAAGTCTTGTTCGCGCAACAGCTTGTACACATCATCCCTCCCACAATCAGAAGTAAAACAAGCATCGAAAAAAAGAATCTTCTTCCCATATTCCGTTAAATGAATTCATTTTTGCAAATATACGCATAAGCGAGCGATAAATATCAAGCTTGCTTGAATATTTATTACAGCGAGCAAAAGTATATTGGAGCTTTTGCTCAAATATAGTATACAAACGAGCAGAGAGATACTAACTTTTCGACAGGGCTATATAAATTTACTATTGCAACAAACGGGCATATCAAAAGTTTTAAAAAGTTAAATGATTAGTTAAAAAATCTCAAAATTCACCTTGTTTATTATTTATAATTATAAATATCACACATAAAATAATTGCTTTTTGAAAACATTGTATATTTTTGTGCACGATTCTGATAATTTTATAAAACAAAATACAACTATGAGAAAACTATTTTTATCGGCAATCTTTGCCATTGCTACAATGTTTGCAACCATCAATGCACAGGAACACAACACAACGCTTAGTGCGCAAATTTATGGTTACAAAGGCGAAATGGTATATTTCGATTGCGTTCAGACTCCTTTAATCCATCAGGAATTCTACACCAATCCCGGTGAGGAGCATCTTTACCAATTCTCTATCGACAACACTGTTTGTATGCTCATCAACGGAAAGACAAAATTGTTGATGCAGACCGGCGACAGCCTTTTTGTTGAAATGAGATACGAGGGACGTAATATCGACATCACATTCAGCGGATGCGACAATGCTGTAAGAAACAACAATTTCCTTCAGGACATTGACAACCTTAAACGTGATTTACGCTACAAGAGCCAATTGCTCGGTTGCGTAGCATTGGACATCAAGCCCAAAGAAAGAATAGACGACTCACGCACACTGTTGGCAAAGGTAAACGAAATGATTGCCAATTCACAATTGGACAAGGATGTTGCCAACTACATTCTGGCAGGCATTGAGTCCGAGGCTTATCTTTCGTTTATGGAATACCCTGTAATGTATGCAAGCGTACGCGGCACAGCTGTCGAGGAGCAGGAGATTGGCGACTATTGGTCTATTATGGATGGCTTTGAGCCTCGTCAAGATGCTGCATCGTTGAGCAATCCCGAATATGCTAGTCTGCTTATGCGCTACTGTTTCTTTGCAAACGAGAAAAAGGCTGCCGCAGCAGGCGAGAATTACAGAATGCCCAGCCGCTTGGAGAGCATCTACGCCGAGATTGCTGAATTCTACACAGGCGCGCCCCGCGACTTTGTGCTATACAATCTATTGTGCAATTTCATAAAGAACGGACAGGAGATTGAACGTGCCGACGCACTCTACAGCGACTACAAAGAGAAATACAACATAAACAAAGAATATATCCATATTCTGGATTCTATCCTGCAGTAAAAAATAAAGAAAAAACGAATAAATAAAGCACATATGGAAAAAGCACATAAAACATACTTTTTCTGCAAAGTTGCTCTTTGCGCCCTCTTGGTACTATTCATAGGGAATACTACCCTTAGAG
>JAFYRW010000035.1 GCA_017546785.1 Bacteroidaceae bacterium | reverse complement strand
ATTACGCAAGAACTTCAAATAATGACACCAGTTTTTGACACCAGTTCGCTCATCCAAGAGCAAAATCCAGTGTTAAAGTATTGATAATAAAGTTATAATATCAAGTCATATTTTAACAAATAAAATCGAGTGGGAATAAATGGAAAAAGAGCCTCACGGCTCTTTTTCCATTTATTCCCATCGAGCCAATCGCAGAGCCATAAGTCACGCGCAGCACGGTGTAGTCGTGCCCGCGTGGGTGGCGTTTGCGAAGCAACTGCGATTGGGTCAATGGCAGTATTTATTAATCATCGAGCAACCTTTTGAGCAGTTAGTCGCGTGTAGCACTGACGAAGATAGTGCCACGCGGGGTGCGTTTGCCGAAAGCACTTGCCAACGAGTTAAAACCAAACTTGTTTGAGTTTTTACAACGAGTACAGCAGTGTTTCAACGAAGCTAACGGCAACAAAATAAGTCAATTATTTTGCTTGCAAAATGATAGAGGCAATCACTGAGTAACAGTCACGCAAAGCGTGGGATACGGTTGCGATGCAACAGTGATTGACTCAATGGGAGTTGCCCCAAAGGGCAAACAACAAAACCCCAAGCAATCAACAACTTACAACCGCTTCAACGCTTTTCCGTGTTGAGGCGGTTGTTCTTATCTAGCCCAAGCAATAAGAAAACACACTTGAATTGCCAAATTTAGCGATTTGGCACCACCTTTTGCCACCAGTACACATCGTTTACCGCCTCAATTCGGGTCGTGAGAGTTACATTGCCAATGGTGGCAAGTTAGGTCGCAAAAAAGGCAGTATAAAAACCACAGAGCAAAAGAAAGAGGAATACAAGGAGGTTATTTCATTCTTGAAGCGTGGTTACTCTGTACGAAACACTGCAAAACTTTGTTTTCACGAACCCACTACCGCTCGGCAAAGCAAATAAATTTTCTTTACACTCGCTTAATCGTGGCTTTAAAGCGTAAGCGTTAGCACTGTTCAAAGAGTGAAAAGAGAATTTTGTATTTAATTTGTATTTAGTTTGTAAGTTATTGCTCCCGGCGAAGCCGGGAGCAATAACTTTATTCAAAAATATATTCCATTTTAACGAATACATTGATTTTATGATTATATTTGCGTTGTGCAAAAAAACACGACTTTTGCAAAGTGAATAATCACTTTCCCCCAGCCATTAAATTCTACCATCAATGTTAGCTAAAAAAACAACCTACCTTATCCTTGTTATATTAGGATTATGTTTCGTTATTGAAGCAAGCGCACAAAGCAGATTATACCCAAAGGGCAGAGACAACTCAAAGAACAGTCTAACAGCCTATGCCGCAAGAGTAGATAGTCTGTTGTTGAATAACAGAAAGTTGAACAGTTTCGCCTTTACAATACGACCATCTTTTACAGGCGAACTGGGATGCTACTACGAAAATTCCGAGCTCGTATTAAGAATCGCCAACAAGTGCATCTGGTATTCAAAGAACATAGAGATTAATGAATATCGCTGCAAGATTTCTGATGAAGCAGCAAACAGTATAAATCAACTGTTCTTTGCTGCAATATTTTCATCTTCCTATCTTGCCCAACCCGATGGTTTGGACGGTGAGACATACGAGTTGTTGGTTAACGGCGGATATTACACTGCCGAATGTTGGAGCCCGAAGAAAAATACAAACTGCTATAAATTGGTAGAGATTCTAGAAACATTAGCTTCGGCAACAAAAGAGAACGACAAGGTTGCCATAGATAATATTATTCCCAAAATGGCAGAACTTACAAAAGAGTTCGAGAGCCTATTCCCCGAGGATGTAAAGAAATAAACACTTTCGACACCAGTTCTTGACACCAGTTTGCTAAATTAAAGGCAAAACATTGTGTTAAAGTATTGATAATAAAGTTAAAATATTTAACCAATATTTAACTGTTCTAGTCGAGTGGGAGTAAAAAACTGCGTTTTTTACGACTACAGAGCAACCTTTTGAGCAGTTAGTCGCGTGCAGCACTGACGAAGATAGTGCCACGCGGGGTGCGATTGCCAAAGGCAACAAAAGGTTGGTCAATGGGAGTTGCCCGCAGGGCAAACTAAAAATAACAAACAATTTACAACCGCTTCAACATTTCATTATGTTGGAGCGGTTGTTTCATATTCACCCCCTCCAGGACACTCTGGAGGGTATTTTAACATAATAGCTAATAAATGAATGGAATTTGACACCACTTTTTGACACCAGCAAATACCATTGCACTAGCATAGAGGGTAGAGAGAGTTTTGTCCATAATCTCGAAAATAAGCTACGCTAGTTGCAATATATTAAAGTAAACTTTATATCTCACCCGCTTGTACTATTTTTGTTTATTTAAAATCAAAGCATCTACTATTCATAAGTTGTTGTTCCCGCTAACGCCAGGAGCAACAACTTTGTTTATATATAATCAAATTTACCTCACATTTTAGGAAATACATTAAATTTATGGCTATATTTGCGTTGTAGTCGGGCAACCGGATACAGACATTTTTTATTTATGCTCAATGCTGTCTGAATCACCACCTCGGAACAAAAGCGAGCAAAATAACATTCCTATTGAGAGTATGCACTTTCAGTGCAGGCTTTCTCGTATAGGATTGTGGCTTGTGGTGAGCCCAGACAGCGTATGACGGAAGTCTGCGCTTTTCTTTTATAGTTAAGCAAAAGACCTAACCCTGTAACAAAATGTTTAACTATAAAATTTATTACTATGAAAAAAGTTCTATTGATGCTTATGTGTGCATTGTATCTTTCTTCTTGTGGAACATTATTCACACCGTCAAAACAAGCTATAACATTTATAGGCTTGCCTGAAACCAGAATTTACGATGAAAGTAAAAAATTAGGAGAAATAGAAAAAGACGGAACAACTACAATCAAAATAAAGAAACTCCTTTCCAACAAAACCCTAATAGCCAAAAAGGATGGATACAAAAACACCCCTATCATACTTCAAGCTGTATTCAACCCCGTTTCAGTAATCAATCTTACCAATCTTCTTGCTTGGGCAATTGACTTAGGAACAGGAAAATGCTGTATGTGGGACGATGAAATCATTGAATTTGAAATGCAAAAGGCTGATAGTGGGAATTAAACAATAAAAACATTACCTATGAAAAGAACATTTTCTTTGATGCTACTCATTGCATCTATTACTTGCTTATCTTCTTGCTTAAGCGAGAATGATAAATCACCATCAAACATTCCCACAGAGCACTTTATGGCAGTAGGGGAAAATTTTAATTTAGAGTATAAAAGCAATTGGAAATCATCAAACACCTTTGCGGCCACCGTCGATAAAGAAGGAGTAATTACCGCAGTCAGAGTAGGTGAAGCTAAAATTTATTCAACAAAAGAAGATTTATCTTGCAATGTTTATATTTACCCATCATACTCACTATATAGCGACCCAATAACCGAAGGAGGTATCAGCAAAAATGAGGTAAAAGAATTATTAGGTACGCCTTATAGTGAAAAAGTTATAGGAGAAGAAGAAGGTGGAGAAATAATCGTATACGAAACAAATAATAATATTGCCCCTTTTGAACTCTATATGTTTGCTAATGACAGTTTAATAATCTCTGCTGTGGGTGTAAATGCGTCATATTCAGAAAAACTTACTACACACTTATCACAACAATATAAGTTTTTAAATTATAATGAGGCAGAAGAAATAATCTCGTTTATAGATGCAGAAACAATTGACGAAGTAAATACCATTGTAACTATAACTCCATACCCCAATTACCCAAATCTTCTCTTAGTTATGTATATACTAAATCCGAATGCAGAAGATGACATTGAAACAAAAGCAACAAGGAGTGGCAGCAATTTATTTGATAAAATAAGTTCGGAGTTACTCCCTGTAAATATATCACAAGAGGCTAAATAACCGTTGCTACTAACCACAATTTAAAATAGCAAAATAATTAGTAATAATATAGATAAAATTTAACACTAAGAGATTACACTAATTATTTTAGAGTGATATACATTAGTAGCTCTCGGTATAATCGAGAGCTACTAATGTGTTTATACTACAATTGTTTCATTTAACCTAATGAATATAAATTCTACCGATTGATAAAAAGAAATAAATTTAGTTTGTTCATTTTACTAGTCAAACTATTTAACATTAGTTGAACACAGACAAGCCTAGGCTCTATTGTTTAGTGAAATGAAAAATAAAAAACAAATAAAATTGTTTTGTTCTTCTCTCGGCTTACACTATATTTGCATAGTATTTGAGTATTACTCATTTACACGACATTTGAAAATTATTGCTCTATGTCATCAGAATCACCACCTCGAAATGAACACGAGCAAAATGAACCTACTATTGGCTATCTGCGTATATTCTGCGTAGAACACCCTATTAGTAGGTGGGCTTGTGGTGAGCCTTGATGACGTATAGCGGTAGCTCTACGTTTTTATTTTTATGGTTACCGCCCAAATATCGCAATAACAATAAAAAGCAAGTACTATGAATGCCAAATTGCAAGAGTTCTTCGACAGGGTTAAAGCCGAAAAAGAGCAACAGAAAAAAGAGCATCTTATCAAGCTCGGATTGGTCGATGATACAAAAAGTGCTCCCAAGCGCATCTATTCCAACGTGTGGGAGGATGGCTGGAACTACGACAACGAGAATGACAACTACTACAAGGATGTAAACGAGCCTGTCGCCATAGATGTTACCGACGAGGAGTACAACGAGATTCTAAAGTACGCACCAATACCCGTTGAGCAGCAGAAAACAAGAGAAAAGATAAGCACTAAATATGCCGACACGATAAAGCTCATTGCCGACATTCTCTTCTTCATACACATTATAGGAGGAGTAACCCTTTTTATCATTCTTGAGAATTATGCCTTTATAGCTATCATTGCAGCGTTGATGTACTGTCTATTGTTGTACCCTGTACTTTTAGGATTCTCTAGAATTGTTGCTGCCGCCGAAAAAATAATGCAGGAATAGTCCATAGTAAGAAAATATCAGCACGCACGGCCCTTCTTAATCTCTCCGACTAAGAAGGGCTTATTTTATCCATAGAACAAAGAGTATCTTTTATCTTATTTAAACGTTACAAAAGCCTTTGCACATTGTTAGATATTAAATAGCCGACAATGAAAAGGTCTCTTACACTATTGTTTCTTGCCGTATGTGCTCTGCCGCCGCTGTCGGCGCAGGCTACACTCGACGAACATAGTCTGAAAGAGTGGCTATCCATTCTGTGGGAACCGCACACCGACACTCTATACGCAAGACACTCCAACCGTCCGTTCAGAATAAAAATACGCACAGGAGCAACGCTCGACCTTCTATCGTTCAACACAAACGATGCTGCCAACGAGGTAAAATTAATGTCGGAACCTATATTCAAAGTAGGAGCTCACATAAGCTACCGCAATATTGGCATAGGCTTTATGAGAGGAATAAAGAGCCTCTTCAACAGCCACAAGACACAGGATACCGAGCTGTTCTTCAGCGGATACGGACGCACCGTAGGCGGCGACATTGCATACAGCAACCAACAGAATTATATTCTCACGCGATACAACAGCTGCGGAAGCAATAAAAGAGTGCAGGGAGTGAGCAACAGCATCATCTACGGCAACGGATATTATGTATTCAACAACAGACGCTTCTCGTACCCCGCGGCACTCACTCAGAGCTATCTGCAGAAGCGTAGCTGCGGAAGCATAATATTGGGAGTATCATTCTACTACAACAGGCTGAAAATGGCTCCCACGATGATTCCGCAGGAGATTACAGAGAATACTCTCGCTCCCCTGCTCATCGAGTGGCTGCAACGCTTCTGTGTGAATATAAACATAGGATACGCCTACAACAAAGTATTCACAAAGAATATAACCCTACACGCGAGCATACTACCATCACTACCAATAATAAACAACACCCTATATTGCGCCGACGGTAAGACAAAGAGAGAGAGATTTAACCCTACGCTCGACATTATACTACGTATAGCCCTCATATGGGACAAGGAGAGCTTCTTTACGAGCCTATCGGCAATATTATACTCCAACAAGCTTTTAAACTCCCCTATAGGCATTCGCGAGACATACACACGCACACAGCTCTCATTCGGCATACGTTTTTAGTCGATAAACAATATTTTTTATACCTTTGCAAAATAATTTTGCAAAGAAAAAGAGAGCAGAATGAAATACATTAAACAGTTTGCCATAATAATAGGAATCTCATTCTTAGGCGAGATTCTGAATAGGATAATCCCTTTGCCCATTCCTGCAAGCATCTACGGAATGGTAATAATGTTTGCCGCACTATCCACAGGACTCATAAAATTGTCGGCAGTAAAGGAGACCGGCAAATTCTTGATATACATTATGCCGCTAATGTTCATCCCGCCCAGCGTAAAGCTCATTGAGTCGTGGGGAGTGATGAAGGAGTTTCTCGTTGCCATAATTGTAATTTCGCTGTTATCCACAGTAACGGTATTTGCTGCATCGGGACATACCACACAATTCATTATACGCAAAAAGGAGAAAGGAGGCAAGCAATGAGAGATTTTCTAAGCAGCTCGCTATTCTTTGGAATGATACTGAGCGTAGGCAGCTATCTTGTAGGAGTCTATCTTAAGAACAAATTCAAGATATTCATATTCAACCCACTGCTAATATCCATTGTCATAAGTATTGTCGCACTCCTTTTGCTGGACATTGACTACAACAGCTACAACAACGGAGCAAAATATCTCAGCTATCTGCTGACACCGGCAACAGTATGCCTTGCAATCCCCCTCTACGAGCAGATGAAGCAGCTGAAGAACAATTTTACAGCCATAATGATAGGCATTGCCTCGGGAGTGATGACAAGCGCGGTAACCATACTCATTCTGGCGTTACTATTTAAGCTGAACCACACACAATATGTAACACTGTTGCCAAAGTCAATAACCACTGCCATTGGCATAGGACTTTCCGAAGAGCTTGGAGGATACGTTGCAATCACAGTATCGGCAATAATGATTACCGGACTATTCGGCAACATTGCGGGCGAGCTTCTTTGCCACATATTAGGCATTAAGCATCCTGTTGCCAAAGGCGTTGCCATAGGAACATCGACCCACGTGATGGGCACAGCAAAAGCAATGGAGATTGGCGAGATTGAAGGGGCAATGAGCAGCCTTGCCATTGCCGTCGCCGGCTGTATGACAGTGCTTGCATCGATACTCTTTGAGTGGGCGATTTAATAACATATTTATTGACACAAACCTCTGTTGAAAGTGTCGCAGCCCCTCTATGATATAAAGAATCAAAAGGAGCGAACAAAAAACATCTGTATAGTTCTTGTTTATTTTCCATCCTGTATTAAATTTGCATTTAGAATCTTTAAAAGTATAAAATATAAATTGTGATGAAACGTCTTTTATTTGCAGTTATTGCAATCTGCTCTTCGCTTATAGTCTGGGCCCAATCACAAACAATATACGAGGTAAATGTAAACACCTTCTTGAATGTCAGGAGTTATGCATCGTCAAGCGCTAAAGTGTTAGGAGTAGTAAATGATGGCGACAAAGTAGTGGTACAGGAGATTAAAGGCGACTGGGCCAAGATCGAGTATAACGGCAAGTCGGCCTATGTAGGCTCCCGCTATCTTAAACCGGTCAAAGTAGTTCCGACAAAAGATGTTCCGCAAAAGAAGAAGAATAAAACATTTGGAGGTTTCGAAAAAAGTCTTAAAAATTTGCGAGGAGCTTACAATGTAGAATGGTTGGCTATTCTCATCGCTCTATTATCAGGAATTTTATATATTATTCGATTATTGCGAGACGACGACTGTCTGGAAGGAAATATGTATGTCATCAATTGTGCACTTTTCCTGCTTACAGGAACAATCGCAATAGCATATTTTATATTTGCCGACGACGTTATATGGTTCTGTTCTCCAAGTACGGTCGGCTGGTTATGGACAATTATTGGATTCATAATTTTTGCAGGAGTCGCCTACAGTCAACTATTATGCTTTTTCGATGTATTGTGCGATTTACAATATAATGGTCGGGGATATTTCGATCATCGTTGCGGACTTTATTCGTGGGGCGCACTTATTGCAGGAGAAATTATTATCGAAATGTTCTCCATAAACGAAGATTATAAGATGTATCTATATATCATATTCTTTATACTTCAGTTGATTCAAATATTTATCATTCTTTTGGGCATAGTACCTCGCGACGGAATAACAAAGGGGCTACTTTGTGTTTTGGTATATATCGTAGGTTCAGTTTCCACAGGATTGATAGTGACAATGTTTATTGCAATGGCCATCGTTGTATTTATCGCATTGTTATTCCTTTCGGGTATCGGCGCTTCTTCTAGTAGTTCTTCTTCTGAATCATCTTCCGATTCGGAGCCAAAAGATGAATACACCGAATTGGACGTGCCCGGTGAATGGAATACGCGAAAAGTCAAACATTACAGTCCAAGTGCCGGCTACGACCAATACGGCGACAGATGGGAAAATAATTGTGGTACTTGGGAGAAAAAGTCTTGAATTAGCATTATGCTTATAGATAAAGAAACAGCCTTTCTTTATAGCATTTCCATCACAGCACTTAAACTGAGCATCTTAAATAGTATCGTTTAAATTGCCCAGGGGTTAAGGAATTTCTTTAGTAAGCAGGAACGACTTGTACGCGATTCCACTAACAGAACTAATCCCCCAATAATAGACCCCAAGACACATAAAGTAAAAGCTGTACAATACCCAACTACGACAATAGCCTCTCCCGATCGGGAGAGGCTATTGTCCATTTTGCGTTTATAACATTCCGCTAATCGAGCGAGTCGAGCACAAACTGCGCACGGTCCACATTGGGATTATAGGAGTATTTTCCTGCGGTTATCTCATCAACAGTCACTCTCTTGTATATTATAGAGTATCCGCCGCCCGATGTTCTGTAGGTATCCTCCTCGTAGAGGAAGGCAATGGCACCGTCTGCCTGCTGTATCATTGTAGAATAGGCCGATGGCTTGTCGGTTATCTGTAAGCGACCGTCCCACTCCTTTGCAAAATTGACAGGATAATTATAGTCGTCGAAAGAGCACAGCTCCTTGTAATATATTCCCACATTGCTTCGACCGTTACCAAAGGGCAACGATTGCAGAGCAACGAACATATCCTTACCGTCGCAGTTGCGTGTTACGGGCAACACAAGAACCTCGCCGTTGCAAGAATTGCCAAGAGCGGTAACTCCGTTGTTGTTTGCACCCGAAAATGCACACTCGCCCCAATAACCTTTAGCCTTTGCGTGGTTAGTGAATGTGAATATATTGTACAGGCGACCGCCACCGCAACGCGAGCTAAGCAACAGCGAACCGTCGGGCAGTTCCTCGGTCTTTGGTTCATCGCCACCGCGAGGCACAGGGGCACTCTCTACCCCACCCAATATATTCCAATTGCCACCAAAATCATCGGAGTAGACAACAAAATTACAGAAATTGTTATCCTTGTCGCGGGCAAGCATCGACGCATACAGACGATAATAGTCGCCCATCTTTACTATTGAGCTCTGATGTATTCTTCCCGAGCCAATGAACATCGACTGTATAGGGCCCATAGGAGCATTGTCAAAAGGCTTATAGAACTGCTCGGTAATAACCTCGGGCTTACTCCACGTCTCACCGCCATCCTCGCTGTACATTCGCGCTACCTGATTGGGATACTCACGTGTAGCGGCAAAATAGGTCTGATAGCCACAGACACAGATGAGCAATATGCGGTTGCTCTCTCTGTCTGCAACAATACAAGGGTCGCCGTATCCGGCTGTCAGTGAGAGATTAGGATTATTGTCTACCTTTTGGCCATCGCCTGCAATAAGAGTCTGAATATCGCTCCAAGAGGCTCCGTTGTCGTCGCTCACTCTATAGTGAAGATCAATGTGTCCGTATCCAATGTCGGCACGGCAGAATCGATAGTCGGCAACAGCGACCAAGCGTCCGTTGCTACTCTTTGCAATAGCTGGGATACGATAAGGTATAGCCTCGGTGGTAGGGGTAGGAAAAAGATTATGCACAGCATTATCGCTCTGAGCATAAAGAGCTACAGAGAGAATAAGCGCAAAAGCTGAAGCTAAGATTTTCTTCATAGTAGTTATTTTATATTATTATATTCGAATATATATTCAATATAGGTATCCTTTACAACATCTGTCATTGTCTCCTTTTCGGGAGTCTTAACAATCTCGTAGTAATTTACTCCATTCTTGCTGTAAATGACATTGCCGGCCTTAAGGTCGTACTCATATTTGTATTTCTGATACTTATGCTTTACATTAAGCTTTACAGGGCAACCCTCCTCGTCAAAAATATAGTCTGTATCAACAAAATCATTTATCTTTTTATAGGAATAATATTCAACGTGTTTCAAATAGTTGGGATTGGAAACAGGAATATTTGCTTCAACACTCATTGAATAAAGTTCGCTACTAACAGCATCTTCTATTATATAGTCACCCATAGAGCCACACATACGTGCGTACATAAACATTGAAAGAACATTTATATTATAGCCGTTAAGCAAGAAATTGTTTATATCAACATTTATCTTGTCATTTTCGTATCTGTTAGCAAAATAGTACGAAGGAACGGGCACATTGTCTATTTTGGTGAGGCAACCGCCGGCATACTCAAAAGGTGTTGTATAAATGAAATTGTCAGAATAATATATCTCTTGCAGCGATGTAATATAGCCGTTACTGTCGTAGCCCAGATTCATTGTAGCCTCGCTTCCTCCCGCCCCGCTATAATTGTCCAATATATCTATACTCTTTACAAGGCCATTGTTATCTATGACAGCAACCGCCTTGTCGAGAATGTCGTCGTTGGTAGCGGGCAGCGCATTTACAATGGTCATATTTACAGCGCCCACGGTTGGATAGTCGAACGAACAATGGCGCAATTTATGCTCCTCTCCATCGTTCCACTCCATTGTAACGCCTACTATTCTATTCCGGTCGTCGTACTGATGGTCTATATCATAAACATACAGATCATCGTAACAGTCGAACGATTTTATTGTAAGCTTGTCGATATATTTAACCACGACAACAGACTCTTTTTCTTCTTCATCCTCGGTTATGTTGCTATTAGCCTTACAGACCTGCTTTACCGTTATCTTTGTCTCAACGCCTCCCGAAAGAATCACGACGTACGCAGTCCTATCGGCATTGGTATTATTCTCCTCAAGCTGAATATCAATTGTATATTCGCCGGCAACATCGCCTCTGTCGGGGTTTATCGATAGCCACGATTCAACCGCTTTTTGGGCATTGCTTCTATTATAAGCTGCTGAGGGAAGAGAATCTACTGGCTCGTCGCATATTACCTGAGCCACCCAAGGCCCCTGCGATGTAAATGTCACCGACTTTGCCGACAATGAATTATAGGGAATAGTCTGCTCAACAACAGCCCTCGACTCCTCGCTGAACTCAATATATTCTGTTGTAACATTATCACAAGAGAACAAAAGCAGAATAAGAAATAAGTGATATATAATTTTTCTTAAACCTTTCATAAATTACATTTTCAATATGTTATCCAATAGATGCTGCGAGTAGCAGTAATTCACTATTACAAAGATGTTTATCCATACAAAAGTAATATTATTTTGTGAATTATTTGTAAAAAGGAAGATAATAACTACCTTAGCACAAGCAAAAAAGAGAGAGAGAGTTATGATTATCGCTGTAGATTTTGACGGAACAATAGTTGAGCACAAATACCCCGAGATTGGCAAGGAGATTCCTTTTGCAACAGCCACGCTCAAGAAATTGGCAAGCGAGCAGCACCGCATAATACTGTGGACGGTGCGTCGCGGAGAGCTGCTCGACGAGGCTGTCGAATGGTGCAGCCAACGAGGAGTGGAATTCTTTGCAGTAAACAAGAATTTCCCCGAAGAGAATGTGACTGACAACTCCTGCTACAGCAAGATAAATGCCGATATTTTTATCGACGACTGCAATATCGGCGGCCTCCCCGACTGGGGCAATATCTATATAATGATAAGCAACGGAAAAACGTGGAGCGACATTTACTCCGACAATCCATCGGCAAGCAAGAAAAAGAGAAAATGGCTGTGGTAACGCATAAAGCCTAAAGAGCCGACCGCGACAACAGCACTACAACATTCCAACGCCCTTATTTGAGCCATAGCCGCCCTATGGCCATCTTGACGTTCTGTCAATTGCCTAGCCTATCACAAGCAAGAATAATCCAAGCAAATATCAAAAAGGAAAGAATACCCCTACAGACTATAAACAAAAAAGAGAAATACTTTCGTATTTCTCTTTCGTCGGGGCGACAGGATTCGAACCTGCGACCACCTGGTCCCAAACCAGGTGCGCTACCGGACTGCGCTACACCCCGAATTTATTAAAGTAACTCCTGCGCCTTGAACACACGCACCATAGCATCTAAGGCACGGTCTATCTGCTCTTTTGTATGGGTTGCCATCATCGAGAAGCGGATAAGCGTATCCTGCGGAGAACAAGCAGGAGGAACAACCGGATTCACAAAGACCCCCTCGTCCCACAACATCTTTGTTACCATAAATGTTTTCTCCGTATCACGGATATATATTGGCACTATTGGTGTAGATGTTGCACCTATCTCAAAGCCTAACTCACGAAAATTACGGAGAGCATAATTCGTTACTTTCCAGAGATTCTCAATTCGTTCGGGCTCCTCTTTCATAATATGCAAAGCCTCTATTGCCGCAGCAGTAGCAGCCGGAGTATTACTCGCACTAAAAATATAAGAACGCGCGTTGTGGCGTATGTAGTTTATTACCTCTTTATCACCGGCAACAAAACCGCCAATGGTTGCAAGCGACTTACTGAATGTTCCCATTATAAGGTCTACATCCTTTGTAACGCCGAAATGGTCGCAGGTTCCGCGTCCCATATTTCCAAGAACGCCTAAACCGTGTGCCTCATCGACAAAGATACTTGCGTTGTACTTCTCCTTGAGACGGACAATCTCGAGCAGGTTGGCAACATCGCCCTCCATACTGAACACACCGTCCACAACGATAAGTTTTATTGTATCTGGCTCGCATCTCAGCAATTCTCTCTCAAGGTGTTCCATATCATTATGACGGAACTTACGCAAGGTAGAAAAAGAGAGACGACGACCGTCTACTATTGATGCGTGGTCAAGCTCGTCGCAAAGAATTGTATCGCGTCGCCCTGTCAAGCAGGAGAGTACACCCAAATTCACCTGAAAACCGGTGGAATATACCAACGCTTCATCTTTTCCGACAAATTCCGCCAACTCATTTTCCAATTGAATGTGAATATCCAATGTTCCATTCAAAAAACGCGAGCCGGCGCAACCCGTACCATATTTTCGTACTGCCTCAATTGCAGCCTCTTTAATTCTCGGGTGGTTGGTAAGGCCCAAATATGAGTTTGAACCGAACATCAACACCTTTTTCCCATTCATTGTAACCTCTGTATCCTGCTCGCTGTCTATACAGCGGAAGTAAGGATAAACCCCTTTAGCCATAAACTGTTGGGGAAGGTCATATTTAGCGTATTTTTCTTTCAATAATCCCATACCACTCAATTATAAGGTTGTTTGTTACCCTATTTCAGCCCTTAGAAATTTACGCGACTGCAAAGATAAGACATTTTTCCTCATTTGACAAACTTTATCTAAAAATCTTTTCTATTTATTTAAGGGCCATCTTGAAATAAAAAACATCCGGAAAGAGAATTTAGTTCTCTCCCCGGATGTTTTTTATTTAATATTTATTATTTTTTCTTATCGGTGCGACTGCTACCGTATCCGAAGCCATAATATGAATAGGCGTACTTATATTTTCCGTCCAATTTTCTTTTATTCCACTGCTCGGCATTAAGCACTACAGCCACATTCTGCAGTTTCTTGTCGGCTACTGCGGCATTCAGGAATTCAAGGTTGTTCTTTTCAGTAAAATTAGACCTTGTCACATATACCACAATGTCGGCCACACGACTCAATATGAACGAATCGGTAACAAGCCCCACAGGAGCAGTGTCTATTATTATGTAATCGTATTTTTGCTTCAAATAATTTATTGCAATATCCAGATTCTCGCTCGCAAGCAATTCGGCAGGGTTAGGAGGTATTATTCCCGCAGGCAAGAGGTCAAGGTCGGGCGATATTCCCGATGGGATAATATAGCTATCGAGACTCTCAACGTCGGTGCCGTCACCGGCAAGGAAGCTTGTAATACCGAGTTTGTCCCTGTTCACGCTAAACACCTCCGACAGACGCGGACGACGAATATCCAATCCCATAAGCAGCACCTTCTTATTCAAAAGAGCCTGACTGACAGCAAGATTCGACGACACAAACGTCTTTCCTTCGCCCGAGGTTGTAGAGGTAAACATAACAACCCTACAGCCGCTGTTCTTAAGCAGGAACTGCATATTTGTTCTTATTGAGCGGAAAGCCTCCATCATAACATTATTACTATTGGCCTTAACGACAATTGCATCCTGTTTCTCCACAATACCTTTCTTAAAAGGCACGCTACCCACGATAGGCAACTGGGTAAGCACCTCAATATCAGCAGCATTCTCAATTTTGGTACGCAGCAGCTCTCTAAGATAAATTACCGCCGACGGGATAAGCACTCCCACCGCAAGAGCCAGCATAAGAGTCATTGACCTACGGGGCGCAACAGGTCCCGACGCCGACGCATTGTCGATACACTTAAGATTATCGGCTGTGATGGCCATAGCAAGAGCATTCTCCTCGTATTTCTGCAGCAGCATAACATAAAGTTGAGACTTTACGTCGCGCTCGCGGGTCATATCAGTAAGGCGGCTCTCTATTGCCGGCGCCGACGCTATGCGGTTAGAATATTGGTTGGCAATCTGCGCAACAGATTCTTTCTGCATCTTCAGTGCCTCCAATGTGGTAGCAAGAGCCTCCTTAATCACACGGCTCATTTCATCTACTTCGCTTGTCAGCGCAACAACGGCAGGGTTACTCTCGGTGGCGCTTCTAAGAAGGTCGTTACGTTTAAGAACCGAGCTATTATAGGACTCAATAAAGGTGAGCAGTGAGGGATTGTCCAACTTTCCGGCAACAACGGGTATTGTCTGACGGTTGTTTTTTGAATCAGCAACATACTCCTTAAGATAGCGAACCTGCTCTATCGAGAGATTGATATCCTCGAGTTTCTTTGTATACACCGATTTATTTTCAATCATACGGGGAGCATCTATTGTGGGATTAATCAGCTGCTGCTCCTTTTTGTATTCGGCAAGATTCTTTTCGCGCAAGGCAAGCTCCTCGTTCAGCATCTCGACACGTTCATCGAGAAACTCCTTAGTCTTTCGGGTGATAATCTTCTTATCCTCGTTTGTCTGATAATTATATCTGTTTATCAACGCATTGATAAAATCGATACCATTCTGCGGAACAACGTCGTTCACGGAAACCATTGCCACCGACGCAGTCTTTGAGATAGGCTGGGCAACAAGCGAGCCTTTATATACTGCCGAAGCTGAGCCCAACGGCGAGATTACAACCTTAAGCCCATCGACCTTCTGCTTATCGGTTGTCGTAAGTAATAAATCACCTTTTACTGTCTTTAACAGATAGAGAGAAGATGCGATAAGTTCGGGGCTACTCTCAACATCAAGACCCTCGCCTCCATTCTTATATTTATATGATACACTGTATATTGAGTCGCCATTAAGGGTAAAATCCAGCACTATAGGCGTTGTCAATGAGTTTATATCATTCTCCGATATATATACAGTCACAGGGCTCGCCGCCTTGTAGATAGGCCTATCGGTAACAAAATCATCGACAAAGTATTTCACATACAATCCGGCATCGGCAACGGCACCCTGCACAACACTTTTTGAGCAGAGGACCTCAATCTCATTCTCCACGCTTGAATTTGTTCCCTGAAAGCCAAAATCCATCAAAAAGTCAGCCTGTGAGCTGAAAGTACCCTTCTCCTTATCCTGAATAAGCACCTTTGCCGAAATTTGATATACACGAGTAGCGTAGTTAAGATACACCACTGCGCAAGCCAAACAAATAACAACCGATGCAACGAACCATTTCCAATATCTTACGACATAGGACAACAACATTCTTAGGTTGAACTCATTATTCTGTTCATTCATATTATTTTCCATCGTCTGTTATTTAGTTTAGGATATTATACAACAAAGAGACCAAAGATATTGCAATAGATGTTGCCGAGAACCACAAGGTTGTACTCGAGCCAATGTCCGAATTTCGGGCCTTTGCCTTGTTGGGGGTTACATAAAGAACATCATTCTGCTGCAGATAATAGTATGGCGATGTTATTATAGAAACATCGTTTAGATTAAGATTATGAATCTCTTTCTTGCCCGAGGCATCCTCGCGTATAAGCTTAACATTGTCTCTCTCGCCATAAACGGTCATATCCTTTGCAAGGGCAAGAGCCTCAAACACATTCACCTTTTCGTTGTTTATGGTATATGTTCCGGGGGATGCAACCTCGCCAATGACCGATATTTTAAAGTCGGAGAAGCGCACGGTAACAACAGGCTTTTCGGTGAAAGAGTCCTTTATCCTGTCGAGAATCATCTTCTCCAACTCAGACTTTGTAAGGCCGGCGACCTTTAATGTACCAAGCACTGGAAACTCAATATTACCGTCATTGTCCACCAGATAGCTCTGAAGAACAGGCTGCGAGGTAAGATTATCGATATTAGAGCCCGAGAATCGGGGAACAGTAAGATTATACTCCATAGAGGCTGCATAGTTCTTTGGAGAGACAACCACTATATTAAGCAAGTCTTTCGGCTGGATTCTCGCATCATAAAGTTCCGCTTTTTGAACCATATTCTGCAATTCTTCGCTATTCTGCAAATAGGGTACCCTTTTATAAGAAGTACAGGAAACCGCTGCCGACAGTACTACAAGCAACAATAATATATTAAAAGAGAATTTTATTTTCATACTTTTACAATTAAAATACAGCAGGACACACCACGCCAATTACCATAAAAACATTTGCAAATATATCACAAAAAAACATAGATTAAAGAAAAAACAAAATTTAATAAACTGCATAAAAAGAATTTAACACACAAGAATTCATTTAAATAGAGAGTCTTTCTCTTTTACAAATAAGTAAAATTTCATTTATCATAAGTAGTTATTTTTGCATTTAACCGCTAAAGGTTGAAAATCTCGCTTGCCTTAAAAAATATTGAAGCAAGTTTGATATTTGAGACTATGCCCTATTTTGGCTGCACTCGTTGCGAATTAAAGCAAGTTTTATTCACTCGTTTGCACAAAATTTCTTGCTCGCTTATTCGTTGTTTGCGATAAACCGCGAATATACTTTCGCTCGCTGTAATAAATATTCAAACAAGTTTGATATTTCTTGCTCGCTTATTCATATATTTGCTAAAAATAAGCACGGATGCAAATTCGCGCATCACATTATCACAATTAAGGAACAATAACCTATAGATAAATTAACAATATGAAAGTAAAAATTGTTGTCGCGATAATTGCTTTACTTATAATTTCGGGAGTATCGGCAATAGGAGCAGCCTACTACTTTGTAAAGATTCAGAAAGTTTCACTCAAAGAGACTGCATATATTTATATTTCTCCAGACGATGATGCCAACAGTATAATGGATAAGATTCAGGAGACAGCACAACCGCAGTCGATGATAGGATTCCGCCTATTGGCCCATCACAACAAATTCGGCAATCAGAGACGCAGCGGACGCTATGCCATATACGACAATGACAATATGCACTCAATATACCGCCGCATAGTATGCAAGGAGCAGACACCGGTAAAGGTTGTCGTACCCGCCACACGCACAATACCGCAACTACTATCGGCAATAGAGAAACAGCTTATGCTCGACTCCACGGCATTAAGCCCCTTTACCACAGAGCCTGTATACTACACAAAAATAGGATACACCAAGGAGACCCTCCCCTCGCTGTTCCTCCCCAACACCTACGAAATGTATTGGGACATCACCCCCGAGCGCTTTATGATTCGTATGATGAAGGAGCGCCGCAGCTTCTGGAACGAGGAGCGCACCGCAAAGGCTACTGCATTAGGACTGACCATTGAGGAGGTTGCCACCCTTGCATCAATAGTAGACGAAGAGACCAACAACGACGCCGAAAAGCCCATAGTAGCAGGCCTTTACATAAACCGTCTGAAGCGAGGAATGTTGCTGCAGGCTGACCCCACAGTAAAATATGCGTTGGGAGACTTTGCACGCAAGCGCATACTCCACGAGGACCTGAAGGTAGAATCGCCCTACAACACATATAAATACAAAGGACTGCCTCCCGGACCGATAAGAATACCCACACTGCAAGCAATAGAAAGTGTCCTTAACTACAAGAAACACAATTACCTTTATATGTGCGCCAAAGAAGACCTTTCGGGCACACATAATTTTGCCCGCACCCTAAGCGAGCATAATGCCAACGCACAACGCTATCAGCAAGCACTCAACAAATTGAATATAAAACAGTAATATATGAGAACAGCAAGAACAGCAATTACCGCACTACTTATTTTCGCAACACAGATAACTGTTGCACAGAGCAGCCTGTCGGCACTGTTGCCAATGCCTGCCGAGGTAAAGATACACAACTCAAAAAAGGCATTCAACCTTAACAAGCCCTGCAGAGTAGAGAGCAATCTCCCCGACGGCTCGTTCCTCTTGAATGAGTTGCAAAGAATAGTTGCAGAGCACACCGGCAAAAAGCTTGACAGCAACAAGAAAGGTGCACTAATAGAGGTTATAAGCGAGAACAGCAGCAGTAACCCCGAAGCATACACAATAGATATTACCGACAAGAAGATTGCAATAAAAGGCAATAGCGAGGCGGGAGTATTCTATGCCCTGCAGACACTCAACCAGATTCTTTTAGGAGACAAATTCAACAGCAGCCGCGGATACATTACCCCCATAAGCATAAAAGATGCCCCACGATACGGACACAGATCCGTAATGCTCGACCCTGCGCGTCATTTTATCCCGGTGAAAGATGTAAAATTCTTCATCGACCAGATAGCAAAATACAAATACAACAAGCTACAACTGCACCTTACCGACGACCAAGGCTGGAGAGTAGAGATTAAAAGTCATCCGCGACTGACCGAGATTGGTGCCATACGCAACCAATCGGGCAGTATGCAAGGCCCCGACAACGGCTACTACACACAAGAGGAGCTAAAAGATATTATAGAGTACGCTGCACTGAGAAACGTTGAGATTATCCCCGAGATTGACATTCCCGGACACTCGGTAGCCATACTCACCGCCTACCCTGAATTAGGCTGTGAATTCCGCCGAGAAGAGGAAAAACAGCTCGGGTACACTACCAATATGATGCTATGCGCCAACGAAGAGAAGGTCTACAAGGTTTACGAGGATATCATAAGAGAGATTGCACAGATATTCCCCTCGCCACAGATACATTTAGGCGGCGACGAAGCGGCTGTCAGCAGCAACTGGGCAAAATGCGAGCACTGCCTCTCACTCGCCGAGAAGAATGGATACAGCGAGCCATCGCAGCTTATGAACATATTCTTCGCAAGAATACTCGACATTGTAAAGCGCAACAACAAAGAGGCCATACTATGGTGCGAGCTTGACAATATATGGCCGCCGGCGAACGATTATCTCTTCCCCTACCCCACCGACGTAACGTTGGTTACGTGGCGCAATGCACTAACCCCCAAATGCATTGAGCTTACACACAAATACGGGCACAAGCTCATTATGGCACCCGGAGAGCACACCTATCTCGACTACCCTCAATGGTGGAACGATCTTCCCGAGTACAACAATTGGGGAATGCCAATTACCTCTCTCGAGCAGAGCTACAGGCTCGACCCGAGCTACGGACTACCCCACGACGAGCAATCGCACATACAGGGAGTAATGGCAACAATGTGGGCCGAAGCAATAAAAGATGTAAACAGAGTAAACTATATGTTCTTCCCGCGAGGCCTTGCAATAGCCGAGGCAGGCTGGAGCAATATGGAGCAGCGTAGCTGGGAGTCGTTCAAAGAACGCCTTATCCCCAATCTGCAGTCACTTATGCTCAGCGGAGTTTCGTTCAGAGTACCATTCGAGATATTCCCGCGCAAATAAAAGCAAACAACACATATTATAACAGCAACGCCCTGCAAATGCAGGGCGTT
>JAFYRW010000034.1 GCA_017546785.1 Bacteroidaceae bacterium | reverse complement strand
TATTTATCATTACCGTATATTTTTCGGACGCGAAGTTACAAAATTAGAGGCAACGAACAGCAACTTTGACAAATAAAAAACTCCCCGACACATTATGCATCGGGGAGTTTTTATTGTTTATGGTGATTTTTACATCATACCACCCATTCCGCCCATTCCGGGAGCGCCCATAGGAAGCTCGGGTCTCTCCTCTTTCTTCTCTACGATAACGCATTCTGTTGTAAGGAACATTCCTGCAATAGAAGCTGCATTCTCGAGAGCTACACGAGTAACCTTAGCAGGGTCTACGACACCGGCTGCGAGCATATTCTCGTAAACGTCGGTACGAGCATTGTAGCCATAGTCGCCCTTGCCCTCGCGTACCTTCTGTACAACAACGGCACCCTCTTTGCCTGCGTTGGCAACAATCTGACGAAGAGGCTCCTCAATTGCACGCTTAACGATGGCAATACCTGTCTTTTCGTCGGCGTTTACAGCCTCAACAGACTCAAGAGAGTCGATAGCGCGGATATATGTTACACCGCCACCGGGAACAATACCCTCCTCGATAGCTGCGCGGGTAGCGCAGAGAGCATCGTCTACGCGGTCCTTCTTCTCCTTCATCTCAACCTCAGAAGCTGCACCTACATAAAGAACAGCAACACCGCCGGCGAGCTTAGCAAGACGCTCCTGCAATTTCTCTTTGTCGTAGTCGCTCTTTGTTGTAGCAATCTGAGCCTTAATCTGTGCTACGCGCTGTGCAATAGCATCCTTGTCGCCGTTACCATCGACAATTGTTGTGTTATCCTTGCTAACAGTGATTTTACCGCAAGTACCCAACATTTCGAGTGTAGCCTGCTCGAGCTTAATGCCCTTTTCCTCGCTAATAACGATACCGCCGGTGAGAGTAGCAATATCCTCCAACATATCCTTACGACGGTCGCCGAATCCGGGAGCCTTAACAGCACAGATCTTGAGCTGCGAACGCAAGCGGTTCACTACCAACGTTGTAAGAGCCTCGCTCTCAACATCCTCGGCTATGATAAGGAGAGGACGGCCTGTCTGTACGGCAGCCTCCAAAATGGGAAGCATATCCTTGAGGTTAGTGATTTTCTTGTCGTAGATGAGAACATAGGGGCTGTCCATCTGACACTCCATCTTCTCGGTGTCTGTTACAAAATATGCCGACAAATAACCACGGTCGAACTGCATACCTTCGACAACGCCAATAGTTGTATCGCGGCTCTTAGCCTCCTCAATAGTGATTACACCGTCTTTTGATACTTTGCGCATTGCATCGGCGATGAGCTTACCAATCTCGCTGTCGTTGTTAGCCGAGATTGTAGCTACCTGCTCAATCTTCTCGTAGTTGGCACCTACCTCCTCGCTCTGAGCCTTGATAGACTCAACGATTTTTGTAACGGCCTTGTCGATACCACGTTTAAGGTCCATAGGATTAGCACCAGCTGTAACGTTACGCAATCCCTCGGTGATGATAGCCTGTGCAAGCACTGTTGCTGTTGTTGTACCGTCTCCTGCATCGTCGCCGGTCTTAGAAGCAACCGATTTTACAAGCTGTGCACCGGTGTTCATATAAGCGTCGGCAAGCTCAATCTCTTTTGCCACCGATACACCGTCCTTTGTAATTTGGGGAGCACCGAATTTTTTCTCTATAATAACGTTGCGACCTTTAGGGCCCAATGTAACCTTTACTGCATTTGCAAGCTCATCGACACCTTTTTTAAGCTGGTCGCGAGCATCCATATTAAAAAGAATCTCTTTTGCCATATTTTTTCAATTAACTGTTTCTAAAATTATCCGAGAATAGCCAATACATCGCTCTGACGCATAATGAGGTATTTCTCTCCCTCAAACTCGAGCTCTGTACCTGAATATTTGCCATAGAGAACCTGATCGCCTACTGCAATCACCATCTCCTCGTCTTTTGTTCCGTTGCCTACTGCAACAACTTTACCCTGCAAAGGTTTCTCTTTTGCTGTATCGGGGATAATGATACCTCCAATTGTCTTCTCCTCGGCTGCCATAGGCAAAATGAGGACTCTGTCTGCTAATGGTTTAATGTTCATCTTATTATTTAATTTATTATTATTTATTATTATGAGCCTGTCGGCACAATATCTTTATAACGAAAAGCGTGCCAAAAAAGTTTTTTACAAATTTGGAGCACAAAATTAACAAAGATTTCTGTTTATCAGTGACATTTTGGCATAAAAAATGACATCACACTGTTGCAAAGGGACTCTTTCAAACAAAGTATGACATTTATGTCCCGACAATCGCGGCGGAGATTATTCGGATGAAATTTTATATGGAAAAGCGATTGCCCTCGAATGTTCATTCATTTTGACAATAGAGTATCGGCAAAGGCTTGCGCCTCGGATGCGGTAGCACAGCGTTTGCGGATAGTGCCGTCGGCATCTATTTTTTCACAACATTCATTAGCTTGAGGGTAAAGAGAGGCTTTTACAAACAATGATTCCATCATTTAATTGATGGAATCATTAT
>JAFYRW010000033.1 GCA_017546785.1 Bacteroidaceae bacterium | reverse complement strand
TGTAGTGAACATTGTAGTTCGCTCATACGCCACCTTAGTTTATTCACAATGCATCTTTGGAAGATGCTTGATTTCAGTGCTTTACTTTCAAAAGTTATATTTGCCTTTGTACTCGCAGTTTGTCGGCTTAATTACGTCCTCTATGTAGTCTTCTATGTAGAATTTCGTAATTTTCGTAAAAATAGACACTGAAAATCAATCAGTTAAAAATAAAAAGCATAGTCCAAACCGGGTGCTGTTATTTTGTTGTATGCTTTTATCTGTTATTCCTGTCCGAGAGTCTTTGCAATTACCGAACGTGTCTCGTTCATAATGTTCTCTACAGCCTCGGAACCTTTACCATCGGTGTTGATAGGCTTGTGGAATGTCAGTGTAACCGGTGACCAATGCAAGCAACGGCATCCTTTAGGCAGAATATCGTAAGAACCCTGTATAGCAACGGGAATAATTGGAGTTTTTGCCATATTCGCAATGACGAATGCACCCTTCTTGAAGCGTCCCATCTTACCGTTTCTACAACGTGTGCCTTCGGGGAATATGCTCATTGATGTTCCGCTCTTTAGAATCTTGATAGAATTACGCAATAGATCTTTCTGTGGGGTGTCGCGGTTTACGAATATGTGACCGGTGTCGGCACAAGCCTTGCCAACCAAGGGGACTTTGCGCAGAGTGTCCTTCATAATCCATTTGAAGCGTTTGGCTACATAACCGTACATAATAAAAACGTCGAACATTCCCTGATGGTTGGCTACAAACACATAGTTCTTATCTTTCTCAACGTATTTGTCGCGGTCGACAACTTTTACAGGAATAAGGAATATCCAACAGGTAAGACGACACCAAATGACAGCCGGTGTGTGGTCAGCATTTTTTATCTTGAAGTAGTGTCCGAATAGGTCTATTATGATTGATGTTATTGTAACAACCAATAATGCTGCCCACCAAGCGAAACATACTTGATACAATACGTATAAAGGATGAAGAATCTGTCTCAATTTCATATTACTAATATTTATGGTTAATGTTTGCGGTGCTAAGTTAGTACTTTTTTTCTTTTCAGAATGAAAATAATGAAAAATCGTCATTTTGCAATGTTGCGTGCAAGGAATTTTCCGATGGTTTCAACCGGTAATCCTCGGCGGAGGGCATAGTGCTGTAGCTGTTCGTCGCTTATGCTGCCTACATTGAAATAGTGTGCTGCAGGGTGAGCGAATATCATTCCGCACACCGAGGCGTGCGGCAGCATCATTCCTCCGTCGGTGAGGCTTATCCCAATCTCTTGTAGTATCAACAGCCTGTCTATGAGGAATATTATCGATTGGTCGGGCAGTGAGGGGTAGCCTACCGCCGGACGTATGCCCTGATATCTCTCGAGGTTAATCTCCTCTATCGTGAGCTGCTCGTCGGGTGAGTAGCCCCATATATTCGCGTCGGTGCGTATAATCCTGTGCATAAGAGAGGCGGCAGCCTCGGAAAGACGGTCGGCAACAGTCTGTGTCAGCAGTTGCTTGTAGGGGTCGTTACCCGCCTCTATCCTAATATCGCAGCTTGTGGCAAAGAGTCCTATTCTGTCGGCTGTGGGGGAGATAAAATCGCTAAGACAGAGGTTGGGCTTTGCAGTATCGCTGTGCTGTTGGCGCAAAAATGGGAAGCGCTCTCCTTCTATTATAATATCCTCGCCGTCGCTGTGTGCGTCGCATAGGGCAAATAGTCCCTTGCCGCGGCCTTCCTGCTGCATAAGCGCAATTGCGTCGCGGCGCAGCTTCTGCGCCTCGTCGCTTGCGTAGTCCCTGTGTTTAATGTCCCACGCGTGGAAAAAATAGCTCCAATCGACGTAAGGGATAAGCTGTTCAGCCGAGAATGTGAAGGAGAATCTTTTCATCGGTTAAATGTTATGGCGCGTCCTTGTGCGTTGTCCGCTATTTTGCCATTGCTGTATACGCAAGAGCCGTTTACCCAAGTTTGTACTACCGACCAATTGAATGTGGCTCCCTCAAAGGGGCTCCAACCACATTTGCTTTTTATCTCCTCTTTTGCGACGGGCTGTGTGTTGCCTTGCTGCAATAGCACAATGTCGGCAAAGTATCCCTCTTTTATGTATCCTCGGCGGTCAATGTCGAATATGCGGGCGGGTGCGTGACACATCTTCTCAACAATAGTCTCTATTGTGAATATCTTCTCGTCGCATAATTGCAACATTGCGCGCAACGTGAATTGTATGGTGGGAATACCCGATGCTGCTCTCAATGCTCCGCCCTGTTTATCCTCGGTGCGGTGAGGAGCGTGGTCGGTACCGAAAATATCTATCTTGCCCTCTTTTACTGCTGCACGCAGTGCCTCGCGGTCGTCGGCACTTTTAATTGCCGGGTTACATTTTATTTTTGTTCCTAATGTAGCATAATCCTCGTCGCAGAACAGAAGATGCGCGGGGGTTACCTCGGCGGTTATCTTTTTATTTTCCCCAATCTCTAAAAGTGCTAATTCCTCTTTGGTGCTTATGTGCATTATCTGCAATTTTGCATCGAATCTTTTGGCAAGCTCAATGGCTTTCTTAGTCGATTCGTAGCACGCCTGGCGACTGCGTATCTGCGGGTGATATGTTACGTCGGGGTCGTCGCCTGCTTCCTGCTGTATGCGTCGGGTATTCTCGGTTATTATGGCACTATCCTCGCAGTGGACGGCAATGGGCAGTGTAGCTTTTTGGAAAATCTCCTCAAGAGCATTGTTGCCATCGACCAGCATATTGCCGGTGCTTGCTCCCATAAAAAGCTTTATACCGCATACTTTTTCTCTGTCGAGACTCTCGAAAAGATGGCTGTTGTTTGTGGTTGCTCCGAACCAGAAAGAGTAGTTCACCGCACTCTCCTTTGCTGCAATATCGTATTTCTCTTTTAGTGCCTCTAATGTCGTTGTCTGAGGCTTTGTATTAGGCATTTCCATAAAGGACGTTACACCGCCTGCTGCTGCTGCGCGACTCTCACTGGCAATGGTTGCCTTTTCGGTTAGTCCCGGCTCGCGGAAATGTACGTGGTCGTCAATTACTCCGGGAATGAGGAACATTCCTTTAGCATCTATAATGTTGTCGAAATTACCTTGGGGAGTCTTTTCACCGCGTATAATCTCG
>JAFYRW010000032.1 GCA_017546785.1 Bacteroidaceae bacterium | reverse complement strand
TTTCAGCAGAAAATTAAAAATAGGCAATATTATATGTCGCACTTGTATTGGGTCCTATTTTAGACTACATAGAAGACTACACGCCAAAAATAAATTAGAGTTCAAACGATTTTACAAGCAAAGTCGTTTCACAATACAAAAAATAATATCTTGTGTATAAACAAATTCGGCGGTAAAAATAATTCACCGCCGAAAAAGTGCAACCCTTTTTGGGGTGCTGTTATTTTTATACCTATTCCTATTTATACTATTTGCTCACTTTTAGTGGGATAGTGTCTCTCCCCAAAATAGACGGCTAAAAATCGGCGTCTATGAATTTCTGCACATAAGGGTCGCAACGAAAAGCATCGGGTGCATCCTTTATAATTCTCTCAATGGAGGGAGAACTTTGCGCATCGGGCAATATATTGCACAACAAATTAAAGACAAAAGGGCCCAATGGAGTATCGTAATGCTCCTTAACGAATTTCTCACCATAAAGCTCCATTTTACGCACAGCACCCTTTATGGAATCCTGAATCTGGCGGGCAGCCTCATCAAAAGCATAACCCTCGAGCACCAAGCGCGACTCATAGGCAAAGAATTCCTCTATCCTGTCACATATCATTTCGTGCTTGTCTATAAAAAGCTGAAGTTCATCATTAAGTTCGGTACCCTCGACAGTAATCTTGCGGCGACTGATGAGAACCTCAGTTTTTCCCTCCTCAAGCACAAACGGAGTAACGGCAACATCATCGACAAAGAGAGAGGTCACAAAGACACTGTCGAGCACCCCTTTCATCTTGAATTTTCCGTGCAGCACCTCACAAGAATCTACAACAACCCATCGGTTGTCCACCTCCTTCTTAAGAAATACGCGCGAACCGTCGAGCATTGTATTGTCCGAGACACCAATCACCTGATAATGGTCCTTGCACGACACAAGAATAAATACAGACAAAAGAGCAAAAGATAATAGCAATAAAAGTCTCATTCCTTAACGTGTGTTTTTTATGTTTATGCTGTCGTTCCAAGCGCTGTGTGCGAATATAGTCCTCTTTTTCAAACGTCCACAAACAATTAGCATTATTTTGCTTTTTATATAAAGTTATAACATTTTAAAACATTTTGCGGTGTAACATATTGCTATAAAAAGGCTTCAAATGCAATTTTATACATTTTTAGAATGGAACAATACTTTTTTTGATGTATCTTCGCAAAATATTTAATATTATAATACATAAATTTTTAACTATATCGAAATGAAAAGAATAATCAACCTTTTACTCATCGCATTCATAGCATTTCCTATGGCGATGAAAGCCGACGAGGGTATGTGGCTGCTACAGCTTATGCGCAGTCAGAACCTAGAGGATCAGATGCGCAAGCAGGGACTCGAAATTTCAGTAGACGAGATTTATTCTCCCAACTCCCCCTCTATAAAAGATGCCATCGGTATCTTTGGTAGCGGCTGTACCGGAGAGATTGTTTCACCCAACGGTCTTATCTTCACCAACCATCACTGCGGTTACAGTTTCATTCAGCAGTTGAGCAGCGTTGAGCACAACTACCTTAAGGATGGTTTCTGGGCACAGAGTTATGCCGAGGAGCTTCCCTGCAAGGATATCAGCTTTACTTTTGTAAGCAAGATTACCGACGTTACCGACGAAATTGGCGCACGTATCATCGACGGACGCCTCACCGAGCAGGAGTCTTTCTCCCGTCAGGCATTGCAGAGCGTTGCCGACGAGCTTTTTGCTGCCGACGACATTGCCGACAAGCAGTATCTCACAGCGCAGCTGCTCCCCTACTTCGAGGGTAACAAATACTATATGGTGTACTACAAGAAATATACCGACGTACGTCTCGTAGGTACCCCTCCCTCTTCTATCGGTAAGTTCGGTGGAGAGACAGACAACTGGATGTGGCCCCGCCACACAGGAGACTTCTCGGTGTTCCGCGTATATGCCGACGAGAATGGTAATCCCGCTGCGTACAGCGAGAGCAACAAGCCCTTGAGCACTCCCAAGCATCTCAAGACATCACTCAAAGGATTCGAGTATGGCGACTTTGCAATGATTATGGGATTCCCCGGAAGCACATCACGTTTCCTCACTGGCGACGAAGTCAAACTTAGAATGAACAGCAGCAACGAGCCACGTATAGCAATGCGCGACGCGACCCTAAAGGTTCTACGCGAGGAGATGGCAAAGAGCGAGGCTGTAAACATTCAGTATGCCAACAAGCTTGCCCGCATCAGCAACTACTGGAAGAACTCTATTGGTATGAACAAGGCCATCGTTGACAACAAGGTTATCGAGGAGAAATTGGAGAATGAGGCTAAATTCATCCAATATGCAAAGCGCAAGGGCAACGGAGCATACACAAGCGTTGTAAGCGACATTAACGAGGTGGTTGCCGAGAGTATGCGCCCCGAGTATCTGTACACTCTCACAATGGAGGTTATCAGCTGCGTTGAGTTCATTGCACGCAACCTTGCCGAGAGCAACAGAAATATGTTCATCGAAGGAAAGCCCGAAAAGCTTATCAGCGACGAGATGAACGCATACTACAATTGGGTACACAACCGCGACTACAACCACGAGGTAGACCGCAAGGTTGCAAAAGCATTGTTACCCCTTTACATCTCTCTCACAAACCCAGAGGAGCGTCCCGCACTCATCAACGACATTGAGAAGAAATACAAAGGCAATCTCGACAAATATGTCGATTATGTATACGACAACTCAATCCTCGCCAACCAGAAGAATTTCGACAAATTTATGAAGAAGCCTTCGTTAAAGAAGTTGGAGAATGACCCCGCTATGCAGTTGCGCAAGGCCTTTATGGACAGCTATATGGCCATTTCAAAGACAACAAGCGAATTGGACAACCGCATCAACCCCCTACACAAGATTTATCTTAAGGGACTCCTTGAAATGTCGGGCAGCAAGCCTATGGCTCCCGATGCGAACTTCACAATGCGTATGACCTATGGCAACGTAAAGGCATACCAGCCTCGCGATGGTGTAACCTACAATCACTACACCACCCTCAAGGGAGTAATGGAGAAAGAGGACCCCAACAACAGCGAATTTATTGTTCCCGCACGCTTGAAGGAGCTATACGAGACTAAGGACTTTGGCGAGTATGCACTCCCCAACGGCGAGATGCCCGTTGCCTTCCTTACCACCAACGACATTACCGGCGGTAACAGCGGTAGCGGTGTGCTCAACTCACGCGGCGAACTTATCGGACTCGCATTCGACGGTAACTGGGAGTCTCTCAGCGGCGATATTAACTTTGACGACAATCTTCAGCGTTGTATCAATGTTGATATCCGCTATGTACTCTTTATCATCGAGAAGTTCGGTGGTTGCAACCGCCTTATCGAGGAGATGACAATAATCCGTTAATCCCCTTCTGTAATACACAATAAAAGGATGCCCGCGTGGGCATCCTTTTATTTTTATCCTCTCTTGCCAAAAGCATTGCAGCAGAGAAGAGATTATCCAGTAAAAAAACGGCGAACAACAGACGCTGTTCGCCGGCAATAACATTCTTACGACAATTCAAGATTGAATTTCTCGCGCATCTTCTCTATGAGAGGATTTTTCTCGCGCAAGATATTATACTGCTCGCGTCGGTCGTATACGTGTCGCTGCACAACAACCTTATTCACTGTTATCGACATTCGGGGAGAGCAATTGCCCAGAATATTCTTTAGTCCCTGAATTATTCGTGGCGACTCACTCTCGAATACCTCGGCAACCAATTGATTATCGACGGTAATTCCGAACGAGGCTCCCTCAATCTGTCGAGGAACAATAATTTTCATTCGGTCGGCAAGAGCACGCTCATTCTCGGGAAGCTGCATTGCAAAGGCGTACCACGCCTGCTCCAGCTGTTCCTGAGTAATCTTTACCGCTGCTGCCGCTACAGCCATTTGCGGAGCTACTGCCGCAGGCTGCTCGCTCTTCAATGGTTCGCTGCTCTTTTGCTCTGCGGCAAGGGTTGTTCTTGAATTTCTGAACATTCCTCCGAATGCACCGCCGCCTGTGGGCTTAATGCGCAACGCCTCGGGACGGCCGGTCATCACCTGTTGAGCGGCAGGGGCCTCAACCTTTGGTTGCACCGGCTGTGAGGGATCCGCAGGCTGCTCGTTCCTAACCGTCGGTACCACTGCTGAGGTAGGCTGAACAGGCGCAGTTGCTCTATTTTGGGCAGGCTGCGCCGATGCCACAGAGACACCTTGTGCCGCCTGTGGCTTATTGAATAGAGGTTTTAATTTAGGGCAACGCCCGCTACCGTCGTCGCTGTCTTCGCCCGAGGCCAACTGCGACAATTGAATAAGGGTAAGTTCAACCAAAAGACGCTTGTTGCGACTCGCACGATAATTCATACTGCAGTCGCTACACAATTTTATTGCGCGGAAGATATATTTTGCATTGCAACGTTGCGCCTGTGCCGCGTAACGCTTGCCAAGCTCCTCGCTACCCTCGAACAGAGGCAGTGTGACAGGGTCGCTGCTCACCAGAAGGTCGCGGAAATGCGAAGCAATGCCCTCGACAAAGATATTACCCTCGAAGCCCTTGCCAAGAACCTCGTTAAAGAGAAGCAGAGCCTGTGGTGTAGCCCCCGCCAACAGATAGTCTGTCAGCTTGAAATAATACTCATAGTCCAACACATTAAGGCTCTCTATAACCTTTGAGTAGGTAAGGTCGCCCTGCGTAAAGCTCACCATCTGGTCGAACAGCGACAGCGCATCGCGCATACAGCCGTCGGACTTTTGCGCAATGATACGCAATGCCTCGTGCTCGCTGTTTATGCCCTCGGCAGCAGCAATCTTTTGCAGATGGGCGATAATGTCGGCGCCCTCTATGCGGCTAAAATCATAAATCTGGCATCGCGACAATATGGTGGGAAGAATCTTATGCTTCTCGGTTGTTGCAAGGATAAATATGGCGTGTGCGGGCGGCTCTTCGAGAGTCTTAAGGAAGGCATTGAAGGCAGCCTGCGAGAGCATATGAACCTCGTCTATTATATACACCTTGTAGCGTCCTACCTGAGGCGGGATACGCACCTGCTCATTTAGCGAGCGTATATCCTCTACCGAGTTATTGCTGGCTGCATCGAGTTCATATATCGAATAGGAGCGTTGCTCATTGAATGAGCAGCACGACTCACATTTGTTGCACGGCTCACCGTCGGCGGTAAGATGTTCGCAGTTTATTGTCTTTGCAAAAATGCGGGCACAAGTAGTCTTACCCACTCCTCGCGGACCACAGAAGAGGTAGGCGTGTGCCAACTTTCCACTGTGAATAGCATTCTTGAGCGTAGTGGTAAGAGCCTTCTGCGCCACCACCGACTCAAAGGTGTCGGGACGATACTTACGTGCCGAAACTATATAATTCTCCATAGTATCTATTCTAGTAAAAATGTATCAACTGCGAAGATAATAATAAAAATGTCGCAAAGTATGATGCTTGACAAAAAATTTCTATCTTCGCAACCTAAAAGGTTGTCGCCTGAAAAGCCCCACATTTTTACAATTATGAACGACAGCATAGGTAAACTTATAAATTGGATAATAAAGCATAAATATCTTGCCGTAACCATTATATTTTTGCTCATACTCATATTCTTCGACGAGAATAACATAATAAAGCACATTCAGTTGAGACGACAAGAGTCGCAATTGAAAGCCGACATTGAGGCGCTACAACAAGAGCACGATATTATAATGCACAAATTAGGAGAATTGGAGAAAGATGCCGAAGTTCTCGAAAAGGTTGCACGCGAGAAGTATGGAATGCATCTCGACAATGAGGAGATATTTATAATAAAAGATTAAAGCAATATGAACAAGATAGCAAAATTCCTGCATATGACCGGAGCGCTTATGGTGCTTGTCGGCGCAATTCTACGAATATCACAACCTGCCTACGCAGCATATATTTTTATTGCGGGCGCAACTGTTTTTGCAATAATGCAGTTCCTGCTACGCTGCCGAAGCAACAGCACCGTTGTCCGCCGCCTAGTGTGGCAACAGCAATTGGGAGGACTCGCACTCATAGGCGCAGGAGTGCTTATGCTCACTCACACACGCAACGAATGGATTGTTGTAATGTTCATTGGAGCCATAATAGAGCTATTCACAGCCTACCGCATACCACAGGAACTCGACAAGAATAAATAAATTGTAAGAATCTCAACTGCAAAAGAGCTGACGCTTATATATTCTGCGCCACATAGACGAAGAATAAATACAGGAAGATTAAACATCT
>JAFYRW010000031.1 GCA_017546785.1 Bacteroidaceae bacterium | reverse complement strand
TACTAAAGGCAATTTACTTCCCTAGCAAGAAGGATATTACAGCTTTCATCACCCTGTTGCGTTGCCACTCATCAGCAATAGCCTCAAACGGGAAGCTGGTAGAAAGAACCTTATAATCTCCCGAATAGGCAACGGCTGCACTCTCTTTGTTGCCCGCATATATAAAAGGTATAAAAGCGTCGCCAACAGGAACCAATATATCGGGAGAGGCAACGGCATAATTCTGCTCATTGACGCTGCGTAGAATCTCAAAATCAGCATTAGAGCCAAGCACCCTATTCTCGGTAACGCTAAACACCGAGCCGCCATAATCGAATTTCAGCCATCGGCGTATAAATTCACGGTCCGCCTCATTCTTATACATATCACTCGCAATATATGCTCCGCTGACGAAGAGGCGGCCACCGTTGGCGCAATAACTCTCCAATGCCTTCTGCAATTCTGTGGGGAATGTCTTATAGGGGTAATTATAGGACAAAAGCGAGCCTTTGCCGCCCTGCTTTTCGGCACCGAGTATAAGATCTACGGCATCGTAACCGCCGAGCGATATTTTTCCATTCACAACAGCCTCGCTGCTGCACGACACATAAGAATAGCCGTTTACGGAAAGAGACTTTCCGTGCATATAGGGATAATCAAACGAATTACCAGCCATAAGCAGCCCCTCAAAGTCGTTACCGCTTAATCCCAAGCCATCCTCATAGCCTATATTCGAGCGCTCATAATCCAATTGCCGTCCCGAATATTCGGGGGTTCTTCTATAGGCAATTCCCGGGTCGGAATCAAGGTCGAACCCTGCCTTTGATGCTGTATTTACAATCTCGGGAGGAGAGAGCCTATGAAAGCCGTTCACAATCATCACACGCCCTTTATCTTTTTTAGAAATAGAGGCCGAGAGAATTTCCGAAGGCAGACTCTCGCCACCATCGTTCACCGCCGTAACCTTGAAGCTATATTGGACACCCTCGACAAGCCTCATCATACAGCTGTTGCCATCGACAATCATACCATTATTAAAGCCACCGTCGTTTATTCTGGTATAGACAATATAGCGCTTAGGCGTTGCTGTCGGCTCCAAAGAATCCTCGACAGGATCCCAAGAAAGTAGCACATTATCCTTTTCGGCAAATTGCAGGGCAAAATTACTCACCGGCAACGGCTGGACAACATACTCCTGCCCTCGCAGGAAGCATATTTGCTTTAGCAAGGCCTTATATACGGCACGTGCCATTGTGAATTTAAAATCGGGGTCGTGTCCCAATCGCATATCAGCAAAATTCTGATGCGAGAGAGACTCGAAAATCATTGCGGGGACAACGGGCAGGCGCGACTCGCTGTAGCTGCGGTCGAGAATACCGCGACAGTTCCATCTTATACCATAGCGCGCCTGAATATCGCGCTGTACGCATACCAACAGATAACTTATAATGTCGCGGGCCATATAACGCGAAAGGCCCGCCTCTATCGAATCGCCATTAAATTCAGTTGTAACTATTCCCAACGAGCCGACGAGCGAATCCTCGGCCGAGATTCCTGCGTCAGAATGAAAGCCAAAGCTCATTTCTATAGGGACATTAAGGCCCGTAGTATCGGGATTAAAGACAGAGCCGCCCGACAGATAATTCAATGCGTGGGATCGGCAGTTTATATCATCGTTATAGTCGCGCTCGCCATCGCTGGGCGAATATACCTCACGAGGAAAGCCTCCTACCTGCAGAGCATAGCGCGCCCCCTCGAGATAACGCGGAAGGCCGCTTGTAACCACCGACAGAGAGTCGCCTCTGGCAACAATTCCCATACCACCGCCAAAGCGCACAGCATCGGCACAGACTACACCTTTATAATTACTTATATTGGTCAATTTGACACCCTGCTCCTTGCGGCTGCCTTTCTTGAAATAGAATGTACCGAGATATACCCAAGAGCCGCCGCCCATACGCTGATTCACCACAAAATTGGTAACGCCTCCGGCGTGCAGCACACTGTAACGAGCGTCGGGAACAGCATCGGGCGCTGCTGCATAAGATATATAGACAGCATATTCGCCCGACTCGGGAATTTCGGGACGCCATTCGGCAACAGCCGTAGCGCCCTTCTCTTCGGGAGAAGCAGCAACACAGCGAGACGTTCCCTCGACAAAGGGATTATCGCCATCGACATAATATCCGTCACGAGAGACATAACCGGAATCGACTGAGAACCAGCGTACCCCTCTGTCGGTATCCTCGGAATAGATTGATTTTCCTACCTTTCGGTCGCTATCCACAATTACGCTGTTAGGCTGCCAATCCCTCTCGCGCGGAGTATACACGATAGCCCCGGCATTCTCCAGCATAGGAATAAGAAAAGGGACTACTATGGATTGCGTAAAAAGATCCTCTGTCGTACAATAGAGCGAGGGGCGCTGCCACTGCCACGAATTCTTATCATTGGCAAAGACTCTGCCGTGACTCTGCCATACAGCAAGATGCCTGCCATCGAGCCCCTTTGAGGCTATATAGGGACGGGAAATGTTATGCACCCATCTGTTACCTTCGTAATCTATGGTTCCCCAATGACGTCCGGCAACCTTTTTATTAGTAAGAATAGGAGGCACAAGTTCCTCGATGGGCCTACGGCACGTTACAACCTCTAATTTATATTTACGCAGCTCCCGCGGCAGAAGCTTACGAATATCGGAATATATGTCATTCACCACCTTTGTGGTAAAGAGCTGCGCACCAAAATTATCATTAGCAAAGACAGTCACCCTACGCGACTTATTGCTCACCACTACTCCTCGACGCTTCTTGTCGAGACGGCAGGCTTTAAGCTCAATATTCTCCGATTTATAATTCTCGAAATAAGTTTCGATAGAGCGTATAAGTTTCTTGTCGGCATTTTGTGCCGACAAGAACGTAACGCAAATAAAACAAGCTATAGTTATTAAAAGCCGTTTTATCATCTTGATTTTTTACTCCTTTTCTGCGAGTCTGCGAATCTCGTCGAGTATAGCCTTTGCATCCTCGTTGAAAGCGCAGCACAGAGTATCGAAATATTTGCGTGCAGGCATTCCGGGCTCAGCGTGGCTCACACGAGCTGTATAATCATTCTGCATTGAAAATATTCTATCAAAAACCTCTACCCACTCCGCAGTCGTTCCCTTTGAAGCATAAGAGAGATAAAAAGCCTCTGTTGCCAACTCGTCGGCGATATAAGCAATCACCTTTTTCAAATCTTTTCTACTAGCCATAATTTCTAGAAATTAAATTTAAGGATTAAGTTAATCGGCAGACGACAGCATAGCCACGCACCGCACGATTGCATTTGTAAAGATAGTCTATAGAAGATAAAAAAGCAAGAGTTGAACTACACGAAATAAAAAAATATGATTATTTCCATTTATTTGTACAGAAAATGCGAAAAGCGCTTTTAAAATTCACAAAAAAAAGCGAAATTTGCCAATAATTTGGCCTGCCCTGACAGGCCGCAAACTATTAAACCGAACATTTTTTAATCCAAAACATTTATAAAAATGAAAATTAGCGCATTGCAACAAGCAAGGGCTGCTTATCAGCCCAAGTTGCCTCAGGCACTTAAAGAGGTAGTCAAAATTTGTGAAGGTGCTGCAACAGAGTCAGTTGCCGACCAAGAGGCCATCAAGGCTATGTTCCCCAACACCTATGGATTACCCATCGTAACATTTGAGAAGGGTGGCGAGGTTAAAGAGTATCCCGCTATCAACGTAGGTGTTATTCTCTCTGGTGGACAGGCTCCCGGCGGACACAACGTAATCGCTGGTCTCTTCGACGGTGTAAAGAAATTGAATGCCGACAGCAAACTCTACGGATTCCTTATGGGTCCCGGCGGATTGGTTGATCACAAATATATGGAGATTACTGCCGAGATTATGGACGAGTACCGCAACACCGGTGGTTTCGACATCATCGGTTCGGGTCGTACAAAGTTGGAGAAGACCGAGCAGTTTGACAAAGGCCTCGAGATTATCAAGGAGCTTGACATCAAGGCTCTTGTAATCATCGGTGGTGACGATTCAAACACCAACGCTTGTGTATTGGCTGAGTACTACGCAGCAAAGAACACCGGCGTACAGGTAATCGGCTGTCCCAAGACAATCGACGGTGACCTTAAGAACGCTTACATCGAGACATCGTTCGGATTCGACACAGCTTGTAAAGTTTACTCAGAGGTTATCGGTAACATCCAGCGCGATTGTAACTCGGCTCAGAAATATTGGCACTTCATCAAATTGATGGGTCGTTCAGCATCTCACATTGCTCTCGAGTGCGCACTACAGACACAGCCCAACTACTGTATCATCTCTGAGGAGGTTGAGCAGAAGGCTTTGTCACTCGACGACATTGTAACATCAATCGCTCAGGCAGTTGCTAACCGTGCTGCTGCAGGCAACAACTTTGGTACAGTGCTTATCCCCGAGGGACTTATCGAGTTTATCCCCGCGATGAAGGCTCTTATCGCTGAGTTGAACGACCTTTTGGCACACAAAGGCGAGGAGTACGCAGCCGTTGCACCCGAGGAGCAGCGTCAGTACATCATCAACTTGCTTTCTGAGGCTAACGCAGCCGTTTACGCAAGCCTTCCCGCAGGCGTTGCTCGTCAGCTGACAATGGACCGCGACCCCCACGGTAACGTACAGGTATCTCTCATCGAGACAGAGAAGCTCCTCTCTGAGATGGTATCAAACAAATTGGCAGCTTGGAAGGCAGAGGGCAAATACGCAGGCAAGTTCAACGCACAGCATCACTTCTTCGGTTACGAGGGACGTTGCGCAGCTCCTTCTAACTACGACGCCGACTACTGCTATGCTCTCGGTTACAACGCATCGTTGCTCATCGCATCGGGCAAGACCGGTTATATGTCATCGGTACGTAACACAACAGCTCCCGCAGCTGAGTGGATTGCAGGCGGTATACCTATTACAATGATGATGAATATGGAGCGTCGCCACGGCGAGATGAAACCCGTTATTCAGAAGGCATTGGTAGACCTTAACGGTGCACCCTTCAAGACATTTGCATCTAAGAGAGAGCAGTGGGCTAACGAGACTTGCTACGTTTATCCCGGTCCTATCCAGTATTTTGGTCCTACAGAGGTTTGCGACCAGACTACTATGACTCTCGCTCTTGAGCAGCAGAAGTAATTTTCTTGAGCCATAATGGCAGAAAAGAAAAGGAAAAAGATAAAAAAAACCGGCGGACGGAAGATGACTTCTGCCCGCCGGTCATCTTCTCGCAATAAGAGAGAACACTCGTCGCATTGGTTGATTTACATTATTGCGGCATTATTGGCCTCGCTTATTATTGCGTGGGCTTATTATGTCCTTTTCCGTCCTTATTTCTATCGCTTCCGCCCCTGCTACGGCCATAAGCACTTTGAAATTTGTATGCCTCTCGGACACTCGGTGTACGGAATAGACGTTTCGCGCCATCAGGGAAAGATAGACTGGGAGAAGATGAAACGCGAGTCGGCAGAGACAACGCCTGTCTCATTCGCATACATAAAGGCAACAGAGGGCAGTGACTTTACTGACAAGAATTTCGAGACGAACTTCGGCGAAGCGGCGAAACAGGGAATAATAAGAGGCGCGTACCACTATTTCAAGACACAGTCTACAGGACAGGCGCAGGCCGAAATGTTCATAAAGACCGTGAAGCTGAAGAAAGGCGACCTTCCTCCTATGGTCGATGTTGAAGAGCGCCCGAAAGATGTAAGGAGGTTCATTCAGGAACTAAAGATTTTCATTGCAAAAATAGAGGGACACTACGGAGTGAAGCCCGTAATATATTCCTACAAGAAGTTCAAACAGAGGTATCTCAACGACTCATATTTTGACAAATACCCATCGTGGGTAGCACATTACTACGTTCCCTATCTCGACGAAGATATTGAATGGCTGATATGGCAATGCTCCGACATTGGCACCGTTCCAGGAATAGAGGAGAATGTAGACATAAATATCTTCAACGGTAATATTGAGCAACTGAAGAGCCTGCTGATAAAATAACAGGCTAAAGTTTGCCCTACCCGACAATTCTCAACATACAGACTACAAAAAACATTCGGCAAATGCCTAAACATTTGCCGAAATATCATATAGTCCAGAATCAATCTACCTGATAGGCCGCGCTTGCCATTGAATAGTTACGCCAAGCATCGAGTAGCGCAACAAAGTCCGACGGTAGCTCCGAATCGAAGAACATTGCCTCACCCGTCGTCGGATGTACAAAGCCCAATGTCTTTGCGTGCAACGCCTGACGCGGACACAATTTAAAGCAGTTACGCACAAATTGGCTGTATTTATTAAAGTGCGTGCCCTTAAGAATCTCGTCGCCGCCATAAACATCGTCGTTAAAGAGAATATGTCCTATATGTTTCATATGCACTCTAATCTGATGCGTGCGTCCCGTCTCAAGATTACACTCCACAAGAGATACGTAGCTGAGTTTCTCGAGTACCCTGTAATGAGTAACAGCATATTTTCCGACAGTCTCATCGGGCGATACTGTCATCTGCAGGCGATTACGAGGATTACGTGTTATATTACCTACGACAGTGCCACTATTCTCCTTCAGCGCTCCCCACACAAGGGCGTTGTATGTTCTTTTTGTTGTCTTATCGAAGAACTGCTTGCCTAAATGGGACTTTGCCATTGCCGTCTTTGCAACGACAAGAAGACCCGACGTATTCTTGTCTATTCGATGCACAAGACCTACCTGTGGGTCGTTGGCGTCGAATGCAGGATTATCCTTAAGATGCCAAGCAATTGCATTTATAAGCGTTCCGTGAGTATTGCCACAACCCGGATGCACCACAAGCCCCGCAGGCTTATTTACCACCATAAGGTCGTTGTCCTCGTAAACGACATCAAGCGGAATATTCTCGGGAACAATTGTATTGTCGTAGGCCGGAGTATCGTATGTAATAAGAATCTCATCACAAGGCTTTACCTTGTAATTGCTCTTCACCACTTTACCATTAACCGAGATAAAGCCCGCATCGGCAGCCTGTTGTATCTTGTTTCGCGAGGTATTTGCCAGATGGTCTATAAGAAATTTGTCAATGCGTATGGGAGACTGCCCTCTATCGGCAACGATGCATACCTCGCGGAAGAGAGTCTCTTCGCCATCGACAACATCTTCAAATTCCTCTTCGCAGGAAAGTTCCAATTCTTTCTCGGACATAATTATTCAAACCAAGAATTATCAATTATGGGCTCATCCGATTGAGCCTCTTCGCCACTACCCACTAGCAATGTAACGGTTGCACCCATTGCAATAGGCGTTCCATTGCTCAGAGTATCGTTACCGCACATCAGTCCATAGACCCAATCCTTTTCTCCGGGAACCTCTTTGGGAGGCGCAAGAACAAAGCCCGAAGCACGCAGACGAGCCTCGGCCTCGCGCAACGAACAGTTGTCGATAATCGCAGGGACAGGCAATGTCGGTTCGTGTACCGAGCTCATTGTAAGCAATATCTTACGTCCCGATTTTACATTGGCATTAGCTCGGGGACGCTGTTCGAGTACCTCGTCGGACTTTGCACCCTCCTTATATTTATAATCAACAATGTCAAAATCGAGCTTATTGCGACGCAGTAACTCAACAGCATCATTAAGTTGCATTCCTGTCAAGTCGGGGACGGCTATTTTCTCTTTATGATGGGTGTATGTATCGATATATCTAAGCACAAAGAATGCTATTGCGACAATAACCGACAGCATCAGCAGCAGATGTATAACTATTTTTTTCATATATACGTTTTTTAGACAAAGGAGTTTGTCGCTCATTATTCGGCAAAGTTATAAAAAAAAGCACATTATACAATCCATAAGTTCAAAATTCACATACTGCACAAAAAAGAGCAATGCGTTTATTGTACAAAAAACAGTGTATCGCGCCACTGTCCTCCACGAAATATCATTTAACTTGTTTTCTTTATACTTTTATATTATCTTCGCACTGTAAATAACCTTACAATTTTATATTTATTATACTTTGGTTCACCCTTTAAAAGGACTGATTATGAAAAAGATTCTTCCCTTGCTGTTTTTAATGATATTCTCAACCGTTTCGGCACAATCGACAAACGGCGAAGATTCAAAATACGCTGCTGGCATTGTGCCCGTGGATGAATATGGACGAATAGCGTTTCAGGAGACTATAAAAGCCGACGGACTCACCGCCACAGAGATTGGGAATAAGGTATCCGATTGGTTCAACAACCGATTCAAGAAACCAGTTGTAATTGCAGCGAAACGCTACGAGAGCGAGTCGCCCAACAAGCTCGAGGCAAAAGTAGAAGAATATATTGTATTCAAGAACAAATTCTTTGTGCTCGACCGAAGCAGAATAGACTATATCCTTACTATCACCAGCGAAGATGGTGTCTGCAATTTCAATATGTCGAGAATCACATATTTGTACGACGAGGAAAACCCCGAGGGAGCATTGCAGATGAAGGCCGAAGATTGGATTACCGACAAAGAGGCCATAAACTCAAAGAAAGGCACTCTCAAGAAATTCCCTGGTAAATTCCGTCGCAAGACAATAGACCTTAAGGATACTCTCATTCAAGAGTTGAAGAACGAACTAACAAAATAACTACCGTGAACAATATTTACAAAGCCCGTTACATACTCAACATCCTGTTTCTGGCAGGCGCTGTATTGACATTGATATTCTACTTTGTAGCAAGCAGAGAGCTGTTTTTCTACACAGGAGTAGTAACATTGTCAATAAAGATGATTGAATTCATACTCCGATTCATTCGATAAGATGAAGAGACTTTTCATATACATACTATTCGTCACACTCCCTATTATTATTCTTGCACAAGGGTTCGGAGAACATCAAGCAGCAATGGGGAGTGGAGAAATTTTCAACCCTCTTCGCAATCAGAGCGACACTACAAGCAGCGAAAAGATTGTGCCAAAGGAGATTCACCAATGGCACATTGACGATTTTCTCGGCGACGTAGAACCTGTAAATGCCGATACACTGCAATATCTCTTTCAGAATTCGCATCAGACCGAGGGTGAGAAGAGCGAATATAACTTTCTCGGCAATATGGGAACGCCACGAGAGAGCCGTATGTTCTTTAACCGTCCATCGGACACACAATTTTATTTTTTGCAGCCATACAGCTATTTCTATTGGCATCCTAACGACTTTTTCTTTACCGACACAAAATCACCGTACACAAAAATAGACTACCACACATCAGGCAACAGAGTAACAGGAGACGACAGGATAAGAATCTATTTCACCACCAATGCCGGAAAGAAATTCGGAATAGGATTCCTGTTCGACTACCTTTATGGACGCGGACGCTACGACAATCAGACTACTGCGTTTATGAACATCTCGCTATTCTCGTATTACAGGAGCGACAGATATAACTACCATCTGTTGGCCAGCCGCTACCATACGAAAATGGTCGAGAATGGCGGTATCACCAACGACGAATATATTACAAACCCCGAAAAGACCGACATTGCCGGCAGCCAGTATGGTTCGGCCGACCTTCCGGTGATGTTCAACAGAACGTGGAACAGAAACGAGCGTTACAATGTCCTGTTCACACATAACTACAATTTCGGATTCTACCGCGAGATAGCCAAAAACCTCTCCGAGGATAGTCTGAGAAGCGAAATTACAAAGCTTATAACCGACAGGAACAATCGCGACGGGAGCAGCATCACAGCCGACTCCACAAAGGTTTCCGAACTGTCGGAGGAGCTTGCACAGAGCAACGACGAAGAGGTTGAGTACGAGGAGCGCTTCATAAGAGTAGCACGAATAATACACACTGCCGATTTTAAGTCGGCCGACAGGGATTTTATCTGCTACCAACAGCCGTCGAACTACTACGCCCATAATTTTCTGAAATACGACTCTATTGACGCTACCCGTAATTTAGGAATAAGAAACACCGTAGCATTATCGTTGAGCGAGGGATTCAGCAAATGGGCTTTTGCCAATATCACGGCATACGCCACACACGACTACAACCGCTACACCCTCCCCGATACGACAGCCGCAAACATTGAGTATCGTCGCAACTACAACGAGCATTCTCTAAAGGTTGGCGGTATAATAGAAAGCAACCGCATCAAATATATAAAATACAAAGTACGCGGAGAGACATCAATTGCCGGCAACGATCTTGGGACATTCCTCGTAGACGGACAGATAAAGAGCATTTTCAGCCTGCTGAAACAGAAATTCGAGGTTACAGCAAAGGCATTCATCAAAAACAACTACCCTTCGTTCTACTACAGACACTATCACTCCGAGCATTACTGGTGGGATAACAACAATATTGCAAAAGAGTTCCGCACACGAATCGACGGAACATTAGCAGTCAAGAATTGGGGAACAAGAGTGAATGTTGCTTTTGAGAATATAAAGAACTACACCTATATTGCGAACAATTCAATACCCTACTCCAACAGTAGATACCTTAGCAGCCTTAAAGCGCAGCAGGAAAGAGGCAATATACAGGTATTCTCGGCTAGTCTTAAACAGTCGCTGAAGTTGGGTATATTCAATATTGACGCAGAGGCAACATACCAAAAATCGTCGAACAGTGCAGTGCTTCCGCTCCCCGAATTGGATGTTTACGGCAACGCCTACCTTAAATTCCGCATCGCAAAGGTGTTGTACACAGAATTAGGAGCCGACGTACGTTATTTCACTCCCTATTATGCTCCCGACTACTCGGCAGCATTAGGACAATTTGTGCAGCAAAATCAGGCCGACAAGGTAGAGATTGGAAACTATCCCATAGTCAGCGTCTATGCCAATTTTATGCTCAAGCAAACACGATTCTATGTAAAATATTACCACTTAAACCAGGGAATGGGCAACAGAAGATATTTTCTTGCACCGCACTATCCTTTGAGTCCTGCGACTCTGTGGATTGGTCTTTCGTGGAATTTCTATAATTAAAGCCGATTATGAATATCAACATAAAATGGGGATTCATTGGATGTGGCGAGGTTACCGAGAAGAAGAGTGGCCCGGCATTCAATCTTATTCAGGGATCGAGCGTCGTTGCCGTTATGGGACGCGACAAGGAAAAGACTCTGCAATATGCCAAACGACACAATATCCCCAAATGGTACACCGACGCACAGGAGCTTGTAGACGACCCCGACGTTAATGCCGTATATATTGCAACGCCACCATCGTCTCACGCCACATTCGCAATAATGTCAATGAAGGCCGGCAAGCCTGTATATGTTGAAAAGCCTCTCGCTGCCAACTACGAGGATTGTGCACGCATAAACAGAATATCGCGCGAGACAGGCATCCCCTGCTTTGTTGCATATTACCGCAGATACCTACCCTATTTTCAGAAGGTAAAGGAACTTATTCCGCGATTGGGCAAAGTCCTTAATGTACAGATACGATTCTCGGTGCCTCCGCGCGACCTTGACTACAACCGTAACAACCTACCGTGGCGAGTACTGCCCGACATTGCCGGAGGAGGCTATTTCTACGATCTTGCGCCTCATCATCTCGACCTTTTGCAGGATATGTTCGGGTGCATATTGGAGGCCGAAGGATATTCGGCAAACAGAGGAGGACTTTATGCGGCCGAAGACACAGTAAGCGCCTGCTTTAAATTCGAAACAGGAATACCCGGTTCAGGATCGTGGTGCTTCGTAGCCAATGAGCTTGCAAAAGAGGACCATATAGAGATTTTCGGAAGCAAAGGAACAATAAAATTCTCGGTATTCACATTCGAGCCAATAATATTCACAGGAGAGAATGGAACCGAAGAGTTCAAGATTCCGAACCCTACCTATGTGCAGCTACCGCTTATAAAGAATATTGTGGAGCATCTACAGCAGAAAGCTGTGTGTACCTGCGACAGCATAAGCGCAACGCCTACCAATTGGGCTATGGATAAGATTCTCGGAAAGATATTATAATAAACCGACACAAAGAATGCCTATTACAAGAACTCTTAAAAGCAAAAAGAGAATACTCGCATTCTTAATTATGCTGGTAGCATTTACTCTGAGCACCTTTGCGCAGAGCGATACAATAGTTCCACCCGAGAAGGTAAAGAGCAACTTTTTCCAGAAGACAGGCAACGCCATAGTGAGCGTGGTAAGATTCCTCGACCGTACATTCAGCACACACGATACGCTATATGTAACGCCGAACAAATATCGGTTCACTGTGATGACCCAATATTGCTGCCGACACGAATTCTATAATTTCTCGTCGTTCGACCAGAAGCAGAGCATCACAATTACCCCTAAAGAGAAACATTCGATGGGAATGCAATTCGGCTGGAAATGGGTTCTTTGTTACCTATCGTTCGACCTTGACAGTAAAAGCAATGACACTGACTTCTTTTTCAGCTGCAGTAACTCACGATGCGGACTAGACATTTTATACCGCAAGAAGAACGAAGGATTCAAAATATCGCACCTCGACGGATTCTACAACGGCGACAGAGAGATTCAGGCGAACAACAGGCCGTTCGATGGAATTTCAGTATCGCAGATAGGAGCAAACGCCTTTTATATATTCAACAACAAACGCTTCTCGTACCGTTCGGCATACGGCCACAGCACCGTGCAGAGAGTAAATGCCGGCGGCTTTATATTGGGACTAAGCTACAATATGCAGGAGTTCCTGATAGACAGCAATAAGTTCGACTGCGATATTAGGGAACAGCTGTCGCCCAATATGAATATTGACGGCATAAAATATCACAATATAAGCATCAGCGGCGGATACTCATACAATTGGGTTCTTGCACGCAATTTAATTGCTAATGCCACACTCACTCCTGCCATCTGCTACAAAAGCGCATCGTTCAAGAAACAGGATGGACATAAATTCGTAGATAATATAAATTTCGATCTTACGGCAAAGGCTGCCCTTGTTTACAACAACACCCGCTGGTACGCAGGCACCGCTATAATCGCAAACACATTCTCCTACCGAAAGGATTATCTTTCGGCGGTGAATGGCTTGGGTACCCTAAAAGTCTATATAGGAATAAATTTTGTTCCCCGTAAGAAAAGATAGATCAGAAGCGGCCTCCTATTGTCAGCACAAAGTGGTTACGGACATCCTGCACCGAAGCTGACGGATTAGGAATCTCACTATCGTAGTAGGGATAAAAATCGGAATTCTGAATAGAATATCTATAGGCAAAATCTGCATAGAAATTCTTGTCATTATAGCCTATTCCCAATGTCGCAGCGTGAGTATCGAATCGGTTCAGATAGTCGGTATTTGTATCGGCAACAGAAATCACACATTTTGCAGCATCCTTTTTATATGGAGCCGAAGAGTAATTATATCCTCCACGCAAGCTGAAATTATTCGACAATCTAAGTTCGGCACCAACGCGCAAAGAGTGTACATTCTTCAGATTATATGAGAATTCCTCATTAAGGGCACGATTATTGTATCCATCGTAATATTTTACTCCCATAGTCGAATAGTCGGTATACTCATATTCAGCATTCAAGGCCAGGAGAGCACCAAAGGTATATGCCACACTCGCATTAACCTTCCACGGAGTGGTTGTACGATAATTAACCACATAATCACCGCCATATACATCCTGAGTATCTACAAAATAATTCTCCATAGGATTCTCCATATAAGCCGAAGAGCGGTCAGTAAGAACATACCACACAGGAGTATGCAAGGCAACACCTATTCTAAAGGGAGAATTTGCAAAAGGACGGACAATTGCTCCAAATTTAAGATCAACACCCGAACCTACCGATGAATACCAATTATGCAGAGTATATATTTCTCCCAAATTATCATCCTCGCCATAATATGAATAACGGCTATAGTCTACAGCATAGAAGCCGAATGTTGCACCAAGATACACGCGGTCGTTTATATTGGTTGAGATATTTACTCCGGCCTCATCTACACGGCCTCTCTCCTCGGAGTAGTAGAATACCTTCTCGGGATTATAATGAGAGTAAGGGCCACTATTGTCTATGCTATACAAATTTGTCTCATAGCCCAGGAGCGACAACCAATTATAATTAAGGTCGGTATAATTCCTGTCACTCATATTATCAACATCAAAGGGCATTGAATTATACAGCGCCATCATCTCATATACCTGAGAGAAATAATCGACAGAGCCATCGGCTTTTCTCTGGGACCCATTGCCCGACATTGAGAAATTTCTATCGTAGCCTCCTCTACGCTTGTAAGCAATAGCAAAATTCACAAATTTAATTTTGCTGTTCTCTATTGGAGTAGCAAGCACAATTCCCGCATTGTCAAAGAAGAAATCAGTTCTATTTTCTTTGCCGGTCGTTCCCATATAGTTGCTTTTGCTCAAAGCATTATCTATGCTCACCGACAACAGGACATCATTACCGCGATATACTCCTATTCCGGCAGGGTTAGTCGATATAACCGAAATATCACCGCCCAACGCACCCATAGCACCACCCATTCCAACAAAGCGCGCAGTACCGCCAAGCTCAGAATCCGATATTCTTGTTACATCGTAACTATTCTGTGCATTAGCACAAAAAAGAGATAGTGCAAATATTATAAATATGTATCTTTTCATAATAAGCCAATTTTAGTTCATATTATTCCTTAACAGACAATTATCGGCGAATATTGCTTCGAGAACCACCGCCACTGCTACGAGAGCCTCCCGACGAAAAGCCGTTAGAACCCGACGAAGAGCGTGTGCTGCTCGGACGGCTGTATGTTCTGTTATCATCGCTGTTACTGCGACGGACATTGCTGCTGTTGCTACGCTGAGTGTTGCTGCTACCGCGACGGACATTACCGCTGTTGCTACGCTGAGTGTCGCTGTTACTGCGACGAACATTGCTGCTGTTGCTACGCTGAGTGTCGCTGTTACTGCGACGAACATTACTGCTGTTGCTACGCTGAGTGTCGCTGTTACTGCGACGAACATTGCTGCTGTTGCTACGCTGAGTGTCGCTGTTACTGCGACGAACATTGCTGCTGTTGCTACGCTGAGTGTTGCTGTTACTGCGACGAACATTACTGCTGTTGCTACGCTGAGTGTCGCTGTTACTGCGACGAACATTGCTGCTGTTGCTACGCTGAGTGTTGCTGCTACCGCGACGGACATTGCTTGTCGCAACATTAGGCCCCACTTTGCCTCTTATATTAGAATAAGACGGTCTTTTATTTCCTACGTGAGAATGTGTATGAACAGGATAATAATGATTGTGCCAATGGTGTCCCCAACAATGGTTGTAACCATAATACCAATGATTATTCCAATAACCCCACGAATTGTACCATCCTCTGTAATAGGGAGAATAGTATCCCCACGACCAAGAGGGAGAATAATAATACCAATCATCGGTATAAATATCCCAATAGATACCATCGTCGTAGATAGTCCAGTTATTTATGCCACCGGAATAGACAACGTCCCAATACCACGGGCTTCTCAACAATGTGCTGCCGGGACTATGGAAACGTACCAATCGTGTAGAGTATTTATAATCCTCATTATCGGAAATAGTATAGCTGCGCGTTACACTCTCCGAATCATTGGAATACTCCGTAGGCGACTCCTCATATTCATACTCCTCGTCGGCAGAGACTCTATTCAACGAAGAGGTATAGCGACGATTATATTCATCCTCGTCCATAAAATAGGAAGATGATGAATTCTCCTCTACATTCTGCACTACATCCTCCTCGGTTGTCTGAGTCTGCTCCACACTCTTCGCACTCTTTTTGGTTGGAACAAAATATATGTCATTTATCTGTGCCAACAGCGCAACAGGAGCCAACAACAAAATAATCATCGCCAACTTTTTCATAGCATTTATCTCATTATAATATTATACATACCTTTCACCGATACAAAAATATGAGAAAGTATAATAACAAAATAGGAAAATCCCCTACAAAAGTATGGGGATTTTCCTATTTTGTAAAAATTCGGTCTTAATTACTTAGCCTCATTCTCGGGACGCAACTGACGTACAACCTCAGCAGTGCGCCACATCTCGCTCTCGTGAAGAGCCTTCAACTCCTCGTTGAGTTTCTCACGATAGTCGGGCTGTGAGTTAGAGTCGATAGAAATCTGAGCCTCGTTACCGCTCTTAACAGACTCGTACAACTGATACATAACAGGCTTGATAGCATCGTGGAAAGGAGTCATCCAGTCGAGAGCACCGCGCTGTGCAGTTGTTGAGCAGTTAGCGTACATCCAGTCCATACCCTTAGCTGCGAACAAAGGCATAAGAGACTGAGTAAGTTCCTCTACTGTCTCATTGAAAGCCTCAGAAGGAGTGTGTCCATTCTCGCGGAGAACCTCATACTGAGCAAGGAGAAGTCCCTGGATAGCACCCATAAGTGAACCACGCTCACCAGTAAGGTCAGAAACAGCCTCACGCTGGAATGTTGTCTCGAACATATATCCTGAACCGATACCGATACCGAATGCAACAACGCGATCCATAGCCTTGCCTGTAGCATCCTGATAGATAGCGTATGAAGAGTTCAAGCCACGGCCCTCGAGGAACATTGTACGCAAAGAGGTACCTGAACCTTTAGGAGCAACCATAATAACGTCTACATCAGCGGGAGGAACAATACCTGTGCGGTCGTTCCAGTTGATACCGAATCCGTGAGAGAAATAGAGAGCCTTACCAGCTGTGAGGTAGGGAACAACCTTAGGCCATACTGCAATCTGAGCAGCGTCAGAAAGCAACATACATATAATAGTACCACGCTCAGCAGCCTCCTCGATAGAGAAAAGTGTCTCACCGGGAACCCAACCATCGCTTACTGCCTTATCGTAAGTGCTACCCTCACGCTGACCAACGATTACGTTGAAGCCATTGTCACGCAAGTTACAAGCCTGACCGGGACCCTGAACACCGTATCCAAGAACTGCGATTGTCTCATCTTTCAAAATCTCACGAGCTTTTTCGAGTGAAAACTCTTTGGGAGTGATGACATTCTCTATCACTCCGCCAAAATTCATTTCTGCCATAATCTAAGAAAATGTTTTTTTTATTTGGTTAATGTTTATTTATTCAATATTTATCTTCTGCGACGTGCATCTTCGTCAAAAAGCTGCTCGGTAAGATGCTCTACTACGTCTCGGGTAACAGCAATGTGTCCCGATTTTACAAATTGCAACACACACTGCTCGGCAACAAACTCCTTATATAATTTAAGGATACCCTCGGTCATTCCTGTCAATTCCACTACAGTATATGTTGAGTTAATCTCTATTACGCGTGCGTGGTTGTGACGGATAATCTTTGATATTTGTCTGTTCTCCAACAATTTTGGAGTAGATATCTTGTAAAGCGCTACCTCCTGGACAAAAATCTCATCCTCGGTGTAATAGCTTGCTCTTAGCACGTCAATCTTTTTCTCGAGACGCTTAACTACCTTGTTTATAGTCTGCTCATCACTCCAAAGTGAAAGAGTGTATCGGTGTACTCCATCAATAGAAGATGAAGATACGTTCAATGTCTCTATGTTCATCTGGCGACGGGTAAACTCGGCCGTTACCTGATTAAGAACACCGGCAAGGTTCTCGGAGTAAATAATTACTGTATATAATTGCTTATCCATAATCTATCGTTCTGAGAATCATTCAAAAATCATATCACAAATTGACGCTCCGGGAGGTACCATAGGCATTACATTGTCCTCCTCCTCTACTGCAACGTGCAAGAGGAACGCTCCGGGAGTCTCAAGCATCTCCTTGATGGCTGCATCAAGGTCGGCGCGGTCCACAACAAGACGCGAAGGTATTCCGTAAGCTGCAGCAATCATATTGTAGTCGGGGTTGAGCATAGGAGTACAAGAATAACGGTGGTTGAAGAAAAGTTCCTGCCACTGACGAACGTTTCCAAGATAGTTGTTATTCAAAAGAATCATCTTCACAGGTGCCTTCTGCTCCATAATGGTACCAAGTTCCTGAATGTTCATCTGCATACCACCGTCGCCCATAAACACACAAACGGTTCTTTCGGGAACTGCGATTGTAGCACCGATAGCTGCGGGAAGACCGTATCCCATTGTACCCAATCCTCCTGATGTCAATAGACTGTGAGGCTTTGTATATTTAAAGTAACGGCACGACATCATCTGATTCTGACCAACGTCGGTAACAAGCACTGCGCTGTGCTCTGTAGCTTCGCTCACTTTACGCGCAACCTCTCCCATTTTCAAAGGACCGCAACCCGGATTAAGAGCCTTATTGGTAACCTTTTCGTTCTCTATTGCATCGTAATCGGCAAAGCTTGCAATCCATTCAGAGTGCTCACCTTTTGACATAAGCTCTGTAATAAGGGGAAGAGTCTCCTTACAGTCGCCAATCACGGGAATATCGGCCTTTACATTCTTGTCAATCTCGGCACGGTCAATATCAAGATGAATCACCTTTGCTTGCTTTGCGTATGTATTCAGATTACCTGTTACACGGTCGCTGAATCGCATACCGATAGCAATAAGGACATCACACTGGTTGGTGTTTGCGTTACAGCCGAAGTTTCCGTGCATTCCCAACATACCCACATTCAAAGGATAGTCGCTGGGAAGTGCCGAAAGACCCAACAATGTTCTTGCAGCAGGAATATTACCCTTCTCGAGGAAAGCTTTAAGCTCCTCGTGAGCCTCACCAAGTTCAACACCCTGACCAATGAGTGCAAAGGGACGACGCGCACGGCTGATAAGCTCGGCAGCCTCGCGTACAGCATTCATATCAGGTTTCGGATAGGGAACGTAGCTGCGGATATTATCAACAATCTCGGGCTCGAATGCAACCTGTGATGTCTGCGCATTCTTAGTAAAATCGAGCACTACAGGACCGGGACGTCCGCTGCGGGCAATATAAAAGGCGCGTGCCACAGCCCAAGCAATATCCTCGGCACGTCTAATCTGATAACTCCATTTGCTTATAGGTTGGGTAACGCCAACAAGGTCAATCTCCTGAAAGGCATCTGTTCCCAACACCGACGATGCTACCTGTCCGGCAATTACCACAATGGGAGTACTGTCGAGAATAGCATCGCTTATACCGGTCAATGTATTTGTTGCACCGGGACCGCTGGTGACAATGCAGACACCAACCTTACCCGAACTGCGAGCATATCCCTGTGCAGCGTGCGCAGCTCCCTGCTCGTGTCGTACCACCACCTGACGAAAATCGTCTCTATGGTCGTACATTGCATCGAATACCGGCATAATTGAACCACCCGGATAGCCGAAAATAGTATCAACTCCCTCGTTCATAAGAGAACGCATAAGAGCTTCTGCTCCTGTTATAATCTCTTTCATCGGTTATCTGTTTGAAGGTTATTACTCTATTATTCTAACACCGCCTTTATCGGCTGAGCTAACCATATTAGCATAAGCCTTAAGGCTCTTCGAAATTACTCTGTCGCGAGTGAGAGGGAACATTTCGCGTGCCTCAAGCTCCTCGTCTGTAAGTTTTACGTTTATACTGCGGTTGGGGATATCAATCTCAATAATATCTCCGTCGCGCAATTTACCGATAGCACCACCGGCTGCAGCCTCGGGAGAAATATGACCGATGCTCAAGCCCGATGTTCCACCGCTGAATCGTCCGTCGGTGATAAGAGCGCACTCTTTACCCAAATGACGCGATTTTATATAAGAGGTAGGATAGAGCATCTCCTGCATACCGGGACCACCTTTGGGGCCCTCGTACACAATAACGACAACGTCGCCAGCCTGAACCTTACCGCCCAAAATGCCCTCTACGGCTGCATCCTGAGAGTCGAACACCTTTGCTGTTCCGGTAAATTTCCATATACTCTCGTCTACTCCTGCAGTCTTAACCACGCATCCGTTCTTTGCAATATTTCCAAACAGGATAGCAAGGCCACCATCTTTGGTATAGGCGTGCTCAAGGTCGCGTATGCAGCCACTCTCTCTGTCTGTGTCGAGAGTATCGTATTTAGATGCGTGAGCACCCAATTTATTACAGAATACATTTGCGGGAGCTGTTCCATAGATACGTGCAGCCTCCTCACCAACGCTCTCACCGGTAATGCTGTAACGCTCAATATCCTCGGCAAGAGTAGCTCCGTTCACTCGTTTGAGGCTGGTATTCAACAAGCCACCCTTAGCAAGCTCGCCCATAATACCTATTATACCTCCTGCGCGTCCGCAATCCTGCACGCTATATTTTGCGCTGTTGGGAGCAAGCTTGCAAAGACAGGGAACCATACGGCTCAAACGGTCAATATCTGACATTTCGAACTGGACATCGGCCTCCTGTGCAATTGCCAAAAGGTGAAGAATGGTATTTGTAGAGCCACCCATTGCAATATCGAGAGTCATTGCATTGAGGAAAGCATCCCTTACAGCAATGCTACGCGGAAGCACGCTCTCGTCGCCCTCCTCGTAATATTTGAGTGCATTTGTAACAATCTGATGAGCGGCATCCTTCATCAACTGCACACGGTTGGCGTGTGTAGCCAATATTGAGCCGTTTCCTGGCAATGAGAGTCCGATAGCCTCGGTAAGAGAGTTCATTGAGTTTGCGGTAAACATTCCCGAGCAGCAACCGCATCCGGGGCAAGAGCGACGCTCTACCTCGGCAAGCTCCTCGTCGCTGACAGTAGTATCGGCAGCCTTTACCATTGCCGAGATAAGGTCGAGATTCTCACCTTTCCATTCCCCCTTCTCCATAGGACCACCCGATACAAATACTGTGGGGATATTAAGGCGCATAGAGGCCATAAGCATTCCCGGAGTAATCTTATCGCAGTTAGAGATACATACCAACGCATCAACCTTGTGGGCGTTACACATATACTCTACGCTGTCGGCGATAATGTCGCGCGAAGGTAATGAGTACAACATACCGTCGTGTCCCATTGCTATACCATCGTCAATGGCTATAGTATTAAACTCGGCAGCATAGCAGCCAAGCTTTTCAATTTCCTGTTTGACAATTTGCCCAGCCTCGTGAAGATGGGTGTGTCCCGGCACAAGTTGAGTAAATGAATTGGCAATACCAATGATTGGCTTGCCGAACATTTCACGTTTCATTCCATTTGCTATCCAAAGGGCGCGGGCGCCTGCCATACGGCGACCTTCGGTACATTGTGCACTTCTCAGTTTAATTTTCATATCAAATATTTTGGCCCAACAACGGGCGGATTCAACAATATAAAAAAGCCCTCCTCTTTATCGAGAAAGGCTTGCATCGTATAATGCCTGCACAGCCATTCTCATCCCTCTAATTCGATAGGACGACAATCACCACGTTAGTCTGTAGTGAACTATTTGGCTGGTTATGCGACTTCATATTCTCAAATTTGACAAATAGTTTTTCCTACTCGCAAAAGTAACTCCTTTTTTCAGTATATCAAAAGAAATTAAGGAAAAAGAGTTGTTCACAGAGCAAAAAATCATCTTTTAGTAAGATTTTTAAATAAAATTACACCAAAACAGGCCATTTGTGCAACAAAAAGTAGCATAAAAAAAGCCTTATTGACAAAAAATCCCTTTAAAAAGTGCATCGGAGGAAAGTTGCCATCACAGCTGGAACGTACAACACTGCAGCGCTGCCCTAAACGCCGAACATTGCCCGCCATTGTTTGTTATAAACAGAGCAAGTATGAACATTATAAACATTTTAGATTATGTCAAGTAAATTGGGAAATTCGGTAAAATTGGGAGTAATGACACTCGCGATAATGAATGTAACAGCAGTTGTATCGCTAAGAGGACTCCCTGCCGAGGCTGAATATGGCCTTAGTTCGGCATTTTATTATCTTTTTGCTGCAATTGTGTTTCTGATACCAACATCATTTGTTGCTGCTGAGCTTGCCTCTATGTTTCAGGATAAGCAGGGCGGTGTTTTCCGATGGGTTGGCGAGGCGTTCGGCAAAAGGATAGGATTCCTTGCAATATGGTTGCAATGGGTCGAAAGTACAATATGGTACCCCACCGTCCTTACATTCGGCGCAGTGTCGCTTGCATTCATCGGCACAGACAGCGCAAAGGATATGTCCCTGGCCTCCAACAAGATTTACACTCTTGCCGTAGTGCTTATAATCTATTGGGTTGCAACATTTATCTCCTTGAAAGGACTCGGCTGGGTGAGTAAAGTAGCAAAGATTGGAGGACTCGTCGGCACAATCATTCCTGCCGGACTGCTCATTATCCTTGCTATAATTTATCTTGTCTCGGGAGGAACATCGCAAATGGATTTTGGAGGAAATTTTTTCCCCGACATTGCACGATTGGACAATCTTGTGTTAGCCTCGGGTATCTTCTTGTTCTACGCAGGAATGGAAATGTCTGGTGTACACGTTCAGGATATGGAAAAGCCGAGCCGCGACTATCCGCGCGCCGTATTTATAGGAGCCGCTATGACCGTTGCAATATTTGTGTTGGGAACATTCTCTTTAGGAATAATTATCCCGCAGAAAGATATTAACCTCACACAGAGCCTTTTGGTTGGATTCGACAACTATTTGCAGTATATACACGCATCGTGGTTCGCTCCGATAATTGCAATTGCTCTTGCCTTTGGTGTACTCGCAGGCGTTCTTACCTGGGTGTCGGGACCCTCAAAAGGATTGTTCGCCGTTGGAAAAGCCGGCTATCTGCCTCCGTTGATGCAAAAAACCAACAAGATAGGCGTACAAAAAAATATTCTGCTCATTCAGGGAGCAATGGTAACCATATTGAGCCTTTTGTTTGTGATAATGCCATCGGTGCAGAGTTTCTACCAGATACTATCGCAGCTCACGGTGCTATTATACCTTATAATGTATCTATTGATGTTCGCCGCCGCAATTTATCTGCGATACAATATGAAGAGCTATCCTCGCCCATTCAGAATAGGCAGCAAAGGCAACGGCCTTATGTGGATAGTATCGGGAGTAGGATTCTTGGGCAGTCTCCTGGCCTTTGTACTGAGCTTTATCCCTCCTGCACAGATTGCAATAGGAAGCAACGCCGTATGGTACTCGGTGCTTTTCATCGGATGCATAATAGTAGTTATAATTCCTTTCATCATCTACTCTATGCGTAAGCCCGAATGGGAAGACAAGGCTGCGACCTTTGAGCCGTTCCATTGGGAAGAGAAAGAGAAATAATATATTCGTGGAGAGGCTGTTGCCTCTCCACGAATGTCTCTAAAAGAGCCAAAAGAGATTATTGCCCACATTTATATAGCAATGTGTTACATTTATTGCTACCTTTGGGCAATAACCGTTTTTTATATGAAAAAAGCTATCACGACACTCATCGTTGCACTATCGGCAACAATAATATTCGCACAAGAGCACAAGGAGGATTACGCAAAATTGGTAAATACGTTCATTGGAACAGACTACACAGGCAACGTATATCCCGGAGCGCAAGCACCCTTTGGAATGGTACAGCTAAGCCCCGACAATGGCTTGCCCGGATGGGACCGCATAGCTGGCTATTTTTATCCCGACAGCACAATAGCAGGATTCAGCCATACGCACCTATCGGGAACCGGCGCAGGAGACCTTTACGACATAAGCTATATGCCGGTAACCGAGCCTTTGAGAATAGCCGACGTTCCATTGGGAGTACACTCGCGATTCTCGCACAGCGACGAAGAGTCCGAGGCCGGCTATTACAAAGTACTGCTCAAAGACTACAATATAAAAGTTGAGCTTACTGCCACCGAACGTTGCGGCATTCAGCGCTACCAATTCCCCGACAGCAAAGGCATTGTGATACTCAATCTATCAAAAGCAATGAATTGGGACGCCACGATAGACACCGAAATAAAGATTATAGATTCCTGTACCATAGAAGGTTACCGTTTCTCAAACGGTTGGGCGCGCAACCAGAAGCTATATTTCAGAAGCCGTTTTTCGCACCCCTTCATAGTAGAGCGCATCGACAGCACACTGCTATCGTCGAGAAAAGCGCCGGGAATTATACGTATGCGGTTTAACCTTGACGAGAGCCGCGAGCTTACCATTGTAACAGCCCTTTCGGGAACAGGAACCGAGGGAGCCGAGCGCAATATGCAGGCCGAGGCGCCACACGACAATTTTGACCTATACCGCGCAGAAGCCAACAGAGCGTGGAATCGCGAACTAAGCAAGATAGAGGTTATCGGCGGCACAAACGACCAGAGAATATGCTTCTACACTGCTCTTTACCGCACAATGATAGCCCCAACCCTCTTTTGCGACATTGACGGCAGCTATCGTGGCGCAGACGGCAAGAACCACAAAGCCGACGGCTGGCAGAATTACTCGACATTCTCACTGTGGGATACATTCAGAGCAGCGCACCCTCTTTATACCTACACAGCCACCGAGCGTGTAAGCAGTATGATAAATTCCTTCATAGCACACTACGAACAGCACGGCCGTCTGCCTGTGTGGAATATGTGGGGCAGCGAGACTGATATGATGATAGGGTACCATTCGGCACCCGTAATTGCCGATGCCTATCTAAAAGGGATAAGAGGATTCAACGCCGAGAAGGCTCTTGCAGCCTGCATAGCCACAGCCAACGACGACAATTACCGAGGCATAGGATTCTACAAGAAGCAAGGATATATCCCATACGACATTGAAGACAAATACAATGCCGACAATTGGGCATTGTCGCGCACGCTCGAATACGCCTACGACGACTACTGCATAGCACTGCTGGCCGATGCTATTGGCAAAAAGGATATTGCCGACGAATTCTACGGCCGCTCACAAAATTACCGCAACGCATATAACCCCGCAACAACATTTATGCAACCGCGCAACAGCAAAGGAGAGTGGCAGCCATCGTTCAACCCCGACGAATATACACAGCATATTTGCGAGAGCAACGCGTGGCACTATATGTGGAGCGTACAGCACGACATTGACGGGCTAATTGAACTTATGGGCAAGAAACGCTTCGCGCAGAAGCTCGACAGTATGTTCACCTACTCACCGAAAGACAGCGAGGGACTCCCCATTTTCAGTACAGGAATGATTGGACAATATGTACACGGCAACGAACCCAGCCACCACGTAGCCTACCTTTTCAACAAGATAGGAAAGCACGGAAAGACACAGCAGTATGTATCGCAGATTATGAACGAGCTTTACCGTAACACCCCCGATGGCCTGTGCGGTAACGAGGATTGCGGACAGATGTCAGCGTGGTACATATTCTCGGCAATGGGATTCTACCCCGTAAACCCCGCCGGAGGAGAATATGAGATTGGCGTTCCCCTATTCCCCGAGGCACGCCTGCATCTGAGCAACGGAAAGACATTCACCGTAAAGGTAACAACCGACAAAGAGAAAAAAGGAAAATCGCGAAAAGCCTCAACCACACGAGGCAAGCAGCGTATACTGCTCAATGGCGCACCGATAAAAGGCACTACAATATCGCACAGCGACATTATAAGGGGAGGAACATTGGAATTCTGATACTAAAAGACGCGAGCCTATTGAGCGGACACTCTTTTGTTATCCCAATCGCTCAATTTAGACTCGCGAGATTAGTAAGAAATTCGATACTGTATGTTATGAGAAGCAATATATTAAGGAAAAATCTCTATACCGTCCCTCAATATGTTACCTTGCCTGTATTTACATCGTAGTAGGCCTTCTTTACAAGCAATTCTCCATTCGCTATTTTCTCTGCAACGTGAGGATAAGCAACGACACGTTCTACCTGAACCTGTGTATGATGACGTATTGCAGCGTCAAGAGAGTCAATATTGCCGACATAGTCACTCACATCATTGCGTATGGTCGCGAGAAGATGTCCTATATTTCCGTGCTCCTCTTCTCCGTCAGAAATAGCGCCTGTGACTCCACCGCAGGAACCGTGACCGAGCACAACAAGGAGTTTCACTCCAAGATGCTCAATGGCATAATCCACGCTTCCCATAACCATTTCGCTATTGACATTATTTCCGGCGGTACGAATGACGAATATATCACCCACTCCCTGATCGAAAAGCAATTCTACAGGCACACGCGAATCGGAACAGCCCACCACAGCAGCAAATGGAGCCTGATGGGGAGCTGTCTCCCCTACTCTGTCCATATTCCCATGCGGGTGTATGCTCTTTTCATTCACATAACGCTCATTTCCGGCAATCAGTTCAGCCAATGCCTCCTCGGGAGTCGATGGTGTAGCTGCCGGCTGATTCTTGCACATTGTAAGGGTCATCACTACAAGGAAAAGCCCCATCAAATTAAATACTCTTTTATTTATCATCTTTAATTATTTATTTCTATCACTAATTCCATTTAAAAGATTCGCCTTTCTTTATAGCATTATAGGTTCTTTTAGTGAGTCTCGCCACCCTCGACCTTGTATCCGTTAGGATAAATGAGAAGTACGCTGGTATTGGGATAGTCGCGTTGCAACTGAACAAATATATGGTCGTGCGACGGACGGAAAGAGATTGAGCCGCGACGCGCGCTCACCACTATAAGCAGATGGTCCTCCTTTATTATCTTTGACAGGCGTTTAAGGTCGTTACCGCCGTCAGTCTCAAAGAAATGAGCCTCTACCGGCGGGAGCTCCTTTAGACGCACCTTTATCTTATCCATAGTATCGGGGTGTCCGTGATACATTATTCTGCAATCGAGGCCGCTGGCCATACGCGCAGTCTCCTCGACCCAATATGAGAATCCCGCCTCATATTCGGCCTTTGCAGGGAATGTAATATGTATCGCGCGCACAGTATTCAACGGTATATTCATACGCGCCATCATCACCTGACAATCTATTGCGTTAAGAACCTCGGGCAACACATTACCCAAGAAACTATCGTTGGCAGTCTCCCTTTTGTGGAATCCGAGAATAAGTTCGCGGTAATCGTTCTCTTTTACCTCGTGTATGATACCGTGGGCAAGATTGGTCGTAAGACGCATCTTTGTCAGCAGAGGCACATTCACCGACGCAGCAATATCCGCTGCCGCATTGAGCAATTTTGTTGCTCCTACCTGTCGCGACTTATCCTCGTCGAGCACAACATTTATGGCCGACAATGGCACAGGGCTATTTTCCTTGCGTACAAGAAGCGCAAGGTCCATAAGCTTATCGACCATATTTGGATTGGCAAGCGCGAGGAGTGTCTTTTTAGATGATATACCGGCAGGATTGTTAAGCACCGCGCCCGAAACAATGAGTTTGCGAGAAGCTCTGTCGGAAATTATAGAGCTTACGAGACAGGTTACAAGAATAAGCAGGATTGTTCCATTGAGCACATCATCGGAGAGCAGTCGTGAGCCGTCGGAGAGTATTATTCCGTGCCCCACAAAGGCCGCCGCAAGAGTCGCCGCCGCCTGCGAGGTACTAAGGCCGAACATAAGGCCCTGTTCGTTCCACGACATACTATAGTGTTTGGCGACAAAGAACGACGCTATCCACTTTCCGGTGAGGGCAGTAGCTATCATCACTGCAGCCACAATCAACGAGCCGCCACCATTGAACAGCACACGAAGATCAATCATCATACCCACTCCTATAAGGAAATAAGGAATAAATATTGCATTGCCCACAAAGTCTATTCGGCGCATAAGCGGCGAAGAGTGCGGAATAAGCGGATTAAGCACAAGACCTGTAATAAAGGCACCCAAGATACCCTCCATTCCTACAAGCTCCATCAATCCCGCGCCCAGGAAAAGCATCACCATCACAAAAATATACTGGATGACGCTGTCGTTGTAATTACGGAAGAAATATCGTGCTATTCGCGGAAAGACAAATATTATAACAGCTGCTATCACAAGCAGTTTAAACAGCATAAAAAGCACGAACCAGCCATTGGCCTCACCTGTGAATGTTCCGGCAATAACAGCAAGCACGAACAGCGTAAGAGTGTCTGTAATCATTGCTCCACCGACAACAAAGTTCACACAGCGCAAACGCGAAAGACCGTAACGCGCCACTATGGGATAGGAGATTAGCGTGTACGACGCGTACATACTCGCCAGCAATAGCGACGCTACAAAATTGTATTTAAGGATGAATGTATTGGTAATCAATCCCAAAAGAATAGGTATTGAGAATACAGCCAATCCCATAAGAAGAGCGCCGGTCCTCGACTGTTTCATCTCCTGCATATTAACCTCGAGGCTGGCAAGAAACATTATGTAATAGAGTCCTACCTTTCCGAAAAGTTCAAAGCTGCTGTCGCGCTCAAAGAAATTCAAGCAGTTGGGGCCCACGAGAAGACCGGCCAATATCATACCGATAATGTGAGGCATACGCAGCCTGTTGAACAGCAGAGGAGCAAAGAGTACAATGGAAAGCACGCCCAAGAATATCCACGTTGGTTCAGAGATTGGAAAGAAGTTACTCCAACCGGCAGCAACCGACTCATACAAAGATGTCAATTGCGCCAAGAATGTCGAGGATAAATTTATCAAAGTAGCGTGAATCATCGAATATACTCCTTACTTATATTAGTTACTGCCAAGAATAGCTTACTCCGAGTGTAAAATACTCCTTCAACTGCCAGAATCCGAGATTGGGGTCGTAGAGTCCGCGGGCATTGTCGTCGAAACGAGTGTGCAACAGGAGATTGGTATCGAAATAACGGTTAATCTTGAATTTGAAATGATTCTCCCACTCAAAGAATGTACGCGAGTAGTTTGTATAGAACTCCAGACGAGAGCTCCACGTCATATTTGTCATCAAGGTTACACTGGGCTTAAAGACAATCTGAGTACCGTAGTCGTGACGGTGCTTACGTCCATCGGGCATACCGAAGCGGTCTACAAGATGCTGGTAACGCACGAATCGGTAGTTATACGATGACAAAGGAGCGACAAAGAGGTTCATATTCCAATTCTTTCCCGAGGTAACATAGTTGAGACCGAGAGAGAATGAAACATCGAAAGGAGCCATAAAGTTAGAGACAAAATCCTGAGTATTTGCCTGATAGCTTGGCATAGACTGTGTCTGCATCTTAAAGTTACAAGAAACATCAAGATTCTTTACAATCTTATAACCGAGGTTCGACTCCAGACGCAACATATCATCATTGGTTCTTAACGAACGCATCGCATCGTCGGACACAGTTGTAAAGCCCAGACGAGCCTCGAATGTATTTCGGAATGTTATTCTTTTCTTGTCATCGTAGTTCAACTGGAATTTTGTCCACGCCAATAATGTAAAATTATTTTCTCCTCCGGCGTGCCAGTTGCCCGACACATAATTCTGGGTAAAGTTCAGCGATACGTCACCATATGTACGCCAATAGTTAGGCTTACGGTATTCTGTCTCGAGGCTCGACAGCGAAGAGTCAGACACTCGAAATGGAAGATTCGTATTTACTTTAATCTCTGAGGTATTCTTAAGAGCATTATTGACAACGTCTGTAGTCTCGCCACGCAACTGAGCCTCGGTCTTTGTAACGTGCTCGGGGTTATTCTTGTAGACGTCCACCAGAATCTGATCGATAAGAACCTCGCGATTATGGTTCATCGCAATCTCATTGTCGGTAGCCTCCTCTGGAAGGTCAAAGCCCTGCTTTACGCCACGCGCAACAGCCGAACGATAGAGCACTGTGGGGGTAAACATACGATAATAGGCAGGATTGGTACGCTCCTCACTATCATCATCATTAGTCTCATAGAGTTCTGCCACAAGAGAGTCGAGCTGCATATTAAATTGTTCTACTACGGCACTATTCTGTGCATTTGCTGTTGAAAGCGATACAATAAGGAACAGTGCAGAGACTCCTAAAATCCTAAAAAAAATCCCATATTTTTTCATAGTCAATATTTTATTGGGCGAAGATAATATATTTTGCAGATAAAAACAGCCTTTTTAATTTACTAAAATTATATTTTTTTATTTACAACGGCAGACAAATTACCTATATTTTTGCTACCTTTGCACCGAATTTGCCAAAAACAGAGTAAAAAACAGATACACACAACCTTGATATTATGGATAAAAATACAGTAACAGGATTCGTGCTCATAGCACTTGTTTTTCTTGGATATTTCTATTTCAATCAGCCCGACCCCAATAAAGTTGCAGAGCAGCAGCGTCGTCAGGACTCAATTGCTGTGGTACAGCATCTAAAGGAGCTTGAGATTGCGCGATTGGCCGACGAGCGTGCAAAGGAATTGTCCGAAATGAGCAACGACTCCAACGCATTGTTCTTTGAGGCACGTAAAGGCAACAACGAATATATTGTTCTAAAGAACGAGAAACTGCAGGTAAGCATCTCGACTTTAGGAGCGCGCATATGCTCGGCTACACTCTCGGAGTACAACGACCAGGAGGGTAATCCTATTACACTCTTCAGCGACTACGACTACATTGACAAGCGCAACCCCCGCAGAATAGGAGAGCCTGTCAAGAACAGAATGACATTCACCATCGACGGCAAGGAGGAGAACATAAACACCAATGAGTTCTACTTTACCCCTGTCGAGCAAACAGAGAGCAGCGTTGTTATGCGATTGACTGCCTCTCAGGGCAAATATATCGATTTTTCTTATCGTCTGTTGCCCGACAGCTATATGGTGAACCTCTCTATCGACGCTCACAATATGGGTGGCATACTCCCCTCTTCGACAAAGGAGATTGGCATTGTATGGGACCAGCTTATCCGTCAGCAGGAGAAGGGCTTTACCTTTGAGCAGAGATATTCAAATATTACATACAAGATTAAGGACGACGGCACCGACTATCTAAGCGAGACATCGAACGACAAGGAGTCGCTCAAAGAGCCTATCGACTGGGTTGCCTGCAAAAATCAGTTCTTCTCGTGCATAATGATTGCGGGAAGCGAATTCAACAATGTAGAGCTTGCTTCGGACACATTGAACAAAGGCCGTGGCTATCTAAAGAACTGTACAATGGACTTTAACACCCCATTCGACCCCACAGGAAAGGTTGCCACTGACATTCAGTTCTATATTGGTCCCAATAAGTTCAGCGACCTTGCAGCGAGCAACAAGCTTGCCATAAACGGCGACAAGGACCTCAAACTCGAGAAAATCATCTATTTCGGTTGGCCTATCGTACGCTGGATTAACCGTTTCTTCATAATGTATCTTTTCGACTGGCTCTCGGGCTGGGGATTGAATATGGGTATTGTGCTATTGCTATTGACAATCATAGTAAAGGCCATTGTATATCCTTTCACATATAAGTCTTATGTTTCATCGGCAAAGATGCGTGCCCTGAAGCCACACATTGACGCTATAAACGCAAAATATCCCAAGCAGGAGGATGCGATGAAGAAGCAGCAGGAGATTATGGGCCTCTACTCAAAGTATGGTGCAAGCCCTATGGGCGGATGCTTACCTATGCTGATACAGATGCCTATATTCATTGCGCTGTTCAACTTTGTGCCCAACGCAATTGCACTACGTCAGCAGAGTTTCCTGTGGGCCGACGACCTTTCGTCTTATGACGCGCTTATCAGCTGGGGCAAGCCCATCTGGCTTTTGGGCGACCACATAAGCATCTTCTGCTTACTGTTCTGTATCACACAGTTGCTCAACACCTATTATACATCCAAGATGCAGCCCAACGTTGGCGGCTCACCCGAGCAGGAGCAGCAGATGAAGATTATGCGCTGGATGATGTATCTTATGCCCGTAATGTTCTTCTTTATGTTCAACGAATATTCATCGGGTCTTAACTACTACTACTTTATATCTACACTCATCAGTGTATTCATATTCATATATTTGAGATATTCAATCAAAGAGGATGAGCTTCTCAAGAAGATGGAGGCATACTACGAGTCGAACAAGAGCAACCCCGCCAAACAGCGCAGTGGTATGATGGCACGTCTCGAGGCTTTGCAGCAGGAGCAGCAGCGTATTCTCGAAGAGCAGCAGAAAAGAAACAAGAAATAAATATAAAATAGATTAAAATGGCATTATTCAATTTTTTCAAAAAGAATAAGAGCACCGAGAAAATAGGTGGTATGGAGGATTTTATGACCCTCATACGCGTATATTATCAGTCGGTACTCGCAGCGAACTTAGGAATAACAAATATTGGTATGTTGCCCGACCTTGCAACATTCAAGCGTTCACTGAAGATTGCGACACAGAACAACAAGCTTGGCGTTGCCGAGCGCAGCCGCTGCAAGAAGATGCTCGAGCAGCTGTATGGTATGAACGAGAATTTTTTCAAGGAGATTGACCTCTCTATCAAGAAGAATTGCAAGAACATCAACAGCGTGCAGCCCTACCTCTTTGCATTCCAGGGATTCAACAACGACCTTATGATGCTTGTAGGCAATCTTATGCAGTGGAAATTCCGCGTTCCCGGAATTTTCAAGAAGTTGTTGCACAGTATGACCGAGAAAATCATCAACGATATTCTCACAAAGAACAATTGGAAGGATCAGGCTACATTCAAGACAGTATATGCTGTACGCCAATATAAAGAGAAACTCGGTTACTCTGAGGCGTGGATGGTAGAGTATGTATACAAGATTGTTACTCTCGCCAAAAAAGAGCCCCGTCCACAGGCCGAAGAAATGGGTAAATAACAATATGAGGCTGCATTGAGCAGCCTCATACTATTATAATATAGCAATGATTTTTAAAGCAATAACATTAGACTGCATAGAAGAGCTTGCGCCATTCGCAAAATTCATCCCCTACCGTTCGTGCGACTACACGCTCGGCAATCTTGTAATGTGGGCAAGATATATGAACTACCGATACTGCATAGAGGATAACACACTGTTCATTTCGTGCCAATCGCAGCACGACATAAACACAAAGGCATTCTTTGTTCCAATAGGAGAGCTACCGCTGCAAGAGAGCATCAAGAGACTGCAGGACTTTTGCGATACATTAGACCGCAAATTACGATTGACTGCTGTTCCCGCACCCTATATTGAGGAGATAAAAGCCCTATTGCCCACTCACCAGATAGAGTCGCTCGAAGGCTGGTCCGATTATATCTATTCGGCAGAATCTCTTGTAACGCTACAGGGACGCAACCTTAACAAGAAGCGCAACCGATTCAATAAATTCGTAAACGAGTATCCCGGCTACTCATACAGCCGACTGACCGAAGAAGAGCTCGAGGAGGCTGTAGTATTCTTGGGAGGAGCCAACGACTGCCACGACCAGACAATTATGCGTTGCTACGAGCAGGAGCAGTGCATATACACCGTGCGCAACACAAGATACTACAAGCAGCCCATAGGAGTAGTAAGAATCGACGGAAGGATTGTAGCACTCACCTTAGGAGAAATTTGCGGAGACACACTATATATTCACATAGAGAAAGCACTGCGCGAATATCCCGGACTAAGCGAATGCATCAACAGATGCTTTGCAAAAGATATTACCGAGGCATATCCTCAGGTAACATTCATCAACCGCGAGGAGGATCTTGGTGACCCCGGACTACGACAGGCGAAACGCTCATACGACCCATTGGAAATGCTCGACCGTTACGAGGTTATCCCACAATAGTATCGACAGCGACACATTACCTATAAGCACAAACCACAAAAGAGAGCACAATGACACATATCGAAATTTGGACTTTGGCATTAGCGCTTGCAATGGACTGTTTCACGGTTGCCATTGCCGGTGGAGTCATTATGAAACAATGTAAATGGCGCCCTATGCTCCATATGGCACTTTTCTTTGGCCTTTTTCAGGCGCTTAACCCACTGATAGGCTGGACCGTTGCCGACGCAAGCAGAAGCCTCATCGAGAGTGTAGACCATTGGATAGCATTTGCCATACTCGGTTATTTGGGTGCGCGTATGATTCTTGAGTCGTTCAAGGAAGAGGAGGAGAAGAATTTCAATCCCGAGTCGCTTAAGGTGATACTGACAATGGCCATTGCCACAAGTATCGATGCACTTGCTGTGGGCGTATCATTCTCCTGTATGGGAATAGAGGCCATCAACCGACTGACCTACCCTATTGCAGCAATCGGATTCGTGTCGTTTGCTATGAGCATCTGCGGATTGTTGCTCGGCATTAAGTTCGGACGTAAATTCGCCCGTAGGCTGCGCGCCGAAATGTGGGGAGGAATAATCCTTATTATCATTGGTATAAAGGTGGTCATTGAACACACATATTATTAAGATTACCCCCTATTATACAATACTTTTTAACTTTAAGGGCCTTAATTGCACAATATATACAAGCAAGAATAACCTTTTTTGGGTTATTCTTGCTTATTTTAATAGTTATTGAGTAACTTTGGCACGATGAAGACACTGCTCAAATTTTTCTCATACGGAGCATTAGGAGTGCTACTGCTGATACTTGTAACAGCCACACTGCTCGAGAAGCTATTCGGTTCCTCGCTTGTGTTGCAGTATCTGTATACCTCGCCGTGGATAATCACCCTATGGATCATATTGACACTATCGGCGCTGGGATATCTTGCTATGAGCAGAGTAAAAAAGTTCAGCTTCACCTTTTTTATACACCTCTCCTTTGGAGTCATCCTGCTGGGAGCATTGGTTACCCACATTTTCGGGCAACAGGGACGTATGCATCTTATCGAGCAGTCGCGACCGCAGAGCCACTATATCACCCACGAAGGAAAAATAAAGGAGTTGCCATTCAAAGTATCGCTCGACTCATTCAGTCTTAAATACTACAAAGGCACATTCGCCCCTATGGACTATGTAAGCCTCATCAGCATAAACGATGGGAAGAGAACAAAGGGCGAGGTATCGATAAACAACACATTCTACTACAAAGGGTGGAGATTCCATCAGTCGGGATACGACAGCGACCACGACGAAGCGACCATCGTAATTTCGTACGATCCCTACGGAAGCGGAATAACCTATACAGGCTATCTTATGCTGCTAATCTCTCTTGCAGGCTTTTTCTTTCAGAAGAACAGCAATTTCCGCACAATGCTCAAGAGCCCACTGTTAAAGCGCGGAAAAGCCGTCATACTACTATTGGTATTCTCGTTGAGCCTGTCGGCAGCACCAAAAAGCCTGCCCAAAGATGTTGCCGAGAAGTTCGGTAACCTTTACGTTTATTACAACGGACGCGTTTGCCCAATGCAGACGTTAGCAAAAGATTTAACGAGCAAGCTATACGAAAAGCCCGAATACAAAGGGCTGACCGCCGAGCAGGTACTCACTGGATGGCTCTTCTACTATTACAAATGGCAGGAAGAACCAATCATTGCCATCAAAGGAAATGCCCTTAAAGAGATTCTGGGAATAGAGGGCAACTACGCAGCATTAAAAGATTTCAGCGACGAGAAAGGTTACAAGCTCAACGATATTCTCACAGGAAGCATCAACAAGCCTCTACGCAAGGCTGCCGAGAGAGCCAACGAGAAGTTCAACCTTGTAGCAATGCTCTGCAACGGAGACATTATGCGTATGTTCCCCGTAACCCACAGCGACAGAATGACAATGTGGCACTCTCTGGCCTATTCATTGCCAAACGACAAGACAAACGAGAATTTTGTAAGGATGCAGGAAGTGATGAAGCGCTTCTCGGAGTCTATATTCAGCGAGAGATACGACAATGCGAAACTACAGCTTGACACCCTGCGCATAATGCAGAGCAACGAAGCATCGCATATACTCCCAGGGAAAAACCATTTTGCAATAGAGAAGATATACAACAAGGCCAATATAATAGGAATATTGGCAATAATATGTATTGCCATAGGTATTACCTCCTTTATAATATACACACGAAGCATTATCTCGCCCAACCCCAAGCGCCCTCAGATAGACAGGATACTGAGATTCGTCGTTACGGCAATACTCGGCTATCTTCTTTTATATTGCGCACTGCGTGGATACATAGGCAGCTATCTGCCATTGACCAACGGCTACGAGACAATGTTGTTTATGGCAATCATAACATTCGGCATAACACTGTTCAGCCAAAAGAAATTCTTTATGGCTCTACCGTTCGGTATTCTTATTGGCGGACTCTCATTGACCGTTGCGACAATGGGCGGCAACAATCCTCAGATTACCAATCTTACTCCCGAGCTTCACTCGCCGCTGTTGAGCATACACGTTGTATTCATAATGATAGCCTATGCTCTCTTTGCCTTTGCAATGTTCAATGGCATTACTGCACTGCTGCTATACAGAAAGCCCAACACACAACAGAAGATTGAATATCTTGCGCTGATAAGCAAGCTCATACTCTACCCTGCGCTCTTTCTATTGGTGGGCGGTATATTCATCGGAGCCGTATGGGCCGATGCATCGTGGGGCAGATATTGGGGGTGGGACCCTAAAGAGGTGTGGGCGCTTATAACAATGCTTGTATACTCGCTGACAATGCACAACAAGCAGTTGCCGTTCCTCAGAAGCACGCTCCATTTTCACATATTCTGTGTGGCAGCCTTTGCATCGGTGCTCATAACATATTTTGGAGTGAATTTCCTATTAGGAGGAATACACAGCTACGCATAATCGCAGCACTCTTCGTCAAAGATTATTTCGAAAAGGCTCTTAAGAGCCTTTTCGTCGTTTATAACCTCGCGGAATTCCTGCAGACGCGCAGCGTTGGCCGACTCGGGAATCCACAATTTAAGATAACCGCCATAGCCATATTTCTCTTTAAGATGCTCGCAAGCACGGGCGTAATGCTCCTCGCGGCTCAACGACGGATAGTGCGACAGGCCATACTGCACCGTACGACGCAATATGGTGTTTCCGTCTATCACCCTATCGGCCTCTGCCACAATCCTGCCGTACAAAGTACGGGGAGCAGCCTTGTTCGATGCTCTATGATCCTCTACAGCGTCGGCCATAACAGCAACCTCTTCGGCGGTAAAGAGGCTGTTCAGCAGCTTGTCTCCACGCACGATATCAGCCGATTCTATATGATGAAACTCACGCCCCTTGCATAATCCGACGTCGTGAAAGGCCGCAATAGCATACACCATATTCACATTGACAGCGTAGTTTGACGCCAATAGCAGGCTCTGCTCAATAACAGTATTTACGTGGTCGCGACGATGCGCCTTGTCGAATTTGTCGTATAGAGGTATTATCTCCTCCTCGACATATCTAATCAGCCTACTATCTATATTCATACTACATAAAAATTACGATGATGAGTCACCCCACCATCGTAACCACTATTTAAACTATTGAAAAATTTTATCTTGCATAATTTACTGCTCGTGTCTCGCGGATAACAGTAATCTTTACCTGACCTGGATAAGTCATCTCATCCTGAATTTTCTTGGCAATCTCGCCCGACAGCAATTCAGTCTGCTTGTCGTCAATCTTGTCGGCACCAACAATTACGCGCAATTCGCGGCCCGCCTGTATAGCATAGGTCTTTGTTACGCCGGGATAAGACATTGCCAACTGCTCAAGGTCGTGCAGACGCTTGATATAAGCCTCGACAATCTCGCGACGAGCACCGGGACGAGCACCTGAGATTGCATCACACACCTGAACGATGGGAGCAATAAGGCTATTCATTTCAACCTCGTCGTGGTGCGCACCGATAGCATTGCATATATCGGGCTTCTCCTTATATTTCTCGGCAATCTTCATACCATACTCTGCGTGTGGCAATTCAGTCTCTTCATCGGGTACCTTACCAATATCGTGCAATAGTCCGGCACGCTTAGCCTTTTTAGGATTCAATCCAAGCTCGGCAGCCATCACAGCACAAAGGTTAGCTGTCTCGCGAGCGTGCTGCAACAGATTCTGACCGTAAGAAGAACGATATTTCATCTTACCGATAATACGGATAAGTTCGGGATGCAGGCCGTGGATACCAAGGTCAATTGTGGTACGCTTACCGGTCTCGATAATCTCCTCCTCAACCTGTTTCTTAACCTTTGCAACAACCTCCTCGATGCGTGCGGGGTGTATACGTCCGTCGGCAACAAGCTGATGGAGTGCCAAACGGGCAATCTCGCGACGAACAGGGTCGAATGCGCTGAGCACAATAGCCTCGGGAGTATCATCTACAACAATCTCCACTCCGGTAGCAGCCTCGAGAGCGCGGATATTACGTCCCTCGCGACCGATTATGCGACCTTTCATTTCGTCGTTGTCAATGTGGAACACTGTTACAGAATTCTCAATGGCAGTCTCTGTTGCCACGCGCTGTATTGTCTGTATGACAATCTTCTTGGCCTCTTTTCCGGCGGTCATCTTTGCATCATCAATAATATCGTTAATGTACGATGCTGCCGCTGTCTTAGCCTCCTCTTTGAGCGACTCCACGAGACGCTCCTTTGCCTCCTCGGCCGACAAGCCACTGATTGTCTCGAGTTTCTCGCGCTCCTGCATATGAAGCTTGTCAAGCTCCTCCTGCTTGCGCTCGAGTACAACCTTCTGTGCCTCGAGATTATCCTTGAATGCCTCAACCTCGTTCTTACGACGCTGCAGGTCCTCATTGCGCTGATTCAACTGAATCTCACGCTGTTTAAGGTGATTCTCGGCCTGCTGAATCTTGTTGTTACGCTGAGAAACCTCTTTTTCGAGCTCAGCCTTTTTGTTAAGGAATTTCTCCTTTACCTCGAGCAGTTTGTTCTTTTTAATAACCTCAGCCTCTTTGTAGGCATCATCAATAATACGTTTACGTTTGGCCTTTAGCCCGTAACGGTTAATAAAATATTGACATACGCAGCCTATGGCAATTCCCAATGCTGCGACAAAAACTAATAGTAGTTCAGTAGACATAATGTTACATTTTTAATATATAATAAAACGCATCGCAATATTGTGGCTCGAGCTTGAAAAACCCTTGCACACAAAATATGGCAATGCGTGAAATTGCAATAAAAAAATGTGGAATTTACTTTTTCTCGGATAGCGCACCGTCGATTAAACGCGATAATTCGCCAACCTTGCCCATAATCTCGGCAGAGCCCACCTCATCCTTGCGTCGTACAAGTTCTAAGGCTATATCAAGAGCCACCATAGTCATTACCTTAATGCTCCCTTGCCCTGCAAAAACAGGTTTATATAGTAGCAACGTATCGTTCAAAAGGTGAGCAGCCTTTCTGTAATAAGGCTCCTCGCCGACAGGAACTGTCAAAGGATACGAAATGCCGTCTATTATTAAATTTATTCCAACCATTTTCTCTTCCATAATGCCGTTGTCTCTGCTAATTGTTATTGTTTATTCAGCGACTCTATGCATCGGTCGATTTCACGCACAAGCATCGATATACGCTCTCGAGTAGTTCCTATTTCAGCATCGCTCAAGCTTATAACCTTTGCCTGTTTAAGATTATTGTAATTCTTCTCCAGCGCCACATTACGCATTTCCAATTCTCGGATCCTATCCTCCTGCTCTTTCAGCCTGCGGGTAAGAGATTCGTTACTCTCTCTCTCTTGCTCGTATTTGTATATAAGCCCGCGGAGTTTCTCCTCAAATTGTTTCAACGCGTTTTTATCACTGTCAGTCATAATACAACAATCATTCTACAAATATAGAATAAAAATTATATAACAAAAAAATTATTGCACTATTTTTTATTTATCGTCCAACAACAACCCCTCACAAAGGAACATTGCACGATAAAATGCCGCTTTTTTCTCTAGCGACAGAGGATAGGCACGCGACGACGAGGGCATTCTCCAGAAGCGTATATCACCTGCGGCGGTGGATATTACGACCGACGCACCCACCTTTGGCTCTTCGCATCCAAAAGTGGAGACAATTATATCGGTAGCCTTTTGACCCGTAGTTACCAACGCACCGCAAGAGGGGAGCTTTACAAGCAAAGAGTCAATATCTGTCGGGGTAACCACCTCAAGGAATTTATCCGAAGCATTATCCTTCAGACGGTTCACTTCAGAGGCCGTATCATAGAGCGCAAAGCCCTTCTCCAAACAAAATTCAACGACAGCCTCTTTGTTAAAACACTTTTCGCCCTTTACCTCAAAATAGCCCTTATCACCGTAGAAAATGGTGCCCATAATGCGCCACATATCATTTATCCAGTTGGGATAGAAAAAATCCATCGACCACCTTTCGCGTTTAGGCGGAAAGCTGCCGAGCATAAGTATTTTTGCATTCTCTGGTAAAAAAGGTTCCAAAGGGTGTTTTTCGGTGTTCATTCTTTCTGTTGCAGTGTGCATTATCGATTGATATATTTCTTTCCGTTCACAATATATACTCCATCATTGAGAGCACCGTCTATCTTTCGGCCTGTAAGGTCGTATATTTCAGAATGTTGTGTAGTTTCTTTGAGATTATCGATATTTGAGACAACACCTTCTGCGACATAAATCACCTTTTCACTATTGTCAATTGTTACGGTTATCTCCTCTCCATTGCTCGAAGCAATTTTGTCGGCTGTAATCTCCTCACCTGCAACAAGAGCGATAAAGCCGCCGTCATATATTATGCTACTGCCTGTATAGCCCGGCATAAGGCAGGTAACGGCATAAACATCGGCAAGCGCGACAGTGTACACATTGTATCCATAAACTGGCTCTATAGCCCAATGCGACGCTGCAGTCCAAGGGCCCCAGGTTGAAACGCCCGCGTTGTTTCCGTTGCATTTCAGACAGCGCTGAACATCGGTAAAATTGGGCTTATTTGGCGTGTAGTTGGTCTGTTCAAAGCAGTAGTGTCCCTCGGGATAGCTATACTCCTCACCTTTGAGACTGTAAGATATTGGTGTCTTGTCGAAACGATAGGTATCTTGCGTTGCCAGCAATTTGCTGCGGTCCTGTATGTAACGACCATCATTGGCTTTCAGATAGTAGGCGTTAGCCTCTGCGGCCTCCTCAAAGCAGAAGATACTGCGCACCTCACCACCCTTTTCGCCCGCGAACAGCTCGTCACCATTCTGATAGAGATAGTGTGCAGTGTGACCATCGGCTACACTGCGTATACGATAGTATTCTGTCTTAATCTCCTCATATTCATACTCCTCTGGAGCCTCGGCGGCAGCATCAACCTTCTCAACTATTTTTTGCACATTGCTGTTTATGGCAAACGATGCGTGTGTGGCAAGCGAACGTGGGTCGTTGCAGTCGCGAGTGTCGTTACCCATATCCCAATAGAATATTCCGGCACAACCGTTGTTATTCATATATTCGCTACGCAACCACACCTGCTCCATTCCTGTAAAATAGCGTGTCAGCCCCTCGCCAACATCATAGGTATTCTGGCTGTAGCCAAAAGTCTCGTACGGCATTGAGCGCCAGCCTGTGGGAGCATACTCCTTATGGCTGCTTGCCGGACGACTGCCGTTGCTGTACATTGCTCCGCTGGTGGTAGTTGCGTAAGAGAGCATAATCTTCTCTACCGGATAGCCGTGATTCTTTGCCTTGGTAAAGAAGTTCTTGTAGTTGTCGAAATTAAATATATTCTTGTTTCCCGGACCATAATCCTGGAAATTGAAGTAATCGACATACTGCATTTTGTCGGTGGGGAAATTGTAGTATAGCTCGTGAGGCGACACTGCCTGTATCTTGCCATCGTACAACTTTGCGCGCACCAGCAGACAGAGTGCGCCTATTCCGCTCCAGTTATTATTCCACTCAAAGTCATAATCTACGCCATCGAGAAAAGGCTCATTACCCATTGCCGATATTGCATCGGCAAGCGCCTCGCGATATTGTGCATCGTTGTTTATCTTAGTAAAGAACTCATCGGACCATTTGTCGAGACTGATGGTTACGTGCGCCCCCTCATAGCCGTCGAATGTAGCCTTAATCATCCTGAACCACTCGGGAGTAGAATAGCTGTCACGGCCAAGATCTTCGGGAAGGTCATATTTCCAGAATCCATCGACACTGCGCGAATAGGCTCCAGTGATAGCCTTACCAATGCCCGGCTCAAGAGGCGTTGTACTTTGCGCAACAATATCAGAGGCTCCGAACTTCTGCGACCAAGTGATTGTATTGTCCAATTTACCATCAATGTCGCGGCCAATGATACAGTCGGTAGAGCCTAAGCCACTGAGTGTTGTTGCTGCAGCCGTAGTATGACTATAGGCAGGAGCGACGGTAATGCCATCGACCACAAGAATAAACTCACTGCCAAGAGTGGCGGCATTGGTAGAGAAAGCCACGTGATGCCATTTATCAAGCGACAGCGCGGTGCCGTATGTAAATTCCACACCATTGCAACGCAGTATAAGCTCTCCTTGCGCGTCACCCATACGCAATGATATTCCGTTATTGTCGCTGCTCTCCTTTTTAATAAGAAACGCTCCGGGAGTCCATTTGTCCAACGACAACCAGGTCATAAATGTATAGGCGGTGGTTGTTTCAAGATAAGTGCTATTATTGAAAGCAATGAGCGACTCCTTGCCGACATTCATCAACGAGCCTGCGCCCGTAAGATTGAGCACACCGGCGCGTCCATTATATTCGGCAAGATAGCTGCCGTTTATAATTACGCCCTTGTTGTCGGGCTGTTTGTATTTCAGAGAGCCGTCGGCCTGAGCTGTTGCTCCAATCATACTTATCACATTGCTTTTGAGATACTGCCCGTGCTGAACGCCACGATCAAAGAAGCGGCTGCAGTCGGCGTAAGCAAGATTGCGGCGGTACGTAAATTGAGGGTTATCCTTAACGGCGACGCGCTTAACACCGTTCGCGCTGAATGTTCCGTTGTGTCCTTTGCCGCTGTAGTCATATACGTTGGCAGCAAGGCGTGTCTGGTCGAATTTCCAATATGCAGCAAGATGTTCCCATTGAGGATTAAAGCTGTCTATCGTATTATTCCAAAAGCGGTTATACTCCGCAGGAAGGATAAAATTCCACACACGAACCTCGTCTATGCGTCCAAGAAAACCTCCGCCGAGCAGCAGTGGCGCCTCTGCAGGAATTGTGAACGATTGTGACAACGCAAAGCCCTGTTCGTTTGAATTATTCACAAGCAAACGGATATTGCTGTCGAGCAACAGGGTAAGATGTGCCCAATTACCAGCCGAGAGGCTAGTATCGGCAAAAACAGTGCTTTCATCGGCACTTTTCACCAAAACTTCTCCCGGATTACCCAACTGAATATTTAGACTATTTCCCCACGAGAGAATGTTCGCTCCAGGAATCCAATGCTGAGGATTGAACCATAGCTGCAATGTAGTACCCGTTCCGACGGCACTATCCCGCAGGGCTCCTAACGAAACGCAACCGTTCCTTTCGAGGCTTATTGCATTATTTGTTACCTGTGCAATGCCGCACAACGACACAAAGAAAAGGATGAGTGCAATGGCTTTTCTTTTCATATTCTGAATATTATCGTTCATCATTTTTTTATTAAACACGGTTACAAATATATATACAAAAGTACGCCCGGCAGCAAAGACTCTGAAGAATATTTTCGATAGCAGACATTATATATATACTGAAAGTATCAGTACATTGTGCCAACAGGAACGAGTGTTTCGTCATACGGCCAGTGAGGCTGATAGAAAAGCTGACGCTCCACCCCATCAATTCCATCCCAATTTACATATTTGAGATTATTGAACGACGGCGCACCAAATTCAAACGAACGACCATAGAGAATTACCGCCGCGCGAGCCTCATCTACGCGCCACAATCCACCGCCATTGGAGCAGCCCTCGTCCCAACGCAACAGATTCCTATGATGATACACATTGCCGAATCTCAGTTCACCATCGTCGGTAATTATAAATTTCTGATACATAATTATTTATAATTCTTCTTCATACATCAGATAGTGGCATTCTGCCATTCCAAGCTTTTCATACGCTGTCTGCGCCAGACGATTACCCCTATCGACGTACAAACGAACTTTAGAGACACCGGCCTCTTTGGCAAGCTCTTTAACGCAGGAATAGAGTGCCTTAAAAACACCTTTTTTGCGATAGTCGGGCAACACATACACGCTCTGTACCCACCAATACCAGCGGTTGGTCCAATCGCTCCACTCGCGAGTAATCATAAGGCTGCCGATAGTGGCAGCGCCGGCCTTTGCCACAATATAGACTCCACGCGACTCATCTTTCATCACAGCAGAAACACCCTGCTGCACGCTCTCTCTATCGAGAGCAACCCCCTCAGTCTCCATAGCCATTGCCATCTGAAACTGCACAATTGCATCCGCATCATCGGGAAGAGCTTTTGAAATATTATAATCGGCCATAATAAGTACAAAAATATGAGTAACGACATTTAAATTTCAAAGATAGACATTTTCCCCTCTAAAAAAACCATTTTTTAGACTATAGTAATTAAAATTTGTTTATTTTTGCTGTAGAAAAGTTTATCACAAACACATTAACACACAATGAAGATAGTGAAAATTATTATATGTTGTTTTATTGCAATGGTTTATGCCTGCGGCAACACAAAGTCCAATTCTCAGAATACGGTTCAAGCAGCAGAGATTGCTATTGAGAAAAAAGACAGCATCGGGGAGAAAGGAACGGAATTCTTCAACATCACTTTGGAGGAGGCTCTTGCAAAGGCCGAAGCTGAAGGAAAATATGTCCTTATCAATTTTCACACAAAGACCTGCGGCCCCTGCCGAAAGATGGAAAAGGAGATATTCCCCACTCCCGAATGTGGCGAATATATAAACAACCATTTTGTCCCAATAATGATTGACGGCGAAGATGGAGGCATTGGTCAGGAGATAGCAAAGAAATATACAATATACATTTTCCCCACATATTTGGTATTGTCGCCCAATGGATTCAAGGAGGGCGAAATTCTGGGAGCAAAATTCGATGTTGCAATATTCCTTGATATGCTAAAAACAATAATCCACGATGTATAAGAATTAAAAAGGGAATTATGGACATAATTCCCTTTTTAATTTCCCATTCTATCAGGCTCTACCGCAACAGATTCCGACAGGCACAGCTTTTAGACTAGCATCCACTTTCTTTCAAAAAGCAATAAAAAGCCGAGTACATTTCAAGAGTACTCTCACGCTTTTTTATTTCGACAGGCTATAATAACCCGCCTTTTTCACATAGACATTGTACAAAGGAAACGATTCACAACCATTCCGGTATTTTCAAAAAAAAGCCCTTTTCATCGGCCGATGAGGAGATACTCTATATTGCTCATAAACAGATGGTTTATTCCATAGCAACAAATTATGAACAACCAAAGTACATTTTGACACAAAAGACAAAATATATTGTTAAAAAATATCATTAAATGCAAAAGAACCATTATCTTTGCAAAGAAAAGCACAAAACAGGAATACTGACTTTAAGAGATTCCGTATTGTTTATCAATCAACAACTTACGCTATCTAATTAAAGGAACCAAGCAATTGTCTTTTGCAATATTTGGGAGGGATATTTCTGTAAAAAGTTAAATTCCGAAAGTTCAAAAAAATCTATATTCTATGTATAAAAAAATATTGGTTGTGCTCTTTTGGGGAGCATTTTTCTTTTTTTACTCTTGCGTAGACCATAATTACGACCTAGTAAACAAAGAAATTTCCACAGATGTAAAATTAGAAGGCAACAAGATAGCATTGCCTATTGGCTCATTAAAAGCCTTTGTTCTCGACTCTTTAATTGACACCGAAGGAATCGACCTTCTAGCAAAGGGCGAAGATGGCGTTTACAGCATCAGCAAAAAGGACGATATTTCTATAACAGAGAGCATCGACCCCATAAAACTCTCCATCGACCCCATACAGGAATCTATGGAAATGTCTTTCAACGATGCCAAAATCACCGACGTACACATTGAAGGAAAGAATATAGACCCCGCGGAATTCAACACTCCGTCAATCTCCTTTAGCGATCTCAACAGCAAGCTCCCCACACTTAAATCAAATGTAAGCCAGAGCGTTGCAAACTCTTATCTCGACCAGATATTCGACCTTATAGACAAAGGAACGTTCAACCCTGCAACTTTGGGCAAAATTCCTTTCAATCAGACAATAGACATTGAGAATCAGAATGTGGATTGTAGCTTCGAGTATAAGCTGCCAAACGAGATTGAGACAATAAAAAAGATTAAGCTCGGCTGCAAGGTTGAGGTTATTGTAACCCACCCTCTTGCATTAAAGAACATCGACAAGAGCATTGATTTTGAGATTACATTCCCCGAAATGTTTGTTCTGTCGTTGGACAACGACGCCAGCCAAAAGAGCAAATACTCTTTGCTAAACAAAAACACTATAAAGGTAGAAAACCTTATTCCCGAGGCAAATTCAAACTCTACCCCCATCAGCTTTTATATCGAAGAGATAAGCAATGTAGAGTCGCTCATCAATAATGGAACAATAAAGGTTGATGAGGAGATTTTCTATACGATAAACTATAGTGTAGAGGGAGACATTGTTCCCGACGCAGAGATTATGAAACGCGAGAACTTCCAGTTCAACGTGTTTATAAACGTACCCCTACAATTCGAGGACATTCAAGGAAAGACCAAGGACCTTCAGGTAGACTTTAAGCCTATCGACATTGAATTCTCGGGAGAATTCGACAATCTCAAGCATATTGACAGAATAGACTATATTCTGTTCAATGCCGAAAAGAGCCACATTAAATTCGAGACTAAGATGGAGGGCAATTGGTTCAATGACTTTAACCTGAAGAACGGCTATGCCCTTAAGATGGACTTTCCCGACAGCCTGTATATTGACAATGAGCTTTCGAGCTACGAGGGCAAAGGTAAAGAGATTGTATACGACGAGGAAGCGCACGCCTTCTACATTTACGACATAAGCATTCTCGCAAACACACATTGGGACATCGCATTGCATAAATTCTCATTATACAAAGAGATTGACAAGACCGACGAAAACAATTATACCTGCAAAATGGACGTAAAGGCCAATATCTCATTCATAGACTCAGACAAGAACGAGATTGAGTATCTTATCTTGGCCGGCAGCGAGTTTGAATCAATGGCTGCAACATTGGAGAACCTCAAAGGCAACAAAAAGGCCGAGTTTACAATGCACGGCGCCGACCTTGTAATCAAGGATGCCGTTGTACAGACAGAGGTTATTCAGGCAAGCACAAACACCACAAGCAAGTTCGACATTCTCGAGGAGGTTCCCAGCGAGATTGGCCGCATAGACAGCATTGGCTTCACAAAGGATGTCAGAATGAAGTTCGACCTTGAGATTCTTGGATTGGACGACCTTAACACCGACATTGAGCTTGATATGAATCTTGAATTGCCATCGTTCCTCAAGCTGAAGAAATCGCCCAACAGCAACCCCGACGTTGCAATTACCATTGGCGACGGTTCTTTGAACATAAACACACTGTATCATCCTTCAAGCGATGGAAAACTCGAATTTGAACTTATATGCGACGGACTCGACTTTGTCAAGGAGTTTGGCGACATAGCCCTAACACCGGCAGATTCTACCGACGGCAACAAATATCTTAAATACAGCAACAATATATCGGTCAATGGCGACGCATCTATCCGTGGTATGGAATTCCACTCTACAGTATTGGATAAGCTCGACAAGATTGAGATGTTCGTCAATTTCAATATCGACGATATTGAGGTAAAGACATTCCACGGTATATACAACGGCAAGATTGACAATATCGAAGAGTCGTTCGACCTTGACCTTGGCGACGAGCTTGCCTTCTTGAAGGAGGAGGGCAACTCAATTACTTTGGCCGAACCTCAGCTGGAGTTTGTGATAGAGAACACCATAGGCATTCCCGTTGATGTCAATCTTGAGCTATTCTGCAAGGATGAGAATGGCATCAAGATACCTACATCTGAGATTAACACTCAGCTGAGCATTCTACCTGCCGAATACAACGCAAAGACAGGAGAGATAACAGCCAAAGAGACCAAAATATTCATAACAAGCGACGCGAGCAGAGTGTCAAAGGCAGGCTACAACAATGTCGAGATTCCCAACCTTGCCAACCTTTTGGCAAAGGTGCCCAATTCTATCGACTTTAAGATTGAGCCTGTGATAAAGGGAGGCAGCCACCACGTGAATATCGCAGATCCCATTAAGCTCAACGGTTCTTACGCCGTTGTCATTCCTTTGAAGTTCGACAATTTCAGTATGTGCTACAGTGACACCATCGGTGGACTAAAGGGCAGCATAGAGGAGACTCTTGATATGGTAAGCAACATTTCGCTTACCGCAAAGATGGATATTATAAACACCATTCCTCTAGGATTGTCGCTCAAGGTTGTTCCTCTTGACGAGAACAATAAGGTTATCGAGGATATCACCATCGACGAGCTTGTAATAAAAGCAGGAGAGGGTGGCTGCATCATCGACGAGAATGGAAAATTGAGCGAGCAAGAGGCACAGAATTTCGTATTCAGCATAAAGAGCAAGAAGGGCGACATTTCGGCACTCGACAAATTGGCATTCTCTATAAAGGCTGCAACCGACCATACTACCGGCACAAGCGGCCTAAAAGGCACTCAGGGAATAAAAATCTCAAATATAGTATTTGAGGTTGGCGGAGATATTGCTATCGATCTTAATGAATAATCACTTATAGGCAAGAATTATGAAAAATATCAGATATATAATAGTAGCATTATTTGTTTTTGCATTCTCAACGGCAGCAATGGCTCAGACTGCAACATCGGCATATTTCCTCGATGGAGCATCACTCTACAAATACAAATTAAACCCTGCGATGAGGGGCGAGCGCAATTATCTCTCTATAGCAACCGGTAATTTATCTGTAGGAACAAAAAGCAATATAGGACTATCAAATTTCATATATCCTGTAGAAAACAACAAGCTGGCTACATTTATGAGTGGAAGCGTAGACCAGAATAAGTTCCTGAACAGCCTGCCCGATATAGCACGATTCGGGTTGAATCTCGATGAGACAATATTAGGACTCGGATTCCGAATGTTGGGTGGATACACCTCTTTCGGTATTTCTCTGCACAGTTCAACATCGATTCTGTTGCCTAAAGGATTCTTTGAATTTGCAAAGAAGGGCCTACAGGAGAGTTCATACAGTTTTTCTGGCATAAACATCAACACGATGAACTACGCTGCTGCCACATTAGGATATTCTCACGAGATTTTCGATGGATTCCGCATTGGTGTCAATGCAAAATATCTTGTCGGATTGGCTCACGCCGATATAACTGTAGACAAACTCAATATAGAGCTCAGCGAGAATCGTTGGATGGTAGAGAGTCACGCAAAAGCACAGGCTGCGCTATATTGTGAAGCCGATATTACAACAAACGAGGAGGGAATTATAGACAATTTCGCTCTTGGCAAGATTGGCACTCCGTCGGCCTATGGATTCGGCGTTGATTTAGGTATAGAGTATGATATGGACGATATTGTTCCGGGATTGATTCTGTCGGCAGCCGTAGTAGACCTCGGCTACATAAATTGGCAGTATATGATGAGCGGTCAGAGTGCCGATGGCAAGGTTGAGTTCGACGGTTTTAAGGAGATTGACCCGAATAACATTGAGTCCACTATTGAGAAGGAGTTTGAGAGACTGGGCGAAGATGCGGCTAAGATGATAGAGCTTACATACGATGGAGTAAAGCCCAAAATCACAAAGTTGAGCCCTACAATGAATCTTGGTATCGAGTATAAGATGCCTTTCTACAATCCTCTGTCGGTAGCAGTATTGTACAGCCAGCGTTTCTCGGAGTTTGAGTGCGACAGAACATATCAGGCACGAGGATATATAAATTTTGCTCCTCTAAAATGGCTCTCGGCATCGGTGAACTACAGTCAGACAACATACGGTAAGAGTTTAGGCTGGATGTTATCTATTCATCCTCGAGTATTCAACCTATTTATTGGAAGCGACTATATGATTACAAGGGTTACACCGCAATATATACCTATCGATAATTTAAATTCACATATTACAATAGGTCTGAGCGCAACAATTGGCAAACGCAAATAAAAACAAGATAGAGTGAATCAACAATTCACTCTATCTTGTTTTACTACCCTGTTTCACATATATTGACATTCGATTATTTGAAACATCGAAAAAAAAGCGTACTTTTGCAGACAGAAAATATGTATCGGGGCTATCTGGATTTGACAGCGGGTAGAAAAGGTACGTAAGCACGCAGTGCCTCGTTGGTTCGCACTATAATCTGAGCCGTCAAAAATTATCTGGCGAAACAAATTATGCTCTCGCTGCTTAATCGAAGTATAGTAGATTAGCTTTATTCCGGCACAAGGTGTTGGAACGAGACATCACCCGGACGCAGTTGTTCCGAAGCAATCCGATACGGTGGTGCAGGCAACTCGGGACTAGCCGTAACAGGCCTCGATGTTACGACGAAATTTTTAGAGGATAAGGTATAAGTTGGTGGTCGCGGTCTTGCTTACACTCGAAAATCCTACCGATGACTAAGCGTGTAGAAAGCGTATGGTTTCCTCGTTTGGACGAGGGTTCGACTCCCTCTAGCTCCACAAAATGAACTTTATTCAAAATTAAACTGCTGATTCTCAACGAATTGGCGGTTTTGTTTTTTTTAAACACAAACCCTCCTTGCGTGCAGAATTTGCGACAAGAATATTGGTACACAAGAATCGTCTGACAGGCAAGGATGAGAGTTCTTTTTACACTAAACAGCTATTTTTTGGACTTTTTTGCCGCAAATATTGTACAATTCACCATTTTTTACGAATATTGTAGCCCAAATAAGACAAAACACAACAACTAAACAACTAAAAAGAGACAAAATGGACAATATCTATTTAAAGAAACTACCTCAGTACGGCTTTGCTACTACAAAATCGTCGTTGCAACAATTTGTGCATCACGCCTACCAGATGCAGCACACGTCAATATTTTGGTGTATGAGCGGTGAGGCACTTTTCACCATAGACGGACAGAAGCACCATTTTTCGGAGGGCGAAATTATTATCTGCCCAACAGGCTCCAAAATATTATTGCTTGACATTACAAGCGACTTTTCATCGCGCCTATTAGGATTGTCTAAGCATATTTGGTTGGCCGCACGAAGCGCATTCAGCCTTGAGACAATGAACAAGATAGAGCGCCATCCTTGCAAAAATGGTGATACAGCATTGGAAAAGGAGTTTATCTCTAACATTTTCCGCCAGATAGACCTTATGGAGTATGAGGTTGCCAACAATCTGGAGAACACAGAATTCTGCCGTCAGAATATAATTCTATCGGTTAATGCCCTACTGCTATATATGCAGCACATTGAGAGTAAAAACGAACAGTCGGCAAAAGGAACAGTCCACAATAATAAGGATAATACTTTTTACGATTTTCGCAATCTGCTCACACAAAAATTCCGCAAGGAGCGTTCGGTACAATATTATGCCAGTGCAATGAAAATTTCCACAAGGCACCTTAATTCTATATGCCAAAGAGTTTCGGGACAAAATGCCAAAGAGATTATCGACCACTACACAATTATCGAGCTACAGGTAGCACTAATGTACACCCACAAAAGTTTCCAAGAGCTGGTAAATGAATACAATTTCCCCGACCAGTCGTACCTTAACCGATATTTCAAGCGCCATACAGGATTCTCGCTGTCGGAATTCCGTTCAAGCGGAGTAATGGTCGATTAAAAGAGAACAAATATTTAACGAAGAGAGGAGTGCTCCTCTCTTCGTTAAATATTAAGCAAACGTATTGATTTATAGGACAAATTTCAAAACTTTTTGTTATCTTCGCAACAAATTACGATATTTAGGCTATGCCATCTTAGACGCAGCCTATATAAATTATGCTTAACAGCAGCAAGCTTTTATAAAAAACAGCAATTAGGGATGAAAAAGATTATAATACTGTTATTTGCAATGGTTGCACTACCCTCTCTGGCGCAGACAGGGGTGAGCCTATTTAAGAAAGGAGCAAGCGAAGGTGTTAGCTATTACCTGCCAAAAACTGTGTTGAATATAACCGTAGAGGCTGAATGTATTACACATAATCCCGGAGAGTTCAGCCGATACGCCGACCGTTTCCTGCGCATAACAGACGCCATAGAGAAGGAAAAGAAATATTGGGAACTTACAGACATAAATCTAAACACCTACGGGGCACCCGACCACGAAAAGAAGTTCACAGTAAAGCTTGACGGCAGCAATGCCAGCAATGTAATCATAAACAACGAAGGAATATTGGAAAGCGTAAACTGCGAGGTTCCACAAAAGATAGTAGAGAAACCTAAAAGCTACAAACAGAAGAGAGTGGATGCCCGTCAGTATATGACCGAGGAGATTCTTCAGGCAACATCTACCGCAAAAATGGCCGAGCTTACTGCAAAGGAGATTTACGCCATTCGCGAGAGCAAGATGGCAATCACACGCGGAACTGCAGACAATATGCCTAAGGACGGCCTATCGATGCAGCTTATACTCGATGAGTTAAACACACAAGAGAGAGCATTGACCGAACTTTTTACCGGATATATTGACACTGTAAAGTATACCTGCAATATTAAATTCACCCCATCAGAGAGCAGCAATGCCACCAAAGAGGTATTGTTCCGTTTCTCTCGAAAATTGGGAATTGTAGACAAGGATAATCTTGCAGGAAAGCCTATCTACTACGATTTTAACAACGAGGACAGCATACCCGCAACATCTGTCACAAACCAAAAGAGTGCAAAAAAAGAGGGAATATGCTACAATCTCCCCGGCAGAGCCCGCACAAAAATATATACAAGCGGAAAGACATTCTTCGAGGAGACTCTGCCTATAGCACAATTTGGAAGTGTTGAGGTTCTTGCAAAGAATCTTTTCAGCAAGAACTTTAAGACAAAAGTTATTTTAGACACAGCTACTGGAGGCATTATAAGCATTGATAAATAATAATTTAACAATATAGGAATATGTTTGAAAATCTAAGCGAGCGCCTCGAACGCTCATTCAAGATACTCAAAGGAGAGGGACGTATCACCGAAGTAAACGTTGCCGAGACTCTTAAGGACGTGCGCAAAGCACTGCTCGACGCCGACGTGAACTATAAGGTTGCAAAGACTTTTACCGACACCGTAAAGAACAAGGCTATCGGACAGAATGTGCTTACATCTATCCATCCGAGCCAGTTGATGATTAAGATTGTTCACGACGAGCTTACAACCCTTATGGGTGGCGAAACCGCCGACATTAACTACGAGGGACACCCTGCCGTAATCCTTATGTCGGGTCTTCAAGGTTCGGGTAAGACAACATTCTCGGCAAAATTGGCCAATTATCTGAAAAAGAAGAAGAATCGTGCTCCGCTATTGGCAGCCTGCGACGTATATCGCCCTGCGGCTATCGACCAGTTGAAGGTACTAGGAGAGCAGATTGGCGTTCCCGTATACTGCGAGACAGAGAACAAGAATCCTATCGAGATTGCCCAAAATGCCATAAAAGAGGCTAAACAGAAGGGATATAATCTTGTGATCATAGATACCGCCGGACGCTTGGCTGTAGACGAGGCTATGATGCAGGAGATTTCAGCCATCAAGGAGGCTATCAACCCCAACGAGACTCTCTTTGTTGTAGACTCAATGACCGGACAGGATGCAGTAAACACAGCAAAGGAGTTCAACGACCGTTTGGACTTTACTGGTGTCATACTCACTAAACTCGATGGTGACACACGCGGTGGTGCTGCGCTATCGATACGCAGCGTAGTAGACAAGCCTATAAAATTCATCGGTACAGGCGAGAAGATGGAGGCAATAGACCTTTTCCACCCCAACCGTATGGCCGACCGCATTTTAGGAATGGGCGACGTTGTATCTCTTGTTGAACGTGCGCAGGAGCAGTTCGACGAGGAGGCTGCAAAAAAATTGCAGCGTAAGATGGCACGCAACCAGTTCGATTTTAACGATTTTCTTGCTCAGATAGAGCAGATTAAGAAAATGGGTAACATAAAGAACCTTATGGCAATGATTCCCGGAATAGGAAAAGCTGTCAAGGATATGGATATTGACGATAATGCATTCAAGAATGTAGAGGCCATCATCCACTCTATGACTCCGAAAGAACGTGAGAACCCCGACATTATAAATGCTTCACGTCGCGAGCGCATCGCACGCGGTAGCGGAACCACACTACAGGAGGTCAATCGCCTTATGAAACAGTTCGAGCAGATACGCAAGACAATGAAGACTGTTGCAGGAGGCAAAATGCCCTCACTCCCCGGAATGCCAAAATTCAGATAATCAAAAATTTATAATTATGCAGATAATAGACGGAAAAGCCATTTCGGCAGCAATAAAGCAGGAAATTGCTCAGGAGGTTGAGGCAATATTGGCAAACGGTGGCAAACGCCCCCATTTGGCAGCTATCTTAGTTGGACACGATGGCGGTAGCGAGACATACGTTGCAAACAAGGTTAAGGCGTGCGAAGAGTGCGGTTTTACATCGACACTCATACGCTACGAGGATGACATAACCGAGGAGCAGCTCCTTACTAAAGTTCAGGAACTTAACGAGGACCCCGACGTTGATGGATTCATTGTACAGTTGCCTTTGCCCAAGCACATTGACGAGCAGAAAGTTACAGAGGCTATCGACTACCGCAAGGATGTTGATGGATTCCACCCTGTAAACGCCGGACGCCTTGCCATAGGACTCCCCTGCTATCTCTCGGCAACGCCCAACGGAATATTGGAGCTCTTGCGTCGTTACAACATTGAGACTAAGGGTAAAAAATGCGTTGTATTGGGACGCAGCAACATTGTAGGTAAGCCCGTGGCAAGCCTTATGATGCAGAAGCAGTACCCCGGTGACGCGACCGTTACTGTATGCCACAGCCACACAGCAAATATCGAGGATGAGTGCCGTAACGCCGATATTATTATCGCAGCACTCGGACAGCCTCACTTTGTCAAGGAGAATATGGTAAAAGAGGGCGCCGTAATCATAGACGTTGGTACAACAAGAGTACCCGATGCTACACGTAAGTCAGGATTCCGTCTATGCGGAGACGTAGATTACGACAATGTAGCTCCTAAATGCTCTTATATAACCCCTGTTCCCGGCGGAGTAGGTCCTATGACCATCGTTTCGCTAATGAAGAACACACTCCTTGCAGCAAAGCACGAGATTTATTGATTAAAAGACGCAAATAATGAGTTTGCGTAAAATCATAAGCGTAACACTTTTGTCGATAGCCACAATGCTATCTGCACAAAGTGTTACGTCTTCTTTTTCGCGTATCACAATGCTTTTCGGAGGAGACCTTATGCAGCACGAAAGCCAGCTGAACGCTGCTCGACAGCCCGACGGAAAGTACAGCTACTCACCCTGTTACGACCACATTAGAGAGACTGTAAGCCGAGCCGACATTGCCATTGCCAACCTTGAGACGACAATTGGTGAAAAGGGCTACAGTGGCTACCCCTCATTCTGCGCTCCCGACAGCTTCCTATACGCGGCAAAGAACGCTGGATTTGATGTTCTGCTTTTTGCGAACAACCACTGCCTCGACAAAGGCAAACGGGGAGCATTAAGGACATTGCATATGTTAGACTCTTTGGGAATAAAGCATTGTGGAGTATACCGCGACAGCATCGACCGCGAAAGACGCAACCCATTGATAATTAACAGAAACAATTTCAGAATAGCGATACTGAATTACACTTACGGCACGAACGGCATTCCTGTACCAAAGCCTCTTATCGTAAACTTCATAGACAAGGAGACTATTGCCGAGGATATTTTCAAGGCGCGACGTATGGGAGCCGATGCTATCATTGCCTGTATGCATTGGGGCGACGAATATGTGAGCCTGCCCCCTGCGCGCATCAAGGAGTTGACGGAGTGGTTAATCCTTCAAGGAGTAGACCATATTATAGGAAACCATCCGCACGTCATTCAGCCTATGGAGGTAAGGAGCGATACTCTGACACCCAAAAAGAGCGCCGTTGTATATTCGTTGGGCAATTTAATATCGGGAATGTACGTACGCGCACGCGACGGTGGAGCAATGGTCGAGCTAAAGTTGAAGAAGCTATTCAATATATGTAGGTTGGAATCGCTCAAATATGGCCTTACTTGGGTAGCGCGTCCCAACCGCGACAATGTAAGGAATTTTATCATCATACCGGCTGCAACACCTCCTTTTGAGGTAAAAGGGGTGACAAAAGAGAAAATCAATGAGTTCATAAGCGACAGCCACTCACTATTCCAAAAGCATAACAGCAACGACATTCAGGAATTCTTCTTTGAATAAAAAGACTGCCTTTGCAATAAAAAAGTTAAATAAAACTATTTTATTCGAAACTTTCGATTAAATTTGCATCAGTTTATTATTATGGGGAATAGGCGTTTATAACAGAAAAACGCCAGAAACAATATAAGAAAATGTCTACTATTAAAATACATAATAAACAATTCAGAGTATCAATCACTAACCAAGAGATTGAGGATAAGATTGCAAGTGTTGCTGCCAATATTAATCGCGACTACAAGGGTAAACGCCCTATTCTATTGGCCGTATTAAATGGTAGTTTTATGTTCGTGGCCGAACTTATGAAAAAGCTCGAGATTGAGTGCGAAATTTCATTCGTGAAGCTATCGTCGTACGAGGGAACAAGCACCACAGGAAAGGTAAGAGAGCTTATAGGACTCAATGAATCGGTAAAAGGCCGCGACATTATCATTGTAGAGGACATTGTGGATACAGGCATCACAATGCAGAAGATGATAGAGACACTGAACGAGAAAGAACCGGCATCGTTGGAGATTGCGTCGTTGTTCATTAAACCGACAAAATTACAGGTGCCTATTGATATAAAATACAGTGCATTCGCAATATCAGACAGATTCATCGTCGGATTCGGATTGGACTACGATGGATTGGGACGTAACCTCCCCGATATTTATGATGCTGTAGAATAATTAAAGAAATATTATACGCCAATGTTGAATATTGTAATTTTCGGTGCTCCCGGTTCAGGTAAGGGAACACAAAGCGAGAGAATTGTAGAGAAGTTCGGAATTAACCACATCTCGACAGGAGACCTTCTTCGTGGCGAGATTGCTGCCGGCAGCGAGCTTGGTCAGACAGCGAAAAAGCTTATCGACAACGGACAGCTTATCCCCGATGCGTTGATGATTGACATTCTCTCTTCAAAATTAGATTCATTCAAAGAGAGCAAAGGTGTTATATTCGACGGATTCCCTCGTACCATCGCACAGGCCGACGCACTGAAGAAGATGCTCAACGAGCGCGGACAGGATGTAACAGCAATGATTGAATTGGACGTTCCCGAGAATGAGCTTATGGAACGCCTCATCAAACGCGGACAGGAGTCGGGACGTACCGACGACAACGAGGAGACAATAAAGAAACGCCTCGTGGTCTACAACGAGCAGACTGCTCCGCTGAAAGACTGGTATAAGAACGACGGTAAACACTGCTATATAAACGGGCTCGGAGAATTGGACCGTATTTTCGCAGACATTGTTACTGCTATAGAGGGTAAAATGTAAATCCCCGCAAAAACAGGCAGAGGATTCACCGTCAAAAACGGTGCGTCCTCTGTTTTTATATAAACGACATTCGCAAACAAAAGAAGTATGGCTGAATCGAATTTTATAGATTATGTAAAGATTATATGCCGCTCGGGACGAGGCGGTAGAGGAATGGCGCATCTACACCGAGCAAAATACCTTCCCAACGGTGGCCCCGATGGTGGAGACGGCGGTAAGGGTGGCGATATAATCTTGCGTGGTAACCGCAACTATTGGACACTGCTCCATCTTAAATATCAGCGTCACGTATTTGCCGGCAACGGACAAAATGGAGGCGTGAACCGCAGCACAGGAGCCGACGGTGAAAGTAAGATAATAGATGTTCCCTGCGGAACAGTAGCATACAACGCCGAGACAGGAGAGTATCTTTGCGATGTTACCGAGGATGGTCAGAAGGTTGTACTATTGAAGGGCGGACGAGGAGGATTAGGCAATGTGCATTTTGCTACCCCCACACGTCAGGCACCACGATTCGCACAGCCCGGAGAGCCTATGCAGGAGATGACAGTCACACTAGAGCTTAAACTGCTTGCTGACGTTGGTCTCGTAGGATTCCCCAATGCAGGAAAATCGACACTCCTGTCGAGCGTCTCTGCGGCAAAGCCCAAAATTGCGAACTACCCCTTTACAACCCTCGAGCCTAATTTGGGCATCGTGTCGTACCGCGACGGAAAATCATTTGTTATGGCCGATATTCCCGGAATCATTGAGGGAGCAAGCCACGGCAAAGGATTGGGATTGCGATTCTTGCGTCACATTGAGCGTAACTCATTATTGCTCTTTATGGTACCCAGCGACACCGACGACATTAAGAAGGAGTACGAGATTCTGCTTAACGAGCTTGCCACATTCAACCCCGAAATGCTCGACAAGCAGCGAGTGCTTGCAATAACAAAATGCGACCTTATCGACGAGGAACTGAAGGAGATGCTCTCCGAGAATCTTCCTGAGGGCGTTCCGCACATATTCATTTCGGCAGCGACAGGCGAGGGAATACCCGAATTAAAGGACATTCTCTGGGGAGAGCTCAACAGCGAGGAGAACAGAATGAGCGCTGTCAGACGCGACGAGCTTGTACATAGAAACTACGACCGTCATATGCTCGCCGACGACTTTGCCGACTGGACCGACGAGGATTACGAGCCTGCCGACGAGGACGATTGGGATTACAGCGAAGAGGATTGGGACGAGGAGTAATCCATCATATAATCGAATAAAAAAAGAGACCTTTTGAAGGTCTCTTTTTTTATTTCTTCTCAAAGCCCGAGGCTGTCCATTCATAGGAGATCTTACGCAGATTAGGCACTACCCTCGCCGAGTCGCCCTGCAGCATATAGCGAGGCATTGTATATTCGGCCGAGAGATTATTGTCTCTGTCGGACAATGTCAAATGAACAAGATAAATATCGGAAATTTCCAACAGCGCATCGAGAGATTCTGCGTGAGACTCTTTCTTCTCTTCGGAGTTTGTTGAAGCGACGCTGTCCGCACAAAGGAAAAAGTCGCTTATCAAAGGCTTCTTAAAATAGCGGCTGCCATCGAGCGGTTGCCAATCGCTCGTATAAAAGGCTATTCTACTGTCGCACGCCTCTGCGCATACGGTATTTACCACGCATAGTATAGTGTCGCCCTCTGCCGGCAGCATTTTCATTTGCATAGAGCCCGAAGAGGATGTCTTAAGAAGCAGATAGTCCGGGGTAAATTTCAGTAGTTCACTCTTTGAATCAAGCCTGTTGGTTACACGCGCCTGCATTCCTGCATCGATAAAATCGACATAATCCTCGCGATTGTTCTTTGTCAGTAGAGGCATAAGGCTGTCGGGCATCTCAACAAAGAGGGTGCGCATATTTTGTGCAGAGACAATACCATTCACACAGAAAGCAAACAAGAACGACAATAATATATTCTTTTTCATTTTGAACCAAGATAAAGGAAAAACAATCCTATTAAGATGAATAGCAGGTCTACAGCCTTGCTCTTCAGATTCTTCTCGCGCAGCAACAACGCACCAAAAGCAAAAGAGACTACCACACTGCCTCGGCGTATCATTGATACAACGGCAATGAGCGCATCGTCCTGCGCCAATGCCGAGAAATAACAAAAATCGGCCGCGGCAAGGAACAACGATATAAGAGGAATAGACCAGCGCCAGGAAAAATGTCTCTTTCCGCCATTTTTGGTAAACGCGATCATTGCAAGGACAATAGCTCCCATAAGCAGACACTGGTACAAATTGAACCAAGACTGCACGAACATAGGTTCAAGAGAGCGCATAAGGAATTTATCGTAAAGGGCGCTCACCGCTCCCAGCAATGCAGCCATAATGACAAAGAACACCCAACGGTTGTGCTTAAAGTCTATTCCCTCGCGCTTGCCGCTTCTGCTAAGCAGATAAAAAGAGAGAATGGCAGTGAGCACTCCCACCCATTGGTAGAGATTGAGTTTCTCTCCAAAAAGGAGCAACGCGCCCAAAAGCACAAGAACAGGGCGTGTCGCCTGTATGGGAGATACTATTGTTATTGGTAGATGCTTTATTCCTATGTATCCGCAGAGCCATGAAGAGAGCACAATCACAGCCTTAAGCACCAGATAAAGATGCTGCTGCAGAGTACCCTCGGGCACATATAGCATTCCCGATTCTATACAGCCCTGCTGCGACAGGAATATAAACGGTAGGAATATTACAGTAGAGAAGAGAGTATTCAGGAAAAGCACCACAAGGACAGAGTTATCCTTTAACGACACTTTTTTGAAAAAGTCGTAGCAGCCGAGCAACGCAGCCGATACAAATGCCAACAGAGCCCACATCATAGGTAAATATCATTAGGATATTTTACTTCGGCAAGGAAAAGAGCCTCGGCAACGGCCGAATCGCCCGCAGCGCAGCGCTCCTTCTGCTCTATCACATTGCGAAAATCATCGACAGTCAGTTTTCCTCTACCGACAAGGAGCAGCGTACCCACTATTGCACGCACCATATTACGCAAAAAGCGGTCAGCCTCTATCTCAAACACCCAATGATTATCGTCGAGACGCTTCCATTGAGCCGATTTTATTTTGCAATTGTTTGTCTTTACGTCGGTGTGCAGCTTGCTGAAGCTGGTAAAGTCGGTATACTCAGGCAACACTCTAGCCGCATTGTTCATTGCCTCAAAATTAAGGTCAGATGGTACTCGGCAGGCGTATCTACGCGCAAAGGGGCTCTTTACTGTCGATACATAATAGCAGTAGCAGCGCGACACAGCGTCGAAGCGAGCGTGTGCATCGTCCTTTACGCGGCGTATAGCGCTTACCGAGATATCAGGCGGAAGCACCTTGTTCAATTTATATATCAGCTGAGCTGTGTCTATATTTTCGGGAAGGTCGGCGTGCGCCACCATCTGAGCAGCATTAACCCCTGTGTCGGTACGACCGGCGCCAACCACCGGGCAATTCTCGCGCAGAAGCAGCGCCAATGCACCCTCGAGTTCCTGCTGAACGGTACGGGCGTTGGGCTGTATCTGCCAACCGTGATAGGCTGCACCGTCGTATGAGAATATTATAAAATAGCGTGCCATCAAAGTTCATTTATCAGATTAAACGTATGACAAGCTACAAGGCCGGCAGTCTCGGTGCGAAGGCGTGAGTTACCCAGACTCACAGGCATAAAGCCTGCGGCAATGGCCGTTTCAACCTCCTCGGGGCTAAAGTCTCCCTCGGGGCCTATGAGTATTGTTGCATCGACACCCTGCAGTAGTTGCTCCTTGAGCAATTTACGGTCGCCATCGTAGCAGTGGGCGATAAATCTTGCGCCGTCGCGGGTAGCTGCAATAAACTTTTTAAAGTCCACCATTTCGTTTACTATGGGCTTTAATGGTTTTAGCGACTGTTTCATTCCCGAAACGACTATGCGCTCTATGCGGTCGGTCTTTACAACCTTACGCTCCGAGAAACGGCAATTAAGGAAGGTAATCTCGTCTATGCCAATCTCTGTAGCCTTCTCTATGAGCCACTCTATGCGATCCATATTCTTTGTGGGAGCAATGGCAAGATGCAGATGTCCTCTCCAGCCTTTAGCAGGGGTAATCTTTTCGACAATCTCCAGATAGCAATGCTTACCAGCAATGGATGAAATTACTGTCTTATAGAAATTTCCTTTGCCGTCGGTAACATCAAGCTCGGCTCCAACCCCTAATCGAAGCACACGCAGACAGTGTGCAGCCTCATCCTCGGGTAATTCTAATGTCGTGTCTATGTTCGGTGCGTAAAAAAGTGCCATTTTTATTATAATTTCATATTTTCGTCTGTGTCTATATTCTTGTCACTCTCGCGTCGACGCGAATCGAGTTCCTCCTTAAGTTTCGATGCAAGCTCGTAATTCTCCTCCTCGACAGCCTGCTGCATCACAGCCTTTAAAGTTTTTGTATCGGCAATGGAGATTGGGATTGATATTGCCCCATTGAATTCGTCGCGTATACATACGCGGTTAAGCAATTCCTCCTGTATATATATGGGCGCGGAACAGCGCAGGGCTATTGCCACAGCATCGGATGTTCGCGCATCAACCTCGCGCAGTTCCTCGCTGTCGCCTACCTTGAATACCAGCTTGGAGTAGAATGTTCCATCTTCGACCTTTCTTACCACCGCACACTGCATAGTTGCGCCCAACGCATCTATTATAGTGCCGAAAAGATCGTGTGTTATAGGACGCTTAGTAGTTATATTCTTCATTGCAAAAGCTATTGCCTGCGCTTCAATATAGCCTATGGCCACAAGAATCTTTCGCGCACCATCGCGCTCGCGGAGCAGCATCACATAGGCTCGCTCGTCTGAGGACTTACTAAGAATATCGGAAACAACAAGTTCTATCATATTTTATCTCTTTTCAACCTTACCTTCCTTGAACATTATCGCAAAAAGTACAGCTATCACAAGCGCATAGGCAGCGAACAAATACCACACTACAGGCCACCCCGAGGGCGACTGCAGATTGTCGGTAAAGTAGTTCACGACCTCTTGCGCCGCAATAACACCCAACGACGCTCCAAGACCATTTGTCATAAGCATAAAAAGCCCCTGAGCGCTTGAACGCATATTCTCGGGAACCTCTTTGTCCACGAACAGGGAACCCGATATATTGTAAAAATCGAACGCCATACCATAGACAACCATCGAGAGGATAAAAAACCATACTCCCCCACCGGGATTACCCATTCCAAAGAATGCGAATCTCAGAGTCCAGGCAAGCATAGAGATTAGCATCACCTTCTTTATTCCGAAGCGTCCGAGGAAGAACGGGATAAGAAGTATGCAAAGAACCTCGCTCATCTGCGACAATGAGATTAGTATATTCGTATGTTCAACGGCAAAAGTGCCTGCATATTTTGCATCGGAAGCGAAACTCTCTATAAAAATGTTTGCGTAGCTGTTCGACACCTGCAATGCGCCTCCTAGCAGCATCGAAAAGAGGAAAAAGACTGCCATCCTCTTTTGTCTGAACAGTTTGAAGGCATCGAGGCCCAAGATTGCGGACAAGGAACGCTTTTCGCGGCTCTTACTCACCGAGCACTCAGGCATTGTCAGCGAATAGGCCGACAACAGCAAGCCCCACACTGCCGACGTTATAAATTGGTTCCAATTGGCCTGAAAACCTAGAAGGTCCACAATCCACATTGAGACAATAAAGCCCACCGTACCAAAGACTCTTATTGGGGGGAAGGCCTTTACCGTGTCGAGAGAAGCTCTTTCGAGCACCGAATAAGAGACTGAATTAGAGAGGGCGAGAGTGGGCATATAAAATGCCACGCTTATAGTATAGAGCCAGAAAACATCGGAGAATACAAGCGTGTCGCCTTTTGTTATTCCCACATAAGCAAGTGCCAGCATAAAGACTGCGGCAACAAAATGGCAGAAAGAGAGCAGACGCTGAGCCTGTACCCATCTGTCGGCTATTATACCTATTATTGCCGGCATAAATATAGAGACTATTCCCAGCACTGCATAAAATGCCCCTATACGCGAGGCAAGGCCACACTCATCGAGACAGCGTCCCATTGATGTAAGATAGGCGCCCCACACCGCAAACTGCAAAAAGCTCAACCCTATAAGCCTGATACCGATTCTTGAATTCCGCATAACACTCTTTCTATAATAATTTCCGAAACAATTTTATTCAACGAAAAATAATGTCGGTTATTACTTGAGCCTTAACGGACTCATTCAGTTTGTGTACAAGCAATTTACGGTTCATCATAAGTTCCTGACGCAATACTGAAGAGGTCAGTGTAACATAAAGAACCTGATTCTTTATAAAAAGTTCCTTTGTATAGGCGCATACTCCGGGACCGAATATTTTGGGCCACGATTGAATGAGACGATACTCGTTGAGAGGAGTCTCTATACCCTCCTCGCGGCAAGTAGCTCTCACAAGCTCCGCTATTGATTTTGTCTCTCCTCTCTTCATCGTTCCTTTAATAACTCCACGTTTCCGGCATTAACCTCAAAAAGTTTATATTCGCCGTTTACGCCATCCAAAATATTATCTATATGTTCGCGATTGACGTCTGTGATGAAAATTTGTCCGAAAAGGTCGCTTGCAACCAATTCTATAATCTTTTCTACACGACGCGAATCGAGTTTGTCAAAAATATCATCGAGCAACAACAATGGCGTCTCGCCGCCCTTGCGACGCAAAAAATCGAACTGAGCCAATTTCAGCGCCACAAGAAAGCTTTTATTCTGCCCCTGTGAGCCCTCACGTCTAATAGCATAACCACCCAACTGCATAACAAGTTCATCGCGGTGCGCACCTTTTGTCGTATAACCCAAGCGACGGTCGTAGGCACGCGATGCAGCAAGAAGCTCCGAGAGGTTCTTTTCGGCAACGTCGCTGCGATAGCGAAGGATAACCGATTCGTTGCCGCCCGTTATCTGCTTGTGGAATTCCTGGAAAATCGGCACAAGCTCCTCGACAAAGAGCGAGCGCTTTTCGTGCACAACATACGCTTCGGCACAAATCATATCCTCTATGAGTGTCATCATTTCCGAGTCTGGCTCACGCTCACCGCGCAGCAGGCTGTTGCGTTGCTGCAGAGCACGATTATAGCGTATGAGCGCTGTAAGATACTCCTTGTCGTATTGCGATATTACAACGTCCATAAAGCGGCGACGCTCATCACTTCCACCGGCAATCAATTCATTGTCGGCAGGAGAGACTATTACCAAAGGCACCGAGCCTATATGCTCCGAGAAGCGTTCGTAATTTTTCTTATTTCTGCGGAACTGTTTCTTTTCGCCACGTTTGAGAGCGCAAGAAATCTCCTCCTCAAGGCCACTATCCCTACGATAATTTCCCTGCAGCATAAAGAAAGGTGTCTCGTGCATTATATTCAGCGTATCGGACGATGAAATGGCACTCTTACAGAACGAAAGATAGTAAACAGCGTCGAGCAAGTTAGTCTTTCCCATTCCGTTACGACCAATCAAGCAATTTATCTTTGGCGAGAAAGAGACATTCACGTCGGCAAGATTCCTATAATTAAGCACTGTTAGTGAATCGAGTAGCATCTACTATAATACATTTAATAAATTCAGTGCGAAGATAGATAAATTTATCGTTAAAAAAGATATAAATCCGTTCCAAAGCAAAAAAAACAGATATAATTTTCGGCCTAAATATTTTTTGATTATTTTTGCAAGCAAATGTACAGACAGCAGCCATTATAAATGCTGTAAAATTACCAAAAAGACAAAATAAACAAATAAATAGAAATGAGCACAAAAAAGAAAAATGACGAGCCTATTGTATTCGACCAGGCTCTTAGCAAATCAGAGGCTTTCGTCCTCAAATACAAGACAATTATCCTTGCAGTAATCGCTGTAATCGTTGTAGCCATTGCAGGAAGCGTTCTTTACAACACTTACGTAGCCGAGCCCCGCAAAGCAGAAGCTGCAGAGGCTATCTTCCCCGCAGAGACTCTTTTCGCACAGGAGCAGTACGAGGCTGCACTCAACGGTGACAACGCCGGTTCACTCGGTTTTATTCAGGTAGCAAAAGAGTACAAAGGCACAAAGACAGCCGACCTTGCCAACGCATACGCAGGCCTTTCTCTTGCTAAATTGGAGCGTTACGACGAAGCAATCGAATATTTGAAGAAGTTCGATGGCGACGATCAGGTAGTAGCACCCTCGGTATTGCGTACAATCGGCGACTGCTACGCTCATTTGGGCGACAATGCAGCTGCAGTCAAATATCTCCTCAAGGCTGCTGACGCTGCCGACAACAACAGCATCAGCCCCGCTTGCTTGCTTTCAGCAGGAAAGATCTACGAGCAGATGGGCGAGAAGAGCAAGGCACTCAAGCTCTACGAGAAGATAGAGAAAGAGTACCCCGCTTCTTATCAGGCGATGGATATTGCAAAGCACATTGAGTACGTAAAATAATTCAACGGACAACATAAAAGGCTGTGTCAATATCTTTGACACAGCCTTTTGTTTTAAATAAACGATATTATGGCAAGCGAACTACACAATCTTTCACAATACGACCCCACGACCGTTGCATCGGGAGAGGGACGTAAGGTTGGCATTGTATATGCAGACTGGAATTCAGAGATTACATACGCACTGCGCGATGGTGCCATAAAGACACTGACCGACAATGGCGTAGAGGCCAGCGACATTACCGTCGTAAGCGTTCCAGGAAGCTTTGAGCTGATATACGGAGCGGCACAGATGGTAAAAAGCAAGAAATACGACGCTGTAATAGCTATCGGCTGTGTCATTCGTGGCGACACTCCTCATTTCGACTATATTTGCGAGGGAGTAACCGCGGGCCTTACACAATTGAACGTAGAGTACGATACTCCTGTAATATTCGGACTCATCACAACAAACAACCTTTTACAAGCGCAGGAGCGCAGCGGCGGACGACTCGGCAACAAAGGCGACGAGTGCGCTGTTACAGCACTGCAGATGATGGCACGCTTCAAGTAAGGCGCACCAAAAATGAGGCTGTTGCATATATTCAATTGTTCGAATGACCTTTCTCTTGCATCGAACAGCTTAGGATACATTCCTCCACGAAACATTTTGCAAATGGAGCAGGATCTTTCGTCGTTACCCCTTTGGTGGGCTGACGACGAAGACGCCGTATTACTGCTGGAGCCTCATCAGATTGCCGAAGCGCAAGCTATTGCCGCACGAATAGGCAAAAGGATAATATTCACGACGCCCGACGAGGGGTACAACAGATTGTGCAACAGATGCGGCACAGAATTCAGAGCCGCCCCGTGGGGCTGGAGTAAAGACATTGCACGACGACTGCTCAAATTCGGATTCCCCGAAGAGAGAATACCCGACGGAGAGCAATTGGAGGAGATACGCCGCCTGTCGAGCAAGAAATACGCTACCGAATATATTCAACGTTTTTTATCCAACGAAAGGATTATCGGTAACCGCCACAGATTCGTTGGCGAGAGGATGCGCTATCTGCAAAGTATCGATGCACTAAAAATAGCAGAGCCTACAATATTAAAATCGCCGTGGTCGAGCAGCGGGCGCGGTGTATTCTCGGCCGACAGCATCGATGCACCATCTATACGCGAGAAGCTATCGGGATTCATTAACAGACAGGGAGGATTCATTGCCGACAAGCTCTACAACAAGATTCTCGACTTTGCCTTAGAATTCAGGATAGACAACGGCATTGTAAAATTCGCCGGATATTCGGTATTTACCGCTGCCGACAATGGATATTACGGATACAACATTATAGAATCGCAAGAGAAGCTACAAAGCCTTATACTATCGACAGGCATAGAGGAGTCACTGCTGACCCACTGCATAGAGACACACGCCACACTGTTAGAGAGCGAGATTGCTAAATACTACAATGGCTATTTAGGAATTGATATGCTTGTCGCCGACACTGACGGCTGTGCAAAGATACATCCTTGCGTAGAAATTAACCTAAGAATGAATATGGGCGTTGCCGCAATATTCATTAACAATGCTACAAAGGGAGAAGACACTCTTTTATCGCCCGATAGTTCAAAGATTTTTATTGCAAGAACAGAAAAAAGAAGGCTTATAATACAACAAGGATAATAAGCGACATAAAAAATAGGCTGCGTCAATGACGCAGCCTATTTTTATATTCCGGTACTAAATATTATTCAGCAACAGGAGCTACAGGAGCCTCAAGTTCCTGTGAGAAATCAGGAGTAAGGTTGGGGTTTACGAGATTGTTCTCAACAGCATTCTGCTGAATGCGGCTGCTCTCAACCTCTACAACCTCAGGGATAGCAAATGATGCTACTATGCTGAATACAACTATTACTATAGCCAAAGTAATTGTAGCTTTCTCCAAGAAGTCGGTAGTCTTTCTAACACCCATAATCTGATTCGAAGAAGCGAATCCCGAAGCAAGACCTCCACCTTTAGAGTTCTGAATTAACACTATAAAGCACATTAGCACCGCTGCTAATACAATCAAGATAACGCAAAGCAAATACATCTTTCTTTATTTTTTAAATTATAGAATTTAGTTTATTTCTTAATAGGGTAAGACCTTTGGACTAATTTCTTTTGGAATATTTCACCAATTTTTCCAAAAATCTTATTTGGTCTGCAAAGTAACGGTTTTTATTCGGATATTCCAAACATAATCGTTTAATAATTTCGAGCGCCTTCTCATATTTTTTCTGCTTAATGTAAATATTAGCAAGCGTTTCGGTAAAAAATGCATCTTCCGAAGCAGGCTCTTCCTCTTCGCCTGGCGCTACTGACGAAGCTGACGGTTCCTCGGGTTCCAATTGCAGGACAATCTTTTCGTTGCCTCCCGAGAGGAATTCATCGATAAGGCTCTGACCTCTTAATTCGGGGACAGCTTCCTGCTCAACGCCATCATTGCGGTTCTCCTTTACATAGGCCGACATATAATCGACAGCAGCAGCTCCCTCTGCCTCCAAAGAGAGTTTTTCTTCGGGCAACGTCTCGAGGAAAGCATCGATAAGACTCATTGTCCTATCGACAGTAAGCCCCTCATCCTTTGGAATATCGCGAAGAGGCTCTGCTCCATAGCCCTCCATAATATCGAACAGCACCCTGCGATTCTTTAGATAGAGCGCAGCCCTGCGCATCTCCCGGCCAAATTCAATATCGTGCAAAAGATAGAGATTCTTGAGCATCAGCAGACGTGCGGCGTCGAAATAGGGATATTTTGCCACAAGCAAACGCAGCTCATAAAGAGTCTCTCTATTGAGCTGTTCGGGGTGTAATATGTAATGCGCAAGAGATTCCATTCTTTACCAATTAGCTACCGCAGCGTTGAATATAGATTCTACAATCTCCTTTATCATCTGATTCACAAGGTCTTCCTGTACCGATTCGAGCGATTGGCTTGCATCAAAATCTCGAGTGGCAGAGAATGAACGTTCAAAGTCCTCGTTGTGATTCTTGTTGTTTGTAAAGCGCACATTCACTGTCATCTTCAGCTGAACCATTGCCGAATAGCCGTCGGCCGAAATTGACTTATTGAACTGGTCGTACGCAGTAATCTCTCCCGCCAGCTGAAGATCGCCGCCACGGGATACCTGCTGCAATTTTGTCTGCTGAATAAACACGTCGCTCAATGTCTCGTTAAGCATAGTCGCCATCGGTCCCCACTGATAGGGTGCTCTATTCTGGAATGTCTCCAGAGTAATTGTCTTTACGATAGAGTAGTCGATAGAGGCTCCAGTGAGTTTGTAACTTATTTTACAGCCCACCAACAGCATTACTGCAATGACAGGAACGATTGAGAGGCGAAGCGCTCTTTTTATCTTATTCAATACCATACTCTTTTATTTTTCGATAAAGTGTTCTTTCGGAAATTTCGAGTTCTTTGGCCGCATCGCGACGCTTGCCACGATGGCGTTCCAGTGCCTGAATGATTGCTCTACGCTCCATATCCTCGAGCGACATTGCCTCCTCGACATACTCGCTATCCTCGACGCTACGAACCACCTCGGACATCGGCGACGATATATGTAGAGTCTGCTTTACAGGATGAACCGCATCGGAATATTCCTGAGCCTCATAAAGAGGGATATTTTCGCTTGGGTGCGAGTGTGAATGTCCAGACATAAGCGTCTGAACCTGACTGCGAAGCTCTGTAATATCGCGGCGCATATCAAAGAGCACACTGTAGAGAATCTCGCGCTCACTCTCGAAAGTCTTTCCGCTGCCGCCTTGCTTGCCGAAGAGAGCCGGCAGATTCATTTTGGGCTGTTCGGGAAGATAGCGTCGTATAGTGTCGGCAGTAACCTCGCGGTTAAGTTCCAGAATAGATATTTGCTCCGCTACATTCTTGAGCTGTCTGATATTACCCGGCCACGAATAGTCGAGTATCGCCTGACGGGCATTCTCGTCGAGCTGTACTTTAGGGATATTGTATTTTGCCGAAAAATCCATAACAAACTTCTTGAACAGTAGCACAACATCCTCGCCTCGCTTGCGCAAAGGAGGAACATTTATGGGCACTGTGTTCAGACGGTAGTAAAGATCCTCGCGGAAGCGTCCCTCGCTGATAGCCTCGGGCAGATTGACATTTGTTGCACAGACTATGCGCACATTGGTCTTTTCGACCTTTGACGAACCCACGCGGATAAACTCGCCATTCTCGAGCACACGCAACAGACGCGCCTGAGTAGGAAGAGGAAGCTCTCCTACCTCATCGAGAAAGATTGTACCACCATCGGCCTCGCTAAAGTAACCCTTACGCTCGCTGACAGCATCGGTAAAGGCGCCTTTGACGTGTCCAAAAAGTTCCGAGTCAATAGTACCCTCAGGGATTGCTCCGCAGTTTACTGCAAAATATTTGTTATGCTTACGTACGCTGTTCGTATGAATTATTTGAGGAAAGAACTCCTTACCTACTCCGCTCTCTCCTGTGATAAGAACGGTAAGGTCGGTGTGCGCCACCTGAATAGCAGTATCGATGGCACGCATCAAAGCAGCATCGTTTCCAATAATTCCGAACTGCTGTTTCACCCTTTGTATCTCTGAAATTTCCATAGTCTATATTTGCTGACAAAATTACCGATAAATATTTAGAATATGCTCTCTATTTATAAAAATCTTACAATTATAATAGAAAATTAGACTCTAGTGACTGCAATTTTGACAGACTACAGATAAAAAAGTAGAGAGAGAAACAAAAAGAGGAAAGCCGCAAATTGTACAGCGCTATTTTTTTTGCACAATAAAGAGTATATTTATAATGAAATAATATTTATGGAAAAATAAAAAATCATTACCTTCGCGGTGCAATGTCGCAAAAAGAGGACCCGAGCTATAAGAAAGTTTAAATACATACTGACCGCTATTGTATTTCTCATACTCGCAATGTACACATCGTCGTTGCTCCTGAGAATCGACGCCATACAACAATATGTTGCAGAGCGCGTATCGGAGGGCATACGCAATTACGGCAAGCTGCCTTTGGAGATTGGTTCGGTACGCGTAAGGCATCTTAACAAGATAGAGATTAACGACATTCTGCTCAACGACCAGCAGGGAGACACTATGGCTTGTGTCAAGAAGCTGACGTTGCACGTTTCTCCACAGCGTTTACTACGCGAACAGATTAGAGTAAACACAATCACTCTCGCAAAGCCCGACATTAGGATATACAGAGAGAGTCCCGACAGTTGCACCAATCTGCAATTCATCCTAGACCTTTTTGCCAGCAACGATACTACCGAGAGCATAATTCCCGAAACAAGAATCAACCAGTTGCAGATATACGACGGAAAAGTAACATACGACATTCGTTCAAAGGAGCCCAGCAGCAAAAGTTTCGACCCCGGGCACATTGCCGTATACGACATCAGCACAAACATTTCACTCAAGAAGCTGGACAGCGACACTCTGAGCCTTTACATAAGAAACATTTCGGCAAAAGAGTCGTCGGGCCTTCAGATAAATAGCCTGAGAGCCAATCTCAACGCATCGAAGAAAGTTTGCCGCTTGGAGCGTTTCCGTCTGTCGTTGCCCAAGAGCAGAATAACATCGGACAGCATAGCCGTTGCATTGCATTGGAACGAAGAAGGGAAAAAGATTCAGAATATAGACTATCGCGGCAAAATAATTTGCCGTCCGCTATCCCCTGCTGACATTCAGGCTCTGTTGCCTATACTCGCAAAGATTCCGAGTGCCGACATTAAGGCTGAATTCAACGGAACAGCAAATAGCGCCAATATCAAGAGCATTGAAATTGCGACTGCAGGAGAGAACATTCATCTGTCGGCAGCAGGAAGAGTGGAGAAGAGAGAGGGAAAGCCTCTGTTCTCTTTAGATATTCCTGCGCTCAAAATAAAGGAAGAGGGATTCAAGAGCCTCTACCCCATATTGCCGCAAAGCATTGAGCAGTTCAAGCCTCATCAGAAATTGGGTGCCATAGAATTGGTTGGAAAGGTAGAGAATGGCACCAATAACATCTTCTTTTCAAGCCAGATTAACACAGGCAGCGGAACAGTAAATGCCAAACTGACATTAGACGAGAAACAGCGTTTCGTAGCAAGATTGCAAGGTCGCAGAATAAATCTTAAAAGAATTACAGGCAACAACAATTTTGGTCTCTGCAATATCGGCGCCGTAGCCGACGGTAAGTTCCACAATCGCGAGAAATTCAGCGGAAAGTATCTCACAAGTATAAAATCACTCACATTCAAGGAATACGACTACGAGAACATTGCCATTGCTGGAGATTTTGAGAACAACAAGGCAACGGCTACACTGACAAGCAGCGACAGCAACATTGCATTAGAGGCAAAAGCCACATACGAGCTGCGCGAGGGCATTCCCAACATTAAGCTAAAGGCGCAGATAGACTCGTTGCATCTACACGAGCTTAATCTGAGTGAGAAATATAAAGGAGAGAATATATCGTTCAACATACAGACTGAATTCAGCGGCAAAAGCATCGAGGAGTCCATAATTAACAGCGACATTTACGATTTTTGCGTCACCACCCCCGACGACAGCCTCATTATGCACTATCTGCATCTGCGCGGAAACACAATGGGTGATCGTCACAGTCTCTATCTTGATTCCGACATTATGCAGGGCTATCTGTTGGGATTCTTCAACTACTCATCGTTGGCGAACAGCATACACAGAATGGTCAATCAGACACTGCCGGCGCTATCATCGAATAGGCACCGCAACAATATACAGAACAAATATGTATTCCGCTACGAGATAAACAACAGCAGCATCATTAACCATTTTATAAAGTTGCCGATAAGAATAAACAAGGAATCGTATGTCGAGGGGAACTGCGACGACAGCTTCAACCATTTTGAGATTACAGCCAATCTACACGACACCGACATTGCAGGCAGCAAATACAAGAACATAAAGATATCGGGTAAAGGAGACCAAGAGAAAATTGTTTGCAAAAGCAATTTTATATTACCTATCAAGAAGAAGATAAGCCGCAACGAGATAATTCGCGACGAGATAAGCATAAGCAGCAATTCAATAATTCGCGACGACTCCATAAAGAACTTTATCGAATGGGTCAGTGACGGTCCTATCAAGAACAAGGGAGACCTTAACATCAATATTGGAATAGCGAACAACAACGACAGCATAGAAGTCTCTATCCATCTTCTCCCAGGAATAATAACCAACGACGGAGAATTGTGGTCAATATCCGAGAGCAACATATACAGCAACGCAGGAAAATTCCATATAAACAACCTTGCCATACACAACAAGGACAAGCGCTTGAGCGTGAATGGAACAATAGGCGACCAAGAGGAGGATAGCCTCAAGGTCAATCTTTCACATATTGACATTGGCAAATTGATGGAGATTGCAAATTTCCGTCCGGTGGCGCTTGACGGCATTGCAACAGGTAATGTGAATGTATCGCGCATACTTAAGACTCCCAAGCTGAATACTCGTCTGCACGTAGACAATTTCAAATTCGAGAATGGCTATATGGGTGAGATGATTTTCGAAGGACGCTGGGACGAGGATACAAAGGCCGTAATACTCGACGCCAATATTATAGACGGAACACACGCAACGACACTGTTGCGAGGCTTTGTCTCACCAGCCAACGACACCATCAATTTAGGATTAAGAGCACAAAATACCCGAATAGAATTCCTGAACCATATGCTGAGCAGCATAATGTCGGACGTTGATGCCGTGGCCAACGGTAACCTTTACATTCGCGGCTCTCTTAAGAACATAAATCTCTACGGAGCACTTGCGCCAACAGGACGCCTGCGCATAAAGCAGATAAACACCGCATACAATGTTGCCGGAGACACCATACGTTTCGATTACAACAAGATTAAGTTCGACAATTTCAAAGTCAAGGATATATACGGCAATTCGGGTATTCTGAACGGTGGAGTGTACCACAGAAGACTCAAGGAATGGAGCTGTAAATTCGACATATTGGCCGACAATCTTTTGGCCTACTACTCGTCAGATTTCAGCACATTGCCATTCTACGGCACAGCATTCGTCACAGGAGACGCATCGCTGAATGTTGCCCCCGACGGAATCTCTCTGAGCACGAATGTCAGAACAAACAAAGGCTCCAAGATTGTATACAACACATCGGGACCCGAAGGAGCCAAAGAGAATAATTTCGTAACATTCGTAGACCGCAACAAGATTAAGGACAAAAAGTCTAAAAGCGGCGAGGATGAGACCATCGTCATAAAGAACAAATTGAAAAGTGACCTCAGGCTCGACTTTATGATTGATGTATCCCCCGAGGCTCTGGTGCGAGTATACACAAACACTGTTACCGACGACTATTTGGACATTTACGGTTCGGGAGCCATAAATGCCATATACGACGACAGAGAGGGCTTCAGTATGCAAGGTAATCTTGACCTTGCCCGAGGAACATATAAATTCACATTCCAGGATATATTCCCCAAAGAGTTCAGCATACAGTCGGGAAGCACGCTCATCTTCAATGGCGACCCTTACTATGCCAACCTTAATCTGAAAGCACTGTACACTGTTCCGTCGGTATCATTGACCGACCTTTCACTGACCGCCGAGAGACGCAAAAGTGTAAAGGTTAATTGTCTTATGGATATTACAGGAACATTAGCAGCCCCGAACCTTGCGTTCAGTCTCGAGCTACCCGATGCAAACGAGGAGGAGAAAGAGATGCTCGCCAATGCCACAAGCACACAGGAGCAGACAACGATGCAGTTCATCTATCTGCTCGGTATTGGCAAATTCTACACCTACGACTTTAACAATCAGGGACAAACAACCACTGCTGTAGAATCGCTCTTCTCGAGCACAATATCGGGGCAGCTGAACAATATGCTCTCGCACATTACAAACAACGACAATTGGAACCTTTCGAGCAATTTCTCTACAAGCGAACGAGGATGGAACAGTATGGAGGTTGAGGGTATGCTATCGGGAAGATTGCTCGACAACAGACTGCTTGTGAACGGTAATTTCGGTTACCGCAACAACCCTATCGACAACAAGAACTTTATTGGTGATTTTGAGGTAGAGTGGCTATTGAACAAGAATGGCAATATAAGTCTAAAGGCATATAACAAGACCAACGACCGTTATTTCTCAAAAACGACATTGACGACACAGGGTGCCGGTATAATGCTGCGCCACGACTTTAACAAATGGTTCCCATGGCTAAAAGAGAAAAAGGAGAACACTCAGCAAGAATAATTCAAAAAAATAATAATATGAGACATTTTACATCGGTAAAAGAGATTGGCGACCTTAAAGAGGCCGTAAAAGAAGCTCTTGAGATAAAGGCCGACCGCTACAAATATTGTGAATTAGGAAAGAACAAGACTCTGATGATGATATTCTTTAATTCGAGCCTAAGAACACGTCTGAGCACACAGAAGGCTGCGCTCAACTTAGGAATGAATGTCATTGTGCTTGACATTAACCAGGGAGCGTGGAAATTGGAGACCGAGCGAGGAGTCATTATGGATGGCGACAAGCCCGAGCATCTATTGGAGGCAATTCCTGTAATTGGCAGCTACTGCGATGTTATTGGAGTGCGTTCGTTTGCCCGTTTCGAGAATAAGGCCGATGATTACAACGAGATTATACTCAACCAATTCATAAAATATTCGGGACGTCCGGTATTTTCTATGGAGGCTGCCACACGCCACCCTCTACAGAGTTTCGCCGACCTTATAACAATTGAGGAACACAAGCAGAAGGAGCGTCCTAAAGTTGTTCTAACGTGGGCACCCCACCCCAAAGCATTGCCTCAGGCTGTACCTAACTCTTTTGCCGAGTGGATGAATGCCACAGACTATGAGTTTGTCATCACTCACCCCAAAGGCTATGAGCTTGCTCCCGAATTTGTAGGCAACGCAAAGGTAGAGTACGACCAGATGAAGGCCTTTGAGGGCGCCGACTTTATCTATGCAAAAAACTGGTCGGCATACAGCGACGAGAATTACGGTAAGGTTCTGTCTACCGACCGCGATTGGACAGTAAGCAGCCGTCAGATGGCAGTAACCGATAATGCCTATTTTATGCACTGTCTGCCCGTACGTCGCAATATGATTGTTACCGACGAGGTTATCGAGAGCCCCCGCTCGCTTGTAATACCCGAGGCAGCCAACCGCGAAATTTCGGCAACGGTGGTACTAAAAAGAATCCTAGAGAGTCTTTAACAGACAGAAAACAAAAAAGAGAGCCGTGGCTCTCTTTTTTGTTTTACTACTTTGAGAATTTCCTCTCATCGCCCCAACATTCGTGCATCCACGATTTTATCTTAAGTTCAGCGGCATTCTCCTGCGGTACCCAGAAGGAGAAATCACGGCCATCGTCGGGCAGGAACTGCTGACGCACAAAATGTCCCTGATAATCGTGTGAATATTTGTAGCCGTCTGAGTATCCGAGCTCTTTCATAAGCTTGGTGGGAGCATTGCGCAGATGCAACGGCACCGGAAGATTACCCGTAGCGCGGACAGTCTCAAGAGCGCTGTTTATTCCCATATAAGCCGAATTGCTTTTGGGGGAGGTTGCCAGATAAACGGTAGCCTGCGCCAACGGTATACGGCCTTCGGGCCAGCCTATCTTCATCACAGCCTCGAATGCAGCGTTGGCGAGCAGCAGGGCATTAGGATTGGCAAGGCCAATATCTTCGGATGCCGAGATAATCAGGCGGCGGGCAATGAACGCAGGGTCCTCACCGCCCTCTATCATACGGGCAAGCCAATAAAGGGCTGCATCGGGGTCGCTGCCACGGATAGACTTTATGAATGCCGAGATAATATCGTAGTGCATTTCACCATCCTTGTCGTAGGCGGCAGGATTCTGCTGCAGACGATTAACCACCTTTTCGTCGGTAACAACGACCGGCGATTCAGAATCGGCTTCAACGACAAGCTCCAGAATATTAAGCAATTTACGGGCATCGCCGCCACTGTAACGCAACAGCGCATCGCATTCGCGCAGTTCAACGCCACGGCTCTTAAGAGCATCATCCTTTTCTACCGCCTGATGCAGAAGCGCAAGAAGGTCCTCCTTTTCGAGAGACTTAAGCACATATAATTGGCAACGCGACAGCAAAGGACGAATGACCTCGAAAGAGGGATTCTCGGTGGTTGCGCCTATAAGAGTAACGATGCCCGTCTCTACCGCACTGAGCAGAGAGTCCTGCTGCGATTTATTGAAACGATGAATCTCGTCGATAAAGAGTATAGCGCCTCCATTGGAGAATAGTGGCGATGATTTTGCCTTATCAATAACCTCGCGTACCTCTTTTACTCCCGATGATACTGCATTGAGAGTATAAAAAGGACGGTTCAGTCTATTGGCAATAATCTTTGCTATCGTGGTTTTTCCCGTTCCGGGAGGGCCCCACAATATAAACGAAAGAATTCTCCCCGAATATATCATTCGACGGAGAACCGCTCCCTCGCCAACAAGATGTTGCTGTCCTACAAATCCGTCAAAATCGTTGGGACGCAGACGTTCAGCCAATGGTCGTGCCATACAATATATTATTTAGGTCAATGCAAATATAGAGCATTTATCGGCAGTATGCAAAAAAAAGTGTAGCCATATATTGCTACACTTTTTTGCTTATATGATTTTGCTATACAATCAGCTCAATCCAACAATCTCACCATTTACATAATCGATGAAATTAGCCTGAGGCTCTTTAGGCAATCCCGGCATACGCATAATGCTGCCAGCAATAGCTACAATCATTTCGGAACCGGCATTAAGCACTATATCGCGAATATGTAGGTCGAATCCCGAAACTGCGCCATACTGCTTCTCGTCGCCCGAGAAAGAGTACTGTGTCTTTGCAATACATACGGGGAACGAGCCCATTCCAAGCTTCTCGGCGAGCTTTATTGTGTCGAGCGCAGGCTTTGCGAAAGAGACTGAACCGGCACGATAGATTTTCTTTGCCACCTTTTCGATTTTTGTACAGATATCATCGCCATCGTCGTATGTAAACAGCAAGGGAGCAGAAGGATTATTCTCTATAGTATCTACTACCACTCTTGCAACCTCCTCGGCTCCGGCACCGCCGTTCGCAAAGGCATCGTTTACGACAAACGGAAGCTTGAGGTCATTCTCGCAATGCTCGCGCAAGAAATTCATCTCCTCGTCGGTGTCTGCAGCATAGCGGTTGAAGACAACAATAACCGACTGACCGAAAGAACGAAGATTCTCAACGTGTCTGTCTAGGTTCGCGAGTCCTGTACGAAGGCCCTCGATATTGGGCTCCTTGATTTTGTCAAGAGGCACTCCTCCGTGCATCTTAAGTCCCTGCGCGGTAGCAACAAGAACGGTTGCGTCGGGCTGCAGGCCACTCTTACGGCAGAGGATATTATAGAATTTCTCGGCACCAAGGTCGGCTCCAAAGCCTGCCTCGGTAATTGTATATTCGCTATGGGCAAGAGACATTTTTGTAGCAATCACCGAGTTACAGCCGTGCGCGATATTGGCAAAAGGACCACCGTGCACAATAGCAGGAGTATTCTCTGTTGTCTGAACGAGGTTAGGCTGTATAGCCTCCTTGAGGAGTACCATCACAGCACCCGACACGCCAAGATCCTTCACTGTAAAAGGCTCACCCGAATATTTATATCCCAAAAGGATATTATCGATACGACGGCGCAAGTCCTCTTCGTCCGATGCGAGGCACAAAATAGCCATAAGCTCCGAAGCGGGAGTAATGTCAAAGCCCGCCTGACGTGTTATTCCATTAGAAGAGGGTCCCAAACTTGTTACAATAGAGCGCAACGAACGGTCGTTCACGTCGAGTACTCTGCGCCAAAGAATCTCTTTTAACGCGAATCCATCTTTTGCGTGCTGATAAAGATAATTATCGAGCAGGGCTGCAATAGTATTATGCGCCGATGTTATCGCGTGAAAATCGCCTGTAAAATGAAGATTTATCTTCTCCATAGGCAGCACCTGAGCATATCCTCCACCGGCTGCACCGCCCTTCATTCCGAAGCAGGGTCCCAGAGAGGGCTCGCGCAAGGCTACAGTAGCACGCTTACCTATTTTATTGAGTCCTAAGGCAAGGCCAATAGAAACTGTTGTTTTTCCAATGCCGGCCTTTGTCGCGGTAATAGCCGTTACAAGAATAAGTTTGCCTTTTTTGTCGTTCAAAAGGCTCAAAGGCAATTTTGCAATATACTTACCGTAATGCTCCAACGAGTCCGAAGAAATGCCTATCTTCTCGGCAACATTGTCTATACGCTCCAATTGTACTTCCTGAGCAATCTCAATATCAGTTTTCATAATATTTTATATTGTTTATTTATGCGAAAATAAAGATTGGTTTATTCTTTGCAAAGATAATTATTAAAATTAAAGCTATATTGTTAAATATTAAGTTTTTTTGTACTTTTGTGCAAACAGACAACCAAATAGCCTATTTATATGAAACGTTTTTTTACTTCAGTAACGCTTTTAGCGTTATTTTTCCTTTTATCAAACGCTGCGGCACTGCCTACGGTAAGCAACGCAGGCAATGAGGTGTGGTATCTCATTAAGTTCCTGAACGGAGGAAACACCTTTACAGCAGCATCGAACGGCCAAAGAATAACAACCTCTATCGACACAGGCGCCGACGAGCAATTGTGGAAAGTTACAGGCGATGCAACCGCAGGATACTCTTTCACAAACAAAAAGGGATACACACTCTACGTATCATCGGCAAGCAGCGGCACTGCCGTATATGCGTCACAGAACCCCGGCGGTACAAGCAGATTCTTCATCAAGCCTACCACCAACAGTGACTACAGTGGCAATTTCGAGATTATCCCCGTTGGCAATTCTGCAATATCAATGAATCTCGAGGGTGGTCCAAGCGAGAATCGCGGAGTATGCCTTTGGAACAACGGCGACCCCAACAACTCGATAAAGTTCGTTGAGTACGAAGAGTGGAAGGTTCTTAAAGAAATATCGATAATCCCCTACCCCTCACAGCTGACAGTAACAAAAAAGGGTACCCTTCCCCTTTCGGCATTGAATGCTATCACATACACCGATGGCGAGGTAAAAAAATATGTCGATGATTTTGCCGAGCAGTTGTATACAGCGTCGGGAATTAAGCTGACAGCAAAAGAGAGCGGCTCGAATGCCAGCGATGGCGAGATTTTCCTCTCTACCGACAACAGCCTGCCTAACGAGGGCTACACTATCAGTGTGAACGAGAAGAACATTGAGATTAAAGCCGCAGGAAAGGCCGGATTCTTCTATGCTATACAGACAATGAAGCAGTTGTTGCCACGAGACTATTTCTGCGACACACAGAACAGCTCTGCTAATTGGAGCGTACCTTTTGTGAGCATCATCGACAAGCCCCAATTTGAGCATCGCGGCTTTATGCTCGACATTGTACGTCACTTTTTCGACAAGGATGAGGTCAAGAAAGTTCTTGACATTATGGCACTCTATAAACTCAACCGTCTGCACTGGCATCTCACCGATGACCAAGGATGGCGTATAGAGATTCCCGAGTATCCTTTGCTCACAGAGGTCGGCTCTATCCGCACCTCTTCGTTCAGCAACCCAGGAGAGGGCGGCGTTGCATTCTACGACGACACAGAGTATGGTCGCGGAATGTGGTATTCACAGGAGGAACTCATTGAGATTGTTGCCTACGCAGCGGAGCGCAATATTGACATTATGCCCGAGATTGACCTTCCCGGACATATGGTGGCAGCCGTAACAGCCTACCCCGAATTGAGCTGCGACCCCACAAAGAAATATTCGGTACGCATAGACGGCGGTATCTCAAAGGACGTGCTAAATGTCGGCAACGACAAAGTAATAGAATTCCTTAAATGCGTCATTGACAATGTAGCAAGCATATTCCCCTTCCCCTACATTCACATTGGAGGCGACGAATGTCCTACCGACCAGTGGAAAACAAACGAGGATTGTCTGCGCCGCGTACAGGAGGAGGGTTTGAGCGGAGTTGATCAGTTGCAATCGTGGTTGGTCGAGGAGCTCGGAACATATATCAAGGAGAAGCACAACAAGGATATCGTCGTATGGGACGAGCTGCTTTCTCACTGGAAGAGCGACAACAAGGTTAAGCCCGTTGTAATGGCGTGGAACAGCATAGGCAAGAGTAGCGACGCAGCCAACAAAGGTTTCAAGAGCATTCTCACTCCCTATTCACACGTTTACATAGACTTTATGCAGGCTCCCGAGAGCCAGTTGCTCGTGGACGAGCCCTACAATGGCGGTTGGGGAACAAATACCGTAGAGAGTGTCTACTCGTTAAACCCCGTTTCGTCGCTGGCTGGAAGAGAGGAATTCTGTATGGGTGTACAGTGTAATATGTGGACAGAGACCTGTAACGACAACATTGAATTGGAGTACCAGATGCTGCCCCGCCTCATCGCACTCTCCGAGACTGGATGGTTGCCCGTTGCACAAAAGAATTGGATGTCGTTCTACACACGTCTGCAGTCACACGATGAGATTCTCGATGCATTAGGCTACACATACGCAAAGCATTATATCGAGCAGGAGATATTAAGCAGCGAAGAGCAGAATCTCAAGGATGCCGAGGAGATTCTCGCAAGCAGCATAAGAGGCGGAGTAGGATATCCCGAGGCAAATGTCTACGATGAATTGGAGAATGCAGTAAAAAGTGGCAAAGCCACTGAAATTTCAAAAGCTCTTCAGGCATTCAAGGAGGCTGAGATTGTAAAGCCTGTACCAGGAAAGACCTATCAGATAATATCGGCATCCACCTATTACAAGAAGCAATTCGCCGGCTCTTCGATGTACATTGCCGACGATGGTGTACGCATACACTACACTCAGCAGACAGAGCCCGAGGAGCTATGGAAATTCGAGCAAGACAACGATGGATTCATTCTAAGAAACGTATGCAACAACGAGGTTCTTCAGATGCCCGAATATAACAAGGCTGTTGTAATGGCCGAGAAGAACGGCACTCCTCTGCGCGTAGACAAGGCCACCGTACCATCGGCGCCATACGATTATATCCCAGGAGTAGTAACTATTTCTGCAGTAAGCGGATACAGCGCATCGGCTACCGGAAATATCAAACGTATAAACGCCGAACTATCGGGTAAGATTTTCGCAAAGAACGAAGCGGCACTCTGCTACCCCTCAACGTGGTATATTGTAGAGGTAAGCGACTTTAAAGCACAGCTACAGGGACTATGCGACAAATGCGAGAGAATTATGCTTACCGCAAGCAGCGACGAGGCAGGACAGCCCTCGAGCGAGGCTCTATACTTCTTGAAGAACAGCATATTGAATCCCGCTCTTAAGGAGATTGAGAAGAACGACGTTGTTACAGAGGCCAAATATAATGTATACGTAGCCCTATACAACCAATATCTTCTTATGCCTCGCACAACAATCATCGATGCAATAAGCGAGCATTACTACTATTACATAAGAAATGCTTACCCTGACTACGCGTCATACTATGCGACACTGAACACCAGCAACAACAGTGTAGAACCCAAGCTGAAGGACAACAGCGACAATTACCTTTGGAGAATTGTCAAGAACAACGACGGTACAGTGTCAATATACAACAAGGCGAACGGCGAGAGCGCATACATAAACAGCGACATTGCCGACCAGAAGGTTATGGTAGGAAAGGAGTACTCGTGGACAATAGAGGAGACGACAGTAGACACAGGGCACAGCGGCATTGCCATCATCGGCGCCAACGGAGCAAACGCTTGGTACACCAATCCTAACGCTTGGGGTTACGTGCTTATGAAGCCTTTTTGGGGTGCTTGTATATGGAGCTTCGACAAGAGCAATGTTGCTACCGGAACAGGTATCGACGAGATTGTAGAGGAGCAGAATGATAATTGCACGAATAGGACATACGACCTTCAGGGACGTGTAATCGAAGGCACTGCACAAGGCATCTACATTAACGGAAGAGGCGAAAAGATTCTCGTTCGCAAATAACGGAAAAACAGACTGACCACAAAAACGGGGGCGCAAATTGCGTCCCCGTTTTTGTAGCTACAGCCTTAAAAATTCTGTCGTAATACAATATAACGGTTGAATAAAATTTTTGTTTTTATCTGCTCTTTGGCTATATTTGCAAAAAAGAACAAGAATGCTCTCGATAATAATTCCCACAAAAGACTACGACTGCCGCGAGCTTGTAAAGAAGCTGCACAAACAGGCACAAGAACTGCAACTCCCGTTCGAGATTATTATCGGAGAGGATGGTTCTTCGTCCGAATGGATAAGCACGAATGCCCCTCTGGCCCAACTGTCAGGCTGCCGCATTATAGCCCTCGAGGAGAATATTGGCAGGGCGCGCATACGCAACCTTTTGGCTGAAGAGGCAAAATGCAGGAATCTCATATTCATAGACAGCGACGCAGCCGTTGAGCATAGTGCATTCCTGAGCAATTACGCAAATGCACTCGCCCACAACAAGGTTGTCTGCGGAGGATTATACCACTCAGCAAAAGCTCCGTCGAAAGAGTGCTCTCTACGCTACCGATACGAGAAAAGAGCCGACAAGAGACGTTCGGCAGCCATACGCAACCAATCTCCGTACGACAATTTCACCACATTCAATTTTGCCATCGACCGCGAGATATTCCTCAACATAAAATTCAACGAGAAGATAACCCGCTACGGCTACGAGGACACACTCTTCGGGCATTGTCTGCGCAACAGGAACATTGACATCAGACACATTGACAATGCCTTGCTGCACAAAGGATTAGAGCGCAACGCCGTTTATCTTAACAAGGTAGAGGAGAGCGTTAGAACACTGACCGGCATTCGCAGCGAGATTGGCGACACTCCACTGCTTATGGCGGCAAAGAAAATAGAGCGTCTGCATATGAGCAGCCTCATCGCCCGTCTGTGGGAATTGACAAACAAGATTCTAAAGAAGAATCTGTTGAGCAAGCACCCTTCGCTGACCATCCTAAACATCTACAAATTAGGATTCTTCTGCCATATAAGCAGTAACACTCGACAGAAGTAAATTTTTCACTCCAATAAATGGACAAATTCAGCAAAAAATACGAAAAGATTAACTATTTTTGCAAACTAAGTCCGATTAGGACCGGGCACTATTGTCCTACAAACAGAAAACAACAAAAAACAATATAGAAATGAGCGAGATTAACGAAACTGAAAAGAGCGAAAAAAAGAGCATCAGTTTTATTGAGCAAGCAATAATAAATGACTTGCAGGAGGGTAAGAACGACGGAAGACTACAGACCCGCTTCCCGCCCGAACCCAATGGATACCTTCATATAGGACACGCAAAGGCTATTCATATGGACTTTGGTATGGCACAGAAATACAATGGTATCTGTAACCTGCGATTCGATGATACTAACCCCAGCAAAGAAGAGACCGAATATGTAGAATCCATTATGGAGGACATTAAATGGTTGGGATTCCAATGGGAGAATGTATACTATGCATCGGACTATTTCCAGCAGCTATGGGACTTTGCCGTAAGACTCATAAAAGAGGGAAAAGCATATATTGACGAACAGTCATCCGAGGAGATTGCAAAGCAGAAAGGTACTCCCACACAGGCAGGAACAAACAGCCCCTACCGCGACCGCCCCATCGAAGAGAACCTCGAATTGTTCTACAAGATGAACACAGGAGAGATTCCCGAGGGCTCTATGGTACTACGCGCAAAAATTGATATGGGACACTCCAATATGCATTTCCGCGACCCCATCATCTATCGCGTTGTAATGCATCCGCACCACCGCACTGGCACAACGTGGAAGGCCTACCCTATGTACGACTTTGCGCACGGTCAGAGCGACTATTTCGAGGGCGTGACACACTCTCTCTGCACATTGGAGTTTGTACCCCACCGTCCGCTCTACGACCTTTTTGTCGATTGGGTAAAAGAGGGTAAGGACCTTGACAACAATCGTCCCCGTCAGCACGAGTTCAACAAATTGAACCTAAGCTATACTCTTATGAGCAAGCGCAACCTTTTGACTCTTGTAAAGGAGGGATTGGTGAACGGTTGGGACGACCCCCGTATGCCCACTATATGCGGATTACGCCGCAGAGGATATTCTCCCGAGGGTATCAGCAATTTCATCGACAAGATTGGATACACCAAATTCGATGCATTGAACGACATTTCGTTGCTCGAATCGGCCATACGCGAGGACCTCAACTCACGCGCCACACGAGTATCGGCGGTAATAGACCCCGTGAAGCTCATTGTAACCAACTACCCCGAGGGTCAGGTTGAGGAGCTACAGGCAATAAACAACCCCGAAGACCCCGAGAGCGGTACACACACCATTGAGTTCAGCCGCGAGCTATGGATTGAGCGCGACGACTTTATGGAGGATGCTCCCAAAAGCTTCTTCCGTCTTACCCCCGGCAGAGAGGTTCGTCTGAAGAATGCATACATTGTACTTTGTACAGGATGCAACAAAGACGAAAATGGCAATGTAACTGAGGTTCTTTGCGAATATATCCCCCAGACAAAGACTGGCGAGGCCGAGGCTAACCGCAAGGTAAAGAGCACTCTACACTGGGTAAGCTGTGCACACAGCATACAGGCTGAAGTTCGTCTATACGACCGTTTGTGGAAGGTAGAGAACCCTCGCGATGAGCTTGCCGCTATACGCGAAGAGAAACAGTGCGATGCTCTAACCGCAATGAAGGAGATTATCAACCCCGACTCATTAAAGGTTCTCCCCTGCTGCTATATAGAGAAATTCGCAGCAACGATGGAGCCTCTATCGTACCTGCAGTTCCAGCGAATCGGTTACTTCAATATCGACCCGGCATCAACACCAGAGCATCTTATCTTCAACCGAACAGTATCGCTTAAAGATACCTGGAGCAAAATAAAGGGTAAATAAGAGAGCATCCTATGGATGAAGGCAAAAGATATTTCGACTCTGAGGAGTTCAAGAAAATCATAAAGAAATATGAGCAGATGAAGGCAGAAAACATCTGCTCATATTTTGAAACTGATGAACTCACGAACCTGCTGATACACTTTCTATACTACGAGAGGTACGGTGAGGCAGAGGCGTTGTATGCTTATGCCAAGCGTCTGCATCCTACCAACAAGGAGTTTATCGACCGTCTAGATGTTCGTATGCTGCTGGCACGCGGCAGAGCAAAAGAGGCGCTCGAAATTCTCGACAAAGGCAAGCTGGGCGACGATTTTGAATCGCAGATATTGCGCGCCGAGATTCTCATTGAGCTTAAGGAGTACAAGGCTGCACAAAATGCGGCAATGAACATTCTGAAGCAACAGAAGCTACAAAATGACGAAATATACGACGCACTGACGATACTGCTAGACTGCGGATTCGCGCAAGAGGCATTGCACATTATCGAGGAGTGGCTGCAGCGTCGCCCCACACTGCGTATGCTGCACGAGGTAAAGGCCGAATGTCTTATTGAACTGCAACAGACAGACGAGGCGATAGATATTTACAACAAGCTGCTCGACCACGATCCCTATTCTACATTCTATTGGGAGCAGTTGGGACGCATATACTATCTTATAGAGCGCTACGGCAAGGCTCTCGAGTGCTTCGAATATGAGCTTACGATAGACGAGAGCATTGAATATGCAAAGATGATGCAGGGATACTGCTACTATCGTCTGCGCGACTACAAGAGCGCCATAGGCATATTCGAGTACTTCAGGAACAAATACCCGCAGAGTATTGTACCCCGATTCTACACAGCATTGGCAAAGAGCTATCTTGACGACAGAGAGAGCGCCATAGACGAGTATGATGCTGTAATAGAAATTATCGGGCAGCAAGAAGTATACTCAATCGAGGCAATGCTGGCATATACCAACAAGACAATACTGCTGAACGAAGAGGGAATGTCGCACTACGCCAATGCCACATTAAGCTCGGCAATAGAACATATATTATGCAACGACCGCAAGCAGCTGATGCTCAACAACGGCCGATACTACGAGCTACGCGACAAGGAGAATATGACCTATCGTGATATGAGTACAATAGAGGTCAAAGAGTGGAAGCTCTGCGAGCTTTTGTTTTCCTACGGAACATTTTTCCTTGACAAGAAGCTATACTGCCACGCATTCAACATTTTCTCTCTCGCACTAAAATCGGCAACAGATACTGCCGAGATAAGCGCCTACGTTGCCTACTCAAAATATTGCATCGACAGCGAGGCACACATTATTCCTTATGTAAAAGAGGCACTGATAGGAAAGTCTAACAAACTCTTTGAGCTTTTCGCAATCCCTTACGATGCGAATATATCCCCCGAGGAGTTTATGAATAAAATAAAAGGAGCATAAGCTATTGCTCATACTCCTTAATATACTGCACAAAGGTTATCCTATTTGTCGGCAACCTCTCTGATGCGATTCTCCTCACTCATTTTGCACACGAGGATATTGCCATCGTGCTCCGACACTACACAATCGTTCATTCCTATAAGCACCACCCTTTTGGCTTCCTGCGCGTGTACCACACAATTGTGCGAATCGAGCAGTTCAACCGTCGAAGCTATTGCCACATTGCCGTTGATATCCTGCGGCATACGCTCGTGCAGAGATACCCACGTTCCAAGATCGCTCCAACCAAAATCCACGGGAAAGACAAATATCTCGTCGGCACGCTCAAGAATAGCATAATCGACCGAGATATTTCGGCATTCGGGGAATTTCTCGTTTATAGCCTCGCGCTCACCATCGGTATAATAGAGAGGGAGCAACGACTCAAAGATATTAGCAATAGGTGCCTGATATACTCTGAAGGCATTCACTATAGTCTGGACATTCCATATAAATATTCCGGAATTCCAATAATAATTGTTTTTTGACAGATAGACCTTTGCTGTCTCAATATCGGGCTTTTCCTTGAAAGAATCGACACGATAGACCTCTTTGTTCGACAATGTCGCACTGCCAAGCACAGCCTCGATATAACCAAAAGCTGTCTCGGGACGGGTAGGCTTTATTCCTAATGTGAGTATGGCGTCAGAGTCGCAGACAAATTGCAACGACGACTCTATCACTCTGCGGAATTCCTGAACATCGCCTATATAGTGGTCGCTGGGAGTAACTACCATATTGGCATTAGGATCGCGCTTCTTTATCTTCCAGGCAGCATAGGCTATACAAGGAGCTGTGCTGCGACGGCAAGGCTCAAGCAAGAGGTTCTCCTCTTTGAGCATCGGCAGCTGCTCTCGTACAAGATGAGCATACTTTTGCGATGTAAGCACCCAGATATTCTCGGGCGGACAGATAGTTCCGAAACGCTCAGCGGTTAATTGCAACAACGATTTTCCACAGCCTAAAACATCGATAAACTGTTTAGGATAATCATCGGTGCTAACAGGCCAAAAACGGCTGCCTATTCCACCCGCCATTATTACCAAATGGTTAGATACACTCATTGTCTTTTAAATTATGCTTACTAATATTCTACAGCCCTTTCAAAAGCAAAAGAGCCACTATTCACAGCAAATATATAAAGCTTACCTTTATTTCAAAAGAGTAGAGTACATATTCGCCATTCACAGCCAATATACGAACAGACGAGCAAAATATAAAGTTTACTCCGGTACATCCGTACTTTAGTGCAAAAATAGTAAAAAAACATTAAAGCTAACATTTTATCAAACAAAAACAGCAATACATTTTGTTATAACTAAGCACACATTTATTGAAAATTTATTAAAAAGTAAACAAGAACAAATCTTTTTTGTTATATTTGCATTACAACAATTAAAATATTGAGTATCAACATTTGAAACTCAGCAACTACGAACTTAAATATCAATAGAATAAACAACGTGAGCAGCATAGAAGCTTGTGATGATGAAAAGAAATGGTTTGCGATGCGCGTCACCTATCAGCGTGAGTTGATAGCAAAAGAGAAACTGGACTCCATAGGCATTGAGAGTTTTGTGCCCACTCTACGCATAAAAAGGGCCGACAAGAGCGGAAAGCCCGTATGGAAGAGAGTCGCAGCACTACACAATTACATTTTCATCCATTCGACAAGAGAGGCTGTTGATGATATAAAAAAATACAGGATACCCTGGCTCAGATATGTGATGAGCCACAAAGAGAGAGAATCGAAAGCGCCTCTGTATGTCCCCGACAAGGAGATGCTCAATTTCATAGCCATTGCAGGCAAGGAGGATGAAAAGATTCTTTTTCTTAGCGACGACGAGGTTAATTTGGCTGCAGGAGACAAAGTGCGCATATTGGCAGGTCCTTTCGAGGGAGTTGAGGGAGTATACGTAAAATTAAAGGTCAAAGGAGCCCGACGTGTTGTCGTAAGAATAGATGGTATTGCCACTGTGGCAACCACCACAATAGCCGCCCGCCTTGTAGAAAAAATTTAATTTGAGAGTTTAGAAGAATATATAAATATCAAAAGCTATGCAATTTGTATACAACATATTGATTCCGTTCATTGCTGCAATGATCGCAACATTTTGGATACATCCCAAAATATTAAAGATTGCGCTTTTGAAAAACCTTGTAGACAACCCCGACGCCCGCAAACTGCAGCGTAACCCGGTGCCAGTAATGGGCGGCATTGCTGTCTTCTTTGGAATAATCATAGGATTGTCAAGTTCACAGTTCAACGAGCCCAGCCGCTACCTTTTCATACTCATTGCAGCAATGATAATAATGTTGTATATTGGTGCAATAGACGATATTCTGAACCTATCGCCCAAGCTCAGATTCCTTATCGAGGTATCGGTAATCCTTACCGTGATGCTTGTGAACAATGTATCGATAAACGACTTTTTCGGTCTATGGGGCATAAACGCAATACCCAGTTGGCTGTCTATTCCCTTGACAGCGACAGCTGCCGTCGGCATTATAAATGCTATAAATATGATTGACGGAGTAAACGGATTATCATCGAGTATCTGCATATTCTCATCATCGATATTCGCAATAATGTTCTACGCTTCGGGCAATTTTGTTATGACAAAGGTTGCAGTATCGGCTGTAGGCGCTCTCATTCCATTCTTCCTGCACAATGTATTCGGTAGAAGTACCAAGATGTTCATCGGCGATAGCGGAGCACTCCTTATGGGTATACTAATGTCGATGTTCGCCATTGAGATTCTAAACACCAATTCCCCCTGCCGTCAATTTGCAATACAAGGAATGAGCATCATCGCATTCACATTGGCAACGCTTGCTATCCCTGTATTCGACACACTGAGAGTAATGTCATCGCGCATATTGCATCGCCGCTCGCCATTCAGTCCCGACAAGACACATTTACACCATCTTTTCATTGAATTGGGATTCACACACGTAGGCACTACAATATCCATTATGACATTCAATACCATTATATTGGGATTATGGTGGTTCTCCTACAAATACGGCGCAGCCATTGACACGCAATTGTATATTGTATTAGGCGCCGGAGTATTATTCACATTCATATTCTACAATGTGACAAAGAGAGAATTAAGGAGAGGAAGCAATACTTTATACATACGCGCTCTAAAGAGAACAGGCCGATTCTTAAGAATAGAGATCAACACTCTTTTCTCGAGCATCCAAAAGGTAATAGACCAATTGTAACAGGCCTAAAATTCATACTCCTTTACCCAAGAGATACAGAAAAGAACGAGGCATTTTATATTCTGTGCCCGACAACATTTTTATTTTTTCGCTTGTTATAAAGCAGAAAGACAGTTTAGGAGTATCAAAAATCAAGAAGAACAATTATGGCACCAATCATCAATTCAAAAGTTCCCGAATTCAAGCTTAAGGCTTTTCATAATGGAGTATTCAAAAGTGTAAGCAATGCAGACATTGAGGGTAAATGGGTGATATTCTTTTTCTACCCTGCCGACTTTACATTTGTCTGCCCCACAGAGCTTGTGGACCTTGCTGAGAAATACAACGAGCTAAAATCGATAGGAGTAGAGGTTTACTCGGTAAGTTGCGACAGCCATTATGTGCACAAGGCGTGGCACGATGCCTCAAGCAGCATAAGAAAGATTAAATTCCCTATGCTCGCCGACCCCACAGGCTCGTTCGCAAGAGCATTCGGAGTGCTTATCGAGGAGGAGGGCATTGCCTACAGAGGAACATTCGTAGTAAACCCCGAAGGCAAGATTAAGCTTGCCGAGATTCAGGACAACAGCATAGGCCGCAATGCCGACGAGCTAATGCGTAAAGTTGAGGCTGCGCAATTTGTTGCCGGACACGACGGAGAGGTATGTCCCGCAAAATGGCAGAAAGGAGACAAAACAATAAGGCCCGACATTGACCTTGTCGGCAAAATATAAAGAAGAGAATTATCCACCGCTGCGGCGGTGGATAATTACATATTATAGAATCAGTTACGTTCAATGATATAGTTCATCTGCAGGAAGCCGAGCAGTTCATCGTAGCGTCCACCGGGAGCCCGGTAATAGACAAGTAGCAGATATTCATTGTCGGTATTATAGAATGCTCCCTCGGCAGGTGCAACGTTAGCCGCCTCTCCTTTATAGGTAGGTATCCACACATACTGATAATTGTAGAGTCCAAATTTCAGAAGCTGCACTGCACCATAGGTCTGTGTAGAATAATCATACTCCAGAATATTTGAATCGAGGAAGCTATTACCCCAAGCATCACCCAACAGATAATAGTGTCCGTCGGTGCGGTAGGGAGCCTTTAAATTAAAATGCACAAGAGCATAATCAGCCTCAATGCTACTGCCGTACCCCTCGAGAGTATTTATAAAATAGCGGCCATTCTCGTCGCGGTCGTTCCTATAATTCACAGCCACCTTATCTTCGTAAATATCAGCGTGATAGGAGGGAGCAATGAATGTTATACGCTCCACATTCATTCCGGGAGAGTAAGGGTCGGTAAGCTCGAATCGACGATACTCATTACCCGCATCAAAAATGAGCTTGCGATTGTGTACATACTGCAATTCATTGCCGGTAACGTATGTGGGAACAATAGCCTCTATCCTATTGTCGAACCTACGATTCTGATAAACGACAGGCTTAACCTCTGCTGCCGGAGAGTTTATCCTTACACCCGAATAACCCACATTGAAGCTCACCTGCTGATGAGTCTTGTTAAAGTCAATATCGGTATTTCCACTGACCCCGGCAGTGAGGAAGAAACGGCGCTCAACGACCGCGAAACGATAGACAGCCACGACAGCATCATTCTCATCATCGATAATCTCCAGCATATAGTTGCCCGAGAGCTTCAGCGAGACATCGTCGTTGGGTAGCGTCAATTCGTAGCGGGTATATAGCTGAGTGGTATTCTCGGAATTCTCCCAATAGTCTATTGTAAGGTCGTTGAAGCCATCGAGATAATCGATAGGAAACATTTCCGACGGAGTCCAATCGGAATTGCAATGGGTTATACGGTAAATGTATCTATGGTAAATATGCGACAGTTCATCGAATACAAATGTTATCTCATCATCACTACCGAGAGCAATCACAGGAGCACAATCGGCCTCTCCATTGACAAATGTCTGCAGAGAGCGGACATTGGCACTGCGAGTCTCCATAAATTGCGCGTACAGCGCAACGGGCAGAAACAACAACAAAATAAGAGTATTACGCATAGAACAGTTTTTTTATTGCTATTTTCGAGACGAAGATAAACAATAAAAGCGAAAAAGTACATATATTTACCAATTATAACCCAACGTTGAATGAAACTTAGTAAAATAAGAGCATTATCATTACTGCTTATATGCTGCAGCACAACAGCCGTGGCACAAATATCGTACACTGCAGCCGACAGCTGTCGCATTGTAGATATTCTGCAAAAGAGCGACAGATGCAGCACAACAGATATTGCCACACAATTCATTGGACTGCCATACATTGCAGGCACGCTCGACAAAGAGAACAACGAGAGGCTGACGGTCAATATCAGAGAGTTTGACTGCACCACATTCGTCGAACAGATTGCAGCGATAACAATCACAGCCAACAACAAAGGAGAGAGCTTCGAGGAGTTCTGCTGCACGCTGAATAAGCTACGTTACCGCAACGGGCAATGCAATGGTTACTGCGACCGCCTGCACTATATCTCACAATGGATTGAGCAGGGAGAGCGCATAGGGCTTCTATACGAGGTTAAAGGCTGTGCACACAAGGCCACACAAAGGCTCAATCTGAATTTTATGAGCAGACACCCCGACTCATACAGGCAACTAAAAGAGAATCCCTCATTGGTAAAAGAGATTAAAAAGGGAGAGCAGCCTTTCGGGAATATTTCCATTGAGTACATACCTAAAAGCCTTTTAAACGGCAGCCCACAAGAGTTAAGCATAGCCGATGGCGATATTTTGGCAATTGTCACTGCCATCGAAGGGTTAGACGTAAGTCACGTAGGCTTTGCCCTATGGCAGGAAGGGACGCTGCATCTTATACACGCATCAAGCGGAAAAGGAGAGACTATAATAGACGAGCAGCCCCTCTTCGATTATATGAAAAACAAGAAGAATAATCTCGGGGTAAGAGTCTTTAGAATAAAATAGGGACAGCAATCATCCATTGCCGATAATTACAAAGTAAAGGCGCACCATTTGACCATTGTCACCGTTTTTCTGTTTTTAAGCTCTATAAGCCACAAAAAAACGCAACAATTCAATCTAAAGTTTTAAATAAAGAGGTGTAATAAAATATATTTTTGTAATTTCGCGGCATAATTCAATTGTAACTAAACAAACAAAAATATGGCAGAGTTAAAAGATTTGACAAAACGTAGCGAAAGCTACTCACAATGGTATAACGACTTAGTATTAAAGGCCGACCTTGCCGAGCAGTCACCCGTACGCGGCTGTATGGTAATTAAGCCTTACGGTTACGCCATTTGGGAGAAGATTCAGCGCACACTCGACGATATGTTCAAAGAAACAGGACACGTAAACGCATACTTTCCCCTACTTATCCCAAAATCGTTCTTGAGTAGAGAGGCCGAGCACGTTGAGGGATTCGCAAAGGAGTGTGCCGTGGTTACACACTATCGTCTAAAGAACTCAGCCGATGGTAGCGGCGTTATTGTAGACCCTGCTGCGAAGTTGGAGGAGGAGATGATTATACGTCCTACCTCAGAAACCATCATATGGAGCACATACAAGAATTGGATACAGTCTTACCGCGACCTTCCCATTATGGTCAATCAGTGGGCCAATGTAATGCGTTGGGAGATGCGCACACGCCTTTTCTTGCGTACAGCAGAGTTCCTTTGGCAGGAGGGACATACTGCTCACGCCACAAAAGAGGAGGCCGAGAAGGAGGCTGTAACAATGTTGCACGTATACAACGACTTTGCCAACAACTATATGGCATTGCCCGTTATTATGGGAGTAAAATCGGCTAACGAGCGTTTCGCCGGAGCACTCGACACATACACCATCGAGGGACTTATGCAGGACGGAAAGGCTCTTCAGTGCGGTACATCACACTTCCTCGGACAAAATTTCGCTAAGGCATTCAATGTTCAGTTCGTAGACAAAGAGAACAAGCTCGAATATGTATGGGCAACCTCTTGGGGAGTATCGACACGTCTTATGGGTGCGCTCATTATGACACACTCCGACGACAACGGCCTTGTTCTTCCTCCCGCGTTGGCACCTATTCAGGTAGTAATTGTTCCTATCTACAAGAACAAGGAGCAGTTGGATGTTATCGACGCAAAGGTAGACGAGATTAGAGCAGAATTGCGCAAGATGGGCATCAGCGTAAAATACGACAACGCCGACAACCGTCGCCCTGGATTCAAATTTGCCGACTATGAGCTCAAGGGTGTACCCGTACGTTTGGTTCTTGGTGCACGCGACCTTGAGAATGGAACAATTGAGGTTATGCGCCGCGACACCCTCGAGAAGGAGACACGCAGCATCGATGGCATCACAACATATGTAAAGGAACTTCTCGACGACATTCAGAAGAACCTTCACAAGAAAGCGCTCGAAATGCGCGAGGCAAGCACCCGCAAGGTTGATAGCTACGAAGAGTTCAAGGTTGAGATTGAGAAGGGCGGATTCATCCTCGCACACTGGGACGGCACTCCCGAGACAGAGGAACTTATCAAGAATGAGACAAAGGCAACCATCCGTTGTATTCCAATTGGTGGTGACGAGACTCCCGGAACCTGTATGGTTACAGGCAAGCCTTCGGCACGCCGAGTACTCTTTGCAAGAGCTTACTAATATCAAATATCCTATAAAAAGGCGGTTCACCTTTAAAGATGAACCGCTTTTTTGTTGTGACCCCGCTGGGATTCAAACCCAGGACCTCCGGAACCGGAATCCGACGCTCTATTCAGCTAAGCTACGAGGCCATTGAATATTATTCCTATTTCCTTTGCAAAGATACGCATAAGCGAGCAAGAAATAAAAAAAAGCTTGCTTTTTATTTCTCACAGCGGCAATGCGAATTAGCATTGCTTGCGACAACGAAAGCTTTAGCTTTCCAAAGGGGTGCGGCTTGCCACCCAAAAAGTATCTTCGAACATATGTTCAAATATACGCATAACACATTTAATAAGGTATCATATTTATAAAATTCATCTATTCAAACAAAAAATAAGCTTCGCAAGAAAGAATCTTATGTATAATTATTAAAAAGCAAACTTATATTTTGCAAATTAACAAACAGTAGATTATATTTGCAGGCAAATAAACACCAAACAAAGAAAAAACAAAATTAAACGTCAAGCACAACGCGTATATTATTAGCAAATTGTCAAAGAAATGAAACTCTACGAACTCCCCAAGGTATATAAACCTCTGCTCGACCTCAAACAGACTGAACTTGCGATTAAGCAGATTAAGGAAATTTTTCAGTTGAACCTCTCGGCAGCATTGCGTCTGAGACGAGTAACCGCCCCCCTGTTTGTATTACAGGGAACAGGATTGAACGACGACCTTAATGGTATAGAAAATGCTGTAAGCTTCCCCATTCAGGATATGAACGGAGCTGTTGCCGAGGTTGTACACTCGCTTGCAAAATGGAAACGAGTGACGTTGGCCGACTATGACATTGCCTGCGGACACGGTATTTATACCGATATGAACGCCATAAGAGCTCACGAGGAGTTGGACAATCTGCATTCATTATATGTAGACCAGTGGGATTGGGAACGCGTAATAAGCAAAGAGGAGAGAACCATTCATTTCCTAAAGGACATTGTAAAGAGAATTTATTCGGCAATTTTGCACACAGAATTTACAATTTGCGAATATTACCCCAAGCTAAAGCCTTCGTTACCAAGAGAGATACTCTTTATTCACTCCGAGGAGTTGCGCCGTAAATACCCCACCCTCTCGCCCAAAGAGCGCGAGGAGCGTATCACAAAGCGCCACAAGGCAGTATTCATTTTTGGTATCGGAGGAAAATTGGGCAACGGCGAGCCTCATGACAACCGCGCTCCCGACTACGACGATTATAGCACAGCCAACGAAGATGGATTTTTTGGCCTCAACGGAGATATGATGATATGGTCCGACATTTTGGGCAAGGCCGTAGAGCTCTCGTCTATGGGTATACGCGTAGACAAGGAGGCATTATTGCGCCAATTGAAGGAGTCGGGCAAGGAGGAACGCAAAAAGCTCTATTTCCACCAGAGACTGCTCAACGACACATTGCCTCTCAGCATCGGCGGTGGTATAGGACAATCGCGTCTATGTATGCTACTGCTCAAAAAAGCGCACATTGGAGAGATTCAGGCGAGTATTTGGCCCGAGGAGATGCGCGACAAATGCAAAGAGCTTAATATTCCATTGATATAACAAGCAATAAATGGACGTAAGAATAGAAGAGAGCTGGAAGAAGCATCTTGCCGGTGAGTTCGAAAAGGATTATTTCGAGAAACTGACCGCGTTTGTCAGAGAGGAGTACAGGGGCAACACCCCAATATACCCTCCAGCCAAGCTCATATTCAACGCATTCGACCACTGCCCTTTTGATAAAGTAAAGGTGGTAATTCTGGGGCAGGACCCTTATCACGGCGAGGGACAGGCCAATGGCCTCTGTTTCTCGGTGAATAAAGGAGTAGCCTTTCCTCCCTCACTAATGAATATATTTAAAGAGGTAGCGAGCGACACAGGAGTCCCTATCCCCAGCGACGGCGACCTTACACGATGGAGCGACCAGGGAGTATTGTTGCTCAACGCCACACTGACGGTACGCGCGGCAAGCGCCGGTTCGCACCAGAAACGCGGATGGGAGCAGTTCACCGACGCTGTAATTGCTACCCTCGCCGAGAAGCGCGAGAATATCGTATTCATACTGTGGGGCAGCTATGCACAGAAGAAAGGAGCATTCATCGACCGCACAAGACATCTTGTGCTATCGTCACCCCACCCGTCGCCCCTTTCGGCCTATCAGGGATTTTTCGGCAACCACCATTTCACCCTCACAAACGACTATCTTAAGTTGCACAGCAAAGAACCTATAAATTGGTAACATACAAAAATGAGCGGTTACAATGTAACCGCTCATTTTTTATTATGATATTCCTTTTGCTTAATACCACTCCACATTGCTGTTTCCTCCGTGTTTGTCGTATTTAAGCACGTCGGCAAGCATCTGCGAGGTAGCCCTGAACGAGAAATTAAAGGATGTATATGGAGCAATGACAATGCCGCACGACATTTCGAAACAGTGAAGGTTACGCGAGACATTCATTGTAGTTGTTGTCAGCTTCTTGTACTCGATATTATATCCCGAAGTGAAATTTATCTTCCACTCGTCGGAGATTCCTATATTACCCGAGAAGTTAAGGTTCTGAGTAAATTTATAGGGGTAACGCATTGTGCGTATATTTATAGGTGCCGACCTATTCTCGGCCATCACAATACCATAGGACACCGAGAAACTCCACGGGAATTTGAATGGCATATATCCGTCATCATCAACATCGGCAGTGCTTTTTTTCTCGCGTGAGGCCGAGCGCATAGATGCACCCTTCATCTTGTCGGCATTCTCCTTTATCTTATCCTTCTCGCTCATTTCCTCCGACTCTTCCTCGTCAATATCTTTCTTTTTGCCAAGATTCAGCAGCTTGACAATTTTTCCCCAAGTAGCATTGTTGAATGTATACGAAAGGTTGTGGCTCATTCCCTGGAAACGTCCGAAACGACCATAAGACCATTCGGTCCTATCTCCCACGACTACTTGTCCTCTGTCATTGAAAGCGTAGGCGTATGTAGCCCACACAGCATTGAAGCTGAATGTGTAGTTCTTTGTCAGTTTCAGACGCAAACGAGTCGAAAGATTACTCCACGGCTGCTTCTTTGCAGCAAGATTATACGAAATATTTGCACCAAGCTCATCAATGATACTGACCTTTTTTATGGAGTCGGTCTTTGTACGCCATTTCATTTCGACATTATTGCCAATATCGAGATTGATGCTACCAGTACGTCCCTTTCCGGGCACTCCATACATTGAGCCTGCATAGGGAGAATACTCCACAGTGCGAACCTCTCCTCTGTCGTCGGTATATGTATAAGTATCGTAGTATCCGTATCGCGAAGCTCCAAAATCGGGGGCATAAGAGAACGAGAGAGAGGGTTTGAATACGTGACGCACCATCTGCACGCGGCTATTCTTGAGGAATCCCGCCGGCTGATAGAAGCCATAGAGGGTCGTATTCATCGACAGCGACATATTGTAGTTATACACTCGGTTAAAGCCAAAGACTGTATCCTTTACTACCGAATGTGTAGCCTCGTCCCACGACTGATTAACCTTTCTAAGATACCATCGTTCGGTGTAATTGAAGCTAGGGGTAATGTTTATATATTTGAACAATTGGAATGTCGCGCTTATGGGGATATTATGCTTGAAGCCATTGTTCCAGTCTCGTGCAAGATTGGACTTAAACAATTTATCCTCCTTTGTCGATATACTGTTGCTGAGCTGTCCGCTATAAGAGAGTGATATTTTTTCGTACCAGCGCTCCTCGCCAGCTCTCTTCTTACGCTTAAAAGGATATTTCTTGGAGAGCGACACATTAAGGCTGGGCAAAGTGAGCGACAAGGTTGAATCCTGCACATTCTGCGAGATATTCGCTGTTGTAGAGAGAGTAAGGCCTATGCTGGAGAATGTCTTTGAATAGCTCACACTCGACGTTCGCACACTCTGGGAATTGAGGATGGGATTATAGAGACTGTTCAGATTGGCACGCTCATAGTTTGAGGTAGCAAAATTCACACTCGCCGAGAAATTGCTGCTAGGCATTGACTTTGCATCCTGAGTATGATTCCACTGTATTCTAAAGTTCTTACCCACAGAGTAGTCTGGCAAATTACGCTCGCCCTGCTTTGTCACAAGATAGCTAAGATTAAAGCTTCCCGAAAAACGGTAACGCCGCGCATAGTTCGAAGAGGCGGCAACACCCCACGAACCTTTAGTAAAAATCTCTCCCGTGAGCCTAAGGTCCATCTTGTCGCTTATGGCAAAATAGTAACCGCCGTCGCGCAGATAGAATCCTCGCTCAAGTTCGTCGCCATATGATGGCATAATGAATCCCGATGAATAGTCGCTGGTAAAGGGGAAGAATCCAAAAGGTATGGCCAACGGCAGAGGAACGTCAGCAACAACAAGATAGGCAGGACCAAAGACAACATCTTTCTCGGGGCGCATCTTTGCTCTTGTCAAGGCTACGTAAAAGTGCGGATGGCTAGCATCGCAAGTAGTGTAACGGGCATTCTGTGCGTAGAATGTATTATCTTCGTCTTTCTTAGCATTCTTTCCCATAAGAAAGCCGTCGCTCTGCTGAGTGTAGACGTTGTTTATATAGCCCTTCTTGCTCTTGAAATTATAGCTCATACGGTCAGACTCATAAGGGGTTCCTCCATCCTTGAACACCGGCAGCGAGTGGGAATTACCCAACGAATCGACCATTGCGGTAGCGTGAACAAGGCTGCTGTCCATATTCATTGAGATTGTTCCCGCAGTAAGCTCTATATTCTGATAATTGACCTTTGCCTCGCCATAAAGATAGGCATTGCCGCCGCGTACCCACACCATTGAGTCGTTGGACTCATAGATGACAGGAGCATCTATGGCATTGGACTTTTTCTCGGTAGAATCGGAGGCTATAGAGTCGGCAGGAAGCTTAGAGGGCGAGTCGCCAGCAAGAGAGTCTGATGACATATAGCAATTGGCAATATAACGGGGAGATACGCTACCCTGCACCGGCAATGCAAGCAGCACAACCGATATAAAGATAAGAAATGCAGAGAGTATACTACGTCCCATTTGTCGCCCCATTTACACTATACGTTCAATTTAAGCGACAAAAATACGAAATAAAAAAGAAGTAAACAGCAATTTTTGATTAAAAAAGAGGGGCAAAAAGGGTGCTTCTGCCAATATTTTATTTTTTTATAAAAATAATCCTGCCCAATTTCGGATTTTCTCTACCGACTCTTCCGATATTTTGCGCATACTCTCTTCGACCTGCTCAATTGTTCGCGACACCTCGAGAAACTTTGTCTTTGAATAGAATTTGTCGGCGAAACAGATAATCTGCTCCTCTATGCTAAGAGGCAGCATATCCTTACAGGGCAACGGCCAGCCCGATGATTCGATAAGCTCTTTTGAGAGGCCCGTCCCCGTATGTCGTTCACACACAAGGGCGTGACGCTCAAAGCCTTCGTTACGCAGAAGATTGGCGCCAAGGTATCCGTGGCAAATATAGGGTGCATCGCCAAAGCAATGGATGCGGGGAGCATCGACAAGGAACATCCCAAGATCGTGGAGCATTGCAGCCTCCTCTATGAATGCATCGTCGGCATTGAGTTCAGGATGACGGCGAGAAATATCGAGAGCAAGATCAGCGACCTTACGTGCGTGAGTCATATAGATTCGTCTCTGCTCATTCTCCAAAGGATAATATTTGTCTATTATTTTCTGAAAATCCATTGCTGCATTTATTAAATTTTTATTTACAAAAGAGGGCTGCAGACAGCTAAATTATAACCGTTCATCACATTGCCGAATACAAATTTACCACAATTCGACAATTTATTTATTTTTTTTACTATATTTGTTCCAAATAATTTATGCTAATATCGAATTATTGCGGACACAGGACAGTGCCGCAAGAGACACGAACAAGCGTATGAGAAATCAGATTACAGAGAACGTTAAGCTATTGCCACCAATATCGCTAAAGGATATGTCGGGTATAAAACTTATGAATAGAACCGACACGAAATTTGTTGCGACACTGGAGCAACTGAATGCCTTTCTACTTGCCGTTCAGGGCAAATATTACATTCAGGAGCACAATGACACGCGTATTGCATCGTATCACACAGTATATCTCGACACTGCCGATTATACAATGTACACAATGCATCACAACGGCAAGACCAGACGCGAGAAGATACGAGTAAGAACATATCTCGACAGCAACGACACCTTTCTCGAGGTAAAGAACAAGAACAACCACGGCCGCACAAAAAAGAAACGAATCAACGTCGAAAGTGTCAATACACTAAAGGCCGAACAGGAGAACGTTGTACCGTTTCTTGCCAAACACGCGTGGTATAATCTCGAAGAATTGATTCCTACCTGCGAAAACAGGTTCAGCAGAATAACATTGGTCAATTACGAAAAAACCGAACGTCTCACCATAGATTTTGACTTAAGATTCCACAGCTTTGCCACCGACGGCAAAGACGAGCTCAGACGAGTGGCGATAATAGAATTAAAGCGCGACGGCAACGTTCCTTCACCGGCACTCGCCATCATACGCGACCTTAGAATAAAGCGCTCGGGATTCAGCAAATACTGCATAGGAAGCGCACGCACAAACAAAAATCTTAAAAGGAACAATTTTAAGGAGAGACTTAAATTCATAGACAGATTAGAGCATAAACAATAAAAAACTACTAATATGATGGACATTTTTACAACTTTTTTGGCAGGTGGTGCACAGGCTGCAAACACTCTCGCCAGTTTAGGAGAAGACTTTATCACTACCGGCGAGAGCGCACGTCTGGCTGGTGAGATAATTAACCTTCCCGGAGTGTGGAACCTTGTTTTAGGATTCTTCATCAACCTCTTTTTCGTAGGTATCGTTGCACGCTGCTTCTACTACCCAAAATGTAAACGCGGAGAGTTCTTCTTCACTTTCATACTAATCTCTATCAGCATTTTCTTGCTCATCTACCTATTGGGTGGAGTAAAGTTGAAGACAGGATTCGCACTCGGACTTTTTGCTATCTTCAGCATCATACGTTACCGCACCGAGCAGGTAGCCATCAGAGAGATGACCTATCTGTTCATCATTATTGCGATGAGTGCTATCAACGGATTGGTAATCGAGGAGTTAAGCTATTCCGAAATGGTTGTTGCAAACCTTTTGTTCATCTTCTCTATATGGATGTGCGAAAGTACTATCTTCATTAGCCATTTGTCGTACAAGGTTATTAAATACGATAATGTAAACCTTATTACCCCCGACAAAAAAGAGGAACTTATCGAGGATTTAAAGAAACGCACAGGACTCGACATTGTTAAAGTAGAGGTTGGTGGAATAGACTTTTTGAAAGATGCAGCTATTATCAAGATGTATTACCGCTCATCTAACAAGTCAATCAACACAGTAGATACTATTACAAAAGCCCCCAGCGATGAATTCAAGATTAAAGAATAACAAATTTGCACGACTGATTGCAGTAGCAACAGTTATACTATTCTCATTTTCGGCAGCACAGGCTCAGAGCGAGTGCGACGATTTTGGAATATGGACAAGCTTAAATGCAAGTAAGAAACTGACCGACCGCCTGAAAATAGGATTCGAGGGAGAGCTTCGAAGCATTGAGGGTGTTTCTCAGATGGACCGCCGTTCAATTGGCGTAGATTTTAGCTACGACATTCTTTCGTGGTTAAAAGCCGATATTGGATATATCTACATTCAGTCGCACAATGCCGAGGAGAAGAAAATAAAAGATTTTGTAGGCCTTGACAACGACAACAACGAGATTTACAGCTACAATATAGACCGTTCTTATTGGGAGCAGCGCGACCGTCTCGTTGCCTCTTTGAGTGCAAGCTGGAAGATTGGACGCGTAAAATTCAGCCTGCGCGAAAGAGTACAGTATCAGTACACTCACAGCGCATTGGTATACGAGGACCAATACAGACCATTCCAGAAAGACAGCGACGACCCCAATTCGGAGTACATCACCAACGACGACCCCAACGATCCTTACAAGCCCACCAAAAGCGAGGCAGAATTGAAGGATGCCAAGCACAATACCACATTGCGTTCACGTCTCACTGCGAAATGGGATATCAAAAAATGCCCCGTAACACCTTTTGCGTCAGTAGAGCTTTTCACTCGTCTCGACAAATGGCAGTTCCACGACAAGTTACGCTACCGCATCGGTGCCGAGTATAAGATAGACAAGGACAACGAAATTTCGCTCTACTATCTATATCAGGACAACCACTCAAGCAGCAGCCCTGCCATACACGCAATAGGAGTGGGATACTCATTCGACCTTTAATATAACTGTATGAAAAAATTAATAATATTTTTCACATTCGCCTTGCTGACAATCCCGGCAATGTCGCAGTCGCAAATAACTATAGAAAAGGTTAGTGGCGACACACAGACTATGCTATGGAAGAATTTCCGCAAGATTACATTCGATGGCAACAAGGTAAATATACTGTCTGATAAAGGAGAGAGTATCAGCAATCAGATGGCCGATATTCTGCGTATTACTACCACTATTACCGAGACAGGAGTAGAGAATGTTACCGACAATGGCAGACTTTTGAATTTTGTATCATCAGACGACATTTCGGTTAATTGCCCTGCGGGAGAAATAATTGCCATATACAACCTCAGCGGTTGCATCGTGCTTTCACAGAGAGCATTAAGCAACAATGGTTGCATAAACATTGCGCACCTACCCAATGGAGTATATATGTTACAAGCAAATTGTAGAACCGTTAAATTTCTGAAACGATGAAAAGAATAATATTGGCTCTAACACTGCTTGCAACAGTATTTTGTGTACAAGCGCAATCATATTATATATGCAACAAGGACGGCTCAGCTGTTGAGATACCCGTTTCGGAGAACGAAGATATTACCTTTGTTCCCGAACAGAAATTAGTACAATTCAACAACAAGAGAAATGTATGTCATAGTTTCGCAACAGCAAATACAGACAGCATTGTTGCAGCACTCCCATTAAGTAGCACACTACTCGACTATTCAACTGACTTTGATGTTGTATTTAATGAGGCCGACGCAGACAATTACTACGAAAAGGATGAGGTTATAATAACCGATGAACTTATCGACGAGTCGGGCGATTTTCACGAAAATTTCTCCTACGAATCGACAGTAATAATCACATTCAACGAATCGGGAGTAGTATACTCTCCTAGTACTATTGATAATGTTACAATTACAAAAGAGGATAACACTCATATTACAATAAACTCAAGCAAAGGCAAGATGCGTTATCAGATTAAAGGTACCTGTAGCAATGGTTCTATAAAAATATATAGCACCAAGAAGTTTATGATACAGATGAACAACCTTAATCTGACGAACCCTAACGGCCCTGCGATTAACATTCAGAGTGGAAAGACTGTCTATTTCTCTATAGGAAAAAATACCACAAACTCTCTTTGCGACGGTGCAGTGTATGCCTCTCCCTCAAAAGAAGGAGAAGACCAGAAAGGCACTCTCTTCAGCGAGGGACAGCTCATATTCAGCGGATCGGGTACTCTTAACGTAAAGAGTCTCGGTGGTCACGGCATATGCAGCGATGATTACATCCGCATACGCGAAGGTAATATAAACATTACCGAGGCGGCAAAGGACGGATTCAACACAAATGACCTGTTCCGTGTGGGACGCACAAAGAATTCATCGCCCAAAATAACCGTAAATGCCAATGGTAACGGAGTAGACTGCGGTAAAGGCTATGTGCTGATAGAGGCCGGCAATCTTACATTCAACACAGTAGGAGAGGCCATAAAGGTTCAGTACGAGAAGAGTGACACCAATATTACCCCCAACGCAACAATCAATGGTGGATTCATCAAGATATGCACCACTGGCGAAAAGGCTTCGGCAATAAAGACTACCGGCAATTTTATATTGAACAACGGAGTTATACAGGCCGAGGTAAAGGGCAACGGTTCAAAGATAGTGAACAGCGATGGTGCCGTAACAATCAACGGTGGCAAAATATCGGGTATTGCCGAGGGCTCTGTATACTTTATAGCCAACAGTGACACAACAGCAGCCGGAGGTATCAAGAGCTGCGGCAATGTTGATATAAAAGGCGGTAATGTTGCCATAAAATGTACAGGCAAAGGCTCAAAGGCCATAAACAGCGATGCTAACGTAACAATCAACAATGCTGATGTTACATTGTTGTCTACCGGCGAGAATTACAACGCCGATACCGACGACAAAAAGTCGAGAGCAGTAACCTGTATTACCTATACACAGACTGCAGGAAATGCTCGTCTCCTTGCCTACGATAAAGCTATATCAGCAACATCTGCTACGCTGTCCGACGGTACATTGCACGCAATAAGCAACGATGATACCAACGCAACAACTGTTGCTGTGAAACAGAGTGCAGGCTGGATGATGACAAAAGGAAAAGAGTAACAGCCATCATTTGCAATATACAGCAAACAAAAAAGAGAGCAACAATTGTTGCTCTCTTTTTTATAATGCCTTAATATATCAAGGATGAACGAATGTTCCAATCTCTTCGCCGTCCATCACACGCTTAAGATTGCCAACAACATCCATATTAAATACATAAATGGGGAGATTATTCTCGCGGCACATTGCAGTTGCTGTAATATCCATCACCTTTAGTCCGCGGCTTATAACCTCGTCGTAGCTTATATCGTGGAACTTTGTTGCGGTGGGGTCTTTCTCTGGATCAGCAGTATAGATACCATCGACGCGTGTACCCTTGAGCATTACGTCGGCCTCAATCTCTATGCCACGCAACGACGATCCTGTGTCGGTTGTAAAGTAGGGGCTTCCTGTTCCTGCCGCCATAATGACAACCTTTCCCTCCTGCATAGCCTCAATAGCCTTCCATTTTGTATAATATTCGCCGACAGGCTCCATACGGATAGCTGTAAGCACCTTATTGGGAACATCTATTGCTCCAAGAGCCGAACTTAGTGCAAGGCTGTTTATCACTGTTGCCATCATTCCCATCTGGTCGCCTTTCACACGGTCGAAGCCCTTGCCCGCACCTGTAAGACCACGGAATATATTTCCGCCACCAATGACAATACCTATTTCGACTCCCATCGCTGCTACCTCTTTAATTTGTGCCGCATACTCATTGAGACGCTTGACATCAATACCGTAGCCCTGCTCTCCCATAAGGCTCTCGCCACTTAACTTAAGGAGGATTCTTTTAAATTTAGCCATATATTTGTCTTTTATTGATAATATCCAAGAATCATACACTCAGGCAAAAATAAGAGAATTTTCTGAATAGTGCAATAAAGGTTAAAGATTACTATCTTTTGTATCAAAAGTAATAATCGAGAAGAGGTTTTATATATAATTTAGTACCTTTGCGGACAGAAAAATAAAATCACATAAACCACTATGATGCGCTTCATAAAGAACCCCAACCTTACTGTTGCCATCCTGTTTGTATATACAACAGGAATGTATATTTATCTATTCCCACGAAATACCGAAATGGGCGATATTGAGAAATGGTGTATAGTAGGCGTGTCGTATATGGCGCTTGTACTATTATGGTTCCTTCTGAGACGCCGCAGCCGTCTGCGCCGCGAAAGAGAGGAGGAGGTTCGCAACAGCAAAAAGAATCAGAGCAATAATTCAACCTCTTTGAACGCATAGGTACGCAGCGCTCCATCGTCGCAGCGCAACAGCAGATGCCCCATTGGCGTAACGTCCTCTATTGTCGCTGTAAAGCTCCCAGAGGAGTCGCGATACAGCAATTTCTTTCTGTAACCCAGCAGCGAGGCTATATATTCACGGGTGATAAGTTCTTCCTTTCCCAACTGTAGCAGAGAGTAATAATAGGAGAAATTACTCAATAGCCTATCGCGCACATTGTCTATCGGAATATCTGCCCCCAACAGCATTTTCATCGATACGGGAATACGGTCCATTTCTCCAAAGAGAGACTGATTGACATTAACTCCTATTCCTATTATGGCATCGGCAATAGTATCGCTCTCCCACGACAATTCAACCAATATTCCACATATTTTTCTTTTTCCTACATAAATATCGTTGGGCCATTTAAGCAGTGATTCTATTCCAAAATGGGCCATTGTCGCATTTACGGCCAATGCAACAGTCTGCGACAAGGCAAATTGTCGGGAGACCTTAAGAAAGGATGGATTGACCAATATGCTGACAAGAAGATTCTCGCATCGTTGCGACTGCCAAGAGTTTCCACGCTGACCGCGACCGGCCGTCTGCTCATCGGCTGTAACGACAAAAGCATTCGCGTCCGGAGCCTCGAGCGCAAGATTGGCAGCCTCATCCTTTATGTATCTATTGGTTGAATCGACACATAAAAGGTGCTTATGATAATATCTTAGGGAATTATCGTCCATACTTTTCTCTTATCTTTCGCGGCAGTTTCTTAAGGACCTCATCGTAGGAGTGGTCTATTAGTTCGCAGACAAACGCGTCGGGAAGCTGCTCAATATCCAATTGATTCCAATATTTCTTGTTCCAATGCCAAGCGGGAGTAATCTGCGGATACTTATCGCGAAGCTCTATGGCACGGTCGGGATTACATTTTACACAGAACCACAATATATCCTGCAGATTGACACAGGCAAAAATCTTATTCTCGACGCGGAACACAAGCACCCATTCGTCGAAAGGAAAATCCTCGGTGGCACCCTGCTTGCTCAAACAATATATTCGTGCATCCTCTATATTCATAGCCTACTCTAATGTGGGATAAAAAGCATCGCGAATGTGGCTTATAGTCCTATTTTCGTCGTGCCCGACAATTGTAACAACGTCGAAACGAATATCTAGGTCAATATCTTTCTTTTTTATATATGCATCGGCAGCAAGAATAAGATTGCGCATCTTTGCTGGAGTAACAGCCTCTTCGGCACTGCCAAAGGCATTGGAAGAGCGGGTCTTTACCTCGACAAAGACAAGGACATCGCGCTCTTGTGCAACAATGTCAATCTCCTTGTGTCCGCTGCGCCAATTATACTCGTGAATGGCAAAGCCCGCATCAAGCAGATAGCGGGCAGCCAACATTTCACCCTTATTGCCCAAAAGATTATGTTCGGCCATTGATATACACTCTTTATAGTGTGCTAAGATAGTGCATTGACATTGAAAAGACAACCAAAAGTTTGCTTTTCGAATAAGATAAATGTATTTTTGCAGTCTAATAAATTCCAAACAAACTTATAATGGCTAAGAATAAGATTGCACCTAAAGCAACAATGGCGCGTCCGCAACCCAAACGACACACACGCATAGTGAGCCTTGTAAGCGAAGAAGAGAATAGAATAATTGACGAATATCTCAAGAAGTACAGAATTACGAACAAAAGTAACTGGATTCGAGAGACTCTGCTTGCCTTTATCTACAAAAACATAGACGAGGACTACCCCACACTATTCGGGGAGCACGAAATGCGACGCTGATACCACTATGACCGACAACGACTATATGAAACTAGCGCTTGCCGAGGCACAAAAGGCCTACGACAAAGACGAGGTACCTATTGGTGCTATTGTAGTATGCAATAACCGCATAATAGCACGTTGCCACAATATGACCGAGACGCTGAACGACGTTACAGCACACGCCGAAATGCAGGCAATAACAGCGGCAGCCAACCACATTGGAGGAAAATATCTTAACGAGTGTACACTATATGTTACGGTGGAGCCCTGCCCTATGTGCGCCGGAGCCTTAGGATGGTCGCAATTGGGACGCCTTGTCTACGGCGCCGGAGACGAGAAACGAGGCTATAGAAGATACGCTCCCGATGTTCTTCACCCGCGCACCGAGGTCATCGAGGGCGTTTGCAGCGAAGAGTCCACGGCTCTAATGAAAAAGTTCTTTGCAAACAAACGATAGACATATAATAAATGCTGCAGCCAACGGTTGCAGCATTTATTATATGTAGCAACGACGACTACTTCTCATCAACCTCTTTGAAAGAGACATACTCGCCCTCGTCCTTATCGAATATCTTTTTATTTTTTGTTTTAGGCTGCGAAATTTCAGAATCCTGCCACATTGTGCTATTATCCTCGACAGGCCTTTCGTTCCTGTTTCTACTCTTTTTAGGCACGCGGAAGATTCGCGCAATTGAACTGATAAACGAAACAAACAATATCGGCAACATTATTATAACGGCCAATATTATAAAACCTATAAATAAAATTAGATTAAACATATTCAGTTACTCTTTTATCTGTAAACAAACAAAAGGTATGCCTTGCTTACCAAGCAAGAAGAAACAGGACAAAAATTCCGACTTTATCGACGGAGCGAGCGAATCACAGACAGAATGACATACCAAGATATTATGAGCACCGCCGAAGAGAGGCCCAATACAAACATTGGCAATATTGAGAGCAAGAAGATATAACGTATTTTATTTGCTCTCCACGCCAAGCGCTTGAACTTAAGCGAGAACATCGGTATTTCTGCCACAAGAAGATAGGAGAAGAGGAATATAAGTCCTATAATCAACAGCCACGCATAGTAGAGATTCTCCTGAATCCAAGAGCCGCAGCCTCCAACCAATGAAACCCAGAAGAGAGCATTAGCCGGGGTAGGCAATCCTATAAACGATGATGTCTGTCGTTTGTCAATATTGAACTTTGCCAGACGCAATGCCGAAAATACAGCTATAAGGAACGCAAGGTAAGGTATATATTCCGCAACGCCATCCAAAAAAGAGGGATAACTGAGACCTCTCATATACACAAAGACCACCGCTGCAGGAGCAAAGCCAAAGGTTACATCATCGGCAAGAGAGTCCATTTCAACGCCCATTGGAGAACTTACGCCCAGGATTCGGGCAACAAGGCCATCGAAAAAATCAAAAACAGCACCGATTACTATGAACAACAAGGCCAACTTGAACTCTCCGCAAAAGGCCATTGTCACAGCAACACAACCCGAAAAGAGATTACCGCAAGTTATTGCATTCGGAATATGTTTCTTTATCGAAGCCATAGGCAGTTTTTTAGAATTTTGCAATTACAGTCTCGTTACCGACAGTCTTTTGGTCGAGCGACACAAGAATCTGTGCATCGAGAGGCAGATAAACATCGACACGCGAACCAAATTTAATGAATCCCATATGCTGGTCGATAAAGCACTCCTCGCCAACCTCAGAGTATGTAACGATTCTTCGCGCCATAGCACCGGCTATCTGACGCATAAGAATCTCTCTGCCATCCTCCATTCTAATAACAACAAGCGAGCGCTCATTCTCGGTGCTTGCCTTAGGCAACCAAGCCTTGTGGAACTTTCCTTTCTGATGCTCCACGCGTGTAACGACACCCTCTACAGGATACCAATTGGCGTGAACATTCATAGGGCTCATAAATATAGAGAGCAGAATTCTTTCGTCCTTAAAGTGGTCGGGCTCATAAACCTTTTCAATTACAACCACCTTTCCATCGGCAGGAGCTACTACTACACCCTCCTCGTCACCCTCGAAGACTCTTTTGGGACTGCGGAAGAAATTGACCATCAGAAGATAGACAACAACGCTTACCACAGAAAGAAGGACATTGAACAGGAAGCAGGGCAAAAAAGACCAAGATACCCCGTTAATTAACAGAAAAAGGAACAAAGAGACCAACAGAATCTCTGTGCCCTCTCTATGTATACGTATTTTTTTCAGCTTTTTAAGTTTCTTAATCTTCTTAATATTTTTCATCGCATCCTGATTAAAGAAATATAACCTACCCACAAAAATAGTTACAATTTATTAAATCCCAAACAAAATAAAACAAAAAGCACACGCACAGTAATCAAATAATCGAGAATGAGCTATTTTTCAAACATTTACAAAAGAACAAAAAAACATCGCATCGCACCTATTTATAAATTGTTGAAAACTTTTTCCTAAAACAATTATGTCATATGGCGCAAAGCTACTATCTTTATGAACGCAATCAATGCAATAACCGACTATGCACGATTTTGTTCACTTACACGTACACACACAATACTCCATTCTCGATGGCCAAGCATCAGTCAAACGATTGGTAGACAAGGCTATAGAAGATGGAATGCGTGGTATTGCCATCACCGACCACGGAAATATGATGGCAATAAAGGAGTTCTACAATTATGTGAACAAGGTGAACAAAGGCAAGAGCGACGAAGAAAAGTTCAAGCCTATAATCGGTTGTGAGGTTTATGTAGCTGAAAGACGCCTGTTCAACCGCGACCAGAAGGAGGATGTCCGCGGACACCACCTTATTCTGCTGGCAAAGAACGAAAAGGGCTATCACAACCTTATCAAGATTGTATCAAAAGCCTGGTCCGAGGGTTACTACTATACCCCCCGTACCGACAAGGAGGAGCTAAGCAAATACAAAGAGGGACTAGTATGTTGTTCGGCCTGTCTGGGAGGAGAGATTCCACAGCTTATAATAAAAGGTGAGCTACAGGCTGCCGAGGATACTGTCAATTGGTACAAAAGCATCTTTGGCGACGACTACTATCTTGAGCTGCAGCTGCACAAGGCAACAGTGGAGAGAGCCAATCACGAGGTTCACGAGATTCAGGAGAATGTAAACAAGCACATTATAGAGCTAAGCAAAAAATGCGGAGTAAAATTAGTGTGCACAAACGACGTTCACTTTGTAGATGAGGAGAATGCCGAGGCGCACGATCGCCTTATATGCCTAAGCACCGGTAAGGACCTCGACGATCCCAAGCGTATGCTCTACTCAAAGCAGGAGTGGCTAAAGACAAAGGCCGAAATGAATGAGCTATTCGGCTACGTTCCCGAGGCACTGACAAATACTGTAGATATATGCGACAGCGTAGAGTACTACAGCATCGACAGCGCGCCCATTATGCCCACCTTTGCAATTCCCGAGGAGTTTGGAACCGAAGAGCTTTACAGACAGAAATTCTCGCACGAGGACCTTTTCAACGAATTTACCTGCGACGAAAAAGGTAATGTGGTAATGTCGCGCGAGGAGGGAGAAAAGAAGATAAAGAAGCTTGGAGGCTACGAAAAACTATACCGTATAAAATTAGAGGGAGACTATCTTCGCAAACTTACATACGACGGAGCAAAGAAATGCTATCCGGAGCCCTTCTCGCAAGAGCTTATAGACCGCATAGACTTTGAGCTTCACATTATGAAGACAATGGGATTCCCCGGATACTTCCTTATTGTGCAGGACTTTATACGCGCCGCACGCGAGGAGTTAGGGGTTGCCGTAGGCCCGGGTCGTGGTTCCGCCGCCGGCAGTGTAGTTGCCTACTGCTTGAAAATCACCCGTGTAGACCCCATAAAGTACGACCTTCTATTTGAGCGTTTCCTTAACCCCGACCGTATATCTCTCCCCGATATTGACGTCGATTTTGACGATGACGGTCGCGGCGAGGTTCTTAAATGGGTTACCGAAAAGTATGGACAAGAGAAGGTTGCCCACATTATTACCTATGGTACGATGGCTACAAAATTGGCCATCAAGGACGTTGCGCGCGTACAGAAACTGCCTCTCGACGAGTCGAACAGACTATGTAAGGCAATTCCCGACCGCCTGCCCGACGGCAAGAAGATGAATCTTCCCAATGCCATTGCAGCCGTTCCCGAGCTACGCGAAGCAGAAGCATCGCCCAACCCTGTGCTGCGCGACACGATAAAATATGCGAAGATGCTCGAGGGCAACGTACGCAACACCGGCGTACACGCCTGCGGAACAATCATCTGCCGCGACGACATTACCGACCACGTACCTATCAGCATTGCCGAGGATAAGACCACCGGCGAAAAGATGCTCGTAACACAATACGAGGGAAGCGTCATCGAAGAGACAGGCCTTATAAAGATGGACTTTTTGGGTCTTAAGACCCTCTCCATCATTAACGAGGCAATAATAAATATTAAACAGAGTGTAGGTGTTGATATTGACATTGACAATATTCCCATCGACGACCAGCTTACCTATGACCTTTACTGCAAGGGAAGCACCATTGGAACATTCCAATTCGAGTCGCCGGGAATGCAGAAGCACCTGCGCGAACTACAGCCGAGCACATTCGAGGACCTTATTGCGATGAATGCCCTCTATCGTCCTGGCCCAATGGATTATATCCCCGACTTTATACAGCGTAAGCACAACCCCGAGCTTGTAAAATACGACCTTCCCTGTATGGAGAAATACCTTAAGGACACCTATGGTATTACCGTATATCAGGAGCAGGTGATGTTGCTGTCGCGTCTGTTGGCCAACTTTACACGAGGCGAGAGTGATACGCTGCGTAAGGCTATGGGTAAGAAGCTCAAGGACAAGCTCGACCAGTTAAAGCCTAAATTCATCGAGGGTGGCAAGAGCAACGGACACCCCGCCGAGACGCTGGAGAAAATTTGGGCCGACTGGGAAAAATTTGCCTCTTATGCGTTCAATAAGTCTCACGCAACGTGCTATTCGTGGGTAGCCTATCAGACAGCCTACCTTAAGGCTCACTACCCATCGCAGTATATGGCAGGTGCGCTGAGCCGCAACCTTTCGAATATCACCGAAATTACCAAGCTTATGCAGGAGTGTACAAGTATGGGCATCAAGGTGTTGGGACCCGACGTAAACGAATCGCGCCGCAAATTCAGTGTAAACAAGCACGGCGATATTCGCTTCGGTCTCTGCGCAGTAAAAGGCGTAGGAGAGAATGCCGTACAGAGCATCATTGAAGAACGCGAAGCAAACGGACCATTCACAAGCATATTCGACTTTGTAGAGAGAGTGAACCTCACAGCCTGCAACCGCAAGAACCTTGAATGCCTCGCACTGTCGGGAGCGTTCGATGAACTTCCTGGCGGAATAGAGCGTGAGCAATATATGAGCAGCAACAGCAAAGGCGAGCAGTTCCTTGAATCGATTGTGAAATATGGCAACCGCTTCCAGATAGACAAGAATATGTCTCAAAACTCATTGTTCGGAGAGCAAGATATGGCCGAGATTCCACACCCCGAGGTTCCCGAGGGTGGAAAATGGAGCACGCTGGAGCGTCTGAACAAGGAGAGAGACCTTGTGGGAATATATCTGTCGGCTCACCCACTCGACGAGTATTCTTTGATTCTCAACGAATTCTGCAACACAAAAGCCGAGGAGTTTGCCGACATTGAAAATATCAAGAATCGCAAGGTAACGTTTGGTGGCATCGTAAGCGAGCCTCCGCGTGTAGGACAGACAAAAACCGGCAAGCCTTACGGCGTTGTAAAGATTGAGGACTTTACCGGAACAGCAGAATTCCCATTCTTTGGTGACGAATGGATAAAAAAACAGTTCTATTTCACTCAGGGAACTTTCCTGTATATCACAGGCAGTTGCCAGCCGCTTCGCTGGGACCCCAACAAACTGTCGTTTGTTGTAAACAGCATTGAACTTTTGCCCGACGTCAAGGAGAAGATAGTAAAGAGTCTGACAATAAGTTTCGATGTAATGAATCTTACTCAGGAGATATACGACAATCTTACAGAATATATCGACACGCATCCGGGAAACAGCAAGCTGCAGTTCCAGATAAAAGATTCGGAGCATCAATTTTCGTTGGAGCTAATATCAAAAAACACAAATATCACTATTGAGCAAGAACTTATTGACTATATAAAATCGTTAGATAATATTGAATATAAACTTAACTAATAACTTAAAAATTTAAGATTATGGCATTTAATGTAACAGACAGCAACTCAAAAGAGTTTTTCGCAACTGAGCTTCCCATTGTTCTCGATTTTAGCGCTACTTGGTGCGGTCCCTGCAAGCAGTTGGCTCCCATCATCGACGAACTTGCAAATGAGTACGAGGGACGTATTGCCGTAGGTAAATGCGACATTGAGGAGGCCGATGACCTCACCAACGAGTATGGTATCCGCAACATTCCTACCGTAATCTTCATTAAAAATGGAGAGGTTGTAGACAAATTTGTAGGCTCAAAGTCTAAAGCAGACATTCAGGCTAAATTTGAGAACCTTTTAGGATAAGAGAGTATGCAGAACGACGAGTTTGGCTTGGAAGATCTCGACGACGAGAAGACCATAGCATATATTCGCGAAAGATTGCCGCAGGAACTTAAGGAGAAATTCAGCGATGATGAATTCTACTATTTCCTCGACACCATCTACGACTATTACGACAAGAGCGGAATTCTTGACAGCAACGACGATTATATCGACATTGATATAAACAAGATTGCTGAGTTCATAGTAAAAGAGGCCAAGAAAAACAATATTGGCAATTACGACGCCGAGGAGCTTTTCTTCATTGTTGAGGGAGAGCTTGCATACAACGGTGTTATAGACGAAGAGTAATAGAGCGTCTCTACGAGCAAACAATAATTAAGCCCAAAGTTTTTTCAACTTTGGGCTTAATTTATTAATATTTTTTTCCATAAACTTTTCCATCACCACTACACGTTGAGCAGACTCCATTCTTGCAATTAGGACAATCTCCTATTGTATCTGTATAAGTATGTCTAATCCAACCTTTTCCATTACAAGTAGTACATTTTCCATTACCTCTACAGCTATAACACTCCTTGTAGCCATAATTACTTGAAGATTTATTCTCTGTTTTATTGCGTTCTACATTAGTATTATTATTGTTACTAACATTATCATAGCTTATATTGCTATAATAACCTCCTGTACCGTTGCAGCCAGCACAAATAGTAGAACCTGTACCGCCACACAAAACACAATAATTGCCCATATAGGTCACGCCATTACCCCAACAGCCACCGCAGACAGCTCTTCCACGTCCACCGCAGCCACCACAGGCTACAAAGCTTTGGCTAAAAGCATAATTACAAGCAATCATAAATAAAAATAAGAAAAACATTTTTTTCATAGTAACAAAAGTGCAGTATTTATCCTGTCGCAGCAGTTATAGATAAACGTAAATTTTATTTAATACAAAGATCCTGATTATATATATCCAACAAAAACAAGCAACGTAAATTTACTATACTATAACGTAGAAAATTTATACAGCTTTCAATAACAGCTATAAGAATCAGGGTTACACCTCTTTTGAGTAATAACAAAAGAAGTCGTGATGAAGCACTTGAGAAATACGTAAAAGAAGATCGGTATTTATAGATTCTTGTTTTAAAATATAGTACACATTCGGACGAGCACAATTTATTTTACGTGCAAGCCACGCGGGAGTACGCTCTTGACGACGCATTTCCTCTTCAATTATCTTTCCTATGTGTATCATAAAAGGCGGAACTGTTTGTTGCGAATCTTCAACTGAGGTACCGCCAAGCACCCTGACACAGATAAGCACAAACAGCTCACACCTCGTAGGTATGAACTTTTTGTCGTGCTTATTCCTGTGTCTCTTCAAATTGGCGGTTTTCAGTTGTAGGAATAAAGCTAAAAGCTCAATTTCTATATAACAATTATTATCTTCTCTTTTTCTTTGTTCTTATTTTCTGCGAATATACAATAATCAAACAAGAATTTGATCTTTTATATTCATAAATAGTAAATGTTTTATTTATCTCACTTTTACTCCCGAGACGACAGGCCTTACAGGTCCTATCCAATCGAGTATAATAAGTTCATTGTCACCTTTATTCAGCCAACAGCCGGGGACAAAGAGAGTAGCCTGTCCGTCGGTATTCCAGAATCGTCCCAAGCTGTGTCCGTTTATCCACACCTCTCCACGCGACCACATTGACATATTAAGATAAAAGTCGTCGTTGGAGCCAAAGGAGAGAACAGCCCTATAAAAGCCGGGGAACATCATCCCTTTCAACATTCGGTAGCCGCACTCTTTTGCAAACGAATATTCTGCCGCGAGAGGATAATTCTCCCAACCGAGAATCTCGGAAGCAGCGCCACTGCCATCCTTTATTTTAACGGGACCGATAATGCCCTTATAGTCCTTATACTGAATCTTGTTTCCCACGCGCCCCATTGCATCGACCAGAATATGGAGCATTATGCCATCCTCTGAGGCGGGCAGCAAGAACTCCCTGTTCGAGTCGTTGCGCGACAGGGCAGCAATAGGCTGTCCATCGAAAAACAGTTGGGCATTATCGTTAATTTTAGAAAGCAACAATAGCTCATTACCCTTTGTAGGAGGCAATTTTGTCGCATAGAAAACAGCACCCGAAGATATATTGCACTGCTCCATAGTCAATGCTCTTTGCGACTCTATAGGCTGCGGAAGATTATCGAACAACGGTGCAATCTCGGGCACTACGGTCTCTTCAAAATCCTGCAATGAAGGCGCTTCAAATTCGGGAACCTCCCTCTTCGAAGAGTTGTGAACATAATTATTCAACAGCAGAAAGAACTGTTCATACTGCTCATCGAAGCGAAGAGCCTCATCGACAAGAGCCGCAGCCGAATAGCTCGAATAGGGAACATAAAGCCCCTCATCGGAAATTTCGGCACCTGATAAATGTCCAAAGGCTGTTCCTGCACACAGCGAGGATATATTGAACGACGACACAGAGGTCAGCAGTTCAAATATTCTCATATACACCTTGTTCCACTCACGCACAGCTGTATAGCCATACTTTTGCGGAGAGCGTCGGTCAATATCATAGGCAATGAATGGCGCAACGGCATTCAATTTGCGTACAGATGTAAAATTAGACATTGAGTGCTCCTCGTTATCCACAAGAACCGCTGTTGTAAGAGAGTCGGCTATGACACGCCCTACATCATAGGAGCGGCTCGCCGAGGTAAACAGCGAGGCATCAAAGCCTGCCTCTACTGCTAGAGAGCGCCACACAGAAAGCGCGCGACCATTATTCTCGACAATAGTGCCGGGCTCGCCTACCTGTATCATTGCTATAGGACCACCTTTGGTAATCTGCATTTGCGACAGTTCTGCAGCAAGAGCCTTATAATAGCGGCGTACAGCCTCGACAAAGAGTTTATCTTTGGCTGTAAACTCCATTCTCTGTTCCTTGAGCAGCCACCAGGGGAGTCCGCTCATATCAATATGAGCATCCACTGCAGGACCTATATGTAGCCACACAAGAAGCCCTTTCTGCTGCGCCATACGGCAAAGAGAGTGAATATCCCTGTCGCCTTTAAAGTCGTAGAGTGCACTATCTGGCTCGTGCAGGCTCCACGGCGCTCTCAAAAAAACGGTGTTAAAGCCCATTTGTTTGATAATGTCCATACGGTCACTCCAATATTCACGCGGGAGACGAGCATAGGGAAGTTCGGCCGATGCAACAACAAACAACTGACTATCAAGAGCAAACACGCCATTATCAGCTTCGAACGAGCGTATTTGAACATTCTCCTTGCACCCTACGAAAAGGGGTGCAAGGAGAATAGATAAAAGGAGTGCTAAAATAGTTTTTCGCATTTTACACTCTTATTTCATTGCATTAGAGCAATTTAACGAACATTTCAATAGCCTGATATTCAGGTAGGCCAATCTTGTCGAAGAGACGGGCTGTAGCCTGCATACGGTCCTCGGCACGCTGCCAGAATTCGCGTGAATCCTCACCGGGGAAGGGTACAATATCCTTCTGCGATAAGTGACGGAAGATAGCGTGACGCTTACGTATCATCTCCTCGGGGCTCAAAGGCACTGCCATATCAGCGAGTGAGAGATCCCACTCCTGCCAAGCTCCACGATAGAGCCATATATGACACTCTTTTGCCCACTCCTCGTCCTTAAGCTCGTCGAATGCTCTAAGCACAGCCTCGATACATACGCGGTGTGTGCCGTGAGGATCGGCAAGGTCGCCGGCAGCATAAATCTGATGGGGTTTAACGCTCTGCATCAACTCTTTTACAATCTCAATATCAGCATCGGTCAATTGACCTTTTCTTATACCTCCAGTCTCATAGAAAGGAAGATTGAGGAAGTGAGCGTTTGTTCTGTCGTTCAATCCAATAGAGCGACACGCTGCACGCGCCTCGGCACGACGGATAGCACCCTTGAAATTGAGAAGTTCACGAGGCTCGGGAAGACCGGGAACCTTTGTCTCGATAATATGACGAATCTCATCAAAAAGGTCGCCGAGATGTCCGAATCCCATCTCACGGGCTGTATCGATATTCTGCAATACAACGTCGTCGTTTACAGCAACGTTACCCGATGTCTCGTATGCAACGTGAACATCGTGTCCCTGTTCAATCAATCGGTTGAATGTTCCTCCCATAGAGATTACATCATCGTCGGGGTGAGGAGAGAAGAGAAGTACACGTTTAGGATAGGGATTCGAAGGAACGGGACGTGTAGAATCGTCGGCATTAGGCTTTCCTCCGGGCCATCCTGAGATAATATGCTGAACATCGTTGAATACTCTGATGTTTATCTGATCGTAAGAGCCTACGCGCTCCAAAAGGTCAGACAATGAGTTGTTAATATAATCCTGGAATGTCAATTTGAGAATAGGCTTATCGACGATACCGCACAACCAAATAACAGCCTTGCGGATGAGTTTTGGTGTCCACTCTGCGGGAGGAGCAATGAGCCAGGGCTCCTTAACGCGTGTAAGCTCCTGAGCGGCAGCCTCATCGATAATAACATTCATATTGGGATGCTGCTGGAGGCTTGTTGCAGGATAACTCTCGCTAATCTCGCCCTCGATGAGGTTACGAGCAATAAGAGCCTTATCCTCGCCCCACATCATAAGAACAATGCTCTTTGCGCTTCTAATGGTCTCAAGTCCCATTGTGATAGCCATTTTGGGAACCTCGTTGGGGTTAGAGAAGAACTGATTCTGTGTCTTGCGGCTGTTGTATGTAAGCTGCACAAGGCGTGTTGTTGATTTTGCGTAGCTACCGGGCTCATTGAAGCCAATCTGTCCAAGCTCACCGACCCCCATAATCATAAGGTCTACGTTGCCGTGTACCATCTGCTCATACTCCTTGCAGTATTCGCGTATACGCTCCATAGGAACTGTACCGTCGGGGAAATGAACGTTTTTAGGATCAATATCAATGTCGTTGAGGAAATCCTCGAATACTCTGTGGTTACGGCTCTGAGGATTGCTCGGAGTCATAGGATAGAACTCATCGAGGCTGTATACCTCCACTCTTTTGAAAGATACCTCTCCCTTCTTGTAGCGTTTAACAAGCTCGGCATAAAGTCCGAGGGGTGTGCGGCCTGTAGAAAGACCAAGCACAAAGTTACCGTCGGAACGGTGACGGTTAATAGCATTCACTACAATGTCGGCAGCTTTTTTTGCGCCCTCGGCAGCAGTGCTGCTGACGGTTGTAGGCACTTTTTCAAACTTACATATACTGTCGATAGATGCCAATACAGGCAGCTCTCCAATCTTAGGAAGTACAAAATTAGGATTCATAGTTATCTGTTTTTTCGTTAATATTTATCTTTTATTTTTTCCATTGCATCACCAACGATGCAGGTTCACCTTTCTCAATCAAAGTCCTCATATACCTCATATAGGGGTCGGTATGTCTGAAGAACATTTTATATCCTTCGCAAAGCACATTCTTATATGGCTCGCCATTCTTTGCAAAGTCGAAACGATGCTTGGGGCACTCGCCTCGGCAGAGGAAATAGTAGTTGCAGCGTTTACACTCCATAGGCAGCGCCTCGCGCTTATCGCGTCCGAATGCCTGCTGCGCCTCGCTGCAGTACAGTTCCTGCAATGTATTCTCCTTTATGTTACCTAGCAGATACTCGGGATATACAAAATGGTCGCACGAATATACGTCGCCATTATGCTCTACCACAAGGCCGTCGCCACAGGTTTCACAAAAGGCACAAAGAGGAGGCGGTACTCCGCACCAATTTGCCAATGTAACGTCGAAAAGCTGCACAAAATAGTTTCCTACGTCAAACTTTATCCACTCGTCAAATACATCGCACATAAAGTTGCCATAGCCCTTTGCCGTTACCGACCAGGGAGCCTCGACGGCATCCTCCTCGTCGGGAGATACTATAAGGGGGCGTTTACCCTCGCCGCGCATCCTCACATATTCCACTACCGGAAGGAACTGCATATAGTGTCCCAACGAGCAGTTGAACTTATACACCTCGGCACCGCGCCCTACACTGCGAGCATTAACCGTCGAGAGGATATTGTATTCAACGCCACTCTGCGCCATCATTTCAACAGCCCTCATTACCCTCGCAAATGTAGGGGCTCCTCCGCAATCCTTGCGGAAGGCATCGTGTATATCCTCGGGACCGTCGAGCGATATTCCTACAAGGAAATTGTTGTCGCGAAAGAGAGCGCACCATTCGGAATTTATCAAAATACCGTTGGTCTGTATGGTATTTTCAATCTCTTTGTCGCCTCTGTATTTCTGCTGAAGCCCCATTGCCTTCCTAAAGAATGGCAGCCCCGCCATAAGAGGCTCTCCTCCGTGCCAACAAAAGGTTACCTTTTGCTGTGTAGCACCCTGAATATATTGTTGTATATATGTCTCGAGAAGTTCCTCGCTCATACACGGCATCTTCCCTGCATATATTTCCGATTTATCGCGATAGTAACAATAATGGCAATCGAGATTACAAGCCGAGCCTATAGGCTTTACAAGTGTAGCAAATGCCGGCATACGGCTCATTTTTGCAACATCGGCCAAATTCAGATTGTTCTTTTTGTTACTTTTCATTCTTTATATCATTGAGTTATATACTCCTCCTCACCATACTTTACCTGCAGTTCCTTGAGCATCTGCTTTAGAGAGTCTGTAAGCTCCTCAGTACCGGGGGTTCCGTATATATTGTTCAATTCATTCTTGTCATTTTCAAGGTCGTACAACTCCCACGAGTCGAGCTCATCGTAGAAATACATCAGCTTGTAACGCTCGGTGCGCACTCCATAGTGAGGATGAACCGAGTGCTCGTCGGGGAATTCGTAATAGTGGTAATAGAGAGCCTCGCGGTCGGTAGTCCATTTTTCGCCTTTAAGCAGAGGCAACAACGACTCACCGTGAATGTCCGACGGAATCTCTACTCCGGCAAGTTCAAGCATTGTGGGAGCATAGTCAATATTCTGTACAAGCTCCGAGACATCACCTTTGATGCCACCAGGCAGACGCATAAGCAAAGGAGTGCGGAAGGACTCCTCGTACATAAAGCGTTTGTCGAACCATCCGTGCTCTCCCATATAGAATCCCTGGTCCGATGTATAGACAACAAGAGTATTATCAAGCAATCCGTTATCCTTGAGATAGTCAAGCACACGGCCAATGTTACGATCGACCGATGTTATCACACGCAGATAGTCGCGCATATACTGCTGATATTTCCACTCGTCGAGAGCACGTCCTTTGAGTCCCGCAGCCTTGAATTTTGCAATGACCTTGTCGTAGTGTGCATCCCACGCAGCCTTTTGGGCAGCATCCATACGGTTGTATATTCTGCGGCCGGCCTCTTCAAGGTCGGGACGGCTGTGTATCTCATTCTCCTTGTCGGCCAATTTAAGGTCGTACACAATGTCCATATCCTTTGATATTGACATATGTTGGTCGGCAGCAGCCTTGCGGCCTTTATAATCGTCGTAGAATGTTGCCGGCACAGGAAAATTGGAATCGCTGAAGAGCTCAAGGTCGCAAGTATCGGGCATCCACGTTCTGTGAGGAGCCTTGTGATGCAGCAACAGACAGAAAGGCTTTTCGGGGTTACGGCCATTGTCGAGCCAATCGAGAGCAAGGTCGGTTGTAACGTTGGTTGCATAGCCGCTACGCTGCACCTTTTCGCCATTGCAGATGAATGTAGGATTATAATAGTCGCCCTGACCTATGAGAATATCCCAATGGTTAAAGCCTGTAGGCTCCGAGGTCAAATGCCATTTTCCTATTACGGCTGTCTCATATCCTTGTGCCTGCAGCAATTTGGGGAATGTCTGCTGAGCGCCGTCAAACGACGAGCGGTTGTCGGTGAAGCCATTGGCAAGGCTATGCTTTCCGGTGAGCATACAGGCACGGCTGGGACCGCTTATGGAGTTTGCCACAAAGCTATTGGTAAAGCGCACTCCATCGGCAGCTATACGGTCGATATTAGGAGTCTTTATATAGCTCGAGTCGTAGGCACTCAATGTCTGGTACGAGTGGTCGTCGCACATTATATAGAGAATGTTCATAGGCTTTGCAGGCTCTTTAGCCTCGTTGCAGGAGGTAAAGAGAGCAGCACCCAAAGGCAATACAGCTGCTGTTGCTATTGCCACATTCATTATGTTATGTCCTTTTTCTGTATTTTTCATAATAGCACAATTTGAATTGTAAGCCAAAAAGCAAATTACACCAAATTACATTTTTGCAAAAATAAATCATTTTGTAAAACCGCCAACCTCTTTTTGGGATAATTTTACCTCATTTTCTTCTTTTTTAATGACAAACAAGCAACCCGGGCATTAGAGTCGACTCTAATACCCGGGTTTTATTCCAAATATCGGTACAAGACTTATTTCCAGCCGAGAGCAGATGCACCAAGAACAGCAGCATCGGCACCGGGCAAAGAAGACTTAAGAACCTTAACCTTATCTTTCCACAAGAATACGACATTCTCATTCATTCTCTTACGTATAGGCTCGAGCAACAATTCTCCTGCGTTGGCAAGACCGCCGAAGAGAACAATAGCCTCGGGAGCAGAGAATGCGATGAAGTTACAGAAAGCATCGCCAAGAACGCCGCCTGTAAACTCAAAAATCTCGTTAGCAAGAGCGTCGCCTGCCATAGCAGCGTCGTACAACATCTTAGATGTCAATTGGTCGCAAGGAACATTGCGCAACACACTCTCGTCGGAACGTGTGCCCAACCATATTTTAGCAGTGCGCACAATACCTGTAGCCGACGCGTAGGTCTCGAGACAGTCGGTGCGACCGCAACCGCAAGTACGACCCTCGATAACAGGAGCGGTAACGTGTCCGAGCTCACCAGCAAAGCCGTCGTGTCCGTAGATGAGCTGTCCGTTGGCAACAACACCGCTACCGACGCCTGTACCCAAAGTAATAACAATAAAGTCCTTCATACCCTGAGCAACGCCATACTTCATCTCACCGATGGCAGCAGCATTGGCATCGTTGGTAACCTTTGTAGGCAATCCTGTTTTCTTCTCAATGAGCCAACCTAGAGGCACGATGCCTTTCCAGGGAAGATTGGCAGCATTTACAATTTCTCCTGTATAATAGTTTGCCATAGGAGCGCCGATACCTACGCCCTCTATCTTGCCTACACAGCCATTCTCCTCGGCCAATTTCTTAATTACCGCAGCAACAGCGTCGGTATAATCCTCAATCTCGCGATAGGCCTGTGTCTTTACTGAATCGTCTTTGCCCAAAATTGTTCCTTTAGCATCAACCAACCCGATAACAGTATTGGTACCGCCCAAGTCAATTCCAATTACATAGCTTTCCATAATATTCTGAATTTTAAGTTTATTGCTGTTTAAAAGGTTCATTTTGCGAATGTATATATTTTTTTTCAGTTTACATCCCAATAACAATCAAAAAATATAAAAAACAGCATATATAAGTTTTATTCTTTGAATTTATTTTCTTTTCTTTGCAAATAGAATACTTTTGTTTTTTGGTGTCGTACATATTTTGCGCGCGAACATTATTTATAAAGAAGATATTTCAATCAATTTAAATTTTTCAATATGAATTTCAAAAAGTTTTTAGGTTACACGCTTGTTGCAGTGATGGCATTCTCAGCAACTGCAATGCAGGCACAATCTCTCTCGCCATCGACAAAATGGCATTGGGACAAAGGTACTATCGTAATTGAATCTCCCGAGCGCCCCGAGGGTCAGCAGCACGCGCTTAATTTGACAGTAGCTCCTTTGCAGACTGTACGCGTTGCTTTTGTAGGTCTTGGTATGCGCGGCCCGTGGGCTGTTATGCGTTTCTGCCGCATCCCCGGTGTCGAGATTGTTGCTCTTTGCGATTATGAGGAGGCTCGTGCAGCAGCACTTCAGAATGAGTTGCGCAATGCAGGCCTTGCTCCCGCCGACATTTACTACGGCGAGAAAGGTTACGAGGAGTTGTGCAAACGCCCCGACATTGACCTTGTATACATTGCTACCGACTGGAATCACCACTACCCCGTTGCAAAGTTCGCTATGGAGAATGGCAAACACACTGCCATCGAGGTTCCTTCGGCTATGAACCTTGAGCAGTGCTGGAGCCTTATTAACCTTGCCGAGCAGACACGTCTCCACTGTTTTATCCTTGAGAACTGCTGCTACGACGAGTATGAGATGAGCGCATTGGCAATGGCACAGGATGGTATTTTCGGTGAGATTATCCGCGCCGAGGGTGCTTACATCCACGCTCTTGATATGTATTGGGCATCATATTGGAAGGATCCCAACGACAATGACACCGACAACCTCCACTGGCGTTTGAAATATAATATGGAGAATCGTGGCGACGTTTACGCCACACACGGCCTTGGTCCCGTTGCACAGTGTATGAACATTCACCGTGGCGACCGTTTCACCACTCTTATCGCAATGGACACCGAGAGCTTCTTCGGTAAAGATTACGTTGAGAAAAAGACAGGCAAGGAGTGCAAGGAGTTCCGCAATGGCGACCACACCACTACTCTTATGCGTACAGCGCAGGGTAAGGTTGTCGAGATTCAGCACAATGTAATGACTCCCCAGCCCTACAACCGTCTCTTCAAGCTCACCGGAACAAAGGGTTACGCAACAAAATATCCTACTCCCGAGTTTGCACTTTCGGGCGAGGCTCTCAAAGGCACAGGCGCTCCCCAGATGGACAACCTCAGTGCTCACGGCTTTATGAATGCCGAGCAGAAACAAGCTCTTTTGAACAGCTATGTACACCCCATCACAAAGAAATATGTAGAGAAGGGACGTGAGCTTGGTCACGGTGGTATGGACTTTGTAATGGACGCACGTCTTGTTTACTGCTTGCAGAATGGTCTTCCCCTTGATATGGACGTATATGATATGGCTGAGTGGTGTGCATTGGCCGAGCTTGGCGCAATCTCTATGGACAACAACTGTGCAGCCGTAACATTCCCTGACTTTACTCGCGGTTACTGGAACGAACAGCAGGGTTACAAGCACGCATACGCTTCTGCCGAGCAGGAGGCTGCTACTGAGGCTGCTGCCGACGCTTACACAGCTGCACACAAGGAGGCTACTGCAAAGAACAACCTTTGGGCTCTCTACGATGCAGTGGTTACTGCCAAGAAGAGCGGCGATGCAAAAGCTATCGCAAAGGCCGAGAAAGCACTCTCTTTGGCAAAGGACAAGGCTGAGAAGCAGACAGCAAAGGCTGTAAAGAAGGCTCTCAAGAAGTAATTTCCTTCACTAAGAAATAAAAAAATAGACGGGCTGTCCCGTCTATTTTTTTATTGCGGTAAGCAATACATATAAAACAGAT